>NZ_BMOS01000006.1:107172-147262 GCF_014647195.1 Oceanobacillus indicireducens | reverse complement strand
AAAATGAAGGGATACGCCTATTAGCGTTATCATAAGCAACCAAAACTCTTGGAACGAGAGGGTTAGCTCGGTCAATTTTCGTTGGCTAGTAAAAGCAACGATAAGTCGAGAAGCTCCCACTTCAAGAGACCCGCAAGGAGGATAAGTGGTGGGAGTAGTTCACTCGAATGATTAAGGTTTATACTACGCAAGATGGACGAATGAAGGAATATAAGATTCAAATCACTGACAGGGCACTTTCCGATATGGAGGAGATATATCGTTATATTTCAGAGCAATTACAGGAACCAGAAGTGGCTATGGGACAGTATAATAGGATAGCGGAAACAATTGAAACACTTGGTATGTTTCCGGAACGTGTGAAGTTAACGGGGACAGAACAAGGCCATTTGTTGGGGCTTAGACAGATGCCAGTTGATAACCTTTCAGAGTTTTTCCATTTAAGAGAAGAACGGGCTATCATTACAAATGTAATGTATAGTTCTAGTGATATTTCCAACCGCTTGAAAGACTCCTGATAGTTTTATTGTTAAAATAAGCATTTTCAGTTCCAAAATTGAGTAAAATCTCGGGTTGTCCTCACAGGGAGCCCGATTTTTTTATCTTTTAATAAATGAATGAATTTCATAATTACCAAAGTCGGCTTTTCCATCACCATATGTAGTTGGGAACGAACCAACTCAACTACATATGGTGATGGGAAAGCATTAAATACGTATTATGAAATTCATTAAAATGAATGAATTTCATAATTCTTACCGCTTGTCTCCCAACGCTTTTGAGAGGTGGAAAAAGAAGCACCTCCCCAAATCTTGTATGATGGTAATATCCACAAAACCATAAAAAGACTGAAGGAGTGCATCTTATGACCACTATACGAGATGGAATCTACTCAAAAAAGTATGAAGCGGTTATTTCGACGATAGATTTGGAGGCAATCTATAAGTAAAAAATCACGTCTTGGCTCCCCTGAAGAACGGAATTATGGCACCATAATTATTTTCTGTTTTGACCCTCAATTCTAGTAATAGTAAAATAAAATTCAGGACAAAAAAATAAAAATATTGTGAGGAAATGGAGGTATGCAGTATGGTTAAAATAGATGAAAATTTACAATCTGAGTTGGATGAACAAATGCAGGAAGGCTACAAGCTTTCAATGTCCGGGAAAACGACGGCTGCTGCCGATATGTGGATTGGGCTATGGAGGAAGTTCATTGATACGATGGATTTGTATAATCTGGAATACATTGAAGACATGGATAAAGCGTTTTCTGGCTTGCAAAGTATTTACAACTGGTCGATGGATTTTGAAGTGGAATTAAGTAATGCTGCGAGGGAAGATAAAAGGTTTGTTCAGAGCAAAATAGACTTTTGCACGAAATACATAGCTTTAAAGAAAGATAAGAACGAGTATAATGTTCTTGTTCTAAAACGTGTAATTGCTGCTTCATACTTCGAAATGGGTGAGACTGATGAAGGTGAGAAGCTTTTCAAGGCGTATATTAAGGAGCATCCTACCTCAGGCTGGGGATGGATTCATTGGTCAGATCAGTATGGTATGTTTTCAGAACCACAGAACAGGGATATTGAAAAAGCAATACAGATATTAGAGCAAGGTCTAGAGGTAGAAGGGCTTAATGATAAGCTAGATGTGCTTGAAAGGCTAGAGGCGTTATACACAGAACTGGGAATGACACAAGAATCGGTAGAACTATTACACAAAATTGCCGACGAGAAGGGGAAAAGGAATATTGGAGAATGGGAAGAAGTGTTACCATTATTCCAAAAGAATCCCCTAGTAAAAACAATTAAAGTAGGTAGAAATGATCCCTGCCCTTGTGGTAGCGGAAAAAAATATAAGAAATGCTGTGGGAAGTAACATGTAGAACCAAATGTCAGTCCCCCGCGACTGTAAAGTGCTAAAGTAATGGGGACAGTCACTTTTCTTTGCATCTGTAAAAGAGAGTGCTTTGCATTGTACTGACTTGATTAGAAATTGTAATCGTTTAAATAGGGGTATTTTAATCTTTAATTGCCTGTTCGAGCCAGGTTTGAGTTTATTGGGGGATTAGAGGCAGTCTAATCGCCCGTTTGAGCCAGATTCGAGTTCGTTCGGGTTATTAGAGGCGGTCTAATCGCCTGTTTGAGTTAGATTCGGGTTCGTTCGGGTGATTAAAGGCAGTCTAATTGCCCATTCTAGCTAGATACCATTTCGTTCGGGCATTTTACCGTAAACGAGATGCCTAAGTTTAGGTTTCATCATTTATACCGGAGCTTACTGAAGTTACGGGAAAGACCAATTTCTCAATTATAATAATGAAAAATTGGTCTTTTAAAATGGCGATTTTGAATCGTTTCGCCATACTCGTGTGTCTAATAGATAGAGAGGTGAAAAAATGCAACGGGTTAAACAAGCTCAGCAGGGAAATGAAGCGGCTTTTCTATCATTACTAAATAAAGAACAAGATAAAATTTACCGAATGATCTTTGCATACGTGCAAAATGAAACGGATGCAATTGAAGTCTTTCAACAAGTAACTATTCGTGCCTTTGAAGGGATCGCACAATTAAGAGAACCCTTGTATTTTTCTACGTGGCTGATGCGGATTGCGATTAACCAAAGTATTACATATGTGAAAAAAAGAGATAGAGAGCGCGCGGTTGCTCCGGAAACCTTGCATTTAATAGAGGCAGATTATAAACCGATTGAAGAGCAACTTGATTTATGGCAAGCATTACAGTCTTTACCGAATCATTATAAAACTGCTTTGTTATTACGGTTTTATCATGATTATACAGTGCCACAGATAGCTGAAGTGGTTGAACTTCCGGTTGGAACTGTAAAAACACATATTCGTCGCGGTTTACAGATGCTACGACAACAATTGAAGGGAGTGTATAATGATGAGTGGGCAAAATCCGTTGAAGAAACTGATGAATAATATTCCTGTACCACAGCAAAAACTGAAAGAAGTTTTACGTGTAGAGGGACTAAATAAGGTATTTGATAGGTCATCGCACCGTATCCAGGCATTACGGGAAGTTGATCTTACATTGTACGAGGGTGAAATGGTAGCGATAATGGGAACGAGCGGATCGGGTAAAAGTACACTCCTTAATATGTTAAGTGCTATTGATGCTCCAACAAGTGGGAAAATGTTTGTTTTTGGTGAACATGCAAATATTCACCAAGAACCACAAGCAACGATTTATCGGCGTGACCATATTGGCTTTGTATTTCAGTCTTTTGAGCTTTTAGAAGATCTTGATGTGATGGATAATATAGCAATGCCACTGATTTTAAAAGGATTAACGCATTATGAAATTGAGTTGCGTGTCGAGGAAGCACTTGACCAGGTCGGTATGAAAAAATGGCGCAAACATTTGCCTACGGAGTTATCAGGCGGACAGCAACAACGTGTTGCAATTGCACGCGCTTTGGTCGCAAAACCGTCGATATTACTAGCAGATGAACCTACAGGGTCACTTGATTTTAATACAACGAATGATATTCTAAATTTACTCGTGCAATTAAATAAAGACCTTCAACAAACAATGGTTATCGTCACCCATGATGCATACGTTGCGTCATATGCAGATCGAGTCTTATTCTTCCATGATGGACAAATTATTGATGTTTATACAAATGAAAAAGATGAAAACGACTTAGATAAGATCTTGGAAAAATTTAAATATGTAGCTCGAGGTGAACGATAATGTTTAATCTACGCACCATCGCCTTAAAGCTTTTTCGTGCAGGAAAGACACAAGCAATAACGAGTATAATCACCGTGGCAATTGCGATAGCACTTGTGGTGATGATGTGTACCTATGGTTTTAGTGCCAAAGAAAAACTGGATGAAGATATCTATGAGCTATACGGTGATAGTAATATTGAGTTTGGTTACGAACTAGAAGATGAGAGATATATAGATAAAAAACAGCTTACACAGGTAGCGAATTTATCTGGTGTTATGGCGGTTGCACCAATATTGTTAAATCCGGAAGTTACGGTAGAAGGTATATCTATTAACATGCTTGGCGTGAATAACGATGAACTTACGAAAAGTCGTTTGCATTTTACGGATAATATTGAGCAAAATGAGATCATTGTAAGTGAACGTTTATTACATTCTTTGGAAAAGTCGATTGGGGATCAATTGGAAGTTGGACATCAAACATTTACGATTGCAGATACTTTACCAATCCATGAATTTAATACAGCTTATATTACAAATGCTGATATGAAATCACTATTTCCCTATATGCAGGAAGGAAAGTTTGTATTGGTACAGACAATTCCTGAACTAGAGGAAACAGTAGGAACACAAATTGCTAAAATGGATGAATATTTACGTGTGGATTTATTGAATGAATCGGAAGCTATGCAAAAGAATATTGAAGGTCTGCTTGTTTTTATCGTTGTCTTATCCCTATTTGTATTAATCATTACGGGCACGTTACTCTTATCAAATTTTCGTATCATTTTTACTAAGCTGCAAAAGCAATTAATGCGTTTACGGGCAATAGGGGCGACAATGACACAAGTTGCGCTGATAGTACTAACCCAACTAACTACGATTATTATAATAGGTGTATTAGCTGGCACATTGCTCGGTGTTGGGATGATGAAATTTGGACTTCATCGAATCATTCGGTCATTGGCATTGCCCCCTGTACAAACAACAATACCTGTTATTACGGTTATCGTAATTGCATTAGTGAGTCTTGTCGTACTACAGCTGTTTGTGATGTGGCAAGTTTGGAAGAGCACCAATGTGTTACCAATGCAAATGAAACAATTAGAAAAACAGGTTGTTTGGACGAGGAAAAAAGGATGGGTTAGCAGTGGGGTTGCAGTCATTGCCATCTTTTTATTGTTAATCGGAATGAGAGAAAATGCTCCCGTTCAAAGCTTCATTGGTTCCGCTATGATGACCGTCTTATTTATATATGTCTTGCCGTATGTATTTAAATGGTGTATACAACATTCTCTGCCATATTTGCGGGGGATATTTGGCAAAAACTTTTATATAGCATTGCAGCGGCTGCTCCCTCAAGTACGTAAAAATATGTCGGCGATATTAACAATTATAAGCGTGATGGTCATTTTGGTGTTTAGCACTGCTACGATGAAAAGTGTAGCTGTGTCAAGCGAGCAATATATTGACAATAAATTTGAAACTGAGGTTCACGGAACGTATGATTTATCTGATATAACAGGAGAACAGACGCTTGAATTATTAGCTGATATTAGGAATTTAGAAGGTGTGCGTGATGTGTATGCCAGCAGTGGAATTGCAAGCCTTGGTGTCCAATTGCCTAATGAAATGATTGATGCGGATGTACAGGCAACAAACCTTGCTTATCGAGATCAGCAATATCCTGTCACAGGTGCAGTTGTCAAGGAAAGTTTTGCAAAAGAGCATCATATTGAAGTGGGAGATGTACTTCTAATAATAGACTACTATAATAATCAAAACTATGAGCCACTTCTTGTTAGCGCGATTTCTGACGAATCAACACTATTTCAATATAGCGATATTGTCGTTGACTGGTCCGAAGAGATAGCAAATGTTTTATATATGCATGAAGTTTTTGTTGATGCGGATGACGTGGAAGTTTTGCAGCCTATTATGAGTAAATTACCTGCAATGCATTTCACAACAAAAACAGCGGAACTTGAGGAAGAATACAAGATGTTTCAACAACGCTACGTCTTAGTTATCGGCACATTAATTGTTTTAATTATAGGTGCATCGTTTGGTGTTTTACAGACATTAACGAATGACATCTTAAGCCAACAATCAAGTTATCGGATTACACGTTTATTAGGCTTAACACAAAACGGGATGATGTCAGTTATTGTTTGGCAGGCATTGATTTTTGTTTGTTATGGGATAGTATTCGGGTTAACTTTCGGTATATTCTTTACGAAACTGCTTTGGCATGTAATTGATCCAGCATCTAGTACTCTAGTAGATGGTACGGCGGTTTTATATACAGTTGCTATCATATTTGTACTAACGCTTATCTGCTTTACATTACAGGGATACCAGATGAGCAGGCGGCAACTTTAAAACACAGGAGACACTTGACTATGTATCTCCTCGTAATGTGTGAGAAATAGCCTAACTATTTCATTTGGAGTTAGTTACGTTGTTAACAAGGGTTGACGAATAAGTCACATTGATTTTTGCATGTTTTTACGTTAAAATGGATATAGATAGTAAAAGAGAGAAGCAGTAACTTCTCTCTTTGTAGCCTCGGCCGTACAGGCGGTGGTTGTAACAAAAGATTATTTATTACTTCGAGAACCACCCGGCTTCCTACGGCAACGGGTGGTTTTCTCTTCGTTTAAAAAAGTTTTCTGAAATACATACGCACTAATCGCGCGAATGATCCCTTTTAACACTTCTTTTAAAAACTCCAAGAAAGTATCCATGATTATCACCTCCCTCCCCTTTTTAAGGAAAAGGAAAACGTGACAACCACCCACCCATATAACTTTAACTGCACTTATATATTACCATTATTTAAAAAGCGAAAAAGGAACGCATGTTCGTGTATAGTGGGTAGTTATTTCAATTGAGTACAGGTGAAAAAGCTGGTTTTAACTCCAGAGTTTGGAAACATTGAATAAGGTAATCCCTCATTTTACTATTAAAGTACTTGAGGGATTTTTTATGGTTTTTTGGCAAGAAAAATAAATGCCATCAACCTCTTTGGACGATTCCTTAAATGCCGGTGCATTCGTATATATTATTTTTCTTATGCTATGATAGGTGGGGGAGGGATTACATGATATACATAGGTGTAACCGGGTGGAGGGACCACCATTCCTTGTACCAACCACATTTGAAAGCAAAAGATAAATTAGGAGAATATGGCAGTCATTTTCCAATAGTAGAAGTGGATGCATCTTTTTACGCCGTCCAGCCTGTCCGTAACATTTCGAAATGGGTTAACGAAACACCGGAAATGTTCCGTTTCGTTGTGAAGGCATACCAAGGCATGACAGGTCATCAGCGGAGCAATTCTCCCTTTGATTCGAAAACGGAGATGTTTCAAGCATTTAAAGATTCCTTAGTACCTTTTCAAGAAGCGAAAAAGTTAGCGATGGTCTTATTTCAATTTCCGCCTTGGTTTGATTGTAGGACAGAGAATGTCACTTATTTGCGGTATTGTAAGCAGATGATGGGTGATATTCCAATTGCCTTAGAATTTAGACATCAATCTTGGTTCAGTGAAGCCCATCGTGACAGTACACTTGATTTTATGAAACAGGAAGGCTGGATTCACGCGATTGTCGATGAGCCGCAAGCGGGGAACGGTTCGGTACCCATTGTACCTGTAGCGACACATTCTGAAATGACATTGATCCGGATGCATGGCAGGAATGTCTATGGATGGGTTAGACCGAAGAATGCGGATACGAATTGGCGAGAAGTCCGTTATTTGTATAAGTATAATGAAAAAGAATTACTGGAATGGAAAGAGCGCGTCTTAAAACTGGCAACATCCTCAGAAAACATTTATGTCTTGTTTAATAATAATTCTGGTGGGGATGCAGCTGTGAACGCAAAACAATTTCAAGCGATGTTAGGGATCGACTATGAAGGGCTTGCTCCTAGGCAGCTCGGCTTATTTTAACTTGAATAATGAATTATATTTAGATGAGGGGGATTTTTTATTTCCCTCTTTTTGTTATTGTATAAAACACTAGGAATTGGGAAAAAGAAAGGGGAAGCTCTATTTCAGCTAAATGAGGGGATCAAATGGCAAGACGCTCGATATTCAATCGAATGAAAACGAGAAATAAAATAAAGCAAAGCCAAGAACAACAAGAAGAGTTCAATACATCAATTACTAAAAATCTAGATGACAATTTAAAGTCAATCAAAAAAATGCTTGGAGATCCGACTGATTTAGTCACGCGCGAATTAATTATTGGCGGTATAGAAAAAAGAGCTGCCATCATTTACATTAGTGGAATTACAGATGAAGATCTTATCAATAACAATATTTTAAAAGTGATCCAAGAAAATCTAATGCAGTATGAAACGGGTATCCTAGACAAAATACATAGTGAAGTTGTTGCAGTTACGGATACAGATAAATCCAATAATTTAGATGATGTTTCCCTTGCCATTTTAAATGGGCACACTGCTTTCTACTTAGAAGGTTATGAAGAAGTACTACTTATGGGGACTACTGGCGGGGAAAGCCGCTCGATTGAAGAACCAGAGTCTGAGACGTTAGTGCGCGGACCAAGGGATGGATTTGTTGAAAGTATTTTTACAAATATGGCATTAATCCGCAGAGATATTAGAGATCCCAATTTACGCTTTAAGAAACACGAGGTTGGTAAGCGTTCCAAACAAATGGTGGTTGTCTGTTATATAGAAGGGATCACAAATCCGGATTTAGTAAATGAAATAAATCGTAGGCTGGCAACGATGGACATTGATTTTATTTCAGATTCATCCTTTATCGAGCAATGGATTGAAGATAGTATCTACTCTCCCTTTCCGCAAATTCTTGATACCGAAAGACCTGATTCAGTTTCCGCAAGCTTAATACAGGGGAAAGTAGGAATTATTGTTGACGGTACACCATTCGCACTTATTGCTCCCATGTCACTTAGCGATGGTCTAGCGTCACCGGAAGATTATACCCAGCGCTGGATGTCAGCAAGTCTTTTAAGGATATTGCGTTTTCTAGCAGCTTTTATCGCTGTGTTTTTACCCGGGCTTTATGTTGCTTTTGTATCGTTTCACCCTGGGATGATCCCTAGTACACTGGCTTATTCCATAGCAGCTTCTAGAGAAGGCGTTCCATTTCCCGCCGCAGTTGAAGCGATTCTATTGGCAATCACTTTTGAAATTTTACACGAGGCGGGGGTAAGACTCCCTAAAGTAATTGGTCAAACGATTGGAATTGTAGGTGGTTTAGTTATTGGAGAAGCGGCAGTTAGTGCTGGCATAGTCAGTCCAATTATGGTGATTGTAACAGCACTTACAGCGATTGCAGCGTTTAGTATTCCTACTTATAGTATGAGTATCGCACTTCGGACATTTCGTTTTATCGTTATTATTGCAAGTGGGGCTTTAGGGTTATACGGGCTGATTCTTATTTATATTATGATGAACATTCATATCGTAAATTTAAAAAGTATTGGAATGCCTTATTCGATTCCCTTTGGGCCATTGTTTCTGAAAGATTTAAAGGACGTTATCATTCGTGCGCCATTTACGAAATTAACTCGTCGACCAAAACATTTGGAACCAGTAGATGATGTTTCTAAAGATACTTCTATTAAATAAAGGGCAAAAACAATGTCATATCAAAGTAATATAATATTTGAACCGTATAAGAAGCCCTCTACAAAGGAGAAACATTCATTCATGTCACCTTTTAAATATGCAGATGAAAGCATTCAATCACAAGATATTATGATCGCCATACCTTCCGTAGCTATAGCAGTTAGCATATTAGACCTTCCGGGAATACTGGCAAAGTCGGTGAGATTTGCCGATGGATGGATAGCTATTATTATTGCAGGAATACTGGCCGTTAGCTTGACATGGTTTGTAGCAAAAATAGTCTCCAAATTTCCCAATCAATCATTCCTGTCCTATTCATCCTCCCTTTTGTCTAAACCCGTTGCTTATCTATTGACACTATTGTTTGCGATACAAGGAATGATGATTGCTGCTTATGAAGTTTCGTCGATTAGTATTATCTCTAAACAATATTTATTTGATACGACGCCAGTTGAAGTTATTGGACTCTCCTTCTTGCTTATTGTTGTTTATTCTGTTTCTGGTAGTCGAGTCGGATTATTTCGCTTAAATGCGATGTTTTTACCGCTGATTTTTCTCGTTACAGGGCTGTTAATCATTTTTGCAATCGGATTTATGAAGTTAGATAATGTCTTACCTGTATTCACTACCGGAATAAATGGATATGTAAAAGGTACAATCGATAGTGCCCTTGCATATGCAGGAATAGGGATTTTATTTTTTTATATCCCTTTAGTAAAAGACATAAATAAAGTACCGGGTCGAGCGGCATTTGGCATGTCTTGGGTGGTGCTTTTATATCTGCTTATCTATTTAGTTTGTATCGCTGTGTTCGGACAAGCCACAACTGAGGTCATTCGTCTTCCTTTAATCGAATTGGCAAAATCGATCAAAATACCAGGAGGCTTTTTTGAAAGAATGGAATCGCTATTTTTTGTGATTTGGATTACGTCGATTTTTACAACTGCAATGATGACATATGATGTCGCTGTAATGGCACTGCAATCCATTTTGCCAAAGCTTAAAAAGCATACGATTGTATTTGGGCTATCACCTCTTATTTATTTCATCTCGACGCTTCCTAATAACTTTTTGGAAAATGTCAAATTTGAAGAGTATCTGGCTTATACAACCTCTATTCTCCCTGTATTTGTCGTGATTCCGCTTTGGATCATGTATGGGATTAAAGGAGGCAAAAATCGTGGACAATAAAATGCTTCCTATCATGCCACTTCTTATTTTCTTCTTAGTCACTCTTTCAGGATGTTGGGATGAGGTGCAAATAGAAGAAAGAGCATTTTTATCTGCAGTTGCAATTGACTTGGCTGAAGATGATGGTGGAAAGGCAATCCTTGAATTAACCGAGCAAATTATAGTTCCTGCAGGTTTAGGTACAATTACAGAGCCCGGGGGAGGAAAAGCATATCGAAATATAAGCAGAACAGGAGAAGGAATATTCGAGACAAATCGGGATATTTCAAGACAGGAAAATCGAAAAATGGATGTCGAACATTTAGATTTAGTTATTATATCTAAAGAGTTAGCTGAGCAAGAAGATATGCTTGCAAATGTTTTAGACGTTTTTGTCAGGCAGGAGTACATGCGAAGGGGTATCTTCATTGTTGTAGCTGATAACAAAGCAAAAACTCTTCTAAATGTTGAGCCGGAACATGTCAAGATTCCGGCAGAGTATATAACCGAAATAATGGAGAATGCTGAATCTGTGGCAACGATGAAACCGATCCAGATTGGAGACGTTCAAGAAAAGCTATTAATCAATCGAAGCTTTACGGTACCACTCCTTACTGAGGTGGCAGACAACTCTATATATTACCAAGGTATAGCGGTAATTGCTGAAAAGCCAAATAAACTGGTTGATACACTAACGGGAGCAGATGCAAAAGGGCGACAATTTATTACTGGCGGTGCCCAGGATGGTAGTGTTACTACTGAAGTCGAGGGTGAACAGGCCACATTTGAAATTACGGGGAGTAGCAGTGATTATAAGCTGTTGAATCGTGATAAAAATGCATTGGAATTTCAAGTAGATATTTCATTAACAGCAGCGATTAGAGAATACTTTGGTACGGTAGATTTCTATAAAGAAGAAAATTTAAAGATATTTGAACAAGCGTTTGAAAAGGAGGTGAAAAAATTATCGGAAATAGCTGTCCGAAAAATGAAGGATGAACTACAAGTTGATGTGCTGGATTTCGATAAATATCTTAGGATTCATCATAATAAACTATGGAATGAAATAAAACAAGATTGGGATCATGGGGAAAATTATTTTTCCGAAAGTAAAATTACCATTAATGTAAAGGGAACGATTACACAACCAGGTACTTCAGTTCGCGTAAACTCGAGAGGGGATTAGTAGAAATGTGGAGCATGATCACCGAAAGGATACCATCCCTATTAGGGGTGTTTTGTACTGTTTTAGCATACCTCATCCCGCTTTCCATTTATAAAGTAAATCAGAAATTACATGAAGATGCTGATCCTCCTTGGAAGAAGGAAGAGGAAAAGCAATCTTCTCCTAATTAGCCGTTCGTTTATTGATTGTCATTAAAAAAGGTAGTGAACTGGTAATGATGTTACAAATAATAACACTTATATTGGTTACGATAGTCCTTGCCATCCTTTTATTTCTCATTTTCGGAAGACGCTGGATTTTTAAAGCAATCGTAAAAAAAATTGGAAACATAATATTTACGGATAGCTATCAAGAAAATTTGATCGAATTAATTCCAGGACTTGCACATGTTGGCTTACAGAATATGTTGGAAAATAATCTGCGAGCAGATTCAGGTGAAGTTCTACACCGTCCAATCGGTGGTTCTAGGTCTTGGCCGCATTTGTCTAGTCTAACATTCATCCCTGCCCAAATTACCACGTTTCCTACAGATAGCGATGATGAAGTTGATGTAAAAATTACGATCGGTCCCAAGGCAAAAAAACCTTTAAATACTGAAATCCCATTATTGATTAGTGGAATGGCTTATGGGCTGGCACTAAGTGAGCATGTACGGATGGCCCTTGCGAAGGCAGCTAAAGAGGTTAATACTGCAATTAACACCGGTGAAGGAGTGGTGTTACCCGAAGAATTAAAGTTGGGCGGCAAGCTAATCTTGCAGTTTTCCAAAACAGCTTGGGCGAAAGAACAGAAGCTTTATAAACAAGTAGATATGATTGAGATTAAACTTGGCCAAGGTGCTAAGATGGGCATGGGAGCGAAAATTCAACCGGAGAATTTGACAGGGAGAGCGAGGAAGCTGATGGGCCTTAAGGAAGGAGAAGTTGCTCAAATTTATGAGCATTTTTTTGACGATCAAACGATTGATGACCTTAAGGATTTAGTAAAGGAACTACGGAAAGTTTCTGGCGGTGTTCCAATTGGGGTAAAGATTGCTGCTGGCGGGAGATTGGAAGAAGATATTGAAGCTTCACTTCACCTCGGAATAGACTTTATTTCAATTGATGGCGGCCAAGGCTCAACCCATGGTGGTGCTCCGATTTTATCTGACAGCTTCGGAATACCTACGCTCCACGCAGTTGTTCGTGCTGTTAATCATCTGGAAAGGCTCGGAAAGAAAGATTCCGTAAGTTTAATTGTTTCAGGCGGGTTATTTACACCAAGTGAGTTTCTAAAAGTGCTTGCTTTAGGGGCGGATGCTGTCTATATAGGATCAGCATTGTTATTTGCTGTCACCCATAATCAATCACTAAAGGCAGTTCCTTTTGAACCACCAACTGAAGTTGCTTTTCATGAAGGGAAATTCGCCAACCAATTTAACATTGACGATGGTGCTCAAGCAGCGGCAAATTATTTAACATCAAGTGTAGAAGAAATCAAGGAAGGTATCCGTGCAATGGGCAAACATTCTTTGAAAGAAATTTCGAGACAAGATCTCGTATCCTTTGATGAAACAACAGCAAAATTTGTTGGGGTTCCATTTTCATTTGTTCCTTGGTCGGATATGAAAAATGAAGAAGGGTAGTGAATATAAGATTTATGATTTTTGTGCTCTGATTACCGTTCCGGTGCCCGGTGGACGGATACTTTCCCAATTAAGTAAGATAATCATGCGTAGGGGAAAATAGGAATCGATTGTTTTCTTATTAGGGCAAGCTGAGCGCCCTAAAAGGCTAATAGTTCCCTATTGTTTTCCCATTAAAGTAAGAAGAACATGCTAAAGGGAAAATAACCCTCAGTTGTTTTCCCATTAAAGTAAGAAGAACATGCTAAAGGTAAAATAACCCCCAGTTCTTTTCCCGTTAAGGTAAGACGAACATGCTAAAGGGAAAACAAAACCCCATTATTCACAAAGATACGCAGGAACAATGGGATAATTTTATCCGCAAAAGGATACAATATTTTCTAGGGAGTAGTAACTCCTAATTTTATTTTTCCGCAAACAAACGTGATGAGGATGAATGGGATATGAAAGCAGCTCGATCTTTACGAAAACCAGTTATTTTATTAAATATCGATTCGTTGATGAGTGGGCCATTGGAGGTAGCTGCCCAAACAGGGCGCGCTCCCGCTTTACAGTTTTTAATGGAAAACGGTAATTACATATCCAATATGGTAACCTCGTTTCCAACGATGTCTGTAACCATAGACAGTAGCCTTTTGACAGGTACATATGCGGATAAACATCATATACCGGGGTTGAACTGGTTCGATGATTCGGAAAAGCAGTTCATTAATTACGGTACGGGCTTTCGGGAAACATTTCGGATGGGAATGCGAAAATCTGTTCATAATATGCTGTATCGCTTGAACCATGATCATTTGAGTGATGAAGTCACCACCATTTACGAAGAATTGGCTGCGCTGGGAATTCCCTCGGCTTCTATTAATTCTTTTGTCTATCGTGGAAATACCCCTAAACGTTTGCGTGTGCCACGGCTGCTTAGCACGTTGACTCATTTTGAAGATGGCAAGTGGACAGCTGAAGGCCCTTCTATTTTCTCGTTAGGGACTTTTTCAAAATTAAGGTCATGGAGTTTTCCAACCCAGATAGCTGCAGGAAATCGTAAATATACAGCAAGGGAACTTCGGTATTTAATTCGTAAAAATAAACTTCCTTTGTTTACTTTCTGTATTTTTCAGGATATGGACGCCCGTATTCATTTTAAAGGTCCGCTGGGTATAAAGGGCATTACGAAAATAGATAAAGAAATACAAAAAACATTGAATTTATATTCAAGTTGGGAAGAAGCGCTTAATCAGAATGTATGGCTGATTATTGGGGATAACGGTCATGCTGCAACAGGTACCAAACATCGAGATGTTGTTATTGACTTACGTAAACTGCTGAAAAGTTACCGCATAGCGCGGATTGAACGTCCAGTACATAAAAAAGATCAGCTAGCTTTTAGTGTGAATCAGCGTATGGCTTATATTTATGTGCTGAATGAGAATCTCTTATTGGCTCCTATTATCGAAAGGTTAAAAAAGGATCACCGTATCGATATCATTGCTTGGAAGAACGACGATGGGGCTTCCGTAAACATTGAATCGGGAATGAGAAAAGGTTCCTTGCGATATAGCCGGGATGGGGAGTATAGAGATGTATATAATCAAACATGGAACGTGCACGGAAATCATGAGCTTCTTCAATTGACGTTGTCGAATGATAAAGTATTGTCCTATGGAGATTATCCGGATGCGTTAGCACGTTTATATGGTGCTTTACACTCTCATAAGGGAAGATTTATTGTGGTAAATGCGAAACCGGGCTGTGAATTTAAAGCCCAATCTACACCAGCTCATCTTTCAGGTGCAGCACATGGTTCCTTACACAGACAAGAATCGCTGGTACCATTGGTAATTGCAGGTACAAACGAAAAACCTGTCTTTCCGCGCTTTGTGGATATGAAGGAGTTTGTGCTCGGGTTAATTGTTCAATAAATTAGATAATTGGTTTCAAAGCAGCCTTGCTCCCATGTAAATATTGGGAATAAGGCTTACAGGTAATAATAACAAATGAAAACTTAAGACCGAGGGCGTGAATGATTTGGAGTTTTTTGGTGAACAAGAGTCTCTTAATTTTATACAATGGGTCCTAAGAGCAATTGTTGCGTTTTTCTTTCTGTTAATCGTGGCTAAAATAATGGGGCAACGATCCATATCCCAGTTAAGATTAATTGATTTTATGATGGCTTTATTAATTGGGAATATTATTGCACACCCTTTATCTGATGAGCAACTAGGGTTAAAAGGTTCGATGATCACGATATCTGTATTAGTAATACTGTATACGGTGGGTGTATATTTAAGTTTAAAATGGAGAGCGCTGCGGAAGTTCCTTGAACCAACCCCAATTCCGCTTATTAAAAACGGACAAATTATTTATAAAGGTTTATTAAAAGCAAGAATCTCACTCGATGTTTTATTATCAGAATTAAGAAAGCAAAAAATAGATGATATTAATAAAGTTTCTCTTGCATTATGGGAACCAGGCGGCAGTTTATCCGTGTTTTTATTTTCGCAGTATAACACAGTTACTCCAACGGACATGCAAATTGCTGTTAAACCATTATTTTTTCCCATGCCAATTGTTAAAGAAGGACAGATTGATGTTGAAACACTTAATCAATTTGGAAAAGATGAGATCTGGTTGAAGAAAAAATTCATGCATTGTTTGCAGTTGATTTAAAGGAAATTCTATTAGCAACGATCGACAGTAATGATGAGGTGAAAATTTTTACATACAAATAATATAGTGAAAGAAACTAAACTCCTAAAGGTTAGAGCAATCTCTCCTTGAGGAGTTTTTTTAAGATAAATGAAAAATGTTGTTGGATAATAGGTAATAGTTCTATATACTAGATACATAAGTTTACTTTTTTTAGAAAATTAAAAGGGAAAAAATATGAAGTGAGGGGGTTTGTAATGAATTTTATTAAACGGGGATTTTTAGGTATTACTAGAAACAAGGGGAAATCATTAATTTTATTGGCTGTTATCTTTATATTGGGAAATTTAATATCGGGGGCAATTTCCATCCAGCAAGCAACTAGTAATGTGGAGTCGAATATCAAAGAGAGACTTGGCGCTGCTGCGACGGTTGAGATTGATTATGAAGAGCTCGATGCTCTCAGTGAAGCGGAATTGATGGAAACGGAAATTGAAGACATTGATATCGATTTGATAAAACAAATTGGTGAGCTCTCCTATGTGAAATATTATGATTATAATATGTCCACCTCTCTAGGGTCAGAGAGTATTGAGAGTTATCAGGGTGAAGATATGGAAGATTTAGTTCAATTTGGCCCGAGTATGGACTTTATGATGAAAGGAATTAACTATGCTCCTGTTCTTGATTTTGAAGAAGAGAAGGCGAAATTAGTTGATGGACGCGTCTTTAACGAGGAAGAAGTGGAAAACGGTACTTCTGTCGCCATTATTTCGCAAAAATTAGCAGAATTAAATAATCTGCATGTGGGCGATACCTTTACGTTATCCAATATGGTCTTTACTTATGATGATGAGACCGGTGAAGAGGAAATAGTTACTTCCCGTGATGTAGTATTGGAAGTAATCGGCTTATTTGAATCTCAAACACTGAAGGAAGATGCAGGGGAAGATTCAGAAGATGGAATGTTCGATTTCATGGATATGGATTACCAAAATACAATCTACGTCCCAAATGAGATTGTCCGTAGTGAAACCGAATATTATTGGGAAGAGCTATTGAAGTCAGATGAAGAATTTGCGGAGATGATGGAGGCGGAAGGGGAAGATAGTTCCTTTGAATATTACACTCCAATGTTCGTCTTAAATAATCCGGAAGATAGTGAAGCATTTGAAGAAGAGGTAGCTCCATTACTGCCGAAGCTTTATACAGTAGTCAGTGCTACGGATCAGTATGATAGTATTGCCGGTCCGGTAGAGTCGATGTCGAAACTAGCAAAATATGTACTAGCGGCTGCCGTCATTGCAACGGTGCTGATTATTGGTTTAGTAGTTCTACTATTCTTGAGAGACCGGAAACGTGAACTAGGAATCTATTTATCTTTAGGGGAACGACGGGGTCGCGTTGTCGGGCAAATACTGATCGAAGTAATGGTTGTTGCTTTAATTGGGATTACGCTATCCCTATTCAGCGGTAACTTCATAGCCGGACAGGTATCCGATACGATGATGAAAGCTGATCATAATACATCTCAAGATGAAATGATGTATTTTAGTGAAATCCAGACGAATCTAACAACAGAAGATGTCTTGGATTCATATGAGGTAAGCCTTAATTCAAGCTATATTCTTATCTTCTATGGAATTGGACTGTTAACGATTTTAATTTCAACGGTTATTCCGCTTGTTTATATTTTACGGTTGAATCCAAAGAAAATACTGATGTAATGGAGGGGTGAAATGATGATATTAGAAGCGAAAGATTTAAATTATTATTATCAAGATGGTGACAAGCGTCGTTATATATTGAAAGACACATCTGTTTCTTTTGAAAAGGGGAAGTTCTACACGATTTTAGGGCAATCCGGTTCAGGGAAAACGACTCTTTTATCCCTACTCAGTGCTTTGGATTCACCGCATGGCGGGACCGTTTTGTTTAATGATGAAGATATTAAGAAAATAGGCTATGAAAAGTATCGCCGTAATAATGTCGGTATTATTTTTCAAAGCTATAATTTAATCCCGACCTTCACTGCGGTGGAAAATGTGTTGATTCCGATGTCAATTACAGAAAATGACATTCCGGAAGATGTAAAAACAGTTGCATATAATTTACTAGATTATATCGGGATTGTACAAAGTAAAGCCGATCGTCCGGTTAACAAGCTTTCCGGGGGAGAGCAGCAACGTGTGGCGATTGCCCGCGCGCTGGCGACGAACGTAGAGTTGATTCTTGCCGATGAACCGACGGGGAACTTGGATGAAGAGATGGAGCAGGAAATCATTGATATCTTTAAGAAAATGGCACACGAACATGATAAATGTGTCGTTGTCGTAACGCACTCCAATGAAATTGCAGTGCAATCGGATCAGGCTTACTTGCTAAGGAAAGGTGTACTATCTTCTTATGAGTGATTTTTTATCAAAATTTAATAAAGATAAGTATCAAGATATGCTGAATGAGCAAGAGGAAGATAAAGATAAACAAGTAAAAGAGGAGCAAGATAGGCAAACAGAGAATCAAGAAGAAACAGAGTTGCCGGAAAAACGAGAAAACCAGGAAAACCAAGAAAACCAAGCGCCTGCTTCGGAAATAGAAGATAACAAATCTGAACTTGAGACCGATCCTCCGCGGGCGCCTTCCCCTACACGGAACAGCCGACAGCGGGATGCCGAAGAAGAAGTGGAAATTGATCTGGACTACCGAAGAAAAAAGAGACGTCGGATGTGGCTGATTATTTCAGGATCCGTTTTAGCTTGTGGTTTGATTTTCTTCATCTATTATCTGCTTGTCCATGTGAAGGTTGAAGACTTTGTAGGAGAGTCTGTATCCGTGGCCCGGGAATGGGCAGGTGAGAATGATGTCGAAATTGAATTAAACCAGGAGTATAATATGGAATATGATGCCAATCAGGTTTTTGAGCAAAGTGTAGCTGCTGGGGATAAAATACGGAAAGGGAAGACTCTAGAGTTAACGAGCAGCTTGGGACCAGATCCAGAAGAGGTTATACCGCTCCCAGACTTTTCGGAAATGAGCCAGGAGGAAGCACGGAATTGGATTGACGAAAATAAAGCGGAAAACCTGCAATTGGTTACAGAGTATAGTGATGACCTTGAAGAAGGGGAATATATTAAGACTACGATCCGGGATAGTGGGGTCGATGAGGCGGAATATCAACGTAAACACAGTGCAGCCGTCTATTATTCAAAAGGAAAGGAAGTTTTTGAAAAGAATATAACGGTACCTGACTTTACAGGAAAGCCCAAAGAAGAAGTGGAAAAGTGGGCAGAAACGAATGAAATTGACATGACTTATGAAGAAGCTGACTCTGACAGTATCGAGCCAGAACATATTATTAGTCAAAGTGAAGCTGCAGATGAAAAGGTAGCAAAACGAGATAAGATGAAAGTGAAGGTATCTGTAGGTAAAGCTACGGTCGTTCCAAACTTTTGGGGACTGACTGCGGAGGAAGCAGTTAGCAATTACCCGGATTTAGATGTGACGGTAAAAGAGAGATACAATACAGACATACCTTATGGAAGATTCATTTCCCAATCCGTTGAGGCGGAAACCAAATTAACGGACCAAGATGATAAGGGTGTTACTGTTACGTATTCATTAGGTAAGCCGTATTTAGCTGATTTCCGTGGTCAAATGGAAGGAGATCTGCCACGGTTATTCTTTGATGAATATCAATCAAAAGGCGCTGATATTAAGTATATAGTCAAGTATGTCTATTCTCCAGAAGTAAAGGGAACAGTGGTGAATATGAGTAAATTCAATGAATTCGTACCAATGACGTATACCGTTGAAATCAGTATTAGTAATAATGCCTCCGCACCACCTAATCCGCCAGACTTTTTTGATGATGAACCGGAGGCCCCTGTAGTCGATGAAGATATTGAAGTGGACGAAGAATAAATATAATCATCATGTTTAAAAGCACTACGAAATTTAAAATGAGGAGAGAGCTTACCCTACCCGAAAGAAATGTGCTGGCTGTAGCAAATACATTTCGGTATGGTAAGCTTTTTTATTTAAATCGATTGATTGTTAACTTGTTTCATTTCTTATTATCTTCTGTACAGTGATGTAGAGCATTTTTATGAATTTAACAGTGCTAAAGTTGGGTTACTCATTAAAAAACAGTCATCTTATTATGCCTTTGTACGATATTCCGTGTTGTGCTTTTTAAGTGTTTCATCATTACCAAATAAAAAGTGTTTCTCCATGTTCGGGGAGAATTTTGAATTTATTGTTTCAACTCCGACAGCTTCTGCAACTTCTCTTAGCATTGCAGGTGAAGCACCGCAACATAAGCCGATATAATTAATACCAATTTCTTTTGCCTCTTTTGCCCATTCCGCTAATTCGAAACGATTATGGTAAAGCGGATCAAGTGCAGTCGGGAAAGTTGTTTCCGTAGGCAATGTGCAATTGCATCCGGCATCAGGCAAATTAAAGAATGTCGGATTTTCTTCCGTTGTCCGATATGGAAGTGGTAGAGCGCCCACATAGCCATCTACATTTTTTCGGATGTCCACTAAGTATGAATGCATTGTATCAGGTCCGCGGAAGCAGTTCAGACCAACTACTAATGCCCCCTTTTCAGAAAGGATTTTACATGATTCATCTGCCGTATATCCATCTCTTAAAATGTTCTCCGCAAATAAGGCTAACGTAATCACTGCAGGTAAACCTTGTTTTTGAATTTCTTCCAAGGCGATTAATGCTTCTTCATGATAATAAAATGTTTCACCAACAATGTAGTCAACGCCCTCTTCCTTACACCATTTCACCATTTCTGCAAAAATACTTCTCACTTCTTCCTTGGAAGCTGGATTATTTGGATCAAAAATATTTGTATTCGAAATATTTCCCGCAACAAGTGCTTCCTCTGTCGGGTGTTCCTTGGCTACTTCTTTTGCCAACCGAATTGCACTCCGATTTAGCGGCTCTAATAAATCTTCTTTACCAATAATGCGAAGCTTCTCTCGATGACCATTATACGTAAACGCTAAGATCACATCAGATCCAGCATTCATAAAATCTCTATAGGTTTGTTTAAGTGCTTCTGGGTTTTCTAGTGCCACTTCCGGTACAAATGACCCTGCTTGTAAATAACCCCTTCGTTCCAATTCAAACAAATACCCTTCTCCAACAATAACTGTTCCTTCTTTTAACCTTTGTTCTAGAGTACGTTTCATTTCTTCTCCTCCTGTTTTATATGTAATAAAATAATAAAAACCCCTTCTTAATATAAGAAGAGGTTTAAATCGCATTACTAGTTTCTCTTCTTATCTTCAAGCTTAACGCTACTGGAATTGGCACAGTGCTTCAAAAAGTCTGTTGCCGAGGTATCAAAGGGCCAGTCCCTCCACCTCTCTAGATAAGAAAATTACATATTTAATTTTGATAATTTTTACTCTACATAGGTTTCGTATAAATGTCAAGAGAAAATTTAATAATTATTTTAAAATTTAGTTAATGCTATTCGTGTTTTAAACCGACAATATCCGGTTCTAATTTTTCGGGTATTCGTTTTCAATTGTTATTATAATAATCTTATGAAGGAGGGAATAAGCGATGCTGAAAAATATGAATTGTTTCTGAGTGGCTCCCTTCATCAGATTATGAATTGGTTGAGGCTCCTGAAATGAAATTTCATTTACGGGGGATTTATTTGTTTATAGCGAAATTTGGATTGCTGTACAAAAGAAAAATTAACATGTAACAAAAAATGCCTTTAGTATTGGACTGGGTTGATCGCAATCCAGTCCTCTAACTGTTTAAGATTAATTCCATTAATAACTAGGAATTTAGTTTTGAAATATATGGTAAGATTAATTGAGTTAGAATAATTAATAAATATAGAATTAAGGGGAGAAAGTGATGATTATTAGAAAAGCTAGTACAACTGATGCAAAAAAATTAGCTAATCTTATAAAGGAAGTCGAAAAAAATTCAAAATATATGCTCTGGGAATCTGGTGAAAGAGAAGTTCAGGCAGAGAGCCAAGTGGAAATGATCAAAAGCATACAAGCAAGTGAAAATTCTACGATATTTGTAGCAGAAAAGGAGCAGGATTTAGTGGGTTATCTTTTTGCAATAGGTGGAAAGGCACGAAGAAATAAGCATTCCGTTTATATCGTTGTCGGCATATTACAAGCCAAGAGAGGACAAGGAATTGGTACAAAACTATTTTATCGGTTGGATCGTTGGGCACGGGATAGGAATATTCGAAGGTTGGAATTAACTGTGGTTACGAAGAATGATACAGCTCTTTCATTATATAGAAAAGCAGGGTTTGAAATAGAAGGGACCAAAAGGCATTCCTTGCTTATAGGTGATGAGTTCATGGATGAATATTATATGGCAAAATTATTATAGACAAGCTCGATTCTGCATATGTGGGATCGAGCCTTTTTAAGCTTAATTTTAGAAAATGGGATTGACATTTATCTGAAGGTGTTATATGGTTAATTACATAAGTAATTAACCAACTAAGGAATGAACTTAAATGAAGAAAAAACTAGATGACAGCAAGCCAATTTTCATGCAGATAAAGGATTTAATTGAGGATTCGATTATGGATGAATCCTATCAGACGGGGACCAGGGTACCATCAACGAATGAATTTGCTGCCTTTTATCAAATTAATCCTGCAACCGCTGGAAAAGGGATTAATGAGTTGGTCGGAGAAGGAATATTGGTTAAAAAGAGAGGGGTGGGCATGTTTGTTACCGAAACAGCAAAAGAGATTGTTATGGAGAAAAGGAAACAGACTTTTTATGACAATTACATGCTACCACTCAAAGAGGAAGCAAAAAAGCTTCAGATTAAAGATGAAGAACTTATAGAAATGCTGCAAAGGAAGGATGAAGGATATGAAGATTGAAGTGAATAATTTGAGTAAGAAGTATGGAGAAAAGTATGCATTAAATCATGTATCTTTTGCACTCGAGAAAAATAAAATCTACGGTCTGCTTGGGAGAAACGGTGCCGGGAAAACGACATTCATGAATATTCTTAGTGGCCAAATTATGCCATCGAGTGGAGAAATAAAAATTGCTGGTGAAAATCCATTCGATCAGCAAGAATTGACGGAATCGATTTGTCTGATTAAGGAATCCAATAACTTCCCCAAAGAACTGAAAATCAAAGATGTGTTAAAGATATTTTCTTACTTTTATCCGAATTGGGATTACTCCTTTGCAGAAGATTTATTAAAAGAATTTAATCTAACACCTCGATTAAAAGTAAAAGCATTATCCAAAGGGATGGAGTCTGCTTTAGGTATCACGGTTGGCTTAGCGAGCAGGGCTCCGATTACCGTTTTTGATGAACCATATATTGGAATGGACGCGCCGTCACGGAAACGATTTTATGAATTATTGTTAGAGGATTACGAGGATTATCCAAGAACAATCATCTTTTCCACCCATTTAATTGATGAGGTGAGTTTAATGTTTGAAGAGGTAATTATCTTGCAGGAAGGCTTGGTCGTTTTGCAGGAGGATTCAGAGGTGTTAAGACAACAAACGGTAGCCGTGTCTGGACCGACGGAAAAAGTAGATCAATTTTTACAAGGTAAAGATGTGATTGAACTCAAAAGTCTTGCAGGAAATTCAATGGCCTATGCCTTTGGTACTAGCGAAGAAGCGAAAGATTTCGGATTAGATGCAGAAGCGGTTCCGGTACAGGAATTAATGATTCATTTGACAGAAAAGAAAGGAGCGCACGCATGAATAATCAAGTGAAAGGACTTATTTATTATTATACACAAGACATGAAGTATCATGTGAAGATCTTTTGGACGATTCTAATTGCGATTACCGTTGCTACTAGTATTATGGCTTATTTCTTGATGGGCGTAGAAGGGAGCAGATTTTATTGGGCGTTCCCGTTTGCAACGTATACGAATGTCGCAATTATTGCTTTTCAAAGTGTTAAAAAGGACATTCCTTTTGGATTGAAAATGGGAGCGATTCGGAAAAACATTTTTCTGAGCTATGCCTATTTCTTCTTTTGCTATTCCCTATTAATGGCGATAGCGGCTAATACCTTGCAGACAATTTTAGAAGGGCTGCTTAACGTCTTCGGTGTTACAAACTATATTTTTGGACATCCGGTTATGCTGCTGACAGATACGTGGTTGACAAGAACAGTTATTGATACATTCATTATGTTCTTTCTTATGGCCTTACTATTATTAGTCGGATTAATATTTTACCAATCTGGTTTACTAGGTGGAGGAATTACATTAGGAGCAATACTAGTCGTAATCTTGTATGGTCTTTTTGAGGGCTGGTTAATTGAAGCATTTGCGAATATTTTATCTGATGCATCCATGCTGACTTTTGCAACGATTTTCGTAATCGGTATTGGTTTATATCTTTTTAGTTATCTGTTTATACAGAGGGTGACTGTTGTGAGGAAGGTGTAAAGTAGAGCACAGAAACTTTAGTTTTTGGAACGCTCGAAAATTAAATGAAGGGGAACAATGAAATTATGGAGTATTTGTAAATTATAACTTGACATTTATACAATAATAAGATATTGTTTACAACAATTTAATATCCAATTTGATGACGAAAACGAGTAATTATGGAATCTTATCTACAGAGAGTTGACGAATTGCTGAGAGTCAATGGTAAGTCCGTAATGAAAATCCTTTCCGAGAAGCAAAGTTGAATGGAATTAAACTTTGACGGCATCCTACCGATAACCAGGACACGTATGATAGTACGTAGTGTATTTAGCAAGTAAAAAAACCACCACTGCGATGGTTTTTTATTTTGTTTAAAGGCGAGTTAAATAGGAGCTCGATTCTACGTAGGTGGAATCGGGCTTTTTTAATATTAAATGAGGTGATATTTTGAAGGAAACAAATGTCGAGAGGGAATTAAGAATACGTAAAAAATGGGAGCGGGAGAAAACTTTTCAACATTCAATCTCTAATCGCGAGGGGAAAGAGACGTATGTTTTTTATGAAGGGCCGCCGACAGCTAACGGATTACCCCATGCAGGTCACGCACTTGGCAGAACCATCAAAGATTTTGTAGCAAGATATAAGACGATGTCAGGATATCAAGTATTAAGAAAGGCGGGATGGGATACACATGGTTTACCTGTCGAGTTAGAAGTTGAAAAGCAGTTAAACATTCGTGGGAAGGATCAGATTGAAGCGTACGGGATTGAAAATTTTATCCAAAAGTGTAAAGAGAGTGTTTTCACTTATGAAAATGAGTGGAGAGAATTCACCGAAGAACTTGGGTATTGGGTAGATATGGATGCCCCTTATGTAACGTTGAACAATGAATATATTGAGTCTGTTTGGAATATCTTATCGATTATCCATCAGAAAGAATTGTTGTATAAAGGACACCGGGTTGTTCCGTATTGCCCAAACTGTGAGACTTCTCTAAGCTCACATGAAGTTGCACAGGGGTATAAAGATGTATCAGATCTATCTGTAACCGCAAAATTTCGTTTGAAAGGGAAGGAAAACGAATATTTTCTAGGTTGGACAACAACGCCATGGACGTTACCAGGTAATGTTGCACTTGCTGTGAATCCGAATATGAACTATGTAAGAGTCAGAGTTGAAGAAGATATATATATTTTGGCAGAGTCTTTGGCACCTATGGTTTTAAAGGGAAATTATGAGATATTGGATGTGTTAAAAGGAAAAGAATTGATTGGTCTTTCATATGAAGCCATTTTTAATTATGTCACAGTAGATAAAGGATATCGTATTATTGGAGCGGATTTTGTAACGGAAAATAGTGGAACTGGTATTGTTCATTTGGCTCCTGCACACGGGGAAGATGACTATGAGGCAATCAAGGATTATGGATTTGACTTTGTAAATGTTGTTGATACAAAGGGGCGGTATAAGGATTATGTCACTCCGCTTGCAGGGCAATTTGTGAAAGATTGTGATGTCGAGATTATAAAAATGCTTGCCAAAGAAAATCTTTTATTCGATAAGAAAAAATATGAACACAGCTATCCTCATTGTTGGCGGTGTGATAGCCCACTTCTTTATTATGCCATGGAAGGCTGGTTTATTAAAACAACTGCTGTAAAAGAAAAAATGAAAGCAAATAACCAAGAAGTGGCTTGGCACCCGCCCCATATGAGAAATGGAAGGTTTGGGAACTTTTTGGATAACATGGTTGATTGGAATATCGGACGCAACAGATACTGGGGAACTCCGTTAAACGTATGGACTTGTGAGGGTTGTGGCGCTGAAAAAGCCCCACACTCTATAAATGAATTAAGAGACCTTTCTACCGAGGAGTTACCTGAACATATTGAGTTGCATAAACCATACGTGGACCGGATATACCTCAGATGTTCTTGCGGAGGTGTAATGATTAGAACGAGCGAGGTAATCGATGTGTGGTTTGATAGTGGTTCGATGCCATTTGCTCAATATCATTATCCATTTGAAAACGAAGCATTATTTCAGAAACAATTCCCAGCGGATGTAGTTATTGAAGGAGTTGATCAAACAAGAGGCTGGTTCTACAGTCTATTAGCAGTTTCCACTTTATTTACCGGCCAGTCACCATATAAACGAGTTCTTTCTTTAGGCCATATTTTAGATGAACATGGGCAAAAGATGTCTAAAAGCAAAGGGAATGCATTGAACCCTGCTGAGCTGATACATGAATTCGGCGCTGATTCATTAAGATGGGCGTTATTAGCCGACAGTTCGCCTTGGAATAATAAACGCTTTTCTAAACAAACAGTGAGTCAGGCAAAATCTAAAGTTATCGATACACTACAAAACGTATATTCGTTTTATTCCATGTATGCCAAGATAGATCAATTTGATGCCCGAAAAGATTTCGGCGGCAAACAGAACGTGCTTGATAAGTGGATTCTTTCACGCTTAAATACGGTAATAAAGGAAGTTACTCAAAGCTTAGAAGAATATGAAATTACGAGGGGTGCAACATCGATAGCATTATTTAT
The DNA here is from genome assembly GCF_014647195.1 of Oceanobacillus indicireducens. Taxonomy (GTDB): domain Bacteria; phylum Bacillota; class Bacilli; order Bacillales; family Amphibacillaceae; genus Oceanobacillus; species Oceanobacillus indicireducens. The sequence continues at coordinate 120,322 of NZ_BMOS01000006.1, read as the reverse complement.
CGATGAGGTAAGTAATTGGTATGTGAGAAATTCCAGACAGCGTTTCTGGAGCAGTGGAATGAGTGATGATAAACGAGCGGCTTTTAGCACTTTATTTGAAGTGTTAACGAAGCTCATGCAACTCATGGCTCCTTACACTCCATTTATTACAGAAGATATTTATTCCGAGTTAGTAGAAGATAGCGTTCATTTATCTGACTATCCTTCACCAGACGGGACAAAGATCGATCAACAATTAGAGAAAGATATGGATGCGGTATTACAAATAGTTGAACTTACAAGATCGATCAGAAATACAACAGGGATAAAAACGAAATTACCTCTGGCCCAACTGGTTATCATTTTAAAAGAAGAATTTGCTTCATTACAATTGGAAAAGTACGCTTCTATTATACGGGATGAATTGAATGTGAAGGACGTCATATTTAATGTAGATGAGCGTGCATATCTACAATACAATCTAAAATTAAACTTTTCCGTGGTTGGTCCAAAGTTAGGTAAGTACGTTGGTGAGGTAAAAAATAAGGTCGAGGCGCTAACTGATAAACAGAAAGAAAAAGTTGTTGAAGAAAAAGAACTGAAGTTACCGTTAAGTACAGGAGAAATGGTAACACTTACTTTAGGTGATTTAATAATCGAGAAAAAAGGCAGATCCAGTTTTGAATTATTAGAACGAAATAATATTACTGTTTTATTAGATACGGAACTGACGCAAGCATTAAAAGAAGAAGGATTGGTTAGGGAATTTATTCGTGCTGTTCAATCGTATCGGAAAGAGTTGAATCTTCCTGTTGAGTTAAGAATAGATCTTTTTATCCAAGCTAATCCGGAACTTCAAAAAGTATTAGTTAAGTTTGATGACTTGCTGCATGAAAATCTAATCGTTCAATCGATTAATTTTGAAGAAAAGCCAAAAATGAGGCGTTTTGAAGTGGAAGGAAATGAAATTCAACTGTATATTGAATCATAATTAAAAAATATCAAAGAGACAATGCTGCTTCGTTTCTTTGGTATTTTTGTTGAAAAGAAAGATAAATTTCCTCTAAATTTAACTTTCGTAGTCTGAAACATTGAGCTATCCCTTGGTATAATCAGTGCAACCAGTAATTCATTATAGTTATGGAACGATCCCAAAACTTCAATTGAGTGATTAGAGGATTCTAATGACTCGTTTGAAGGTGATTCGAGTTCATTCGAGTGAATAGCGGGGCTCTAATCGATCGAATGCAGCAGATTCCAGTCCGCTCGGGTAAATAGAGGAGCCCCATTCCCGTTTGAACAAGATCCTAGTTCACTCGGGCTGAAAATCTTATCAGCATCTGAAAACACTTACTTTGCTTGAATTCACTACTAAAGCTGTCCGTTTATGGTATTGAACTCTTCGTACAGTGGTTAAGAGCAATTTTATGAAGTTTATCAGTGCAAAAATTGAGTTTATAATAGAATGTTGAGGGAGAAAAATGGTGAACAGATTAAATCTCATCACATTCGGCACAAAGGATATCATCAAATCCCACAATTTTTTCAAACATCCTTATATATAGACTATAAAAATGTCCTAATCTTCTTCAAGCAGTCTTCAACAATCTCTTCTGGTGCATTTTCAATAGTTTCAGAATTTCTAGCTTTGAAATCTAAATTTTTTAGTTGATCCGTTTTAACGACACCATTTACCTTTAAATCATCAGGCAATCTAACATGAAATCCCCATTTATTTACATCCTATTGAAGAGCGATAAATCCTTTGAAATCCTTCGATATATGTTGTATTTAAGTATACATTCTTTAAAGGATTGTTTATGCTCCTTAAAACCCTCTGAAGATTTTTTATAACCCGCTATGTCTAGAAACTAACTTTAAACTTATCCTCAAAACTTGACGCGTGTCAATTACTCCCTTTGGATTCTTCGATATGATAAAGGCAGAAGATAACGCAATACTAAATATACCAAAAAGGAGAGATGAAGATGTTTATACGCTGGATTAATAAAGCTAAAAAACAAATTACGTTTCTATCAGGAGCATCGTTAATTCTCGCGCTTATTATTCATTATTTTGGTCCCTACGAGCTGAGGCAAGCAATCTTAGTGTTCGCTACAGTTTTAGCAGGAATTCCAATTTTCATTAAAGCGTACCAGGCCGTAAGAATGCGGGTGTTCAGCATTGAACTTCTTGTCACGATTGCCGTCATCGGCGCTCTATTCATTGGTGAGTTTGTTGAGTCAGCTGTCGTGACGTTCTTATTTTTATTCGGGGATTACTTGGAAACACGTACACTGGAGAAGACCCGCCGCTCATTGAAAGACCTTGTCGATATGGCACCACAGGAAGCAACGGTTATCCGTAACGGCGAGACAGAGACAATTCCAGTGGAAAATGTCGTGGCAGGTGATCGCATCATCATTCGTTCCGGGGGAAAAGTGCCAGTAGACGGAAAGGTCGTTTCTGGGCAAGCCTTTCTGAATGAAGCTGCAGTCACCGGGGAATCTGTACCGGTATCAAAGCGTAACGATGATCAAGTGTTCAGTGGAACGATTGTTGATAATGGATATATTGAAATGATTGCGGAACGAGTCGGGGATGACACGACGTTTGCGAAAATCATTGAGTTAGTTGAAGAAGCTCAGGAGTCCAAATCAAAAACACAAAAATTCTTGGATAGATTCGCCAATATTTATACACCGGCAGTTGTTGTTTTATCGATACTCGTTTACCTGATAACAAGGGATCTGCATATCGCGATTACATTCTTAGTTGTCGCTTGTCCTGGTGCCCTCGTAATCGGTGCCCCGGTATCGAGCGTAGCGGGGATTGGTAATGGTGCAAGAAACGGCGTTCTCGTAAAAGGTGGAGAAATGATGGATAACCTCTCCAAAGTAGACACCCTTGTCTTTGATAAAACGGGTACACTAACGAAAGGAAAGCCGGAAGTTACGGATATTAAAACGTTCGGTAATTATGATGAAGTGACATTATTACAGCTTGTAGCTGAAGCGGAAACAATCTCTGAACATCACTTGGGTCAAACGATTGTGAAGGAGGCTCAAGCAAGAAATCTTGAATTAACAAGAGAGCCGGAAAGTAGTGAAGTCATTAAAGGGGGCGGAATCAAAGCTACCGTTGGCGATTATGGGCTTGCAATTGGTAATCGTAAATTGATGAATGCAGAAGGAATCCACATACCAGAAGAAGTGGCAATTTATCAAATTAACCAAGAAAAGGCAGGAAATACCGCTATTTTCGTAAGCATCGATGGTGCGATAGCAGGAATATTCTCCATTGCAGACCAGATTAGAGAGGATGCTAAAGCTGCACTAGCTGAAATGAGACGTAATGGTGTGAAGAAAATTATCATGCTGACGGGTGACAACAAACATGCAGCAGAACTTGTCTCCAACGAGTTGGGCATTGATGTGTTTTATGCAGAATTGTTACCAGAAGACAAAGTAAAGTATGTGAAAAAGTTGAAGGAATCCGGTCACGTTGTCGCCATGGCCGGGGACGGAATCAACGACGCACCGGCGATTGCTACTGCAGATATCGGGCTTGCGATGGGAGAAGGAGGGACGGATATATCAATGGAAACAGCAGATGTCGTCTTGATGGCAGATAAATTGTCGCAGTACTCCCACGCTTATTCTTTATCAAAAGCGACAATTCGTAATATGAAGCAAAACACATTCCTTGCTGTCGGAGTCGTGTTCCTTCTCTTAATAGGAGTACTTGCAGGAGTAATCAATCTAGCGTCAGGAATGTTCATCCATGAAGCAAGCGTACTTGCGGTAATTTTAAATGCGATGCGACTAATCCGTTTCAACAAGAAGAATCAAGAAGTCAAAGAAAGTCTTAAAGCAAAACTTGTTTAATGGGGTCAGCGAATAGAAACGATTCCCTGCGAGCACAAAATATCAAAGAAAAAATTTAAAAACTTGACGTAGGTCAAAGAAAGAATATGGGATACAGGATATGATAAAGGTAGAAAATAACAAAGGAGAGATGAATAATGACAACAGTTAAATTTCAATTGGAGCCCCTCACTTGCCCAACATGTATTAAAAAGATTGAAACAGGTTTAAGCAGAATCGATGGTATAGAAGAAGCGAAAGTGATGTTCAACTCAAGTAAAGTAAAGGCAACGTTTAATGAAGAACAGGTTAGTGCTGATGACATAAAGGAAACAATAGAAAAATTAGGTTACGCTGTACTGTAATAAAGTAAAATACAAGCAACTCACCTGGTTTCGTTAGGTGGGTTGCTATTTTAGTTGCTGGAAAACCTTTCTAATGGTATAGTTAAATTATAATTACTATAAAGTAATAACGTATATAGTTTGTTTTATTAAATTCTCCTCAAGAAAGGATACTTAATATGTTCAACTATCTAATCAAAAGCCGTCCTGGCCAGTTTCTTCTCGTTGGTATTTTCTTTATTATTCTTGGATTTATATTCGCGCCGTTTATTGAAATCGTGAGTCGACTATCATTTTATGCAGCGATATTCTTTTTAGGATTCTTTGCTGCGAAAAGTGCAGTAGTAGATACCATTCAATCGAAATCTCCCAATGTTGACTTACTTATGATTTTAGCTGCGCTTGGTGCGGTTCTTATTAATTATGAATCGGAAGGAGCGATTCTTTTACTCATTTTCGCCGGAGCAGAGGCGCTTGAAGATTATGCATCAGCTAAATCGACCAATGCTATTTCCGAGCTTATGTCACAAGTTCCATCAACTGCGCAAGTTTTAAGAGATAATGGGGAAGTTGTTGAGATTCCGACAGACGATTTAAACATAGGAGATATGGTTGTTGTATCAAAAGGAGAGCTTATTCCCATTGATGGCATCACGGACCGGCAAACAATGGTGAACGAAGCTGCGTTGACTGGAGAATCTGTTCCTGTTAGTAAAGAAAAAGGAGATGAAGTATTTGCAGGAACAATTAATGAAGGTCATGCTTTTCATCTTGAAGTGAACAAATTAAGTAATGAGACAGTATTTTCCAATATTATACGGATGGTTGAAGAAGCACAAAATCGGCCGTCTAATGTATCCAAATTTATTGACCGGATTGAATCGAAATATGTGATCAGTGTGTTGGTTGGGGTTCCAATTTTTATTTTTATCCTTTACGCATTTAATGATTTTACCTTCCAAGAAGCATTTTATCGTGGGATGGTTATGTTGACGGTAGCAAGTCCATGTGCACTTGTAGCATCCGCCACTCCGGCTACCCTCAGTGCGATCAGTAATGGGGCAAGGAATGGTGTGTTATTTAAAGGTGGAGCGGCAATGGAAGCACTGAGCACGATGGATGTGCTCTATAGTGATAAAACTGGTACGCTTACACATGGCGAATTTGAAGTTGTTGATTATGCAGCACAAGAGGATACATTAAGTGAAGTCGTATATATGGAGCAACAGTCCAGTCACCCGATTGCAAGAGCGATTGTAGACACGTTCAATTATTTGGATTTAGACCAGATTGATCGGAATGAACCGGTTGAAGAAGTAGCTGGTTCCGGAATGAAAAAAGGTGAAATTCAAATCGGAAAGCCTTCTGTATTTGATCAGTATGAAGATATTCATAATTACCGGAAGAAAGCGATTGACGGAAATACGAATATTTTTGTAGGAAAAAATAACAAAATCGTCGGCTACTTCTCTCTTGCTGATCGCGTGCGGAAAGAATCTGCCGAAGCGGTGGCGGGATTCCAAAAGGAAGGGATCCGTGTTGCCTTGCTTACAGGAGATAACGAAACGGTTGCGAAGAAAGTCGCAGATGAAGTTGGTGGAGTTGATTATGTTGCATCGTGTCTACCGGAAGACAAAATTAAATACATTCATGAGAGCCAGCAAGCAGGTAAGATTGTCGGAATGATTGGGGATGGGATCAACGATGCGCCAGCACTTGCGAATGCAGATATTGGTATCGCGATGGGAAGCGGTTCATCTGTTGCAATGGAATCATCCGATGTCGTTATTGTAAAAAATAACTTAGCCAAACTATTTTATAGCTTCAAGCTAAGTCACAGACTAAATCGAATTATTGTTGGGAACGTTGCTTTTTCCATTGGGGTGATTCTCGCCTTGGTTATCTTGAATTTATTTGGATTATTGAATTTACCAATGGCAGTGTTATTCCATGAAGGTTCCACTATTCTAGTAATCTTAAATGGATTACGCTTATTAAGACAAGGAAAGCAGAAAAAATAGAGCTGGAAGCACGGCTTGCTTATTAGTATGAAATAGGGTTAAGGAATTAATTTTTCTTGACTCTTTTTTCTTGCTTTCCAGTATGAATTCCAAGTTGATAAAGTGAAACTTCATTCAGTGGGGGTTTCCTTACCTCCGCCACTGAATGTTAGTTGAACAGAATCAGGGATTTACGGACTATCTATCCCCCACCTTCACATGTTGGGCTTCCCTCCTGTTTAGAGGTGGGGGTATTATAGACCGTTAATGCGTGATAAACATCATAATAAAAAAGAAAGCAGAATGGTTTCTTCTGACCATCCGCTTTCTTATATTATTGTAATACCCAATGTCCGTCCGATACTTCTTTTAAAACACCCCCCTTAATATGGAAATTGCGTCGTTCAATATTTCTGTTCAATCTAACCGATTCGATTGCAGGATTCGGAACAGGGACAGCGTCTAAAAGTGATTTCGTATATGGATGGATAGGATTACTGTATAATTCCTCACTCTCGGCAAGTTCGATAATTTTTCCAGCATTCATGACTGCTATTCGGTCACTTATATGTTTAACAACTGACAAGTCGTGGGCGATAAATAAATAAGTAAGTCCGAATTTTTTCTGTAAATCCTTCAGCAAGCTGACAATTTGAGCTTGGATCGATACATCAAGTGCAGATAAGGGTTCATCACATACAATGAATTTGGGCTCAACTGCCAGTGCACGGGCAATCCCGATTCTTTGTCGCTGTCCGCCGGAGAACTCATGTGGATAACGCATGGCATGTTCCTTTTGTAACCCTACGAGCTGTAATAAATCCTCCACACGTTCTCTCCGTTCTTTTTTTGTGTTATATAATTTATGGATATCCAATGGTTGACCGATAATATCCAATATCTTCATTCTTGGATTGAGAGAAGCATACGGATCCTGAAAAATAATCTGAATTTCTTTTCGAAGCTGTTTCATTTCTTTCGTGTTCATTCGATTAAGTGACATGCCCCTGTATAAAATATCGCCGCCAATCCCTTTTTGTAATTGTAATAAAAGTCTACCTGTAGTCGACTTACCTGAGCCGGATTCTCCCACCAAGCCTAGTGTTTCACCAGGATGAATCGAAAAGCTAATAGAATCAACCGCTTTTATTGAGCGACCTGCTCCCATGGGAAATTCTTGTGTTAAATCCTGCACTTCGATTAGCGGTTGATCAGGCTGGATATCTTTAGGTAACGTAATTTGTCCTTTAGGTTCTTTTTTAGCATTAATTTGTGGTAATGCATTTAAAAGCTTTTTCGTATATGGATGCTTTGGAGCGGAAAATACTTTTTCAATCGTATTTTGCTCCACAACTTCTCCATCTTTCATAACGATGACCCTGTCACACATTCCAGCGACAACCCCAAGGTCATGTGTAATCAATATAATGGAGGTGTCAAATTGCTGTTGCATTCTTTTCATTAAACGTAAAATTTGCGCTTGAATTGTCACATCAAGTGCTGTTGTCGGTTCGTCAGCGATTAGTAACTTTGGCTGACAGGAGAGTGCCATTGCTATCATGACACGTTGTCTCATCCCGCCGGAAAATTCATGAGGATATTGATTGTAGCGTTCCTCTGCATTCGTAATGCCAACCATTTTCAGCATATCAATCGTTCTTTTCTTTGCTTCAGCAGATGAAAATTTTTGGTGCTTCCGAAGGGTTTCATCAATCTGTTTTCCAATCCTTATCGTTGGGTTCAAGGAAGTCATTGGGTCTTGGAAAATCATGCTAATATCATTTCCTCTAATGGTGTCCATCTGCTGAACTGTATACTCGGAAATTGGCTTTTCGAAAAATTGAATATTACCAGCGGTCATTAAAGAAGGAGGAGATGGCAATAGCTTCATAATTGAACGGGCAGTGACACTTTTACCAGACCCTGATTCTCCAACGATTCCTAGAGTCTCTCCCTTATGTACATCAAATGTTATTCCTTTAACAGCCTCCGTTACTTTATTTTGGGTGATAAAGGAAACGTGTAAATCATCTACCTGTAAAATTTTCTCCATTATGATTACCCTCATTTTTAAATAGTTATAATTGAAATTATGTAGTCTTAATATATTGACTTCTTGTTGATTACATTTTATGCTATTGAATAGTATACTAAATCCCTAGGGATAATCAAGATTAATGCAAAGAGGGTGATTTGACTGCCTAAACTTAAAGAGAACGGCTTTGCTGTAACTTACCGCAATTTGAGTGAAAGTACTTTCTTTAGTAGTTTGCTATTTTTGTCAGGTTTGCTTATTCATATATTTACCGGGATTGCTTATTTGACAGGGGCAAGAAATAAGGAGTATGAACAAGCCCTGCAAAAGAAAATTAACATAAAGAAAGAATCTTCTACATATCTTAATTTGTTGGAACGTTATAAACAACAATATAAAAATAAACAACAATTTTTCCATCGCCCGGTGAATGAAAAAGAAATGAACGATGAAGCGGCTAATTTGGCAAATGAACGGATCCAAGAGATGGCGGAAAAAGAATTAGCTACTGAAAATCTAACGAGAGAAAATTACGCTACCTTTTTTGGAAAATGTCTTGAAAAACCACTTTTCGTTATAGTTACTTTCATCCCGGGAATTTTAATGTATTTATTGTTATTGGTTTATCCGAGACCAATGATTCGATACATTGCGGAACGACTCGTACAAACCCTTTTTGTAATTATTTCTGTGATTATTTTTGTGTTTACCATCTTACACTTTTCACCAACGGATACGGCCGCGAACATATTGGGAGAAGCAGCAACAATGGAACAACGTGAGGCTTTTAATCAACAATACGGATTGGAACAACCATACATTGTGCAACTGTGGGATGCAATAAAAGGAATTCTTACATTTGATTTGGGGAGTTCTTATACCGGAAATGAAAATGTCATAAAAACCATTAGTGATCGTTTTCCGATCACGCTAACTATTGCAACATGGTCACTATTAATGTCAGTCATTATAGCTTTACCGTTTGGAATAATATCTGCAGCCAAACGGAATTCATTTTGGGATTATAGCTTTATGTTTATTGCCTTGATAGGTTTATCGATTCCAAACTTTTGGCAAGGACTTATTTTCATCTTAACGTTTGCTATAAAGTGGAATATACTACCTGCAACCTATTATCCAGGTGATATGGCTTCGATTATCATGCCAGTTATTGTACTTGGTACAGGATTGACTGCTTCCGTTGCGCGGATGACTCGTTCATCTATTTTAGAGGTCATTAGTGAGGACTATATTGTGACAGCAAAGTCAAAGGGACTATTGCCGAGAAGTATTTTTATGAACCACGCTCTTCGAAATGCGATGATTCCGATCATAACAATTATCGGTCTTCAGTTTGGTGGGATGCTTGGGGGTGCGGCAGTCACAGAGAAGGTCTTCAATATTAGTGGGTTAGGTAGTTATATTGTGGATAAACAATTCATCCCGGATATTCCTTCTGTCCTTGGAGGAGTCGTCTATATTGCGATTGTTATATCGATCGTGAATTTAGTTGTTGATATTTTATATGCTTTCCTGGATCCAAGAATCCGTTCGGAAATGAAGAAAACGTAACGAGGTGGAAAAAAGTGACATTGCCAAAAACTTTTATACTTAAAAACTCACAAAAATACAAGCATGCTCATTTTGCCTTTGTTCTCTCTCTAGCATTGACAATCGTTTGCTTCTTTAATGCGTATGATTATCAGGAAGGTCTCTGGAGTGTGTCTTGGAGTATTGTTACACTTGCCTATTTAATTGGAACAGTCTTGCAAGGTGTACTTATTCAATTGTTAAAGAAAGATTTGCGGGACAAAGGCGAAATTCAAAAAAGGACGAGGGTCCTGAGTACCCTTCAGTTGCTGGGGATAACAGTTGGAAATGTTTTTATCACTGCATTTGCTTTTAGAGTGCTAAGAAAGGAAGAATCTATTGAATATACATTGGCATATTATATGCTCTTGACGAACATTTTAATATTTACTGTGTCACTATTCAATATTTTTAAACCTTATGTATCTAATACATTTTTACCATCGATGAGTATTTTGGCGCTCTTCATTATATTTTCTTTAATTACAGTAATCATTTTTGGGAAAATTGATTTGATTCAAGGTGGTTATTCGAAATTAAAATGGTTAGGTGGTGTGGTATTATTAGCCGGGTTTACAGGAAATTTGTTTGGTTTTGTTTTAGGTTATAGCATTCTATTAAAAACAGTGATTAGAGATGATTCAAAAATTGATAGGTGGAATAAATTCTGGTTAAGTATTACTAAAAACTTCACAGCCATGCTTGGATTATTGTTTGTTATTTTTACATTTTCCATTTCAGTAATAAGTTACGGAACATTTGTAGACAGATTTGCCACGGAAAATAACTACGCATCCATGCTAATGGAGCCAAGTTTAGCCTATCCATTTGGAACAGATGACTTTGGCAGGGATGTATTCTCAAGAATTATCTATGGGGCTAGAATTTCATTAACCGTAGGAGTCATAACGACGATTATTCCGTTAGTTATTGGCGGATTCCTAGGAGCTCTGGCCGGATATTATAAAAATACACTCGACAATGTACTAATGCGTATTTTGGATGTAATTTATGCAGTTCCAGGTATTCTGCTTGCTATCGCGATTATTGCAGCATTTGGTTCAAGCACGACTAATTTAATCATTGCGTTAAGTGTGGGATCGATTCCGACCTATGCCAGAACAATGCGTGCTAACGTGCTATCGGTTTCCAACCTGGAATTTGTAGAGGCATCTAAGGCATTAGGAGAATCAGAGTGGAAGATTATTTTTAAGCAGGTCGTTCCTAATTCTTTTGCTCCTATGATTGTGAAGGCATCTTTAACGATTGGAACTGCAGTGATTGCGACAAGTAGTTTGAGCTTCCTCGGCTTAGGGGTTGAACCGCATATTCCAGAGTGGGGGAATATATTAAAAGTAGGAAGCATGTATCTGGAGACAAATCCCTATTTAGCTATTTTTCCGGGTATCGCGATAATTTTACTCGTCTTGTCCTTTAACTTTTTAGGTGATGGGTTAAGGGATGCATTAGATCCAAAGCTAGATTAATATATTTACTAAATTTGGGGGTTAATACATTGAAAAGATTATATGTCTTGTTAGGCGCTTTTTTGCTCATTTTAACGGGTTGCCTAAATACGGAGTCAGATGTAAATGAGGGTGGAAGCGGAGAAATAGATTCGGGGGATAATACGGTTGAAATTTTAGGAATGGGTTCAAATGAGGATGATTTAAATATTCTGCGTGATCAGCTGACGAAAAATGGATTCAATGTTAAGCTGAATATACAACCAGATTACGGTAGCTTTACAACGCAGAAAGAAGCAGGAAATTATGATTTAGCATTAAACAGCTGGACGACAGTAACTGGCAATCCGGATTATGCGGTACGCTCGTTATTTACTTCAGAAGGAGATAACAGCTTGTTTGCGGATGAACGGGCAGATGAGTTGATCAATCAAGCAAGTACAGAGTTAGCAGACGAATATGTGGAAACATATAAAGAATTAGAGCAGCATATTGTATTTGACCAGGCGTATATCGTACCGCTTTACACATCTTATAAAGCACAAGGGGTAAATCACGAAATAATTGATGAGTCTTCTGTGCGCCTGCCAAAATCAAGGGCAGCAGTTTGGGAGGCCATAGATTTTACAGATACTTCTAAGCGGGATACAGAGCCTCTGATTTTACAACAAGCAATTGGAACGCTGACGTCATTGGATCCTATTAAAGGAAACGATGGTTCTATCAATACATTAAATACGAATCTGTACGTGCGTCTTGTTAATTTAACTGATGATGATGAAATTGTTTCAGACGGTTCATTGTCTTTAAACCATACAATTGCAGAGGGAAATGAGGAGTATTATTTCTTATTGCGTGACGATATTGAATTTGCTGCAGTAGAAGACGGCACAGCTGTAAATACAGGGGAACTTGTTGGGGCTGAAGATGTTGTATTCTCGCTAGAACGTGCAAAAAACCCAAATTCAGTTCCAGACCATCGGACATACAGCCTTCATGAAAATATGGAAGAGATTTCGATTGTCAGTGATTTAAGTGAGCTTGATGGCGATACAGCTGATGGCAGAACAATCCGAGAAGCATTAGAAGACGGAATTGATCAAGAGATTGAAGCATTAACGTCGGATAAAACTGAAGTTGATAACTCATCGGGAGTTTATCAAGTTGTGAAAGTAAGAACAACAAATCCTTTCCCGCAAGTTCTTAATTATCTCGCTCATCAATCTGGCGGAATTGTCTCTAAAGAGCAAGTTGAAAAGATCAATACGTATGAAGTAGAAGATTATGATGTGAATACAGATATTGCTTACGGTGATCAATCTACTGTTCTAGAAGACAGTGATCAAGAGAATACCCTCTATGCAAGCGGGCCTTATATAATGACCTATAAAAATGATTATGAAGCCCATTTTGTGAAAAATCCGGGGTATATGCCTGGTACGGATTATGAGCCTAACATATCAGAAGTTATTGTAAGATTTATAGAAGACTCTGATAGTGCTCTATCAGCGCTGCGGAATGGGGAAATTCATATCTTAAACGGTGTTCCGGAAAACAAATACGATATTGTTGAAGAGGATGATAAATTAACACTTCAGCAAAATGAAAGTAATGGCGTTACCTATCTTGCTTTCAATATGGAAGACAAAGACCGTGAAATAGCTACAAATACAGAATTACGCCAAGCTGTACTTTATTCTATTAATCAAGACGATATAATTGAGTATTACCATGGTAATAAAATGCCTGCAGTTTCTACTATTAGTCCATTAGTTGATACTGGATTGAAACTAGAAGCTGATAGTGATAAAGTCAAAGAATTATTACAATAAAGTGAAACTCATTCAGTGGGGGGCTTACCCATCCATAC
>NZ_BMOS01000006.1:0-107077 GCF_014647195.1 Oceanobacillus indicireducens | reverse complement strand
CAGAATCAGGGATTTACGGACTGTTTATCCCCACCCTTCACATATTGGGTTTCCCCCATGTTTAGAGGAGGAGGTATTACAGACCGTTAATACGTGTTAAAGTGAAACTTCATTCAGTGGGGCATCCTTACCCCCCACTGAATGTTAGTTGAACAGAATCAGGAATTTACGGACTGTTTATCCCCGGCCTTCACATATTGGTTTTCCCTCATGTTTAGAGGAGGGGTATTACAGACCGTTAATACGTGAAAAGTTTGAGTAAACAAAGACAGTTCTAAGTGTTTAACATCTAAAGAACTGTCTTTGTTGTGCATATTATCAGGATGTTAATAGCTGGACTTATGATTGGGATACTTACTGGTACGATTATTCCGCTTATTTTGTATATGTTTAAAAAAGACATTGAGATGCTAAAACATGTTACATATGAATTTGGTATGGAAAATGGAAGTGAAGATGTGAAGCAGCTCGCCGATTATATTGCCCCAGCGAATAATCAAAATGGGGTGTTAAAGATAATCGATCAATACTTTGCAAAGGAAGGACCATTTAATAGTATTTGCTAAAAGGAATGAGTAAATGAATTTACAAAAAGAATTAACGATACAACATAACCCGACCGGCGCAACCCGGTTGGGCTTAGCTTTGCTGCTAGGAATGCTAGCGTTTTTAGGACCGCTTAACATTGATATGTATTTGCCGAGTTTTCCTGGGATTGCTGCGGATTTCAATACAAGTGCTTCGCTTGTACAAGCAAGTTTAACTGCATGTTTATTAGGGCTTGCTGTCGGTCAATTAGTTGTTGGCCCGATTAGTGATGCCCAAGGGAGACGGAAGCCTTTACTAATTGCTACAGCGCTGTTTGCTTTCGCTTCGCTTCTCTGTGCGCTCGCGCCGAATATAATAATATTGATTAGTGCTCGATTTATACAAGGGCTCACTGCTTCAGCGGGTGTTGTTCTTTCGCGTGCCGTTGTGCGCGATGTATTCAGTGGCCCAGAGCTTACAAAGTTCTTTTCATTGCTAATGGTGATAAACGCTGTTGCTCCGATGATGGCTCCAATGATTGGCGGCTTTATTTTATCGTTTGAGTCAACAAATTGGAAGAGTATTTTTTATTCTTTAGCTTTAATTGGCCTTATCATGGTTGTAATTGTGGCTTTCAACCTTAAAGAAACCTTGCCGCCTGAAAATCGAATCCCAAGCTCAGTAGGTGCCTCGTTAAAAACGATGGGGAGTTTATTTACGGATCGCTCGTTTATCGGTTATGCTTTAGTTGTTGGATTTATCCATGGTGGGAGTTTTGCTTATGTGTCGGGGACTCCATTTGTCTACCAGGGAATTTATGGGGTCTCTCCACAAGTATTTAGTGTGCTATTTGGAATCAATGGATTGGCAATCATTACGGGGAGCTTTCTTATCGGACGCTTTAGCGGGATTATTCCCGTGAAAAAGATGCTCCAGACTGCAGTCATCGTTGCGCTTTCTGCAACATCATTATTGCTCGTCATGACGATTATTGAAGGTCCTTTAGCTGCCATTGTCATTTTGATTTTTGTTTATATGATTACAATGGGAATGATTACGACAAGTACATTCACATTAGGGATGGCGAAACAAGGACATCGTGCGGGAAGTGCGAGCGCTGTTCTTGGTATGCTGCCGTTACTTCTCGGATCTCTTTGTTCCCCGCTTGCGGGTATTAATGAAGCGTCGGCAGTTCCAATGGGAACGATTATGTTTACAACGACTCTGATTGGTTTTACAGTATTTTTTACAGTTGCGAGAAAAGATAAGGCAGATGAATAAAAATTAGTGCTCAATAACAGGAGATTAATTGTAAATGAGATATGAAGTAGCGCGCCGATACTGATGTATGTTTTTATGTGAAAAAACGTCCACGATTTTTTAAAAATCGTGGAAATGAAATAATGGAACAGAGACTATACAAAAAAGGAAATGATCGAATGAAAACAGAAAAAGAGAAAATGATAGCTGGAGAAATATACAATCCTGAAGATCCATTGTTAGTAAAAGAGCGGAAGGAAGCAAGGCGAAGGGTTAGAAAATATAATCAAACTTTAGAAACGGATGAGGAAAAACGAGTTGAAATTTTAAAGGAATTACTTGGCTCTACAGGGGAAAATATATATATGGAACCGAATATACGGTTTGACTACGGATATAACACCCATGTAGGTGAAAATTTCTATGCGAACTTTGATTGTACAATTTTGGATGTATGTGAAGTGAGAATTGGTGATCATTGTATGCTCGGGCCGGGTGTGCAACTTTATACAGCGACACACCCACTTGATCCGGTAAAACGCAATTCGGGTATAGAATATGCGAAACCGATTAAGATTGGAAATAATGTCTGGATTGGTGGTAGTGCAATAGTAAATCCGGGTGTAACGATTGGTCATAATGTTGTTGTGGCTTCAGGAGCAGTAGTGACGAGAGATGTGCCAGATAATGTTGTAGTCGGAGGTAATCCAGCTAGAATTATTAAACATATTGAGGTAAATGGGTAATCGGATGTAAAAGAAATGATGTCTAATAATTCAAATATAGAAGGGATTTGCAAGATTTTCGACCATAAGCCCACTGAACTTTACGGATTCATTAATATGGCGGAAAATCACGATATAAGCACTTTGCGGTAAAAGATAATCTAGTATACTATCGCCTTGTTAAATGAAATAAATCTAAAAAGAGAGAGGGCTTGCCGAAACGATGAAATGGATAGGAAAGAAAAGTATTATTTTTATAAGCATACTTACTTTACTTTTATTAGTAGCTTGTCAGGGAGGATCTGATGATAGTGACTCTGCTTCCGGGGAAAAAGAGGAAAACGATGCATCTGAACTGACAGAAATTGTCGGGATTGATCCCGGTTCTGGAACAATGAATATAGCAGCGGAAACGGTAGAAGCGTACAATTTGGATCTAGAGTTGCTGCCGAGTTCAGAACCGGCGATGTTAACGGAACTTCAAGGTGCAATTGCGAATGAAGAACCGATTGTTGTTACACTTTGGGAGCCGCATTGGATGTTCAGTGAATATGATTTGAAATTCTTAGAGGATCCACAAGGTACTTTAGGTGAATCGGAAAATATTCATACAATGGTAAGACACGGTCTTGAGGAGGAGCAACCAGCAGCTTTCAAGCTCCTAGATAACTTTTACTGGGAAGTAGAAGACATGAATGAAGTAATGTCCAAGTTTGGTCAAAGCGATGAAGTAGAGCCACGCGAGGCAGCGGAAGAATGGATTGCAGATAACCGGGACAAAGTCGAAGTTTGGACGGAAGGAATAGAGCCAGTTGATGGAGAGACTATTGAATTAGGCTATGTGAATTGGGATACGGAACTATCATCAACGAATGTTGTTGCTTTAATGCTTGAAGAATTAGGTTACACGGTCGAATTGACTCCACTTGATATGGGTATCGCATTCGAAAGTCTTTCAGAGGGAGAAATCGATGGCATGCTTATCGCTTGGCTTCCAGTAGGAGCTGCTACTTATGCCGAACAATATAAAGATGACATTGTTGACCTCGGACCAAATTTAGAAGGTGCTCAGCAAGGATTTGTCGTCCCGGCGTATATGGATATTGATAGTATTGAAGAATTGCCGACGAAATAAGGGGCTTGTCACCTTATTGGATTTTGGTGAATGATGTTGAAGGTCAGATAAGCTATCTGGCCTTTTTTCAAGACTTATTTTGCTACCCTAAATGATTTGGAGGTTAATACATAATGGATGTTGAACAATTATGGTCAGAGGTTTTAGAAAGGATTCAACAGAGAATTCAAAAGGCAAGCTATGATACATGGTTTAAGAATACAAAAGCCGTTGAAATGAAGGACAATCTCTTAATAATAGAAACAGCTAATGAGTTTCAAAGGGATTGGTTGGAGAATCGATATAAGGAGCAAGTTGAGGAACTATTGTATGTACTAACTGGTGAAAGATTAAAGGCTTCCTTTACTATTGGGGAAAAAATGATGATGACAAGTTCTACAACTGAAGCACATTCTCAAACGAAGTATATTGATGTATCAGACCTGCTAAAGAAAATTGAAAACCTTGAAAGAAGAGTAAGTGAATTAGAGAAAAAATGAAGTTTTTTGGAACGTTCTAATTTTGAGTTAATAATAAGGGATTTTAAAACGCACTTTTTTCGTCTTAACAGACTGAAGAAAGTGCGTTTTTGTAGGATTATAACAGTTCCTTATTTTTCTTATAGGAACGCTTTAAGGAAATATAACTCGATAAAAACGATACTACACTGACACTTATCAATAAGCCTAAAATTTCAACCCAATTGTTGAGACTCGAAGGTATATTAATGAAAATCAAATACAGTGCCATAAAAATAATAACAAATCCAATTGTTCTAATGCATATCACTCTTAACTCTTTTTTGTACGCATGTTTTGTGGCAATATCTGTATATTCCATCCCGGCTAGTATATATCTTCCTGTTACATAAAAGAGGAAGATGGCAATGGCTGCCAATAAGACAGTTTCCGTGTCCAGATTAAAAAACTTGTTGCAGATCATCATTACAATAAGGGAAAGAAAAAGGATAATTGCTCCTTCCGTGAAAAAGTAAAGCATCTTTTTTTCCTTATATTCATCATCCGGTAATAGAAAGGATATCCAAGATTTCATTGCGTATCAACCTCCCAGAATAATTCGTCCAATGTTTTGTTAAGTGACTTTGCTAAATTAATACAGAGCTGGAGACTAGGATTATATTCCCCTTTTTCAATGAGCCCAATTGTTTGCCTGGTGACACCAACCTGGCGCGCTAGCTGCTCTTGTGTCATGGAATTTTTAATTCGAGTAATTTTTACGTTGTTTTTCATTTGTCACCCTACTTACGAAATGTAAGATATAGATTTCTTTTGTAATTTATATCTTACATCAGAGAGGAGGGTAAAGTCAACTGTGAAATAAAAAATGTACGAATTAGACCAACATTCAGGGAGGGCTGACATTCAATAAATCGCGTTATAAAATTAAAGAACCCTCCAAATCAAAAATTGGAGAGTTCTTCATGCAAGCTGTTATGAAATCTGCTTCATCAAATTCGCCATCTCAATAGCTGCTGTTGCAGCATCCCAACCTTTATTTCCGGCTTTCGTTCCAGCCCGCTCAATGGCCTGTTCAATTGTATCGGTCGTTATGACACCGAAAATAACAGGAATACCATCTTGCATATTAATCGCAGCCACACCTTTAGAAACTTCACTACATACATAATCAAAATGTGGGGTAGAGCCGCGGATTACTGTACCAAGTGTAATAACTGCATCATATTTTTTAGATGTTGCTAACTTTTTTGCGACGATTGGAATTTCAAAAGCTCCTGGCACCCACGCAACATCAATATCATCTTCATTTACACCGTGTCTGCGTAAGGCATCTTCAGCTCCTGCGAGTAGCTTACCGGTAATAAAATCATTAAACCTTCCAACGACAATCCCGATTTTTAAATCGGTTCCTACTAAATGACCTTCGAAAATATTACTCATTTTTCTTCTCCTTCAATGTTTTTCCTATTTATTATCAAACGAAACTTCATTCAGTAGAAGTTTCGACGCACAGAACATGTTAGTGTCGACGTTGCGAAACGAATCGCGTTTTTAGTCGACTGCTCCTCCCCCACTGAATTCGCTTTCGTGAATCAGGGTGTTAGCGTCCGTTATCCCCCGACTAGATAGATTTGATTACTCTCTATTTTGAGGCGAGGGTTTTACGAATGATTTCACCGTGATAAAAGAACCTTGCTCGATTTGCGGTATTCTACTAAATCCTTAATTGTCAAAATAACTAAATTAAAGTGCTCTGCAACTTTTTTCAGTTCCGCACCGCGCGCCATTGTTCCATCTGGGCTCATAATCTCGCAAATTACCCCAACTGGTTCTGCACCAGCAAGCTTAGCTAGATCAACTGCAGCTTCGGTATGACCAGGTCGTTCCACAACACCGCCACTCTTTGCAATCAGCGGAAAAATATGCCCAGGTTTATTAAAATCACTAGCTTTGGCTTCAGGATCCAACATGTTTAAGATTGTTGTTGAACGCTCAAAAGCTGAGATCCCGGTATGTGTTGAAACATGGTCAATCGACACGGTGAATGCAGTCCGGTAAGGGTCCGTATTCTCCGGCGCCATTAGGGTTAAGGAAAGCTGCTTTGCTTTTTCTTCTTCAATAGGAACGCAAATCAACCCTTTTCCTTCGTTTGCCATAAAGTTAATCATTTTCGGTGTTGCAAATTTTCCTAATGCGAGAAAATCGCCTTCATTTTCCCTGTCCTCATCATCTACTACAATAATTGCTTTCCCTTCTTTTAATTCCTCGATTGCTTGCTCTACGGTTGCGTACAATTTATTCACCTCATCCATTTAAAAATCCACTTTCAGCTAGGGTTGCCTTCGTAATTCCATTCGTTGCTGGTTGTTCTGATCTTTTAGAAAGTAAATTCTCCATATACTTTGCGAGCATGTCACATTCGATATTCACGAAATCACCAAGCTGTTTCTCGCCAATAATCGAGTCTGCTTGCGTGACAGGGATTAGGGAAATGACAAATCCATTGCCTGTAATTTCAAATATCGTTAGTGAAGTGCCATCGACCGTGACAGATCCTTTATCAATAAAATATTGCAGCAATTGTTGATCTGTCTTGATTTCCATGTATTTCGCATTTTCATGACGGCGAACAGAAATGATTTCTCCAGTCCCATCGACATGGCCACTGACAAAATGACCGCCAAATCGACCATTCGCTGCCATTGCCCGCTCTAAATTAACAGGGCTCCCGATCTGTAACGTATGGAGCGTTGTCGCTTTAACCGTTTCGGGCATAACGTCAGCCGTGAAAAAGCCTGGTCCATGTTCATGGACAGTTAGACAAACACCGTTCACCGAGATACTGTCCCCGAGATTCACATCGGACAGAACTGTCGTACATGCGATTTTAAATTGTAATGAATTGGGATTTCGTTTAATGGATTGGATTGTTCCAATTTCTTCCACAATTCCAGTGAACAATGAAATAAAACCTCCTTCTAGAGATCACGTGTAATCTTCTGTTTTTGTAAAATAATGTATTTGAATTCTTTCCACCGCGGGGCGTTTGGGTGGTAAGGAAAGAGTTTGATTGGAGTACGGTTTTTATAAACATGCATACATTTAAGAAATACGGAAATATGCGAGGATGCATAAAAGAATTCCGTTTGTTCTTGCATATGCCATAAGGAGTAAGGCTTCTGTTTTGTAACCGTATCAATTAAAATGCGCGACCTGAAGCTATTTCTCTATATTAATTTACTCTCTGCAGCTCCTTTCTGTTTTAAAAGAGAGAATACTAGAATCGGCATCGCATAAATTTTCGCAACAACTTCTCCCATCCAGACTGTAACTGTCGGTGCTGGAATTACACCAGCTCCACCGTCTCCTAAAGAGTACGGGTCACGGACTTACAAGCATAACACTTGAACACCGCCGGTAAGGAGTTTCACCTTGCCCCGAAGTTATTGGAAAATATTATACTACTATTAAAGTATCATGTTCAATAAAATGTGGCAACTGGATGTACCTATTTGGCGAAATGGAAATACGTTTATCCCTAACTCTATGATAATCATTTATTCCTCATTTTCCTTATACAATGCCTCCATTTCCTCGCCAATTTTCATTAAATAGGATTCTTGTTCAGAGGTAAGCATGGTAGGGAACTGAAAATCCATTGTCTCCTGAGCCATTAACTCCTGCGCCTTTTCCAGTTCCATCGCAAAGGCTTCTTTATCCTCAACATGTCTTGTTGCCAGTTCGGTTAGTTCCATTAGTAATTCAAAAGCTTCTGGTGAATTTGCAGGGACATTATCTTGCATCAATTTTTCTAACTTAGCTAGCCAATCAAGCATTTCCACGTCCAGTAGTTGCTGGTATTCTTTTGGCAGGGAAAAGTATTCTTTAGCAACCGATTCCGGGAGATACTCTTTCGCCCATTCCTTCAGATCTTCCTCATGTTCCATTTGAAAAAGTAAAGAACTTAACACTGTCCAATTGATTGATTTTCCTGCCTGGAGTAAGTTTTGTACTCGCTCGACAGCTTCGATTGCCTGATTTAATTCATCCCGCTTTTCGGTTAAAAGTTTATGCTGCAAAGGTAATGATTTCTCGAGCTGCGCAGCACCATCCATTTCATCTTTTATGAAATCTTTGATCTCTTGTAATGGATAGCCCAAAAACTTTAGTGATTGAATTTGTTGCAGCTTCGCAAGTTCATTTAATCCGTAAAGTCTGTGGCCTGATTCATTTCTTTCAGTTGGTACGAGTAAACCTAACTCTTCATAAAAACGTAAGGTGCGTACGGTTATTCTGGCCTGTTTGCTGAATTCACTTATTGAAAACTTAGGTGCTTCATGATTCATAAAAAATCCCTCCATTTTATCAGGTATTAAGGGTCTGTAATCCCCCACTGAATGAGTTTCGCTTTATTGTTAATTATAAGTTATCATGTGACGTAACGGAGGGGGCAAGGGGGAAAGGCTAATTTGTTTGGAAAATCGAGAGTAATTCTGAAATTGCTATAGATTTAATACTAAAAAAACCTTAAATAAATGAGTACTGTAAAAATCCAAACTACTTGAGATGATGCATTCTTTGTATAAGAAGGTGTCTTCGCCTGAACGGCTCCGAATTCGTTAATTTCGTGTACATAGAAGGCGCCTAATCGGATGAACGACTCCGGTTCCGTTAATTTCGTGTATTTAGAAAGCGCCTAATCGGATGAACGATTCCGGTTCCGTTAATTTCGTGTATTTAGAAGGCGCCTAATTGCGTGAACGACTCCGAATTCGTTAATTTCGTATACATAGAAGGCGCCTAATCGCGTGAACGATTCCGATTCCGTTAATTTCGTGTAATTAGAATTCATCTAATTGCCTGAACGAATTGGATTCCGTTAATTTCATGTACATAGAAGGTGCCTAATTAATTCCGTCATGCTCGTACAATTAAAAGATGGTCTAACCACCTAAAAGAATCCAATACCTAACGTTTAGATCGATTATAAAGCATCTAAAAAAGGAAAAGGACATGCAAATTAGCGCACGTCCAACTATCATTCTACAAATTCATGCCCAGCTAGCATCGTCACAATTTCATTTTCAATTTCCTGCATCGCTTCACTAGGACCTAAATGATTATTTATTAGAATTGAAAAAATAAGTTTTTCTCCGTCTAGACTCGTCACATAACCAGATAATGTAGACACTCCCGTGATCAAGCCTGTTTTTGCTTTTACATTTCCTTTGGCGGGTTCTGTAGTCAAACGATTACGTAATGTCCCACCCACAAGTCTATCTTCTTCTCCAGCAACAGGCAGGGAGTCCTCAAACGCGTCAAACCAGCTCTTATTCTGGATTTCATATAAAATTTGCGCGATATTATTTGCTGAAATCAGTGTCTTATGTGACATTCCCGAACCATCACGAAGGAGGAAGGATTCTCGTTCCACACCAAGTTCCGTCACGACATCTTCCATTACTTCAAGACCTTTATCCCAAGTCCCTGCCCCGTGGATTTGCTTCCCCATTTCCTTCGTTAAAGTTTCCCCAATTCCATTGTTACTTAATTTCATAAAGGGTACGAGTAACTCGGAAAGTGGAATGGATTTTTTACTAGTAATGATCTTGGCTTGTTCGGGAGTCGCTCCCGTCACATCACGGGATTCATCCGTAAATTGAATTCCCTCTTCAGCTAGAGCGTCACGGAATACAGTAAGTACATACCCGGCTGGTTCCCACACCGAGACCCAAGAACGTGATACTGTTCCGTCTACAGGCATTGTTCCTTCCACGATTATGTTATTCGTCCCATGCTCCCGCTCAATGGAAATCTCTTGAGCCTCTCCTGCTTGCACGAGTTTTGTCTGATTGACAATTGTGACATAATCGGTTTCGGGAATTACCCTGACTTGGGCTTTTCCTTCCGCATTTTCACTAGGCATCACCTCAACAATCACTGTTCCCGCATCATAATCTTCATTAGGTGAAAGGGTTAGAGCAGAAACTTGGGAGCCCGTATGAAACGGCTCATCCGACCAGTTTAAATCCTGGGAAAGTCGTATATTATCATACCACGTATCATCGCCAACAAGGTCGCCATCAATGGTTTCAATTCCTTGGGCTTTTAGTTCCCTAGCAAATTGATCGAGATCAGACTTTAATAATGTCGGGTCACCTTTTCCTTTTATATACAAATTACCATGTAATATGTTCCCTTTCAGCTCTCCATCTGATAAAATTTCAGTTTGGAACCGGTAATCAACCCCAAGTGTTTCTAAGGCAGCAGCTCCAGTAAGTAATTTCATATTGGATGCCGGGTGAAGACGAATGTTTCCATTATGGGAAAATAAGAGATCTCCAGTTGCAGCATGTTTCACAGTGACTCCAACGACAGCTCCTTCAAGCTGTTCATTTTCTAAAATGGCATTGATTTTTTCCTCCAATGGTTTACTTTCGGTACGTGTCATTGAACTTTCCTCCTTAGATGCTTCTAAGAATAAGGGTTCCTCCGGGAATACTGACGGGAGGCTTGCAACAATTAGAATTACGATAAAAAACAGCATCGTTTTAAGAAAGGGTTTTGATTTCATGTATCCACATCCTATTTCAATATCGAACGGGTAAAAAGAAGTATGTCCATTATTGAATTATATCCGGCCGGAGTAAAAATTATGAATGATGGGAAGAGTGGCTAAAAAAAGTTTGAGTTCTGTAGTAAAATTAATGAATGCATAGAAAAATAACAACGCAGATAAAGGAGCAGCAAGATGAATGGTACAGCACATGCAACAGTTGGCGGAGCAATAGGCTTCGCTGCAGCAAATATAGTTCAAGCAGATCCAACGGTAACTTTTCTGTTAGTTGGCTTAGGAACCGTATCTGCTTTAGTTCCAGACCTGGACATTGACGGGAAGTTACGTGGGAAAATTACATTGTCCCATAAATTAGTTCGGTCCGTCGCGCAATTTATTGGACTCTTAATGATTATTTATAGTTTTTTTGAAGGAGAAGATAACCGGCAATACCTCGGGATGGGGATAGGACTTGCCATGCTGGCAATTTCTTCACGATTAAAACAAAAACATATGCTGACTCTAACAAGTGTCGGAGTCATTGCTGGAGGTGCTTCACTTCAGGAGATTTGGTTGATTCTCTTTGGAATCTATATGCTCATCGCATCCTTTGTTCCTCATCGAAGTTATACCCATTCGATAATTGGAGTGATATTCTTTAGTTTTATTACATTGAAGCTGGAAGAATCATTAGCAATTCAAGGCGTTCATTATACATGTCTTGCCGGATATATTAGCCATTTGGTTACAGATAGTAAATTTCTTCCGTTCAATGACCGGGGGATAAAGTTGTTTCTGCCATTATCATCGAAGGATTTTTAACAGATACATAGTAAGTTATTGCACCCCATATCGGATGATTCGGGGTGCAATATATGAAACAACTTTTCTATGTTTAGATGTTAGTCATGTGGAGATTTTAGCCGCAATTCTTCTGTTACTTGAATGCTGCCAGCTACAGATTGTAGCATTGCACAGTTTTTGCGTGTAAGCTCTATCGCTTTTTCAGCTTTTTTCTGAGAAATATCCTCTGCTTTTATCGTGTAAATCAAGTGAATCTTTTCAATCCGATTTGCTATTTCTTCATTTCGTGTTACTTCCGCTTCAATCGTAATATCCTCATATGATAAGCGCATTTTCTTGAGTATATTTCTTAATACCCCACCACTGCACCCCACGATGGAGGAGATCATTAATTGAAACGGTCGATACCCATATTCACTCTGCCCCGAAACTTTTAGCTCGCCAAATTCAAAGCTTGACTCAAACCCATGTTCATTCATCTTAAATTTCAAATTTATCCCCTACCTTCAATATATATTCATACATCAATTATAATATAGAAACATGAAAATTTAGTGAAAATATAATCATATCCTCAAATAAGAGCATTTTTTCTTGGTAGATCATCTCCTCTTCGGGCACTGATCCACCTTAGCATCATCCTAAATCAGCAACATTTCCCAAGTAATCAACGAAACATAATCATTGCTCCACGAAAAGGCATGCATTATAATATTCCTAATGAATATTTAGAAAAGTATTGTATTTTCAAATTCATAAATACCATAGAAGGAGTGCTAAAATGACAAACAAAGTACAAATTGGCAGAACAGATCTAGTTGTAAATCCGGTTGGTATGGGGACAAACAAAATTGGTGGTCATAATCTTTTTCCGAACTTAGATGAAGAAGCAGGGAAAGATGCAGTCCGTTATGCAATTGATCATGGTATTGACTTTATCGACACGGCTTATCTATACGGGAAAGGCCGTTCAGAAGAATTAATTGGTGAGGTAGTGAAGGAAACGGGAAAACGTTCTGAACTCGTACTGGCAACGAAGATTTCACCAGTTTTTACTGAAGATGGAATGATAAATAATAACAATCCCGACTTTTTAAAGCAAGAAGTTGAAAAGAGCTTGAAACGATTAAAAACAGATTATATTGATTTAATGTATATTCATTATCCAGACGAGGATACGCCAAAGGCTGAGGCAGTCGGGGCGTTGCAAGAATTGAAGGATTAAAAGTGGGTTTGATGTGATTGGCACTTATACGGATAAAGTAGGGGAAGCGAAAATAATTCTTGAGAAAGAGTTGTGATTAGGCTTGCCAGTCCAATATTACAATAGGAATCATGTCAAAAAGAATTAACATATCAAAGAGACAATCGCTCAAGAAGATTGTCTCTTTAATTTTTCCATTTTTCCTATAGACATATATATCACATTATGATATATTGAAGTCTGATGCAAGTATCGCTTTATGATATATCATGAATAGATATAGGAGATGATTGCTTGAAAAAAACAGAGCAATTAACAGATACGATGTTTTATATTATGGCTGCTTTAACGAAACCGAGACACGGTTACGCTATTATGAATTTAATTGAAGAAACTACAAATGGGGTAATTACAATAGGTCCAGCATCCATGTATACGATTATTAAAAGGTTATTAAAACAAGAGTGGATTTATTTGTATGACGGAGAAGATTCAAGGCGCAAAACATACGAGCTTACCGAATATGGCAGAAAGGTACTGGAAGAAGATTTGCAAGTGAGAAAACAAATGATTGAATTAGCAGAAAGTGGATTAAAGGGAGAGTGAAAAATGAGTAAAACAAAATATATTACATCAGGTGGACTAGCTTTCTCTGAGTATGAAGATATGGATAAATTACGTCGATATTCTCTAAAAGGCTGGCATGTCAGTGATTTTAGCTTTATGGGCTATACGCTCGAAAAAGGAGAAAACAAAGATTACATTTACACAATAGACTATCGCTCATTACATGCTGACGAACAAGATGAATACTTTGATTTCTTTTTTAACTCTGGCTGGTCGCATGTTTCTTCTTCAGCAGATATTCATTTATTCCGGGCTCGTCCTGGTACAAAACCGATATATACGGATCCGGATACAACGATAACGATCATTATTTTACTATTTGTCAGAGGGACGGGCACTACAGTTAAAATTCTAACATCAATGGTGATCGGAGGGATCGTATTTCCAACAGTAGTTTGGATCGTTATGACCCTTTACCATAAAATTAGAAGAAAACATGAATACACTAACATTTGAATGAAAAAATGGAGGGAATCAAATGGAAATAGAAATATCTGGTCTAGGAATCGGGTTAGTTTTGTTAGCTGTCGGGTTAAGTCTTATGGGATATTTTATTGGGAAAGGCCTACAAAATATGGGGCATCCCGAGAAAGGCCATCATTATCATTTCTTTATCAAAGAAAGTGAGTTGGAATATTACTCCAATCTAGACAAAAATGAGATTGAAGAATTATTGAGAAAGTATCCCAATGCCCCTAAGATTGAATTAAACGGAACAAATTATTATCCATACAAAAAATTGATGGAGTGGTTTTCTTCACATGATTATTAATGAATAGTGGAGAGATTCACTAGAAGAACTAATTAGAAAAATGAGGGTGAAGAATTATACCGTGAACAAGATAATGAGGAAACGTCGTAAATCAAATGCATTGAAGTAGAATGGATTGGTAGGGGATAAAGTGGTTCATGTATGGAAGTCTTATTTATTGTTGGTTGCAGGTGTTCTGACAGGAATTATGATTGTGAGTATACTCCGAAATGGGGAAATTAATTGGACCGTAGTTGGTGCTACATTTATTTTATCGCTTTACTTATTCCTTTCTTTATTATTTATTCGCCGGGAATTAAAAAATAAATAGTAAAAAAATGTTCTTTTCAATTAGTGGATACAAAAACTTGTAATGAATGATGTAGTCGATTTTTACAACGATAGGGATGGTTACAATTTTCATACTGTTCCTAACATGATTTGTAAATTCCGGGATATACATATATAGAGGGGGGGATTTTTATCGCGAAAAAAATTCTGCTATTTTGTGATCCTGGAATAGATGATTCGTTTGCAATTATGTATATGATGATGGATCCCGAGATTGAAATTGTCGGTATTGTAACAAGTTACGGGAATGTACCGAAAGAGCAAGCAACGGCTAATGCAGCCTATCTAATGCAACTTGCTGGGAGAACGGATATCCCGATTATTCCTGGAGTTTCCCAACCGATGGAGGATGATTATTTAGCATTTTATCCCGAAATTCATGGAAAAGGAATTGGTCCAATCCAGCCGCCACATCCGTTGCAATATCAAACGTACCCATTTGATACAATCAGGTTTATCATAGAAAAATATAAAAATGAACTTATTCTTGTTGATACAGGGCGATCAACAGCGCTCGCTACAATATTTATTTTATTCCCGGAACATGCAAAATTGGTTCATTCCTATTATGTAATGGGCGGGGCATTTTTTATGCCGGGGAACGCCACAGCGCTCGCTGAAGCTAACTTCTATGGCGATCCGAATTCTTCTGATTTTGTCGTCAAGTCTGCACACAATTTAACAATCACGCCTTTAAATGCAACACAATTTGCCGTTATTACAGAAGAAATGGTTCAAGCTGTATCTAAGAATGAGAAACAATATTATGCTGCGCTGATTGTCCCTGTTTTTGAATATTACTATGATTTTTATCAAAAGTTGATGCCAGGTATTCAAGGTGCACCAGTGCACGATCTGCTCACCGTCATGATTATTAATCATCCCTCCCTCTGTGATTACATATATTACGATGTGCATGTCGCTCGCTGCGATGAAGTAAAGGGGATGTCGTATATTGATTACCGGCCGACGAGTAAAAGAGGAAAGACAAGGATTGCAGTGAGTCTTGATTATGCAGCGTTTGTGGAGCAATTTAATAAGGTAATGTTGCCGGAGTGAATTGTGTTTTGTTTAAGAAAGAGAATATGCGTGAAGGATCGGAAGCAATCATTTGTTGATTGTCTTTTTTTGTGCAATTATGTTGGAAGAATTATGTTAATATTAAATCATAATTAATGCGGTATATTGCTCGAATATACTTCGGGGGGAATTCGGATGGTAAAAATAATGGGATTAACCAATGACGAACAATTTCAGCAGGCAGCAACACTTTACGAAGAGATTTGGAAAGATAATGACCATTCCATAGAAGAACGGATTCAAAAACATAGCTCCTATAGCGGTTTTAGAGGACTTGCTATTTTGTCAAATGAAGGAAGTATGATAGGTTTTTCGTATGGATACACCTCATTGCCTACACAATTCTATCATAATTTGCTGGCTGAGGAATTAAATGCTCTGGAATATCAACGGTGGCTAAAAGATTGTTTTGAATTTGTTGAATTAGCAATTCATCCATCTTATAGAAACCGGGGGTTTGCAAGATTGTTAGCTACAAAACTAGTCGAAGCAGTTGAAAATAAGACAGCTATTTTAACAACACAAGTTGATAATCATCCTGCTCGCACATTATATAAGTCATTGGGCTGGAAGGATATTAAAGAACCTTTTTTTCCAGGTAACTCGAAACAAGCTTATGTGATAATGGGGAAGGAATTATAATTCATTTCAATTATTTGGCAGCATAAATTAAAGTTGTTCATTTTAGAGATTCTTGAGGTTTGTTTTAACGAAAAGAACATATAGGGGAGTTTTATCATGAAAGATAAAAAAGATATTATATCCTTGATAAGGGAAGATCAATGGATGATGGAGTTATTACGTTTAACAAGTTCACTGAATCTTCCGGATTGGTGGATTTGTGCTGGCTTTATTCGTTCAAAAATATGGGATACCTTACATCATTTTGATGATCGAACACCCTTATCAGATATTGATGTAATTTATTTCGATCCTTTAAATAGTACGGAAATGGAAGAGAAGATATATGAGGAAAAGCTTAGACGTCTTATGCCAAATATACCCTGGTCTGTGAAGAATCAAGCAAGAATGCATATACATAGTAAAATGCCGCCATATACATCATCTGTTGATGCTATTTCTAAGTTTCCAGAAACAGCAACAGCTCTTGGGGTGAAATTAGACGGGAATGGTAATCTAGTATTAACTGCCCCATGGGATATTACAGATGTTGTTCATTTAGAGGTAAAACCTACACCCCATTTTAAAAATGATAAGCAACGGGTAAAAATCTATGAAGAACGTGTTATGAAAAAGAATTGGCAGGTAACCTGGCAGAAATTAAAAATTTATCCTGCTGAAGGGGGGAAATTAAATGAGTAATCCAATAAGAGAAATTTATAATAAACTAGCCGACGCTTATCAGCACGATACGGACTGGGGTAGTCCTTACAATGTATATTATGAACGCCCTGCCATGATGGCTGCATTGCCCTGCCAATTAAAAGGAAAAAAGGTACTGGATGCCGGTTGTTCAGCTGGCTGGTACTCTTCGCAACTTTTGGCTGGTGGAGCGGAAGTTACCGGTATAGACCTGAGCCCCAACATGATAAAAGCAGCACAGCATCGAATAGGGGATAAAGCAACATTCCTCTGTCATGATCTTGAAGAACCTCTTCCGTTTAATGATAATTCTTTTGATGTTATCGTAAGCTCACTGACGCTTCATTACATAAAAGAGTGGACGAACACCTTCCAGGAATTCAATCGCATTTTAAAAAGTGGTGGAACTTTGCTATTTTCTGTTCATCATCCATTTATGGATTTTACCCGGTACGAATGCGATGATTACTTTAAAAAGCAACTTCTATCAGAAACCTGGTATAAACCAAATATTACAATTGATGTGATCTTTTATCGGCGGTCTATGCAAGATATCGTGAATGAAACGACTGAATACTTCAATCTAGAAAAGTTGATTGAACCGAAGCCGGATGAATTGATGAAGAAAGTGAAGGAAGAGGCTTATCATTATCTCATGACTCATCCACATTTTCTTATTGTAAAAGCTATTTCAAAAAAGGGTGATCTAGATAAGTGAGATACAGGCGATTAGAGGGGAAAAATGGAAAGTACTATTGGAAATAGGTGGTAATGATTCATTTAATGGGGGAATAAGTGGTGAAGCTGAAAAGTTTCTTACCTGCATTTTTGGCAGGGGCAGGAAAAAAGGGTAAGTAAGTAGCTCAAAGGTTGGTGAAAATGAAAACTTTTATTATTGTTTTAGTGGTATTGCTAATTTTATTCATTCTTTTTATCATATCTGGAATAGCAATTAATAAACGCAATTTAAGGAAAGACAAGCATGATTTATTAAATTACTTTAAGAAGCATAAAGATAGGCTGTCTATTACGATTAAGGAAGATGGTATAGACACATTAACTATAAATTCTAATCAGAAATTTCCGTTAGCTAGTACGTTAAAAGTACTAATAGCGTTTAATTTTGTAAAGGCTGTAACAAATAAGAGATTTTCAATTAATGATAAAGTGGAATTAGATGAGCTTGATAAATTCTATCTCCCAAATACGGATGGAGATGCTCATCCCAGGTGGAAAAAGTCTATAAATAATCCCGCCGATGTTTCTCTAATGGAAGTAGCAAAGGGAATGATGCAGTTTAGTTCTAACGCATGCACAGATTTCCTCATAAACAAAATAGGAATAGATACAATTAACAATAGTTTAGATGCTCTCCAACTGGACAGCCATGATCAAATAACCTATTTAACTCCACCAATTTTAATGCCGCGTTATTTGTCAGATAAGAAAAAGATAGCTAGGCAACAATTAGAATCAATGGCAATACATAAATACCAGGAGTTGTCGAAAGAATTATTTGAAAAAATGACGACAGATGGGTGCAACGATCTTAAAGAAAACATGTTGAAAATGTTGGACCATAAGACACAACTCGCAATAACTAAAAAGATGCCTTCCTCAACCACAAGAGAATATGCTGATTTTATGTACGAATTAGGAGGAAATCTACTTAGCGAAAAGGAAAAAGATTTATTTAGTGAAATAGTGATTGGTAAGAACATCAAAAGTGAAGAGGATGCCTACTTTTGGTACAAAGGCGGAGCGACCATGTTTGTTTTAACATCTGCTTTATACAGAAAATTTTATGGTAATACTATCGCTGTATCTCTTTTTATAAAGGACGATACGGGTGGTGAGCTCTACTGGATAAGAAATATATTCAATGATTTTGTTATCAGTACGGCGCTAGATGCTGATTTTAGGGAAAAAGTAAAAGAATCGCTTCGTTAATTTATGTTGGAAAATATATTTATAGATTTAAAAGGAATAGCAAATGATATAGGATTTCGCATTTTGAAGTTTTGCAAAAGGAGATTTAAGATGAATATCAGGTTGTTAAATAAAGACGAAAACCCACCTATTGATTTGTTATTGCTAGCGGATCCCTCTCGAGAAATAGTGGAAGCGTATTTGGAAAAAGGAGAATGTTTCATTGGAGAAAGTGATAATCGCGTTATTGGAGTATATGTAATACTTCCGACCAGACCGGAAACTGTGGAATTGGTGAATGTTGCGGTTGCAGAAGAATTTCATGGTAAGGGTTTTGGGAAAACATTGGTAATGGATGCTATTCGAACTGCCAAAGAAAAAGGTTACAAAACAATGGAAGTAGGTACTGGAAATTCAAGTATCGGGCAGCTTGCACTTTATCAAAAATGTGGATTTAGAATTATTGGTGTAGATATAGATTTTTTCATTAGACATTATGATGAGGAAATTATTGAAAATGGTATTCAATGCCGAGATATGATTCGGTTGTCTATGGATTTATAAAATTGTTTTCTAGAAATGATGGCTGCTGGGGGAGGATTAATAAATAGGGGAATCAGTGTTCTTTAAAAAACATGTTTCTTATTTATCTACAGGGTAGAATATTAAGTACAATTGTTAACAATAAATGCAGATGCTCCAGATACAAACCAATATAATGCTAAAGTTAGATTAATATCTAAATAAAGAGGAATGAATGAACAGAAATAAAGCCATTGTGATAACACAATGGCTCGCTTATTAAAAAAGTCCTGCTTCTTTTGCGGCTGCAAAGCTATTCTTCGCAAATTCGAATGGATTCATTCCGACATTCTCCCAATGCAAATACATTAACCTCGGCTCTTCAAACAACCAGTGGTTATGAAATGCAGTTACGATAATCCCCCTTCTTTGTAATGCTCGAATCATAGGATTTACTTCCTTTTGAAGGATTACAGTTTCACCTAGATTTAAACCATTATTTTCAAAGGATAACATGAAAGGTAGGGCTAGTGGAGAACGCGTGCGGCGGCCTAAAATAGTCGCTCTGATATCATCTCGAAGACGCATTACCACACAAACAGGTTGCGCTTGAATAACCTCACCGCCAATAATATTTGCAAGTCTTTGACAAGTTGATTTTGATTTGGATTCCTTATCATTTTCTCTTCTATACATATAAATCCCTCCTTCTTTTTCATTCTCATTAAATAGTGTATTCGGAGATGTTAGATAGGTATAGACGAGTCATCCAGAGCAAACCCCCCTTTTATTCTTTGCTTTTAACGACTTCTACATCACTATTATTAATAGGTGGTGGAAGAAGTAAGTTTGTTAGAAGAGGTCTGTATATTTTTATTAAATAATGTAAGTTGTAGTTGGAGGATATATGTATTTAACAAACGGGCTCGAATTATCAGTTAATTGCTGGTATAACTAGCAATACATTTTAGATCCCTATTCCTTGGCCTATCATCCCTGCGTTATCATAAGATGGATGCCGGACAGCAATGAAATTAAGTTCGATAATTTATAATGAAGAATGATCGTTTGGGATAAATTCCGATAATTCATAAAGAAGTTTGATACAATTAAGTTACAAATTGAAAGTGTATAGTTCTTAGTTGAACAAGAAATGATGATCATCCTTATAAACTGAAAATAAAAAGGTGGGATACAATAACGTGAAAGTTCGACTTACTGACTATAGTGAAGATTGGTCTTGCGTGTTTCAGACAGAGGCAGCGTTTCTTACAACAGTATTTGGCGACTTGATAATAAAATGTGAGCATTTTGGGAGTACAGCAGTACGGGGGATGAAGGCAAAGCCTGTAATCGACATGATGTGTATCGTTAAATCCATAGAAAAGGTTGACTTTTTCAATGAGCAAATGAATTCTTTAGGATATGACGTTGCTGGGGAATGGGGAATTAAAGGAAGAAGGTTATTTCGTAAAGGTGGGGATAACAGAACCCATCATATTCATTTCTATCAATTTGATAACCCTGAAATTGCTAGACATTTAATTTTTCGAGATTATTTGAGGGCTCATCCACAAGAGGTAGCTAAATACAGTCGTTTCAAAGAAAAGTTGGCTCAACGTTACGATACGACAAGTCGTTATAGTCCAGCAAAAAAGAAATTCGTAAATGAGATGGAACAAAAAGCTCTTCGTTGGTATTTGGAAAGTTAGAAGATGGCATTAGGTGGGGATGAATACTACATCTTTGAGAATTTCACGAAAAAGAATAAAGCCTTGTTGGATGAACAATCTAAAGGTTTATCCTATTTTTACTTAATAAAGAATGAAGATGGCCTTATTTTGGGAAGAATAAACCTAGTAAATGTTGATAAAAGTCAAGGTACAGGTCATATCGGTTATAGAGTAGGGGAATCATATATTGGCAAAGGTATCGCTAATAAATCGGTAAATTTGTTATTAACAACGATTAATAAGCAGGAGATTAAAGAAATTTTAGCGAAGACAACTACTGACAATATCGCCTCGCAAAGAGTTTTGGAGAAAAATGGGTTTAAGCATATAGCAACGAGTGATGAAACGTTTGAAATGAATGGAGAAAGTTTGAGATTTGTTTATTATAAGTGGACTAATTAGGATTTACCGGCAGCTATATCTGCAATTGTTAAAGTAGGTGGTCCTATTCGATCGCTTTATTGTATTGTTTTAAACGTTACTGATTATATAGCGATCGTGCTGAAACTATCATACTGCTGGTAGGTAAAAATAGTTAGATTGAATTAGGCTGCAGTTTTATCTCTAGAAACTAGGATTTCATGCTAATTACGTAGAATATTAAATAAGCACATAAAATTAGAGGAGTGTCTTGATGGAAAATCCTATCTTAAAACAAATCGGAACAGTATTTATCCCAGTAAGCAACATTCAAAAAGCGAGAGATTGGTACTGCGACATTTTAGGATTAAAAACAGAAGGGGAAGTTCAATTTGGTCATCTCTACGTTATACCCATGGAAGGGACAGGAATTGTATTAGATAGCAAGATTTATTCAGAAGATAGAACTTTTAAAACCCCAGCATTCCATTTCAATACAAAAGATATTGAGAAAGCATTTCATTTTATAAGCAATAAAGGAGTTAATTTAATTTCAGAAATCGAACATAATCATTATTTTAATTTCAAAGACCCCGACGGGAATATTTTAATGGTTTGCAAATGTTAATAGTATGCAAACGAGTCATATACTAGAAAGAAAATGACCTCTCAATTGTTGATACAGAGATTGAAAAGTTAAAGCAACAATCTTCTTTATAAAATTAAAAATTCTATGTTGGAGGGTTACAAATGAGAAAGGTAGCATTAGTACCTCATGATAAAAAATATGCAAAATTAATATCTTCACTCTCTTCAGCTCCACAGGTGAGAGAACCTCTAGGATTGACGGATGATCAGACATCGATAGACGGAACACTTGAATTTATCGAGTTTGTCCTAGAAAGTGAACGATTAGATAAGCTGTATTCGAGAGTAATCTTGAATGAAAACGATGAGTTAATCGGGGTAATAACCTTAAAAGAAATAGATAATGAGAAGAAGACCTGTCACATCGGAACTTGGATCGGCCATCCCTATTGGGGAAAAGGATATAATGAGCTGGCCAAAAAAGATATTCTATATACTGCTTTCACAGATCTTAACATGGAATATGTCTTCGCCGGTGCCAAGTTAACTAATATACGCTCTCGAAAAGCACAGGAAAAGCTTCCTTATGTAAAAATAGACGCACAATCTGAATTTCCTGATGAATATAAGAAATTGGTGCAACAGGTAAATGAACCTTGCCTATTAAACGTAATAGAAAAAGCTGCATTTCTTGATTGGTACTTAAAAAGTACTTGAGACCATTGATTTCTGATAGAATAGGGGAAACTTTGCCTCACCTAAGTAAGATACATTCTATTCCCCATATGTTCATTCTCAAATTTGCAAATGTTGTTAGGACCTCTCTGCCTGAACGAAGCTTAAATGGTGATTAGAACCTCCCCCTGATCATCCTAATTTCTTGAACGCACTCAGATCTATCTCATTCAGTTGATTAGAACAGCTTTAATCATCCGAACGCATTCAAATCTATCTCATTCAGTTGATTAGAACAGCTTTAATCATCCGAACGCATTCAAATCTATCTCATTCAGTTGATTAGAACAGCTTTAATCATCCGAACGCACTCAAATCTATTTCATTCAGTTGATTAGAATACCTCTAATCTCCCCAACGCATTCAAATCTATCTCATTCAGACGATTAGAATACTTCTCATTCGAGCGATTAAAGATTAACTCCCGTATTGACTCAATTGAAGTCTTGGGATGGGTTCTTTAGCACGAAACCTTCTATAAACAATTTGTTATCTAGAAATGGCGTGATAAAGTATGCGCACTGCATCTTCATCACGCCAAAGGTGTAAACCTTTTTTATAAATATTCCGCTACTTTTTCCATCGATTCTTCGCTGCCACTAATAATTAAACGGTCACCTTGTTGTAAAATCGTATCTCCATTTGGTGTAATCGCTCGTTCTCCACGATAAATGGACAGGATAAGCGTATCTCCCAAGAATGGCAGCTTGCGGAGCGGTATCCGATCATATCTCATTCCATCTAAAACAAATTCTCTAATAATCTCATCATTATCCGTTAATAGACGGACAAGACTTGGACTATGCACCATCGCTTTTAACACCATTTCTCCAGCGTAGGCATTCGAATAAATCGCCATACCCATATCCGTATATTGTTTGTTCAATGTCGGTTCTTCAATCCGGGTAATGATGTTTTCATAGCCAATTGCAATCGCGTAATTAGTAATCTCCACGTTAAAATTATCATTACTCGTTGCAACAATTATACCATCGAAGGATTCAAAGATATCCAATTCGATTAACTTCTCCAGCGTCATGTTGTTCACTTCAACAATTGGAAATTCATTATCTGATTCAGATTTTAATTTCCCTTGTTTCTCCGAGAAGATGGTTACCTTATAATTACTCTTTTGAAAGTTGAGGCTCGCTCGGAGTGCGGCACGGTTAGCTCCAATAATAGCTAAGCTTCTTTCTTTTTCTTCCACTTCAGGCGACATTCTTGCATACAATATCGGTGAAGTGAAACACGTCAAGATAGCAACTAGTACAATCGCACTGTTCATACCTTCCGAGATGATTCCCATTTGCAGTGACACGGTAGCCGCTACAATTGCAAGGCTTAGGGTAGACGTAAGCAGCATCCCTGAACTGAATACCTCATTCCAAGAAAACCATCGCTTGAGAAGTAATGTCGGCAGATTACGTGTTAAAAAGAGAAAGACCAACACAACAGGAATCAACAGCAAGATACTGCGATTTTCCAGTAAAGAACCGAAATCAAAATCCACCCCTACCATAACAAAGAAGATAGGGATCAGGAATCCATAGCCGAAACTGTCCAGCTGATGGACGAATTCTCTATCTGGAGAAAGTAAGGACACAACAACCCCAGCCAAGAAAGCGCCTAGGATATTTTCGACTCCCATTGTTTCTGATAAAGCTACGAACAAAAGGATTAATGCAAAGATACCGCGAGTACCGATTTGCGCTGTTCCTCTTTTTAATGCTTCAACCACTGCCATGTTCGTTTTCTTCCGGTAAAAGTTCAATAAGAAATAAAGCAGGAATACAAGAGCGACGAGCAGGATGATCCACCAGACAATCGTCGTGTCTCCATCTTTTACAGCTAAATAATAAGCAAATAAAATCATCGTGGCAAAGTCAGATATGACTGCGATGAGCAATACGGTTTGCCCTAATTTCGTATTCAGTACTTTCCTTTCTTTTAATACAGGTACGACAACTCCTAGAGAAATGGTTGATAAGATAATCGTCATGAAATACGGATCATCAATCATTCCAAATGATACGAGCACTAGAGAGAACCCGTAAGCGAGAGCTAACATTAAGGCAAAAATAATACTTGAGACGAGGAATGGGTTAATTTCCTTCGATTTCCCAGAGTTATTTCCTTTCTTCACGCGGAAGGAGTTAAAGTCAATTTCCAAACCACTTAAAAACATCAAATATATTAGACCTAAACTGGATAGCAAGGTGAGCCATGCATTATCGACATCGATAAGATTCAAACCGCTCTTACCAATGATGATCCCAGCAATAATCTCTGCTACCACAATCGGTATCGCTTTTAATTTTAATCGTTCGAGCAAAATTGGAATGAAAAACGCAACACCCGTAACGATCATGAGAGATACAATTGAAGTTGCACCATGTTCCATCTGATAAATCCCCCTTTTTGAAAATAATTGTCAATATAACATGGAGTTAGCTAAGTTGTAAAGCATAATTAAACAACAGAATTGTTCTTTTGTCTAATATTATCTACATACATTTTTTTATAAGTAAATTCACCTTGAAATTTAATCAACTGCATGTATAATGTATATATACTACATATACACTATGACGATAAGAGGTATTAGCATGCGCATCATTATTTCAAATCATT
Source organism: Oceanobacillus indicireducens (assembly GCF_014647195.1). Taxonomy (GTDB): domain Bacteria; phylum Bacillota; class Bacilli; order Bacillales; family Amphibacillaceae; genus Oceanobacillus; species Oceanobacillus indicireducens. The sequence continues at coordinate 81,777 of NZ_BMOS01000006.1, read as the reverse complement.
CTAAGGAGCCTATTTATGGGCAAATTTATACACAGATCAAGAAGCAGATCTTGACGGGTGAATTGCAAGCGGGTCAACCATTGCCGTCCATGCGGAAGTTGGCAAGGGAGCTGGATGTAAGTGTGATTACAACAAAGCGGGCATATGAAGAACTTGAAAAAAATGGTTTTATTTATTCCGTCGTTGGAAAAGGTTCCTTTATATCTGAGCAAAATAATGAAATGATTCTTGAACGGAAAAGGAAAGTTATTGAAGAGCAATTATCGGCTGCAGTTCAAAACAGTAAGGAGATAGGAATAGAATTGGCAGAATTAAACGAGCTGCTTTCGTTGTTATATAAGGAGGATACATAAATGGAGAATGTAATTGAATTAAACAAGGTGACCAAGGCTTTTGAAGGGTTTAAATTGGAGAACCTATCGATGACAGTGAAGAAAGGTTTCATTACTGGTTTTATTGGCGGTAACGGGGCAGGGAAGTCGACAACGATTAAGCTGATCATGAATTTGTTGCAACCTGATCGGGGTGACATTTCACTCTTCGGACTGGATTATAAAAATCATGAGAAAGAAATAAAACAGCGTATCGGTTTTGTATTTGATAACAACATTTTCTATGAAAATAGTACATTGCTGGAAATGAAAAATATGATAAAACGAGCCTATGTGAACTGGGACGATAAAGTATTCAATCAATATATAGAGAAGTTTGCCTTACCGTTAAAGAAAAAGATAAAAACATTTTCAAAAGGGATGATGATGAAGGCTTCCTTAGCGATTGCATTGTCCCATCATGCTGAGTTGATCATTATGGATGAACCAACGTCTGGGCTGGATCCGACTTTTCGGAGAGAACTGTTAGATATTCTTCATGACCTTATTCAGGACGGAGAGCGGACGATTTTCTTCTCGACACATATTACGACGGATCTGGATCGCATCGCGGATTACATAACATTTATCCATCAGGGGCAGCATATTTTCTCCAAGGAATATTATAAAATTGAGGAAGAGTATGCAATTGTCAAAGGTGAGCTAGAGCTCCTGGATCGTGATACAGAAAGAGAATTTATCGGAATTCGTAAATCTGATTATGGTTTTGAAGCATTAACGGCAAATAAAGAGCACACAGCGGAACTATTTGGTGATACGGCCATTTTGGAAAAGCCGACATTGGAAGATATTATGCTGTATACGAAGAAGGAGAGGGAAGCGTATGTGGAATCTTATTCTTAAAGATATCCGGTTACAGAAGAATGCTTTATTCACCTTGCTACCTGCATTGTTCATTTACTTATTTAGTGGATTGTCTGTAACGTGGGTAGGTATTGTGTTTTGTATAGTCATTATTATGGATGTGTTTTCCAAGGATGAAAAATCATCCTCCAATATACTATGGAATGCTTTACCATATACGAGGAAGGAAATTGTCAGCTCGAAGTACATCGGTGCACTCATTTTCACAACTTTAATTCTACTTACCATTCTAGCCGGGAACTGGATTATTCATCAAGAATTCATCCAGTGGGAGCAAATTATTCTAGTTACGAGTGTAGTCATTTTTTTCACTTCATTTGCATTCCCGTTTGCCTATGTCTTTAAAATTCAATACATCGTCAATGCATCACTTGTCCTGCTTGTCCTCTATTTATTTACGGTTAGTACATTCATTCCTGACTTGAATGATCGGATAAGGGGCTTTGTTCAAACGATTATTGGTTTAGATGATATTTTCTTGCAATTGATTGTAATTTTATCAGCGGCAGTTCTGTATTTCCTTTCGTGGCTGCTCTCGATTTGGTTATATAATAGAAAAGTATTTTAAGATGAACAAAAGCGGAAGCGCCCGTTTAGCAACGTACAAACTGGAGCACTCCGGAATGAGATAAAGGAAACATGCCCCTTTAGGGGTATGCCGCTGTTGGGCTTTAGCCCGTATTTAAGCGGCCCTCCTTTAGTTCTGAGTTGATGTTGACTTATCGATTGAAGGAGTGTGAAGTTTGGGACTGCGCACTGCTCGCCCCACCAAAAGATCTGCTAGTTGCTGGGCGCTGGAGCCGGACGTGGCTAGCCCAGGATATCTAAGTTATCACAGCATTTTTATTTTATAGTTTCTTATATGAACAAAGGAAGTCCTTAGGTAAAGGACTTCCTATTTAATGGTGGTGATGATCGTGATGTCCGGGTGATTCCGGCTGCATCCTGCAAAGAATCGAATTGTCGTGTAAATGTGCAGTCGTTTCTAGTTGAATCGTCATATGGTGAATATTTTGCTGTTCCAATTCATGTTCAATCTGTCGGAGTAATGTTTCACTTTCTGCGATAGACATATCATCATCAACAACCGCGTGGCAGGAAAGGGCATTTAATCCGCTCGTAATCGACCAGACATGCAAGTCATGGACACCTTGAACACCATCCGTATGTTGAATAGTTTCCACGACCTTCTCCATATCAACATTATCTGGGGTTCCTTCCATCAGCACATGGAGTCCCGATTTTGCAACAAAGTAGCCACTACGGAGGACGAGTGCAGCGACAATAACACTTGCGAGAGGGTCCGCCCAACCCCAGTTGAAGAAAATGATAAGCAGGGCAGCAATAATCGCACCGATTGAACCAAGCATATCACTGATGACATGGAGGTATGCTCCGCGCATATTCAAGTTATCATCCACATCTCCACCGCGAAACATAATCCAAGCGACAAGAATATTAATGAACAGACCAATAATCGCAATGACTAACATGCCGGTTGAAGCAACCTCCGGCGGATTTTGGAAACGTCCAATTGCTTCATAGAAAATATAGCCGGCAATGATGATTAGCGTAATCCCGTTCAGCACAGCTGCTAAAATTTCAAATCGTTTATATCCATATGTTTTACTATAGTTGGCAGCTTTATCACTGAGTGTAAAAGCGAGCAGGGCGATACCGAGTGAGATGGCGTCACTTAACATGTGGCCAGCATCTGCCAAGAGGGCAAGACTATTGGTAAGGAATCCACCTATCGCTTCCACTATCATATAGAGGGAAATGATGATAAAACTTATTTTTAAAACTTTTTTATTTGCACCATGCGAATGATCATGTACATGATCGTATCCCATTTCAAATTCCTCCTCAATCAATGATGTAGAGCATGCTCGATCGCCTGTTTCAATAAATTCATGACATGATCGTCATCTTCAGAATAATATAAGGTTCTCCCTTCTCTTCTATATTTAACCAATCGTAAATTTTTTAAGAATCGTAACTGATGGGAAACACTCGACTGACTGAGGTTTAATGTCTCTGCAATAGCGTTCACGGAATGTTCCCCTGTACATAGCAAATTTAAAATCCGAATTCGGGTTGGATCACTCAAAGCTTTGAATATTTGCGAGACAACGAATAACGTCTCTTCATCCAAATGTTGCCCGTCTTCTGTAAATACCTGTTCCCGTTTTCGCTCATCCACCACCACCACAACTCCTCTATCTATATTATTGTCTTACATCAATACATGAACACATGCTCATATATATAACTTATGACAAAACATATTAAATGTCAAGAAACAAATCATAAAACCCAATCAACCTGTGCTATGATTTAAGTGGGACATGGGGTCAGAGTAAATGTCCCAGTTTACGAAGAATAACCAGAAGGGAGGAATGGAAAAGTGAAGAAGTTTCTTTTACTAATGGTACTCGTTATTGGAATAGTCGGTTGTAGTGATACAAATGAAGAACCTAACGTAACCACTACAAGTATGCCAGAAAAAATGCCGGATGACTTTGGTTTTGCGGTTCAGTTTGGTTTTGATAAAAAGAACGAGATTAATACATTTGAAGATACTGTAACGAAAGACTTAATTGAGAATGGAACGATTACGACGAGCATCACTTTGACAGAGAAAGAAATGCAGCAAATTTACGAGAAAATGAAAGACGTTCATATAGTAGAAGAGAAAAAATTGATACCAGAGCCTGTTGATGGGGAAATATGTTACCAACAACCGCACGAAGAAGACGAGTGGAACATCAGGGTTAACGGGGAGACAATACACCATTCCGTATCTGGTGCTTACTGTGATTTAACTGCTGATGCAAGTGAGTTATTTGAATTGAGAAATTATATTTTTGATATAGTGAAGAGAAAGGATACATATAAAGATTTACCAGAAGCAGTAGGCGGGTATGATTGATTTTAATTTGAAGACGTTGTTAATTTCAAATAGCAATAGAAATTGGGGAGTGGATCTGCAAATGGAACTTTGGGATGTATATAATCGAGATCGCATCAAAAAAGATAAACTTATAGTACGTGGAGAAGCTTTTGAAGAAGGGGATTATCATTTGGTTGTCCATGTTTGTATCTTCAATTCGGCAGGGGAAATGTTGATCCAGCAGCGACAACCATTCAAAATAGGGTGGCCGGATAAATGGGATATTACCGCTGGTGGCAGTGCGATAAAAGGGGATAGCAGTCAAGCGGCAGCAGAAAGAGAATTGGAAGAAGAACTTGGAATTAATCTGAATTTAGAGGAACTAAGACCGCATTTTACTATTAATTTCGAACGTGGTTTTGATGATATTTATTTAGTTGAAAAGGAAATTAAGTTGGAAGATGTAAAGCTACAGGAGGAAGAAGTTAAAGATGTAAAATGGGCAACAAGAGAAGAAATTATTGAGATGATTAGGAGCGGTGAGTTTGTTCCATATTATGAAGGTATGATACATTTGCTTTTTGAAATGCGCGGGAAATATGGCTGCATTCGACAATAAGAGTGCAGAGGGTTAGTTCCCCTCCTCATCATCCAAATCCCGATTCGTTGTTTTGGTATGGGGGGAACTATCAGTGTCTTCATCTTTGTAATTTTCGACCCATGCAGAAGCTTATAGGCTATCTAATCCCTCGAATAGCCAAGTTTTCCAATCGTTCAGCGGTTTACAAGCTATCTAATCATCTAAATATAAAAATTTTCCGCTTCATTGGTTGATAAGAGGCCCTTTAAACCCTCGAACGATTAATTTTTCCGCTCATTCGGTTGATGAAAAACACTCTAATCCCTCGAACAATTAGTTTTCCTTTCGTTCGGTTGATAAGAGACTCTCTAACCCTCTGAACAATTGACTTCCTAGCTCTTTCGGTAATTAACAAACCTTCGAGTATCCGAACTAAACCGAACCCACCCTAAAACGACAAAAGGTCGGAACAACTATCCCAAAAAACTGGGACATTTGCTCTGACCCCACTGTCCCGGACTTGAGTCGATTATCCTTCTATATCTCTTTTTCGATAGCCAATAAATCCTAGAATTATTAAGATGGCAGCAACTGAAATTAGTAATACGATTGGTGTCCATTCCATTTTTTCTACTGGTAGAGCTGGGATATGACCGAATGGGGAGAGTTTCTCTATCCATTCCGGTAAGTCAAGCAGTCCGCCGAGATAATTAGTGATGAATGAAAACACGACATATACCCAGATCAATCCGGTAAATCTTGGTGCCACGCCAATTAAAAACAGAGCAGCTCCAATCATGACTAGCATCGCCGGGTAAAATACGAGGGAAGCCCCGTAAATCGTTCCGAAAGAAAAACTATCCTCCATTACAGCCTCAGCAGCAAGCCAAAGTCCGATGCCTGATAAGGAAATCATGACAAATCCATTAAACGCAGCAATAATCAAGTTGCTCGCCAAGAGTTTTCCACGAGATACTGGAGCGGCGAGAATCGACTCGATTCGATTTTTCTTTTCTTCACCAATCAATTTATTCATTGCCATAATCGGAGGAACAGTAGCAAGTATTCCCATCACAAGCATTAAGGCGGGGATAAATTGTTCGGTTAAGGAGTAACCTTCTTCAGCAATAAGCATTTGTTCCAATAGTTCATTACCTTGAAAGAATGACTCCAAATCCCCCATCACAGAACCGTAAGAGATGCCTAGAACAAGCATACTTATTGCCCAGGAAATAAAAGCTGTGCGCTGTGTGCGGAAGAAAAGTCCAATCGGGGACTGGAGAAAACGAGTTGCATGAGTTCTTCCAGCCCGAGCGTGGAGAAAGGCGGCTCCCCAGTCACGGATTGCATTTAAATAATTCGCAAGTAAAAATAATAAAGCAGAAAATCCGACAAGAAAGAGCACTGGCCACCATTCGTTCGCTGAATAAGCTTTCGTCTGTGTAACGAGTCCGAGCGGTGAAAAGAGGGATATTGTTTCATTACTCACGTCACCAATCGCGCGAATGAAATAAGCAAGCAGCAATACGGCAATTGATAACCCAGTAGCTCCGCGTGAACTTTCCGAAACTTGAGCGAATACTGCCGCTACACCTGTGAAAAAGAGTCCTGTACTTCCTAAAGCAACCCCGTACAGCAAGGAGCCTTCCAAATCCATACTTTCCAATCCTAAAGCGTATAAGCTAAACCCTGAAACGAGAGCAAGCACAATATTTGTTACAGTTAAAACAAAAAGAGTAGCATTCAAGTTCGCCAACCTACCGACAGGAAGTGCAAGAAGCAATTCGGAAAGCCCATCTTCCTCTTCCGTCCGCGTATGACGGATAACGAGTAAGATACTCATGAGCCCAACGACAACGGCTGTAAACAGCAACATATTATGCGTCGTCATCGCACCAATTGTATAATTCTCAATATCTCCAGGTCCAACCATCGCCGTCACTGCCGGATTCGCCAACGTTTCAGCCATTACATCCCGTTCATCTTGTGTTGGAAACATGTCATCCAGCGCGAGAGGAATCAATATAGTAAAAAAGATAATACCAATGAGCCAGAGGGGAATTCGAACCCGGTCTTTTCTTAAGGTGAATGTAATTAGGGAACCGATATTATCTGATGCAGACCGAAACATCAGGAATTCCCTCCTTCAGTCGTTTCTTGCTTATGCTCATAATGACGCATAAATAAATCCTCTAATGTCGGAGGTGCACTTTCCAATTTTACAATTCCGTATTGACTTACATACCGGATGACCGCATCGAGCTCTTCTGAATCTACTTGAAAGTCCAGCGTTTGCCCATCCTTTTGCACATTGTGGATACCTTTCCATTCATCGATTGCGGGGATAGGTTCTTTCGTTTCCACTAAAAGATTCGTCCGGGTTAAATGTCGCATCTCACTTAATGTACCTGACTCAATAATTTTACCTTGCCGGATAATCCCGACTCTGTCACAAAGCTTCTCCACTTCCGATAATATATGACTAGAGAGCAGAACCGTTTTTCCTGCGTTCTTTGCAGCTTGAACATATTCCTGGAAGACTTGTTCCATTAACGGGTCCAGTCCAGAAGTCGGTTCATCAAAAATAAACAGTTCGGGATCTGATGCAAAAGCTGCGACTAAAGCTACCTTTTGACGGTTACCCTTTGAATACGTGCGGCACTTTTTCGATGGATCAAGGGCGAATCGTTCCAGTAGTTCTTCCCGTTTATGCTTATTATTCCCACCCCTTAATCCAATTAATAAGTCAATCACCTCACCACCGGTCAAATTCGGCCAAAGGTTCACATCACCAGGAACATAGGCGAGTCGTTTATGAATTTCCACTGCATCGTGCCAGGCATCTTTTCCGAATATCGTTGCTTTTCCTTCTGATGCTTTCAAAATCCCGAGCAAAATTCGAATGGTAGTGGATTTCCCAGCACCATTCGGTCCGATGAAACCATATATTTCCCCTTGATTCAATGCCAAATTGACTCCGTCCAGCGCTTGAAAGTTCCCGAATTTCTTATGGAGATTCTTCACTTCAACTATCGACATTGCGCTCATCCTCTCTCAGGTTTATAAAAAAAAGTTTTGAAATATTTCACCTCTCATAGTTCATAATATAGAAAAACCATGTAGCATGCAATAGATTTGAACTATTTTATTTGTTATATTTCATAACTTTTATTAAACTAATGAAAGAGGTGAAAGCGATGAATGGCTTTGAAAGAAGAAAGCAAATAAAAATGAATAATATAATAGAAGCGGCCTTATCATTGTTTTTGGAACATGGAATAAGTAAAATTTCCGTTGCTGGGATTGCTAAAGAAGCAGGCGTGTCCCAGGTGACGATTTATAATTACTTCGAGAGCAAAGATAATTTAATCCAAGAAGTGTTTCGATATTATATCCACCAAATATGGGAAGAATATGTGGTGCTTTTAAATCGTGACATTCCTTTTCCGGAAAAGGTTAAAACGATAATTTTTGATAAATCATTAGTTGCAAATCAAATTAATGAAGAGTTTTTCGATTATTTTATGAAAGATTATATGAAAAAGGATAGTTATATCATGAAGTTCTATACAGAAACGGCACTACCTCGGTTTCTGGAACTGTTTGCGGAGGGGAAGGAACAAGGGTATATCGATAAGTCGATTTCCGATGAGGCGATTCTTTTATACATTCAAATGTTTGCTGATTATATGCGGCGGGAAGATGTAGGGCCATCACTCCTTCCGCTTACAGAGGATCTAACAAAATTATTCTTCTACGGTATATCTGGAAAAGGGATGGACTAGTAGCCTAGCTGTCATACGTGATAAAAATTCCTATTTCCGAGAAAGATAAATTGAAGCTCGATAATTATTTCACTATACTAGGATAAGTAAGTGAAAGGAGATACGGAATATGGCAGATGTGAAAGTGGAATCCAAAGCCTTTGCGCTTTTAAAAGATAAAATACAATTGATTAAAAAGCAGGATCAGGCGATCTATTTGGTCGGTCCCATCCAGCTTCCAGTAAATTTATACGGAGAAACAGTTGTTTTCCAGTGGTACTCTTGGCTGAATTATGATGAGGTGACAGAGGATTATGAAAAAATCATTGACCATCTCGCCTCAGCAAACCTTGCTGAATATCAGCAATCGAGCGTTCTTGTATACGGTGACTTTAAAGAAGCGGACGATGCGCTCATTCGTCTGCATTCGATTTGTCATACAGGGGATATTTTCGGAAGTAAACGCTGTGACTGTGGTTTCCAATTGAAAGAGTCAATGAAGCGGATCAAGGAGCATGGCGCGGGTGCACTTTTCTACCTTGCGAACCATGAAGGTCGTGGAATTGGTTTATTCAGTAAAGCAATGGCTTACGTACTTCAGGAAAATGGTTTTGACACAGTCGAAGCAAATGAAAGTTTAGGATTTGATAATGATCTCAGGAATTATGATGACGCGATTACAGTGCTGAAAAACTTACGCACGAAGCCAGTCACATTGATTACGAATAATCCCGAAAAACTGGAAGCACTCCGGAATTCCGGTATGCATGTTGCTGGTAGAACAGCGTTATGGGGAGACGTATCAGAATATAACCAGAAATATTTAAAAACGAAAATTGAAAAATCCGGCCATATGAAAGCGGAGGGAACTTGTCCAAATGACTAATCATGAATTTTATATGGACCTTGCCCTCACAAATGCCCGGGCGATGAAAGGGCAGACTGATCCGAATCCACTCGTTGGGTCCGTCATTGTAAATGACAACCGGATTGTCGGAGTCGGCACCCATTTGAAAGCGGGAGAACCGCATGCGGAGATTCACGCATTACGGATGGCTGGGGAGCTTGCACGTGGAGGTACGATTTACGTCACACTTGAACCCTGTTCCCACCACGGAAGAACAGGTCCTTGCGCTGAAGCAATCGTGCAAGCCGGGATTAAAAAAGCAGTTATCGCAACCCTTGACCCAAACCCGGTTGTTTCTGGAAGTGGTGTGAAAATCTTAAAGGACGCTGGAGTCGAAGTGATTACAGACGTTAGGGAAAAAGAAGCGAGGCAGATGAATGAAGTTTTCAATAAATTTATTGTTGAAAAGAAACCATTTCTAACATTGAAAGCAGGAATTACGCTGGACGGTAAAGTCGCAACCCATAAGCTTGACAGTAAATGGATCACTTCAGAAGAGGCGAGGGTTGATGTTCATCATCTACGTAACGAAAATATGGGAATCTTGGTAGGAATCAATACCGTGTTAGAAGATAATCCTGCGCTTACTACAAGAATTCCGAATGGCAGAAATCCTGTTCGAATTGTTCTTGATTCAACGTTAAAAATTCCTCTCGATTATCAGCTTGTGACAGATAATGAAGCGGAGACGTGGATTTTCACAAGTCGTGCCCATGATGGAACGAAGAAAAAAGAATTAGAGCGGGCGGGTGTGCGTGTTTTTGTTACAAACCGTGAAAATACGGTTGATCCGCATGAAGTTGTCGAACGGCTAGGCGAAGAAGGGATTTCCTCGGTCATGATTGAAGGTGGCGGTAATATTCATGCATCGTTTCTTGAGAATCAATTAATTGATAAGGTCGTTCTCTATATTGCTCCTAAGCTTGTTGGTGGGAAGGATGCCCCAACCTTTCTGGAAGGGACTGGAGTGAAGCTTATGAAAGATGCGGTCGAATTAAATGATGCAGCATTTATTCCAGTTGGAAAAGATTTGAAATATATTGGTTATCCAACCTATACAGATTGAGGGATTACGAGATGAAATTTGGTTTCGACATTGATGATACATTAATTAATTTGCGGGAACATGCTTTTCGTATCTATACAAAACGGCTTAAACAAGACTTATCCTTGGAAACTTTTAAAGGGATTGACCGGGTGGAAATCCACGAGCCGTTTGGACTAACGGACGCAGAAGGAAAAGAAATGTGGAATCGTTCTTTAGAAGAAATTTATTATACCGATTGTCCCGCTTTTCCCGGAGCGAGAGAAACGTTACTAGATTTAGCCGAGGAAGGCCATGAAATCTATTATATAACGGCAAGACCGAAAGAACACGGCATCCGGACGAGGGAATGGATGAAGGAAAAAGGGTTCCCAATTACGGACGATCGTTTTTTCTATGGGATGCAAGATGAGGAAAAAATAAAAATCATCGAAGAGCTTGGGCTGGATTATTATGTAGATGATAAACCGGCTGTCCTCAATACGTTACTTCACACGCCAACCCAATTAATCGTTAAAGATCAATCCTATAACAAGGAATTGGAAATGGAACGACTTATCGATTGGGATGATTTTAAATCCATGATAAAAATGGGTACATGAATGAAATAGATTCATGTGCCCGTTTTTTTCATAGGAAACGATATATAAACAGAGTAATAATTCCTATATTGTATTGGAAAGTACGGCTTCCTGTAGTAGGATAGTTACATAGATAAGTTTGGAGGAGAGCAAGGATGTTCAAACAACGAAAAAAAGAAAAGACGAGAGAGCTCATTTTTAATAAAGACCCCCATCATGTTACCTTAGAAGTAAAATCGGGTAGTGCACTGGATCATCAAGTCAAGATGATCGGGCTAACCGTTGAAGATTTACAAATTCTACATACATTGCAGCCATACGTGATGGAAAATATCGGACTAATTATCGATCGATTCTATTCAAATCTAGAAAAAGAGGCATCGTTAATTCATATTATTAACGAATATAGTTCTATCGAAAGGTTAAAGCAGACGCTAAGACGTCATATTGTCGAGATGTTCACAGGTGAAATCGATGCAGAATATATTAAAAAGCGTTATATTGTTGCCCATGTTCATGTCAAAATTGGTTTAGAAGCGAAATGGTATTTGGCGGCATTCCAAGATATTTTAAATTCACTGATTAATATTATTGAAGAGCATGTGCCTGACCGGGAAGAATCATTTCTTGCTTTCAGGGCAGCCAGTAAAATTATTAATTTGGAAGAACAGCTCGTTCTTGAAGCATATGAAGAAGAGATAGATCGCATCAAGCAGACAATTGCTGCGGAGAAACAGAACATCCAAGTGGAAATTACCGGAACATCAGAAAGTTTAGCAGCGGTTTCCCTACAAACGAATGCAACAATGGAAGAATTAATTGCCCAATCGGATGGAATGGTTGCTTTGGCGAAACGTGGCTCTTCCTTATCTGAATCGGCAAAAAGTAAAGCAGAGTCGGGTAAGCAGGAATTGAACCGATTCACGGAAAAAATGAACAGTATCACTGCGTCGGTTGAAGGAATCCGTACAGACGCGGAAGAACTGGAGAAGATTATGCAGCAAATGCAAGAGATAATCAATCTTGTATCCGGGGTGGCCGAGCAGACGAATTTGCTATCCCTTAATGCAAGCATTGAGGCGGCAAGGGCAGGGGAATCAGGTCGCGGCTTTGCGGTTGTTGCGGAAGAGGTGCGTAAGTTGTCCGATCAAACGAAGGACGCGGTTGTGAATGTTGCCTCGTTAATTAAAAATACAACGGAGCAAGTTAATTATTTGACGTTAACTTTAGATACGATTCGTCGAGACGTGCAGATCGGGAATAGTTATTCTAAGGATACGGAAATTCATTTTGAGGAAATCGTCCGAACAATGAATGATACCGATACGCAAAATAATAAGATGGCAGATGAGATTCAGTTATTTTGTGAGAGTATGAGTGTACTAGGAGAATCTTTTGAAGAAGTTGCTGCTTCAGCGGATTCATTAAATTCATTAACAACAAAATTAGATGGATGAAAAAGAAAGTCTGACATGGAAAATGCCAGACTTTTCTTTTGATTAATTTATGCAAACTTTTCACTTTACAAGTTGAGTTTCTTCATATATATTCATAATTAAAGAAATTTACAGATTTTTACTAAGTGAAATGGGGGGAGGGTGATGGAGGAAACGTACGAGAAAATTTTACGGGAGAAGCGCCGATTTGTTATCATAGCGATTACTTTTGCTTTTATTTTTTACTTTTTACTCCCTGTATCACTTATTCTTTTCCCTGATACGATGAATCGAACAAGCTTTATTCCCGGGGTGACGTGGGCTTGGGTTTACGCATTCCTGCAGATTATTATGATTTGGCTGCTTGGATGGTTGTATCATCTAAAGGCAAAAAAATTAGATGAACAGACCGAGCAAATGATACAAGAGGAGTGACGCAGTGAATCTCACCTACTTCTTATTTTTCATATGTATCGTTGTTTGCACACTTATCATTACATATTGGGCGGCAAAGCGGAGTGTAACAACGAACATATTTTATACGGCGGCTGGAAGTTTAACCGGTTTTCAAAATGGGATGGCGATTGCCGGAGATTTCATCAGTGCTGCTTCTTTCCTCGGTATTGTCGGTACGATAGCGTTCAGCGGGTATGACGGATTTCTATATTCAATCGGTTTTTTAGTTTCTTATTTGGTCGTACTTTTTTTAATCGCGGAACCGGTGCACAGACTCGGGAAATACTCGCTTGGTGATGTAATCTGCTCGAGGTTTCCCGGTAGTTCGATGCGCCTCATCATGGCGTTTGGGGCCTTTACGATTTCTATTCTATATATGATCCCCCAGCTTGTTGCATCAGGCTTCCTGTTGCGTTTATTGCTTGATATTGATTATTCTGTTTCTGTGCTTGTAATTGGAAGTTTGATGACGATTTACGTCATGTTCGGCGGGATGATTGCGACTTCTTGGGTGCAAATTGTCAAGACGATTGTCCTCATGTCAGGTACATTTTTATTATCGCTCATCGTCCTATCCAATTATAATTGGAATGTTCCCGCGATTATTTCGGATGTGAAAGAACGCTCTCCACTCGGGGAGTACTTTTTTCATCCGGGGCATTTATTTGATAGTCCAATTGAGTTAATCTCGTTACAGCTCGCATTGATTCTCGGAACGGCAGGACTTCCGCATATATTAATCCGACTATTCACTGTGAAAAATACATTTGAAGTGCGCCGTTCGCTGCTCAGTGCAACGTGGATCATCGGGACGTTTTATTTAATGACGTTGATTCTTGGGCTTGGAACGATTGCATTCTTAGGGTACGAGGCACTGGCAGCAACTGATTCTACCGGAAATTTGGCAGCTCCATTACTCGCTCAAGCGGTCGGTGGTGACTTTCTCTTGGCGTTTATTTCTGCAGTTGCATTTACGACAATAGTTGCAGTTGTCGCAGGGCTTGTCATTTCGGCAACGACTGCTTTTTCCCATGATATTTATCATATGATATGGAAGAAGGGAAAGTCGACGGAGAAGGAACAGCTTTATGCGGCACGCTGGACGGCTCTAGCAATCGGACTTCTCTCTACCGTCTTTGCATTGCGGCTTGAAACAATGAATGTGACCTTTCTTGTTTCGATGACATTTATCGTTGCGGCATCTAGTATTTTCCCCGTACTATTGTTTACGATTTATTGGAAAAGGTTTAATCGAACAGGAGTTGTTGCTGGAATGTTTTGTGGACTGATTGCATCGCTTCTCCTGCTCGTACTGGGGCCTCATATTATGGATACGGAAAATGGGTTGATCGCCCGTGATGCGATCATTCCGTTATATAATCCGGGAATTATTGCGATACCGATTGGATTTTTAGGAGCTTTTCTAGGTGCATTCCTATCTGGAGGCCAAGCGAAAAAGGAAGCGTCCTATTACGCATTTTTCAAAAAAGCACAAACTGGCAGCCGTTCCAGGAGTGATGCGTCATGAAGGATTTAACGATTATTCTCTTTGAACGGATTGGACTTCTCCTCGTTATAGCATTCGTATTAACGCGAACGCCAGGCTTTAAGCGGTTGCTTGATCGGAATTTTAATATTGGTATGTCGTTGGTGCATGCAATCGTATTTGGTATTTTTGCGATTGCGAGTACGATTACAGGAATTGTCATCGTTCAAGATGAGGTGCTGCATGTTGATTTTATTATATTCCCTGTGGAAAATGATCAGCTGATTGTTAGTACAAGCCTTGTTGCCGTGGTTATTGCGGGTTTATTAGGCGGTCCGGTTGTGGGATTAGGAGCAGGTCTGATTGCCGGTATTCACTTGATGTTCCTCGGTGGAGTGGGGTGGCTTGCAAATGGTTTTGTGAACCCGCTTACAGGATTATTGGCAGGATTAACAGCTAGATTCTTCTCCAATGAGCGGGTTATTTCACCGTTAAAAGCATTGTTTATTGGAGTTTTTCCGCCAGTATTACAAATGCAGCTGCTACTCATTTTTTACACGGATGCATATGATATAGTACAGGTTGTAGACTGGATTGGTCTGCCGCTTGTCCTGTCAAACAGTATAGCGATTGCAATCTTTACTGCAATGATTGGCATTGTCCTGAAGGAACAGGAAAATGAGGCGGCGCTTGCGACAAAGCAGGCATTAACGATAGCGGAAGAAGCAATACCATATTTAAAGCAGGATGGAAGTAAAGCTATGGCAGACGGGATTGCCGATTTACTCTACGACCGCTTAGAGCTTGCAGCGGTTTCCGTTACAAATCACCGGGAAGTGCTAGCCCATAAAGGAATTGGCAACCATCACCAAGCGGGAAATCCAATCCGTTCGAAGCTTGCAAAAGAAGCAATCGCAACGAATACGATGAAAATAATATATAGTAAAGCAGACTTGGAGTGTATGGATCCGGATTGTCCGTTGCATGCAGCCATCATGATTCCTATTTCCGAGGGACATGACTACACGGGATTAATCATCTTTTATTTTCGGAAACCGCAACATATTTCCCCTGTAGAGATTACGATGGCAGAAGGACTTGGTCAATTCATATCCAATCAATTGACGATGCTGCATGCAGAGAAGTTGAACATGCATATGCGGCATACGGAGCTCAGGAATCTACAGGCGCAGATTAATCCGCACTTTCTATTTAATACGTTACAGCTTATCGCGACCCTTTACCGGGAAGATGCAGAGAAGGCCAGGTATCTCACGCTTAAACTTGCAGGTTTTATGCGCTTTAATTTGCGGCTCGTATCCAGGTCACTCGTTGACCTTGAAAAGGAATGTGAGCATGTCGAGGCTTATACAGCGATTATCCAAGCAAGATTCGCGGATCGGTTGATGATTCATTTCGAGCGACCGGAAGACCTTTCGGGTGTTTATATACCGCCTTCAACAATTCAACCACTTGTGGAAAATTGTGTAAATCATGGTCTACACCATAAATCGAAGGGGGGAAGAATTGATATTATCATAACAGTTGAAGCGGATGCTGTATTCATTCTTGTCCGCGATAACGGCTATGGTTTCCCAGAACATATATTAAGAGACGCTGGACATAAACCACTCAGCGAAGAGAAAAGTGGCGGGATTGGTCTTTACAATGTGAATCAGCGGTTGATTGGCCTGCTTGGCGAGTCAGCGAAATTAACGATTCAAAATTTGCCGCTTGAAGGGAGTGAAGTGTATTTCCAAATACCTCGCATGAATCAAATGGAAAGGAAGGCGATCCCATGATCATACGGGCGATGATTGCGGAAGATGAGGCGATGGCAAGAAAAGAATTGATGTATCTGTTGCAGGATGAAGAAGATATTATTCTTTCTCCTCATGCAGAAACAGGGGAAGAGCTAATCGAACAGTATCGTCTCCATCATCCGGATGTTATTTTTCTTGATGTTGAAATGCCCGGCATGTCTGGAGTCGAGGCAGCAAAATATATAACGAAAGAGGAAGAGCAGCAGCCTTTATTCGTATTTACGACCGCCTATGATGACTATGCGATGGATGCATTTGATGTTGAAGCGATTGATTATTTATTGAAGCCTTACGAGGAAACTCATTTCAAACGGGCATTGAAAAGACTGCGGAGAGCATTGCAGACGAAGGGGAAAAAGAGATCTGTGTCTGAGCCACAGGCTATGACAGATAAACTGCTTATTGATGATGGGGAGCGGATGGTCGTGCTTTCGCCTGAATCGATTTATTATGCTGTACCACATAAGAAACAAATTGAAATCCATACAAAAGATAAGGTGATTAGGAGTAAATTGACATTAAGGGAACTGGAGAACAAGTTGAATGATGAATCATTCTTCCGGACGCACCGGAGTTATCTAGTTAATCTGAATCATATTTTAGAAATTACACCATGGTTTAATGGAACGAGTAATGTCACATTAAAAGATAAGGAACAGACCAAAATACCGGTCAGCCGGACAGCAAGTAAAATATTGATTAAAAAATTCAAAATATAACTATTTGTCAGTGTATCCGAACCGTTCACACCAAAATACTTACCGTTCACGAAAAACTTACAACAAAAGTTATGAAACTCTCTATACTCTTAGTAAGCGTTTTCGAAATAAGGGTAGAGAGGATGTTTTGATGAATACACAACCGGTTTCTGTTGAACGAAAGCAAGAAGAGCCAATCAATTTTGTTAAAGTGGAGGAAAGTCGGAAGTTTAAAAATTTTATGCATGCAAAAAAGAAATTTATTGTTCCGCTGACGATCTTCTTTCTTGTTTTTTACTTTACGCTTCCGATACTTACGTCATATACAACATTCCTGAATGCACCATTCTTCGGTGATATATCCTGGGTATGGGTATTTGCAATTTCGCAATTTATAATGACTTGGGTGCTGAGCACGATTTATGTAAAAAAAGCAAATCGCTTTGATGAAATGGCGGAAGAAATAGTGAAGGAGCAGTTGGATAAAGGGGGTAATCACTGATGGATGCCACCGTTATTATCCTATTCCTTGCTATCGTTATTTTAACACTTGTCATTACGTACTATGCAGCTAAACGTACAAAAAGCACCGGAGACTTCTATACGGCTGGGGGTGGATTGACTGGATGGCAGAATGGATTGGCAATCGCAGGAGATTATCTTTCTGCCGCCTCTTTCCTAGGGATAGCCGGGATGATTGCTCTGAACGGGTTTGATGGTTTTTTCTATAGTATTGGTTTCCTTATTGCTTATTTAGTCGTTCTATTTCTTGTTGCAGAGCCACTGCGAAATCTTGGTAAATATACGATTGCCGATATGATTAATGCCCGGTTCGATGCGAAGAAAATCAGAGGAGCGGCAGCACTTAGTACGATAACGATTGTCCTGTTTTATATGATTGCCCAGCTTGTCGGTGCAGGTGCATTGATTCAACTGCTGTTCGGGATCGATTACTGGATTGCTGTGCTAATCGTCGGGGTCATGATGACGATTTACGTTCTATTCGGTGGGATGATTGCAACGAGCTGGGTTCAGATTACGAAAGCTGTCCTCTTGATGGCGGGAATGTTTATTATTTCTTTATTAGTGTTATTCCATTTCAACTTCAATATTTCGTCTATGTTCACCGCTGTAAAGACAGCGACATCTCATGGGGCAGATTATTTAAAACCAGGAGTGCTTTATACAGATCCATTAAGCACAATATCATTAATGATTGCACTTGTCTTTGGAACTGCAGGTTTACCACATATTTTAATGCGATTTTTCACGGTGAAAGATGCTAAAACAGCGAGAAGCTCTGTAATTACGGCAACTTGGACGATTGGTCTCTTTTATATTTTAACTTTATTCCTAGGCTTTGGAGCGGCTGCATTTGTCGGCCAAGATGCAATTCTAGCAGCGAATCCAGGTGGAAATATGGCAGCACCCCTTCTTGCCCAAGCAATTGGCGGAAATATTTTATTTGCATTTATTAGTGCAGTAGCCTTTGCAACCATCTTAGCGGTTGTTGCGGGTCTTGTATTATCTGGAGCATCTGCCTTTGCCCATGATATTTACGGCCAGATTATTAAAAAAGGAAAAGTGACGGATCGTGAGCAAATGCTCGCCGCCCGCTATGCATCATTAGCCGTATCCGTCCTATCTATTGTACTTGCATTAGGCGCCCAGTATTTAAATGTCGCATTCCTTGTTTCTTTAGCGTTCTGTATTGCAGCAAGTGCTAACTTGCCGGTTATTTTATACACGGTATATTGGAAACGTTTTAACACAGCGGGTGCCATATCGGCTTTATTGACCGGTTTACTTTCTGCACTCATCCTTGTTTCGATGAGTCCGAGCGTATTTTCACCTGTGGAAGGTGCGGCATTGTTTGTTGGGGAACCGATATTCCCTATCGATAATCCGGCAATCATCAGTGTTCCACTAGGTTTTCTTGCCGGTTTTCTAGGTACTTTGCTATCAAAAGAATACAATTCGGCCCGTTATGCGGAAGTGAAAGTTAAAGCGAATACGGGATACCGGGATGCGAATTAGATAAAGGGGCAGTATTTTTAACTATTCATAAGCTATTACGATAGAGATAAATAAGGAGGAAGATTGATGAGTCAAAAGGTGATGGATCAAACAAAAATGACAGCTTATCCGCAACAACCACATGGTGGTGAGCTAGTAAATCAAGTACTGACAGGGGAAGCGCTAGCAGATGCGGTTGAAAGGGCCAAACATTTACCGATGATTGTCGTTGATTTGGAAGCAGTTATCACATTAGAGATGATTGCAACCGGGGTACTCTCACCAAACAAAGGGTTTATGGGTGAAGAGGATTATAAATCTGTACTTACTGAAGGTAGATTAAGTAATGGGGTTGTCTGGCCGGTTCCGCTAAGTTTCGCTCCAATTGGAGATAAAAATAAAGAAATTATCAAATCATTGAATATTGGCGATGAAATAGCATTAGCAGACCACACAAAAGAAGCAGTAGCAATACTTAAAATTGAGGACATCTTTGAATATGACCGTGAATTTCGGGCGTTGCATTTATTTGATACGACGGACAGAAGCCACCCAGGTGTAGATGCGATTTACCGGAGAATGGGGGATACGGCGCTTGGAGGTCCGATTCAATTACTGCGCCGGGTACATTGGGGTCCGTTTGAAGGAATTCGCATGGAGCCAAAAGATACATGGAAACTATTTTATGAGGAGAAGAAGTTTAATACTGTCGGAGGATTTATTACAGGGGCGAACCCTTTACACCGGGGACATGAATACATCCACCGGAACGCACTCGAGGAGCTTGACGGTTTATTTGTCCAGCCGCTTGTCGAAATGGCAAAACGTGAATATACCCGTCACGAATTCCGGATGCTTGCATATCGCAGTGTTTTAGAAACGTATTATCCGAAAGAAAGAACAATTCTTGCACCACTTCGAGTAACTTATATTTTTGCAGGTCCCCGCGAGGCGGTTCTTCATGCGTTAATTATGAAAAATTATGGCTGTACACATGCATTAATTGGCAGGGACCATGCGGGGATTGGCGATTTTTATGATAAGTATGCAGCCCATACAATTTTTGACACATTTAAACCAGAGGAATTAGGGATTGATGTGCGGCTCTTTCAAGAAGTGTTCTATTGCACGCGCTGTGACAGTGCTGCAACTGAATATACTTGCCCGCATGAAGGGAAATATCGGATTAACATTTCCGGGACAGGAATTCGTGAACTGCTGCGGTATGGGGTGTTACCACCGAAGGAAATCGTCCGACCGGAATCGGCCCGTATTGCGATGCAGGGGATTCAGCCAAAAGGAATGGATGAGAACCAAATGGCAATCAATCCGGTTGGGAAGACGATTAAGAGCATTTTCCCATTTTATTTAAAACATGAGCGACTTGGCGGTGCTAAGCGTACTGAAGAATTAGAACCTGAGCAGCTGACGATTGCTGATTTAGTGGGAGTCATCCGGGATGTACGGGAGAACGCGGACCGAGTATATCGGGATATCTATGATGAGTTCACTTATGTAACGGATATGAATCGCTCCGCCCAGGACGATTGGGTGACGGAGGCAAGGGAAACAATCCATCGCCATCAGGAGATGGTTGTGCAGAACTTGGAAGAGAAAGTGGATCAAGCACCGGATACCACAACAGATGAGTTTATGTATCAAGATAAACAGGAAGCGGAAAAAGAACTGGAGGTTGCTCGAAGGATTTTCGACGATCTGTCAACTCCAATAGAGAAGGAACAGCTGGATTATCGCACTTGGAATTCACTGTCATATGCGCGCTATCGGGGAAATGATGAATAAGGTTATTTGGTACTGCCCATAAGAATGTTCTTATGGGCAGATTTTTAATTTTTTTACAGCATGTATCGAAAAATTGTATGGCACATTATCTATAGGCGTTCATATAGTATAGCGACTTTGTAGAGGAGGTTATGAAATGACTTACGAATCATATATTAAGAATAGTTTGCAAGAACAAGGACTGCCGGTAATTGAATTCGATATTCCATTTATTCAAGATATTTTAATGACTGTAAAACAAGCCGAATATTTTCTTGTAGAAGCTCCTTATTTAAATATGGAAGTACCAATCCAGGTTGTCGATAAGGAGTTGTTAACATGAATGATCTGTACTATATGTCGGCAAAAGATCTTGGAATGTTACTTAAGGAAAGAAAACTTTCTCCGGTTGAATTGACTAAAATCATGTTGGACCGTATCGACCAGCTTGATGACACCCTTCGAACTTATATAACCCCTCTACATGAAACGGCGTTAAAACAAGCAAGAGAAGCGGAGAACAAGATTATGAAAGGCGAATATCTTGGACCACTGCATGGGATTCCAGTGGGAATAAAAGATAATCAATATACGATGGGAATACGCACAACAGATGGTTCAAAGCTGTTTGTGAATTTTTATCCGAGTGAGACTGCTACAGTCGTGAGTAAGTTAGTTCTGGCAGGAATCGTTATGCTTGGAAAACAAAATTTGCACGAACTTGCTGCGGGTTCTACTGGAACGAATCCATATTTCGGTACGACCCGTAATCCTTGGAATATCGAATATATGCCGGGAGGTTCTAGTGGAGGAGGAGCCGCTTCTTTAGCAGCTGGGCTTGCGACCCTCGCCACTGGAAGTGATACATTTGGATCTATTCGAGTACCTGCAGCTATGTGTGGTGTCTATGGTTTAAAGCCTACTCACGGACTTGTTAGTGCACACCGGGTTTTTCCAACTGCCTGGTCGCTCGATACAATTGGGCCGATTGCTCGTTCAGTAGGTGATTTGGCACTGATGCTCCAAGTAATGGCGGGGTATGATCCACATGATCCAGCGAGTTTACGCGTCCCTGTTCCAAATTATAGTGAAGATCTGAATAAAAATATAAAGGGATTAACAATTGGGGTTCCAACACATTATATGGAAAATTTGGATGAGGATGTTGATAAATTATTCCATCAAGCGGTAAGTACACTTAAAAGCTTAGGTGTAGAAATTAAAGAAGTAGTAATCCCAGAACTGGAGATGGCAACTTTTGCGGGATATGCCACTGTCGGTGGAGAAGCTGCAGCCTTTCACCATCAGTGGCTGAAGACACATGCAGAGGATTATTCACCGGATATTCGGTCATTCTTCTTAGCCGGTTCATTAATAGAGGCAAGACAATATATTCAAGCACAGCAAGCAAGAAGAAGGATCGTGCAAGCATTTGAAAGAGCATTCGGTGAAGTTGATATGCTTCTTGGTCCAACGATTCCAATTATGACTCCGAAATTCAAGGAAAATTGGGTCAAACAGAATCTAGATGTGGTAAAACGTATCATGCCTTATACGGTTCCAATCAATTTAACGGGCGTTCCCGCTTTGGCTGTACCAATTGGGCTGGATAGATATGGCCTTCCGGTGGGTATGCAATTTATTGGTTCGCATCTTACGGAGAAACAATTATTGCAGATAGGGCATAACTGGGAGCAAGTAAATCCATTGCAAATTAAAATTACAGATGACTAATATTTTAATTTAGACGATATCATAATCGTGGAGAATACCTTTGCGGTTAAGGATTTTCCCCAATATAAGAGAGGGATGAATCATGGATAACAATAACTGTAATTTCGGTTGTAGTGATCAGAGAGATCACAATAAAGATAACAACCATGATCGTGAAATTTCAGATGAAAACGAATTTGTAGAAGAGAATGACCTCGGGCATCAAAATGAAAGACGTCATAACAGAGATGACGATAATCATAGATAGTAAGGAATTGCAGAAATCTGGAAAACAGCGCAACTCTAGGTTATCCAGGTTTTTAAATTTCCTTTATAACGGGGAAAAAAGTGCTTTTTCAGATCTTAAACGACTGGTCTCTTCCTAAAGATAGGAAAATAACCGACTTCTTTCCATTATAAAAAACGGCGAGCATACATATACTCCCCGTTTTACTCTATCATTTACCAGCTTGCTTTTTTCAAGCCCGGTACTTGACCTTTATATGCATATTCCCGAAGGCAGATTCGACACATATCAAATTTCCTTATAACACTGTGTGGTCTGCCGCAATGCTTACACCTGCTATATTCGCGAACTGCAAATTTTTGAGGCTTTTGTTGTTTGACGACTAAAGCTTTTTTTGCCATGCGGCATTCTCCTTCTATATTTGAAATAGAGAATCATTATACCATATTTTATTACTCAATATGGAATCCAATTTGTGGTAAAGCCATCATCCAGCTATGAAAGAATAAAACAATTATAGTAGTAACTTACTTATTAAGGAATGTTTTACGACATGGAAAAGCGGTAATCAAAAAGTAGACTTTCAAACAGAGTTTGCAAAGTTCTATACCGATAAAGTGAAACTTCATTCAGTGGGGGTTTCCTTACCTTTTTGGTTTTCCCTCTTGTTTAGAGGTGGGGGTATTACAGAGCGTTAATACGTGATAAAATTCGTGAAAAAATAGAAGAGATTAACCTATTAACCTTCCATTTTTTGAAAAAAAGGTATTGAAATAAGTGAGTTAACAATGGTATAATATTCTAATGGAAAATGATCAGCTATAAAATGTCACCTGGAGAGATTTCAGTAACTAACATCGAAGCAGACGGCTGTCACGGGAGTTCGTTTATTTATTTTACGGATTTTCGGGCGGTCTTTTTTACTGGTTAAGAACTGTGTTATTATGTTGGAATTTGAAAAATTTAATAGTGAAGGAGAAACGATTTCAATTGAATATAGAAAAAAATAAATATCAAGAACAGTCGTTATTTAGTATTACGTGGCCGCTTTTTATTGAAATCTCTCTTCATATGAGCGTGGGCATTCTTGCAACATTAATATTAAGTAGTTACTCTGACCAGGCGGTAGCTGGTGTCGGTGTAGCGAACCAGATTATGAATATCTTTATTATCCTTTTTAACGTGACAGCAGTCGGAGCGACAATCTTGATTGGTCAAAACCTTGGAGCAAACCAGCTTAAAACGGCGAGGGACTACGCAAGATCTGCTTTCGGGCTGAATTTCTGGATCGGTATCGTGATGACGATTATTGTAATTGCATTTGGCGGTATATTCTTAAATTTCTACGGATTAAGTGGAGAGGTATATGATTACGCGTATTCTTTCCTCGCAATCACAGGGCTTTCCCTCTGTATTGAAGCTGTAGCTTTAGCGCTTAGTGCTGTATTAAGAAGTCACGGATATACGAGAGAGACGATGTTTGTCACGGTTATCATGAATATAATTAGTATTGCCGGATACTTTATTGCGGTTCACGGATTGTTCGGTCTTCCGGTGACAGGAGTTGTCGGAGTTTCCGTTACAATCATAGTGGCTCGTATCTTCCTCGTTCTTGCTTTGTTGGGATTTGTATATAAACGGCTGGCGATTAAATTCAGCCTGCAAGATATTTTTAAAATAGATAAGAAAAACATCAAAAATCTGATGGTGATTGGGATACCATCTGCTGCAGAACAACTATCCTATCAGTTCTCGCAAGTAGTTATTACAAGTTTTGTCGCAATCATAGGGGACGCGGCACTTGCTGCGCGGGTTTATATTTTAAATATATCGATGTTTTGTTTTATGTTTACGATGGCAATATCTCAAGGTACACAGCTTCTCATTGCCCGCTATGTCGGAGCGGGGATGTATGAGCGGACATTGAAACGGGGCCTGAAAACGTTGCGGATAGCAGTTTCTGTGTCACTTGTCATTTCGCTTATCATCGCGCTAACTGGCAAAGGACTCCTTGGTATATTCACGAGTGACCCGGCGATTATTGCCGTTGCGATTCCGGTCCTCTGGGCGATTGTGTTCATCGAGCCTGGCCGGGCGGTGAATATGGTCTTGATGGGTTCATTAAAATCAGTAGGGGACGTTCGTTTCCCTGTTGTAATTGGTGTCATCTCCATGTGGGGGCTTGCCGTTGTCCTAAGTTACGTATTCGGTATTCATTTCGGACTTGGCTTACTTGGCGTATGGCTTGCGCAAGGTGCGGACGAATGGTTCCGTGGTATTTTTGCCTATCGTCGCTGGAAATCCCAACCATGGTTGAGGAAAAAGTTGGTTAAAACAAAAGCAGAGACAATATAAAAAAGAGGGGAGCACCCCTCTTTTTATATTTTAATCGGTGCTCTTTTTGTCAATGTCCGGATAAGGATTAATGGAATGAACATGATGACTACAAGAAGAATATAGGCAACCCGGCTTGGTACTGCAGCAAAGAAGGCATAGGTTTCAAATAACGGCAAGTCCATTGCGATACGCTGCATGGAGTCTTTTGCAGCAATTAGGACGATGCTGATGGCGATAAATAAAATCCCACCAATCACCCCAAGCCGATAAAATGCTGTCCCAATCAACCAACCGATTAAATAAAAGACAAAGATATTTAAACTAAATACAGCAAGGGACAGCAATACATTCGCCTCCATATCAACATAAGGCGTAATTAAAATGCTTTGTAACAGATCGCCAATGAAATTGCCATCTGCAGCAGATTCGATATTGAAAGTCGGTTCTTTAAAATTAGCCAATATCAGTTTCTCGAAAATAGTGAGTACATAAGCAAAAACCGGAATCAATATGGAAAGGCAGATACTTGCGATTGCATTCCCATAAAAATAACTTTTCCGGGTGACTCCCATCTCGACAAAGTAGGGCATAAACGAAATGGTGATGATTCCGATAACAAGCATATATACATTACTAGCAACAAAGGCATGATTGTAAAAGGTATCTATCCCGTCTGCACTGAATATCAGCCTAGCAACATTTACAAGTAGCAGAATCCCCATATACCAAAGTGTCCAAGTAAGCTGTGCTTGTAACATGATGAAGGCTGCTTGATGGATTTGTACCGGTTTATTCATTATCTTCATCCTCCTTTGTCAGCTGTATAAACAAGTCTTGCAGTGAGATATTGCGAACTTGCAGACCTCTTTCTCTCGCTTGTTGCCGCTCCATATCATTAAATTCTCCGTATAAAGTCACCGAAAAGGTATCTCCCAATTGCTCATGATGAACAATTTCCTTATTTTTGCTGAAGGCATCTATTGCTTCTTTGCTGCCGATCAGATTAACCCCGCGAGAGAGCAAATCTTCATATGCTTCATGAAGAAGGAGTCTACCTTCTTTTAAAATAAGCACTTCATCAAACAGATAATCCATTTCAGAAACAAGATGTGTGGAGAGAATCATAATCCGTGGATGACGTTCCTGTTCCTTTAGCAACTCTTTATAAAATAAGTCTCGTGCCGGTGCATCCATTCCAAGATAGACTTCATCAAAGATTGTAATCGGTGTTCTGCTAGCAAGGCCAACAATCACATTGAAAGCAGACTGTTTCCCAGTGGACAAATTGGATAAATTTTCCTTTAAATCCAATTTAAATTTCTTTACTAATTCAAGCGCGTATTCATAATCGAAATAGGGACGATAGATTTGTAAACCTTTTAACAATGTCTTTACAGAATCCGTTTCTCCGCTATTATCTTTATTGTAGAGGAAAGCAACCTGCTGCATGATTTCCGCATTTTCAAATGGTGCTTCTCCGTTAATGAGCATTTTGCCGGAGGATGGTTCCCGAAATGAGCCGATGATGGAAAGAAGTGATGTTTTCCCAGCACCATTTCTACCTAGGAGACCATAAATCTTTGGTTCGTTCAGCTCAAAATTAATATCTTGTAACACTACATCTCCACCATAAGAGAAATGAAGGTTTGTTGCCGTTATATTCATTATTTCTCACTCCCTTTAACTTGTTTAATAAACTTTAGTATTTCTTCTTCTGTAATTTCCAGCTTCTCGGCCTCTTGTACGAGGGTGACTATATAATCCTCGACGAACATTTGCCGCCGTTTTTCAAGCAACTGTTTTCTTGCTCCTTCTGCAACGAACATACCAATCCCTCTTTTCTTAAAAAGAATTCCGTCTTCCACAAGTTGATTGATTCCTTTCGATACCGTCGCATGATTTATTTTATAAAAATTCACAAGTTGATTCGTGGAAGGGGCCTGGTCTCCCGCTTGTAATTGTCGATTGATAATTTGGTCTTCGATTTGTTCACGGACTTGAAGATAAATTGGTTTATCATCCAGTAACAGATGTTTCAATGCCAGCCCTCCTTTTTATGTTTTAGTGTTACGGTTATATACTAATGTATATAACCGTAACAGCGATTAATTATTTTGTCAATAAACTATTTGAAATAAAGAACATTGGCAGAAGCCCCTTTACAGTAAGTTTCGCGATTCGTTTCACGGGCGCCTAGGACTGCGATTACTCATCCCGCCAAAAGATCTGCTCGTTGGGGCGTGTTGTAAGCTTATTCAGTGAAGAAAACTCCTCGCAAAGTGACAAAAGGATTGGTCATGGAAGCTAACTCAAGAACTATTTTATATTGGGCTATGCTGGACGTGGCTAGAGATGGATCCCTAAGTATCTACAGCATTTTTTCCTATGCAATAAAAAAATCCTTCCTACACTTAAGTAGAAAGGATTTTCATATCTTAAATTTTTATTTTTTATTTACAGAAGCGTCATAAATTGTTTCCACTGCATCGTCTAGAGTTTGGTTAAAGCTTTCATCACTTTGATTGACATTGAGGTTTTGCGTGAGGGCTCTTGAGAAGCTTGCGATGATACCCTCATTCTCTTTCAGTTTCTCATTCGCCTCAACGAGTGGGTAACCTCCTGATAAAGCGACAATTCGGATGACTCGTGGATGGTCAACAATTTCTTTATAGAGATTAGCTACAGTCGGGATTGAGAGTTTCAGCATAACATCTTGTCCATCAGCTAATTCATTCAATTGCTTCAATAATTCTTCTTTCAAAATCTCCTCTGATTGGGATTTGTCTTCACTGAAAATATCTACTTCAGGCTCAATAATTGGAACTAATCCAGCAGCAAGAATGTCTTTACCGATATCGAATTGCTGTTTAACGATTTTTTGGATACCTTGCGCGTTCGCTTGCTTAATGACAGAGCGCATCTTCGTACCGAAAATATTCCGCTCATTTGCTCGTTGCAGTAATTCATCCAGGTCTGTAATAGGCTTCATGAGCTGGACTCCATCTGCTTCATCAGCAAGACCTTTGTCCACTTTTAGAAATGGAACGATTTCCTTCTCTTCTGCTAAATAGTCAGCGGTATACTTCCCTTCAATGTGACGGTCCATCGTCTGTTCAAATAATATGGCGCCAAGGATACGTTCAGAGTTAAAGGCTGGTGAAGTTATAATCCGGGTGCGCATGTCGTGAACAAGATCGAACATCTTGTCTTCATTATCGTACGCGTCTTCCGCTATGCCATAATTTTTCAAGGCTTTCGGTGTACTTCCGCCACTTTGGTCAAGTGCTGCAATAAAACCTTTTCCATTTCGAATTCTTTCCAAATGTTTTTCCTGCATGCATTCCACTCCTCTTTCCATTGTATTAAGCGCTAGAATATTCAGCTACTATCTATTGTATCATTAATTATTGTAAACTTTTACCCGTTTGCAAAGTTTTCTTTTCTTTTTCAATTTGCAACCTGCTATTCTCAAAGGAAGGAGACCTATGCCAACTCACTTTAGGGAAAATGAATGTCCAAGGCATGCTCGTCTTCCGCTGAATATTCACCTGCGGAAAGGTAAAATCATGTTCGGCGATTAATTCATCAGCTTCTAGGTACGAAGCATAAACATTTCTAAGGGGAAAATCCTCATTCGAAAAGTTATGGATGAGCACAATAACAAGTAAATCTTCATTATGATTAATTGCTTGGCTTATCGGAATAATTTCCACATTTTTCTTGTTTTCATTCGTTGTCTTCTGGAATAGAGACGTAATATTATCTCTATCAATCGGAGCAATCGTCTTATCCCAAGCTGCTTCAAATATAAGTTGTTGCATGTAAACATCGCCTCCTATATTTAACGTAACAAAAAAAGGAGTGGAGAGGAACTAATAAGTATGCATTGTCAATGAAAATTAAAGCTAGTACGATAAAGGAAGTAGAGATGGAGGGGTTAGAATGGAAGAGATTCTTTTAGCACATCAAAAAAGGTATGCTGAAATGGAAGCAATAGATTACTATAAATTAATCTATCAACAAACATTTGGTAGTTACGATGATCAGATTAATGAAAAAGATAGTTTGGAAAAGTTAACCGAGGAGTATAAAGGAATAGACAAAACGAAAACCCGAGTATTTCATGAACCGATTGGGAATGGCTATGTCCGTGTTCATCTTGGTGCAGAAAAGATAAGCGAGACGACATTATCCCTTTTAAACAAATTTTTTATCCGGTCAACAAATAGGCGATCGGGAACCATTGAGCAACTGGAAGAAAGACTAGAACGTGCAGTAGAATTAGCTGAAGAAGAGAAGCTTACGGTTGATGCACAAGACCTAGCAGGAGTGTTCCAGTTTTATAAAGAGAGGTGCTATCCGCCGGTAAGTCATAGTAAAGTTTATCACGAACAATACGATCCACATTACCGTGTTCTTGCTGCTAGTTATCTCGAATATTTGCCGGTGCTAGAGTACTTGGTAGAGCTTGCAAAGGGAGATACACCGAAACTCATTGCAATTGATGGAAGATGTGGCAGCGGGAAAACCACTTTTGCTCAGGTTGTAAAAGAAGTACTGGATTGTAATGTTTTCCATATGGATGATTTTTTCTTGCCTATCGAAATGAAGACAGAAGAACGGCTCGGTGAACCAGGAGGAAATGTCCATTATGAACGGGTACTTGAGGAGGTCATCCAACCGCTTATGAAAAGAAGGGAAGTGAAGCTTGTTCCATTCGATTGCTCCATTAATGATCTAGACAAACTGACAGTTATTCCGTATAAGAAGTTCAATGTCATTGAAGGAGTATATTCCTTCCATCCGGCACTCGAGGAATACTATGATGTTAAGATTTTTGTCACAACGGATCCGGGAACACAGATTCAGCGGATTAAAGAGCGAGGACATGAGGCTAAGCTTCACCGTTTCATCAATGAGTGGATTCCACTTGAAGAAAAATATATTGAAAATTTACGAGTGAATGAGTTGGCGGATTTCGTAATCCACACCGGCGATAAAAGAATGAGAGCTGAAAAATAAGAAATACTACGACTTTTCACCAGTCAAATCCATTTTTATTTTATAGTTTCTTATATTTCTAACAAATAGGTATTCTGACCTGTTGTTATTAAAAACAACAATGTATATCATTAATATCGAATATTTACTATATTTAGGAGGGACAGTTTAGTGGTCAGACGCAACCGATTATTAATGGTAATTTTAGCACTAATGATTTCGATTTTAGCTGCTTGTAGTAATGGTGAAAATGAAAAACAAGTGGAAACGGAAAATCAAAACAATGCGAGTGCACAAAAGGAATCAGAATCAAAAACTGAAGATGAAGAAGATTCAACAGATAGTACGGAAGAAGAAGTTTCCTTTGAAGTGAATCAAGGACTAGAAGACCAAGGTGATTTGGAAGTGAAATTTGAAGGGGATATCCATGTTGAAAACAAAGTTGTTTCTGTCAAAGGAACAACAAATCTTTTACCAGAATCACAACTTACCCTTTTGGTTGATTCAGAGGATGGTGTACTAATTGGAACGAGTGATCGAGCTCGAGTTAATGAGAATGGATCCTTTGAATTAGAAACTACTTTGCCGGATAACGTAGAAGGAATATTACATATTGAAGTAAAATTTGAGCCAACAAGTCAGGATGTAGAGGAAATAAAAAATCATTATTTAAACGAGCTTAGTGGGGGCTTTGTACGAAACTATGTAGAATTAGATGAGACCTATCAAAAGGCATCTTTCCAACAAACAATCACTCTAGATGAGGGTGAAGAACAGACATTTGCGATTACGGAACCAAGCTGGGAAATACCGGATGATTATGGAGAAGCAACGGTATGGATCGAGCCAGAAATAGAGAAGCAAGGAGATTATGTTGCTGTAAAAATAAATAGCAATATTATCGATGGAACGTTTATTCAAGCAAGAGCTTCCATTCCTAATTATATTACATGGGGAATACAAGGCACCGGTTATATAAATCCTGATGGCTCGGCAGTCCTATATTTTGAAGACCCAGAAAAAGACAGTAGAATTAAAAATCTAACTGAATATGATATTATTATTACAATGGAGCCATCCAATGGCAGCAATGGTCCGCATGTTACAGAGGTATATGGGGAGAATGGACAAAATCTGGCAGGCGATTTTGTTGATGATACTGAAGATGGTTCGAAAGTGATTAGGCAAACCATAACAGTTACGGTGGAAGAGTAGAATATATAAAAGGCAATCAACACTATCATGCGGGGAGTGTAGACATCCCCCGTATGATAGTGTTTTTTTGCTTACTGATAGGGCAGAGACGAGAATAAGGTTTGGTCCTAATAA
This sequence comes from Oceanobacillus indicireducens, assembly GCF_014647195.1. GTDB lineage: Bacteria > Bacillota > Bacilli > Bacillales > Amphibacillaceae > Oceanobacillus > Oceanobacillus indicireducens. Next base: position 50,427 of record NZ_BMOS01000006.1, on the reverse strand, counting down.
TTTTGACCTAGTGAGGGATTGTCCTATTAGTATTACTAGTAATTTCACCATTTAAGTTACTTCTCCATCTCGTGATTTAGCACTTTACTACTGATTCTATGATAAGTATAGCAGTACATTATGAAGCCAATGTAATATTTCCGTAAATATTTTTTTGATGTTTTCACAAAATGTAATAATTATGAGTTATAATAGAATAGATCTTATGTTTAGGAGGATTTAAGAATGACAACCATTAAAAAAGCCGGAAATAAGTTTTATGTAGGCGAAGATGTGAAAACACCGCTTGCTGAGATAACATATGTGGAATCTAATAGATCATTAGTAGTCATCGATCATACTTATGTCTCTGATGAGTTAAGAGGTCAGGGGATTGCTGGGGAATTATTGGAACAAGTCGTTTTATACGCTCGTGAGCATAATAAAAAAATTAAACCCCTTTGTGTATTTGCCAAGAAACGAATGGAAGATACAGTAGAATACCATGATGTTCTTGCTCAATAGTATATAGGACATCGTAATAATATAAAAGAGGCGAGCGCTGACGCTTGCCTTTTGTGTGTTTGTAACTATAATACATTAAAGCTTGGGTCCAGTTTAATTACTGGAACAGCCACGTCCGGCTCCAGTGGCCAGCAACTAGCAAACTTCACACTTTTCCAATCGATAAGTCAACATCAGCTCCCGTTGGTCGCTGTGTTTCCTTTATCTCATTGCAAAGTGTTCCAGTTTGTACGTTGCTAAACGGCCACTTACGCCTTTGTTTGTGTGTTTAAATGGAAATATCCGTGTTTGTGAGATAAACTTAGTGGAAGAAGAGTAATGAACGGAGGTTGAATCATGAATAAGCTGTTAGTTACACAGTTAGGTATGATAGCGGTCGTTTGGCTTGGAATGTTTTTCTTCTATAATGAGATGACAGGTACAAGTAAAAACATTTTTTATGTTGTAACGTCATGGTTGTTGTTTTTAATTGTAATGGTCGTCAAAAACCTGTTGAAAGTAAGAAAAGAAAAAACCGAATAGGAAGGATTTTTTATGCTAACTGCTGAACAATTATATAAGTCGTATGGAGATAAAGTGCTTTTTGATTCGATCCATTTTACCATTTCCCCATCTGAAAGAATTGGTCTGATTGGTGTAAATGGGACTGGAAAATCCACACTCCTTCGTACGATTGCTGGGCTTGCAACCTTGGAAAAAGGGACGATCGCTCATGCGAAAGATTACGAAATAGAATATTTAGCACAGGATCCAGAACTAGATCCAAACCTTACCGTGATTGAGCAAATCTATTACGGGGAATCCGCACTTATGAAGTTGCTCCGGGCCTATGAGCAGGCCCTGTTAGAGCTTCAAGCAGAACCGGAGCAGGAGAGACTGCAAGAAAAATTATTGAAACTGCAGCGTCAAATGGATGAACAAGATGCCTGGGAAGCGAATACGCAGGCGAAAACAATTTTAACGAAATTAGGGATTACCGACTTCGATAAATTAACAGGAGAGCTTTCCGGAGGCCAAAAGAAACGGATCGCTTTAGCGAAAGCACTAATTCAACCAGCAGAATTATTGATTCTCGATGAACCGACAAACCATTTGGATCATCTGACAGTAGAGTGGTTGGAAAAGTATTTGCAAACTTATCCGGGAGCGCTTTTGCTCGTAACGCATGACCGTTACTTTTTAAATCGGGTGACGAATCGAATTTTTGAATTGGATAAAGGGAATCTATATTCGTATGAAGGAAATTATGAGGTTTTTCTAGAGAAGAAAGCGGAACGTGAAGAACTGGAACGGGAAAGTGAAGCAAAACATCATAATGTCCTCCGCCGTGAGCTTGCTTGGCTAAAGCGCGGTGCCAGGGCCCGCTCAACAAAGCAAAAAGCGAGAATTGGACGAATAGAAGAATTGCAAGAGAAGCAGTTCGACACGAAAAAACAGGGAATAGAAGTACAAATTGGTTCTCACCGGCTTGGTAAAAAGGTATTGGAACTTGAAAATATTTCGAAATCTTTCGTTGATAAACAAGTTCTTAATGATTTCAATGAACTAATTATCCCTGGAGACCGGATCGGTATCATCGGACCGAATGGTTCTGGGAAGACAAGCTTGCTTAACATTATGGCCGGGCGTCTTGCGCCTGATGCTGGAAAAGTAGAAGTAGGGGAAACAGTTAGAATCGGTTATTATACACAAGGTGACGAGGAACTGGATGGTGAACAGCGAGTTATCGATTATATTAAAGAGACAGCTGAAGTCGTCCATTCGGTAGATGGTAACGTTATTTCGGCTGAGCAGATGTGTGAACGATTCCTCTTTTCCCGCAGTGAGCAATATACGTATATTAGGAGACTTTCTGGTGGGGAGAAGCGTCGCCTTTATTTACTCAAAATCTTAATGGAAGAGCCGAACGTCTTATTCCTTGATGAGCCGACGAATGATTTGGATACACAGACATTAAGTGTCCTAGAAGAATATCTCAGATCTTTCCCAGGTGTTGTCGTTACGGTTTCCCATGATCGTTATTTCCTTGATCGGGTGGCAGATCGGTTAATTATTTTTACCAATACTGGAAAAATAGTGCGGTATATTGGAACATACAGTGAATACTTGGAAAACATCCGAGAGACCGAGCCGGTAGAAAAGTTGCCAAAACAACGAGAAAAACAGAGCGCGGAAGAGAGAAAACAAAAGAAGCTTACTTACCGTGAACAGAAAGAATGGGAAACGATTGAAGATGATATAATGGGATTAGAGGAACGTGTCTCCGAGTTGGAACAACAGATTGCAGATGCTGGCAGCGATGCAGGAGAAGTTCAGCGTCTTTTCGCGGAGCAGGAAGATGTACAAGCGGAACTTGATCAGAAAATGGAACGTTGGGAAGAATTATCTTTAATGGTTGAAGCATTTGAAAATAGATAGGTAAAGGTTTAGAAACATTGATTCTAGTGAATCATGTACAAATATAAGCGTTGATTAAAAAATCAGGAGGTTGGATATGAAGTTATATCAGGTTCGTAAGGGACAGTTTGTTTTTTATAAAAATGAGTTGCATAAAGTATACTCCGTTAAGCCGATGTTCAGACAATCCGTCCACTTATATCGTCTGAAAGATATGGAGCAAATTCTTACAAGAGCAGCTGATATCGAATTGTATCGACCAAAACATAATGATACATTTATTTTCTACGGACAACGGTATACAATTGATCAGTATAAAAAGCCGGAGCCGGGTGATTACATTTTAATTACGAAGCCTGCACCAGACTTATTTGATCACTATTCATTAAATGAAATTGAAAAAGTTGAAGAAGTGCATGAAAACAGTGTAACAACGACAAAGGATAATGGTGTAAAGCATCATGAATATGTCATGCTCGTTCCTGGTAAGAGTGAAGCGAGTCAAGAGATTGCCTACTATGATAAGGAACTGGTGCCAGAGGAACAACGCTTGAAAGATGAGTCGATTTCCTATCTAGCTGAGAAAGATGTAACACTGCAGCCTTATGTTGGGGATATTTATCTTGATAAACGAAATAATACGAAGGCAATGGTTGTCGCAGTGACAGAATCAGAAGTAACCTTTGGTCATGGAATCCACGTCCACATTGCAGAACTGCTAGACGAAGAAAGCTTTGAACTCATCTATCGTTACAGTACGGATTAATACGCAACTCATTGGAACGAATAAAAGGCTCTAGCTAGTAGCCTTTTATTCGTTTTTTTGTAAGATAAGAAAGTATAAAATAAAAATGCTGTGATAACTTAGGTATCCGGGGCTAGCCACGTCCGGCTCCAGCGCCCAGCAACTAGCAGATCTTTTGGTGGGACGAGCAGTGCGCAGTCCCAAACTTCACACTCCTCCACTCGATAAAGAAGACTTGCCGAGAGGTCTTTGTGCGGCTTAGTCGCCCTTCTACCCTTGTGGTGAAAGCGGGCATCAACTCCAAACTTAAGGAGGGCCGGTTAAATTCGGGCTAAAGCCCAACTCACGTCTACCCCTAAAAGGGCATGTTTCCTTTATCTCATTCCGTAAAGGGGAAGTTCGATTAAGTTCAGTTCGCCCCGTCCTGGGGCAACATCGAACTACCTCCCGTCCTGGGAGGCACAGTTTGTACGTTGCTACGACGCACAGGATGTGCTAGTGCAGGTGTTGCGACAGGACGTCGCGTTTTTAACCTGCAAGGGCGCTTCCGCCTTTGTTGTAACTATAAATACGCGTCTGCAAGTAGTTCGATCACTTTTTTGCGGAGGGTGATATGTGGAAGCAGTGGTACGATTAAAACTTCATCGGCCTGAAATAGACGGATGAGATCGTCTAATTGTTTGGTCACTTGTTTCACATCCCCAGTTATCATCCGTTTGCGGTTTGCCTGGATGCGCGCTCTCTCCTCGTCTGTATAGTTGTAGTTCCTTGCAGTTTCAACAGATGGAAACTGTTTAAACTGGCTGAACCGGTCATTTCCGAGCAACCATAAGTCCAAAGCTTGCCGGTATTCATTTGCTATCTTTTCTGTTTCAGCTGCAATAACAAAAGAGGCAAGAGAAACTTTAGGCTCTTGCATGAATCTGGATGGGGCGAATTCGCGCCGGTATGTCTCGACAGCTTTTATTCCGATATCAAGCCGGTCCGTACCCCGGAGGAAAAATCCGTAAGTGAATCCTACTCCAAGCTTTGCAGCTATCTTTGCAGTGCGGATACTCATAGATAGGAGCCACATTTCTGGAACAGTTGGGATAACCGGATTGGCTGAGAGTCCATGGAAGCGGTGATCGTTATTTACTTCATCGGTTAAATACGTTGCAATGTCTGTGATACTCGCTTCATAGTCGAGCTTCTCTCGTTTATTTTCATTCATCGCCCGATTGACGAGAGCCGTTCCTACTGTATTGCCAATACCTAAATCAATACGGTTAGGGTGGAATGCTTCAAGAATCCGGAAATTTTCAGCGACTTTTAACGGACTGTAATGGGGGAGCATCACTCCACCCGAACCAAGACGAATACGCTTTGTAGCGTTTGCTAAATGCATCATAATCATTTCGGGTGAACTGCCAGCAAACGCTGGAACATTGTGATGCTCTGCCATCCAAAAGCGGTTGTAACCTAAGCTTTCAGCTAACTGAGCAAGTTCGACTGTTTGCTCCAGCGCTTCTTTTTCGTTACTACCTTCATCAATTTGTGCGTAATCTAATATTCCTAGTTTAACCAACTTCATCCTTCTTTCCATATACTTTGGCTATCCATTTAAAATAAAGCTAACAAATTCATCTTTAATTCTCAAATCATACAATCCGTAAATTCTCAGACGGTCATACATGGCTTCATAGTTCGGATCCTTTAAGAGTAACCTGCATATACCCGTCCCTGTTGTACGGTCATTGCGCGACCGGATATTTTTTTGCTGTCTAAAACAAAATTATTCCGTATGGAAGTATCATTTCGTTTAGTTTACACAAAACTCATTATTTAAATAATGATGTCTAGCTACATACTTCAAAGACTACGGGCGTTTGTTATAGATGATTAGCTTTCATATTTTAGGTGAAATCAAATGTTGATTAGTCGAAGTCATCCCATAAATTGGTGTCCATATCAATTAGCCAATGGTTTCGGAGCGTGAGAGCACGTTCAAATGCTGCCAAGGCCCCGGAGATAGCTAGGAACGTATTTAACCAGCCTGGTAGCATAATAGGAGATTCGAATGTCCCGATATATTCCTGGACAAAGGGAATTTCAGTAATAAGGGCGATAAGTTGAGGTAATCCAAGTATAATTGATGCAAGCAAAATAATAATAGCTAGGATTCCAATTGTCTTGCTTATCCTTGGAAAGCGCTGATCAAACCTCATCCGGAGTCCTTCTGTAGAGCCGGGGTATGGACTAAGTTGTTGTTCGCTTCCTTCCTCAGGAATAAAATGCATACGGCTCAGTCCATAAGTCGTCGTTGCAACTTCAATAAATCCCCCGGGCACTGGAAAAGCTGCAGGCAGCTTAGATGTAGCGATATGTTTACCATCGCGGTACATATCGGCTTTCGATTCTTCACTAAAATAATTGACGTCAACCGTATAGGTGTGAGAATTCCCATCAATTTCATCTAATCGGATATAAAAAAGTGACCGGGAAAGCAAGTGATAAAAGCGGTAGGCTTTTAAAGCGTGTCCATCACCGGGTTTAACTTTACCTATTTTCCGCTGGTGACGCCAATTCCGTAATAGACGCAACATAATAACAGCCCCTTGTATTCAATCAATTTTGGAGGATAATGATCGTTATCTTTCTCTTTTGAATACGAAAAAAAGAGTGGATTGGTTTCAATAATAAAGAATCTTTCCATGAAGTTTCAGGATATAAATTCATTCAACGTAAGTATCTTGCTCGGCTATTATTTTAGTGCCCTGATTACCGTTCAGTTGCCCGGCGGACGGATACTTTCCCAATTAAGTAAGATAATCATACGTATGGGAAAATAGGAATCGTTTGTTTTCTTATTAGAGCAAGGTAAGCGCGCTAATAGGAAAATAATTCCCTATTGTTTTCCCGTTAAAGTAAGAAGAACATCCTAATGGGAAAATAACCCTCAGTTGTTTTCCCATTAAGCCAGATGAAACGGTAATGGGAAAATAAAACTGACAGTTGCCAGAGGAGGTGAGGCTCACCAGCCGCTCAGCAGGTGCGAGAGGTTTCGGGACTGCGGACCTCCAGAAATTAGTTATTATATTTTTCAATCAAAATTATTAGTTTGTGTATTTTGGGTAAAAATGTGGTATTATAATAGTAACAGAACATATAATAAAAAATGACCACAGCTGTAACTGTGGTCAAGTAGATATCCATTCTCTTAACAGGGAGTGGCGTTATCTAATATACAAAGAAAAAATAGCCCTTAGCCATTTGGCGAACAGGGGGCTATTTTTTTGTGTTAAAAATAGCGACAAGGACTACGATTAACGCAATGATCATAGTAGAAAAAGAAATCATTAAAGATTGGAATGTTGTCGTAGAAATCCCCCTTTTTCGCGGTAACTCCAACCGCCCTGTCCTTCATCAAAAAATTGATAAAGTGAAGAAATGTAAGTTTCCATTATACCACAAAAACCCCTAGACTATCTTTCTATCAAGAAAATCCTGTTACATCAAGGCTTTTTCTTTAACTAAAACAAAAACTTCAGACGTTAAAAATTCAACTTCATTTCCCTTTCCAGTCAAGCATTCATTGCAGTATAATAAGTGTATGTATTTTTAGAAAAGTTTAAAAAGGAGGAATCATATGCTTGATAAGACATTAGTTGAAAATGTAATTTCTGCCGCACTTACAACGGGTGGAGACTTTTCTGAAGTATTTGTGGAAGACCGCTTTACGAATAACATGCATCATCAAGGCGGGAAATTAGAAAAAAGCTTAGCTGGACGTGATTTTGGTGTGGGGATTCGGATTTTTAAAGGGCTTCAGAGTGTCTATGCATATACAAACGACTATTCCGAGGAAGGGCTTGTAAAAGCTGCAAAAACAGCAGCAAAAGCACTTCAAGGGGCGAACAGTAAAAAGGACATCATATTACCACTGGAAAAACAATCGTTTGAAACAGCACATCCGATTCAGTTGATGCCGAACAGTGTGGAGAAAAACCGTAAATTAGCTGTATTAAGGGATGCAAGTGAAATTGTAAGCAATTATGATCCAGCTATCGCTCAGGCAATTATCAGGTTGATCGACGAAGAACAACATGTATTAATCGCTAATTCAGAAGGGATTTTTGTAGAAGACAAACGAGTACGAAGCAGGATGGCGATTGCAGCTGTTGCAACGGACGGAACTGACATGCAGACAGGATTTTATGGGCCGGGTGCATATCAAGGGTTTGAATTCATCGAAGGACTGGATCTCAATCATTATGCAAAAGAAGCAGCCCGGATAGCTGTCACAATGCTTCATGCAGACCCTGCACCAAGCGGGAAATTCCCGGTTATTATCGATAATGAATTTGGCGGTGTTATTTTCCATGAAGCATGCGGTCATGGATTAGAGGCGGAAGCTGTTGCGAAAAATAATTCGGTATTTGCAGGTAAGATTGGTGAACAAGTTGCCTCAGACCTTGTTACATATATTGATGATGGTACGATACCGAATGAATGGGGATCCATTAATATCGATGATGAGGGGGAAAAGGCAAGAAAGAACGTACTGATTGAAAATGGAATTTTAAAAGGATATATGATTGATAAATTTAATGGCAGAAGAATGGAAGCGGAATCGACCGGTTCGGGACGAAGGGAGTCTTATAAATTCGCTCCAACGTCTCGAATGACGAATACGTATATCGCGCCAGGAGAGTCTACACCTGAAGAAATCATTGCAAATACGGAGCATGGCATCTATGCGAAATATATGGGTGGCGGCTCGGTCAATCCAGCAACGGGTGATTATAACTTTGCTGTAAATGAAGCATATATGGTGAAAAATGGAAAGATTGACAAGCCAATACGTGGAGCAACCTTGGTTGGAAATGGGGCAAAAACGATTCAAAAGGTAGATATGGTTGGCAATAACCTAGGCCATGGTGCCGGTATGTGCGGTGCATCAAGCGGAAGCATTCCAGTTAATGTTGGCCAGCCGATGCTACGCGTAAGTGAGATTACTGTCGGTGGAAGGGAGGCAAACTAAATGGATTTAACAACATTTCGCAAGCAGCTTTTTACAGAAGGTGAAAAATTAGGGTTTACAGATTTAGAATTATATTATGAGAAACAGGAAAAATTCTCTGTGAAAATCTTTAAAGGTGAAATAGACGGGTATGAATCATCGACTGTAAACGGTGTTTCTGTGCGTGGGCTCTACAACGGGCAGATGGGTTATGCCTATACTGAGAAGCTGGATGAGGATTCTATTGCCTTTTTATTAAAAAGTATTCAGGAAAATGCGCCGTTACTAGAAGGTGAGCCCGAAGAACTTTTTACAGGTGAAGGTGCAGATTACCAAAAGACAGATTATTACTCTACAGCATTACAACATGTAACAGCGGAAGAAAAAATTGCATTCCTAAAAGAAGTTGAAAAGAAAATTTATGCCTATGATCCCCGGGTTTCTCAAACGGATTACGCTGCGATACAGGATGAATCGATTGAAAAAGGATTGTTTAATAATAAGGGATTAACGCTACACGATCGAAATAATTTCTTATCCGTCATCTTTTCTGTCGTCGTAAAAGAGGGCGAGGAAATTAAGTCTGATTTGTATTTTAAAATAACAAAGGACTTTGCTGCACTAGATGCCGAAAAAATAGCGAAAGAAGCAGTTGAAAAGAGCTTAAGCCAGCTTGGTGAACAGGCTTATCCTAATAAAAATTATCCAGTCATTCTAAAAAATACTGCTGCAGCTTCACTCGTCGCAACCTTTGCATCCTCTTTCTCTGCAGAAGCGGTTCAAAAGGGCGAGTCAAGATTAAAAGGAAAGCTGGATGAAAAAATAGCATCAAAACAAGTTACATTATTGGATAATCCCTTTTTACCGGAGGGAACGCATAGTGGGAACTTTGATTCAGAAGGTGTGCCAACAAATGAACTGAACTTAGTAGAGAATGGGAAACTGGTATCCTTTTTCCATAATTTAAAAACAGCAAAAAAAGATGGTGTTAATTCTACAGGGCATGGGTATAAATCATCTTATAAAGAAACGATTGGTGTCAGTCCATCGAACTTGTATGTCGTGCCAACGGAAAAAATGTATGAAGCGTTATATGGAAATCTGGAAGAAGGTATCATCATAACTGATTTAGCCGGACTCCATTCTGGGGCCGATCCAATTTCTGGTGATTTCTCCCTTGCAGCTAATGGATTTTATGTAAAGAACGGAAAAATCATTGGCCCAACGACACTTATGACGGTTGCTGGAAACTTTTTTGAAGTTTTACAAGATATTGAAGAGGTCGGGGCGGATCTTGAATTTTCACCAATGAGTAGTTCTGGTTATATTGGATCCCCGTCCCTTAAACTTAAGGGCTTGGCAGTTACGTTTGATTAGGATGTGAAGAGGGAAAATGACCGCTCCATACGAGGCTGAAGTATGGACGGTCTTTCTCCTTTCTGTTCTATTAATTCTCTCCAAAAATCGGCCATTGTTTCGCTTTGGCCACTTCACGCATCCCATCCTTTGGGTTAACGATAATCGGTTTATCGACAAAATGGAGGAGGGGAATATCACTTTCACTATCTGCATATGCCCAAATCTCTGTTTCTTCGGGATCAAGTTGAAGTTTATCCAACCAATTGGCGACTGCTCGTACCTTTTCTTCTCCGTTAATGACAGGACCAGTTGCCCCAGTGCATCTTCCATCTTGATCAAAGAGCAATTCTGTACCGATTGTTGTAACGGTAAGCCCAAGTTTTTCAATCAATGCATCTAAAAATGGCTTTAATGCCCCGGATAAAATAATGACTTGTTTGCCGCTTTCTTGATGTTCTTTTATTTTATGTACAAGCGGTTCATTAATCTGATTTCTTCCAGCTGCAATCAACTCATCGAAAAAGCTAGCAAGCTCTTCTTCCGTTTTACCTTTGAAGGTTTTGGCGAACGCTTGGAAGAAATGAATCCGAAGCGCATGTTTTCCTCTTGTTATTCCTAGAAATAAGGCTTGGGCTGTGCCGATTAATACGGTTGCCAATTCCTTAATACCGAACTCTTTCCTTCCTGCCTGGAACATTAGTTTAAAAGAATCCCCTTGAAATAAAGTTCCGTCAAAGTCTACCGTAACAAGCTGCAACATTATTCCTCCCTTGAACTTGAATAAGCGTGATTTCCGTATATTTCCGTTAGGCTTATTGGTAATTTTACACAGGAAACAGGAAAAAGCAAAGAAATATCGAATATAGTATATAGGGTTGTAATCGCTTTCAGTTGGGGTTGATAAAAAAACTAAAGTTTGAAGCATGCTTTCCTATTATAAAAGTAGAATATAGAAGGAGGTTTTTTAACATGGAAGAAAAAGTATTGCAAAATTATATTGCTGGTGAATGGGTAGATGCTGAGAATCGGACGTCTGTATTTAATCCCGCAACAGGTGAGGAAATCGCCCAAGTGCCTCTATCGGAAAAAATAGACGTTGACGAAGCGGTAGCAGCAGCGAAACGCTCCCAGAAAAAATGGGCGCTTGTCCCAGCACCACAGCGAGCCGAGATTCTTTACCGGGTCGGTTCACTCATGAAGGAGAAAAAGGAGCACCTCTCCCGTCTCCTTACAATGGAAAATGGTAAGGTGCTGGAAGAGGCGAGAGGAGAAGTCCAAGAAGGAATTGATATGGCGTTTTATATGGCGGGGGAGGGAAGACGGTTATTCGGTCAAACGACCCCAGCGGAATTGCCGGATAAATTCGCGATGAGCGAGCGGGCGCCAATAGGTGTTGTAGCCATTATTACGCCGTGGAATTTTCCGATTGCGATTGCGACATGGAAGTCCTTTCCGGCGATTGTCGCAGGAAATGCTGTCGTCTGGAAACCGGCAACAGAGACACCAATCATGGCTTATGAACTGGCGAAGATTTTTGAAGATGCTGGGTTACCTAAAGGGGTGATCAATGTTGTATTTGGGACAGGTCGTACAGTTGGGGATGCGATGGTGCATCATGAAGATATCCGGGTGATTTCCTTTACGGGATCGAATGAGGTTGGTCGCAATATCGCTGCTGATTGTGGAAGACAACTAAAGAAAGTGTCTCTTGAAATGGGCGGAAAGAATGCGGTTATTGTGATGGATGATGCCGATCTTGATTTAGCAGTTGAAGGGGTCGTTTGGAGTGCATTTGGGACAAGTGGCCAGCGCTGTACAGCATGCAGTCGGGTTATTGTCCATGAAGCGGTGAAGGAAGAATTTGAAACACGCCTCTTAAAGGCGATGAAAGGTTTGACGATTGGTGATGGTTTGCAAGAAGGTATTAAAGTCGGACCGATTATTAATCAAGCAGGCCTTGAAAAGATTGAGCGTTATATCGAGATTGGAAAGGAAGAAGGGGCGAAATTACTCGCTGGCGGACGCGTGCTTACAGGGAATTCCTATACTAAAGGATATTATTTTGAACCGACATTATTTACAGATGCCACAAGTTCGATGCGCATTGCCCAGGAAGAAATATTTGGACCGGTTGTTTCCGTTATACCTGTAAAAAGTTTTGCGGAAGCGATAGAGGTGAATAATGGGGTAGCGTACGGGCTATCAAGTTCAATTTTTACTCAGGACGTTAATCGAGTCTTCCAGGCGAAGCAGGATTTGGATACAGGAATTGTTTATGTGAACGCAGGAACAACAGGTGCTGAAATTCATTTACCGTTTGGGGGAACGAAAGGAACGGGGAATGGCCACCGTGATTCTGGTGTCCAGGCTTTAGATGTATTTACTGAATGGAAAGCGGTCTATGTTGATTACAGCGGGAAATTGCAGCGTGCCCAAATTGATGTGGAAGAATGATAGTTTATAACACATACACACGGGGGGATGCAGATGAAAATCGGTGTGCTTGGTTCTGGATTGATGGGGACGGAAGCAGCAAGGGATTTAGTGAACAGTAGAGACGTACAAGTTGTAGGACTCGCGGATGTTGATTCGGGGAAGCTGAAGCGAGCGGAGCAAACAATTGATTCGAAAAAACTTGTTACGGATAAGGTTGATGCAAGTGACCCCGATGAATTAGGCAAGTTTATGAAGCGGTTTGATGTCGTCGTTAATGCGCTTTTTTATTCCTTTAATGAAATGGTTGCGGGGGCGGGAATAGATGTTGGTACACATGTAGTGGATTTAGGTGGACACATTGGCGGGATGACAGACCGGGTATTAAGTTTAGATGACAGGGCGAGGAGTAAAGGAGTTACAATTATTCCTGACTTAGGTGTTGCGCCAGGGATGATTAATATTCTTACGGGTTACGGGGCAAGCAAACTTGACCAACTAAAGGAAATTAAGCTTTACGTGGGCGGGATTCCAGTTCGTCCCGAGCCGCCACTTGGATACAATCATGTGTTCTCGATGGAGGGAGTTTTTGACCATTATACAGATCCGTCACTCATTATCCGTGATGGAGAGCAAAAATTAATCCCTTCCTTATCAGAAGTTGAGGAAATATATTTTGAAAAGTTCGGTCCATTAGAAGCATTTCATACGTCAGGTGGAACTTCGACGTTAACCCAGTCGTATTCGGATGTGCAGACATTGGAGTATAAGACGATTCGCTATCCCGGTCATGCGGAAAAGTTCAAATTACTCGTTGACTTGAATTTGACAAAAAAAGATATCGAAGTGGAAGTAGAAGGGAAAAAGGTGAATCCGCGCAAAGTTGTCTTACAAGCGATTGATCCAATTGTGGATCTTCGGGACAAGGAGGATGCGGTGTTACTCCGAGTTGCCGTTACTGGAATGAAAAAAGGAGAGCCGCAAACGTATCAGTACGAAATGCAGACGTTCAAGGATACGAGCAGAAATATAACCGCGATGGCACGGGTGACAGCAAGTACGATTTCGATTGTCGCTCAGCTAATCGCTGCAGGGACGATTGCAAAGAGGGGGGTCTATCCGCCTGAGCGTGCAGTCCCTGGTGAAGTGTATATTGCTGCATTAAAAGAAAGAGGGATAGAAATAAAGGAAATGCTACTTTAAGTTATGAATAGAATGAAAAAGCCTTCCAAGGTAAGTGCTTGGAAGGCTTTTTATTTTTCGAGTGGGACAAATGCTCTGACCCCAATGTCCCGTTATTTTGCTGCTTTTTGTAGTTTGTTGATGATTTTTAGGGATTTGCCTGTGCCGATTGCGACTGCTTCGAGCGGGTTTGGTGCCATGTGCACTGGGACATTCAGTTCGCTTGCAAGCCATTCTTTCATGCCTTGCAGCATGGATCCTCCGCCTGTTAAAACAACGCCATGATCGACAATATCTCCACTTAACTCCGGTGGACAGTCTTCAAGTGTAGCCTTCACTGCATCGAGAATTTTAAGGAGTGGCTCTTTAATCGCCTCATGAATCTCGGTTGACGTAATATCAATTGTTTTCGGTAAGCCTGTCACCATATCTCGGCCGCGGATACTCATCGTGTCCTCTTTATGGTTCGGATGAGCATAGCCGATTTCCATTTTAATATTCTCGGCTGTCCGTTCCCCGATTAAAACATTATAGGTTTTCCGGATATAATGAATGATTTCTTCATCTAAATTATCTCCTCCGACCCGAATCGAGTTCGAGGAGACGACTCCACCAAAGGAAATAATTCCGACTTCCGAAGTGCCTCCGCCGATATCAACGACAACACTTGCAAGTGGTTCGTCTACTGGGAGGTCCGCTCCGATTGCAGCTGCGACTGGTTCTTCAATTAAATGTACCGTTTTTGCACCAAAGCTTGTGATTGCATTATGAATCGCTCGTCTCTCAACAGCAGTGCTGCCTGCCGGTGTACAGACGACAACAGTTGGCTTCCGCATGGAGACGCCGATTTTCTTACTTACTTTCTTTAATAATACTTTAAGCATCTGGGCGGTAACATCATAATCAGCAATGACTCCGTCCCGGAGCGGGCGAATTGGGATTATGTTTTTCGGTGTTTTCCCGATCATTTCTTTTGCTTCTGTACCAACTGCAACAACATCTTTTGTATTTACATCAATCGCCACAACTGACGGCTCATTTAAAACGACACCTTTTGTTTTTGAATAAATAAGGATATTTGCGGTTCCTAAGTCAATTCCAATTTCTGCATTTGAAAACATGTTAAATCCTCCAATGTGTAATTTCATCTATTCTTGTTGAATTAATCAATACATTCATGAGATAGTCCTCTTGCAATTATAAACTGCCTCTCTTTAACGTAAAACAGCTTAGGGGGGGAAATCAAGTAACATTTCAATTACATTTTCTCATATCTTGTAATAAAAAATCATCTTTTTTGTAATAAAAACTCGATATTTGGAGGGTGTCAAGGGTGTATTTCTAGCAAAAACTGCCATAGCACTTAGCAATTTCCTCTATTCCAATTTTTATACGGTCTCTAAATCGATAGGAAACTTATGTTTTTCGCAAATTCTATAACCTCTAGTAAAATGAAAAAACAATTGGAAATCTCTCCCGTAAATATTACAAAAAAGCTGTGATATGATGATTTTGCAAGCAAGGCAACACAAAAATAAACATACAAGGAGAGGAAAACATGCTTCGCAAAATAACAATCATTACTGCAGCAACTGCAATCTTGACATTTGGAGGTGGTGCGTTCGCATCTACTGCAGATGCCAAGTCTGTTGAGCAGCAGTCACCATATAAAATCCATTACACTATTAATGGAGAGTCAGGAAGTCTAACACAGGAAGATGTTTCTAATCTATTAAATAAAGCTTTCGATAGAGTTCAAGCGAAATATCTTACAAACTTTGATTGGGAACGAATTGAGAAACTCATTGGAGTAGGGAAACAAGAAATAGAGAAAGAACAAGTTGAAGTAGAAGAACCTGCTAAAGAAGCAGAGCAGCCGGAACAAGAACAACCAGTTGAAAAGAATAAAGAAGTAAGTAAGCCACAAGAGAAGGCACCGGTCCAAGAACAACCGGAAACACCTGAGGCACCAAATGCGACACCACAACCGCAACCAGAGCAGCCACAGGAGTCCCAGCAGCCAGCAGAGGAAGCAGGACAGCAAAATGAATTAAGTGAATTTGAAGCTAAGGTCGTTGAACTTACAAACGCAGAACGGGCGAAACAAGGACTTGCACCGTTAAAAATCGATAATGAACTAAGTAAGGTAGCTCGCGACAAATCAAAAGACATGGCTACAAATGGTTACTTCGATCATAATAGCCCTGTCCACGGTTCACCATTTGATATGATGAAGAACTATGGCATCAACTATAACGCAGCTGGAGAGAACATCGCTCAAGGTCAGCGTTCACCAGAAGAAGTAGTAAATGCTTGGATGAACAGCCCCGGCCACCGCGAAAACATCATGAACAGCAGCTTCACCCACATTGGAGTTGGCTTTGTTGAGCAAGGAAACCACTGGACACAGATGTTTATTGGTAAATAACATAAGAGGAAAAATGAGGAGGCTGGATGCAGTCTCCTCTTTTCTTTGTCTTAAATGATGGAAACTTGCTACAATAGAGGTAAAATTGTCGCAATGTATCTGTCTGTTTCACTCCCGCATTTAGAGGAACTAAGGTGTTGGAGCCGGACGTGACTAGCCCTGGATACTTATTACAGCATTTTTATTTTATACTTATCTTTTAAAAAAGGTCAAAAAACGAAGCGGGAGATTAACAAATAGTAACGACCTGATTCGTTCAACTAATAATCAGTGGGGAAGGAAAAAAGCACCCCACTGCCTGAAATTTTGCTTTATGCTAAATGATGGAGACTTTTGCAGCAGATCGCGTAAAATATAGTAAAGAAGAGGTGATGGTGATGGTGCAAGGTTCTACAAATCTAAATACAGAGCTGACCCAGGAATGGCTGCAGAATTATGTCGACGACTGGGTTAAATTTTACCGGAAACATACAACGGACGGTAAACTTGCTTCCTATATTCCACAGTTAGAAAAAGCAGATCCAAATGCCCTAGGAATCGTTATTATCGGTAATAATGGAATGACCATACAATCGGGAGATATCGATACAACATTTTCTATCCAAAGTGTTTCGAAGGTCTTTGCTTTTATTGTTGCCTGCATGCAACGTGGTATGTCTTATGTACTGAACCGGGTGGATGTGGAGCCGACGGGGGAGGCATTTAACTCTATTATGCACTTGGAAATGAAAAAAATCGAAAAACCATTCAATCCACTAGTGAATGCTGGTGCAATTACGGTTACTTCTTTACTGGAAGGCAAAACGTCAGATGAAAAGTTGGAAGGTATTTTTCAACTGTTTGAAAAAATTCTTGGCCACCGTCCGGAATTGGATATTGAAGTGTACGAATCTGAACGGGAAACGTCAATTCGCAATCGGGCCATTGGTTATTTCCTATTAGAAACCGGTGTACTTGAATCGGATTTGGAAATAACATTGGAAACGTATTTTAAGCAATGTTCGATTGAAGTGTCAGCGGAAGACCTTGCAAGATTAGGACTGATTCTCGCTAATGACGGTATAGATAGGATGACTGGGGAAGAAGTAATTCCAACGCAAATAGCAAGACTGGCAAAAGTGTTAATGCTTACTTGTGGAATGTACGATGCATCTGGAAAATTTGCTGCCTATGTTGGGATTCCTGCAAAAAGTGGTGTCTCGGGTGGTATAATGGCTACAGTACCACCGCGGGCAAGGGATGAGTTACTGCCATTTATGGATGGCTGCGGAATCGGGGTATATGGTCCAGCTCTCGATAAACAGGGAAATAGTACCGCGGGTATCCGCTTGTTGCGCCATATTGCGAGCCACTGGGATTTGAGTATATTTTAAGGAGAGGATCTCTATATGTGCGGCAGATATACACTACTAGGGGATCAATTGGAGCTTCTAGATGAATTTGCATTGGAACAACCGATAGATGATTTTCATGAAAGTTATAATGTAGCACCAGGTCAACAAGTGCTCGCAATTATCCATGACGGAAAGAGAAAGCGGGCCGGCTATTTACGCTGGGGACTTGTACCTTCTTGGGCAGATGACCCGAAGATTGGTTATAAAATGATTAATGCAAGAAGTGAAACAGCTCATGTGAAACCGAGTTTTAAACAGTTGATGGCGAAAAGACGTTGTTTGATCATTGCGGATAGTTTTTATGAGTGGAAACAAACGGACAAGGAGAAAATTCCGCAACGGATTCAAGTGGAAAATAGGAAGTTCTTTGCTTTTGCCGGGCTTTGGGATAAATGGACACAAGGTGACGAGACGTTATTTACTTGTACAATTTTAACAAAGGATTCCCATGGATTCATGAAGGATATCCATCACCGAATGCCAATCATTCTACCGAAACATGCAGAAGATGAATGGGTTCAGCCGGTGCAATTCGCTCCCTCCCAAGTAAGTGAACTTTTAAAACAATTTGAAGACCCAACACTCACAGCCTACCCCGTCTCCACCTACGTTAACTCCGCCAAAAACAACGACCAACAATGCATTGCGTCATTAGCTTAGTGGGACATGGGGTCAGAGCATTTGTCCCATTCCGAACTGGGACAAATGCTCTGCCCCCCATTAGTACATATGGTATGGAGGTGTATAGATTGAGGAGTCGAAATTTATTCTGGATTGGTTTATGTCTGCTCTTACTCGCTGCTTGCGGGAATAACGAAGATACAGTTGCAGCTAAACATAATACGAATGATGAAATCGATCAGCAAATACAAGAAAAGCTTCCTATCGATTGGGTAATCGAGGAAGATGAAGAAGAGACGATTGAAGAGGAGAAGAAGGCGAAAAGTGCTTCTATTACAACTGAGATGGAAGAGAATTCGGCTTCAGATACAGAGGAAGATGACACGACACCAGAGGACGAGAAGACGGATTCACTCGCATCTTACACGAATGAAGAGATTGAATATGCACGCATTTGGTTGCAACTTGGACCGGATCATGAGATCGATGAATTAAACGTCCGCCATATTGCAGAAGGGGAACCACTTAATCCAAATTGGGAATCAAGTGCTACTTATCCGGAAGATGTCATTCAGTTGACGGGTAGTCGCTTAGTTGACGGTTCAATAACTTATAGCGGAAATGGCGATGGCACGATTAATCGCTACTATGTTCCGTTACGCTGGGAAACGAACATTCCAAATGATTTTAGTGAAGAAGATATAAAGATTTTCACGGAGTCGTTTATCACAACTACAAAATTAATCACCATCGATCCAGCAGAAGGGCAAGAAGTCATCTCCCTCATTGAAAAAATAAACTATGGTTCTTAAAAGCCAGATAGAGGGGCGGAACCACAATTTCGGTTTAACATGAAATGGCAATTCCATCAGATGGTCATACGGATGGAATTGCCATTTTTTAAATTAACACTTATCAAGAAACTTTTGCCTTTTTCTCTGCTGCCTTTTCTTCTTTCGCAACTTTGAGGAATCGTTTCGTCTCGTATGCGACTACGCCAGACAATCCAAGCAGTCCTATCAAGTTAGGAATAGCCATCAGTGCATTGAAGATATCCGAGAAAAGCCAAACGATATCAATTAGCGTAATGGAACCGAAAAGTACGACAAAAACCCATACCGTGCGATAGATCGTGATGGCCTTTGTACTTTTAAAGAGATAGTTAAAGCATTTCTCACCGTAATAAGACCAGCCAATCAGTGTGGAGTAAGCAAATAAAATTGTTGCGATACCAACGATATACATGCCAGGCGTCCCGAGAAAGACGGCGAAAGATTCACTTGTTAGAGCACCGCCATCAATCCCTGTCTGATGCAAGTCAGCCATAACAATTGTAATTCCAGTAATACTACAAACGATAATCGTATCGATAAATACTTGTGTCATGGAAACAAGTCCTTGTCTCCCCGCATAATCGGTCTTGGCTGCAGCAGCTGCTATCGGTGCAGAACCAAGGCCTGCTTCGTTGGAGAAAATACCCCGGGCAACACCATAGCGGATCACCGTACCTAAAATACCTCCTCCAATCGCATTTGCCGTAAAGGCATCGGTTAAAATGATATTGAAAGCAGTTGGTACTAAATCAACGTTCAGAATCATAATAATTAAACCGCCAAAAACATAAAATACAGCCATAACCGGTACAAGGTAAGCTGTTACTCGTCCAATGCTTTTAATCCCGCCAAGAATAACAATCGCAGTAATAATAAAAAGAACAATACCAGTAACCCATGTCGGGATATTAAAAGTGTTTGAAGCAGCAGCTGAAACGGAATTCGCTTGAACCATGTTTCCGATACCAAACGCAGCGATTGAACCGAAAATTGCAAATAAAATTGCAAGCCACTTGGCATTTAATCCACGTTCTAAGTAATACATCGGACCACCGGCCATTTCACCTTTCGCATCTTTCACCCGATACTTTACTGCAAGAACCGCTTCCGCATACTTAGTAGCCATCCCAAAAATCGCCATAACCCACATCCAAAATACAGCTCCGGGTCCACCCGCGATAACTGCTGTGGCAACTCCAACGATATTTCCTGTTCCTACCGTTGCCGCCATTGCAGTTGTTAATGCTTGATAATGGGTGATATCCCCTTCAGATAATTTGTCTTGCTTCCTACGGGTAAATGCATTAATTAAAGCAGTCGGCAGTGCTGTAATCTGGACAAATCCAAGTCTGAAGGTGAGGTAGAGCCCTGTACCAACAATGAGAATCAAAAGAGGCGGTCCCCATACAAAACCACTTACCTTGTCTAGAAAATCTACCATTTCATCATCCCCCTATCCTTTTTGTAATTCAATTTATACTATCTAATATTCCGAATATTTATAAATAAGTCAAGGCTTTTTTGAATTTTTATTTTAAATTTTATAATGGTGTAATAAAACGGTGTAGTAAAACGAAGAACTTCGATAAAAAAACAGAGATTATTACAGCTTTCATTGATTCATCTAAATTAATTCGCTTATAATATAAGATAATGATAGAACATGGTATGATAGAAAAAGAATTGGAAAAGGAGAGAACAAAATGGGACAAAAGAAATTAATCGCTGGCGTTGTAGCAGGAGCGTTACTTGGTGCCCTCGCAATGCAATTTGATAAGGATGCACGCAACTATACGAAAACCTGTCTGAACAAATTAAAAGACAACTCAGGTGACCTGTTAAGCAATCCGACGGAAACGGTGCATAAATTACGTGATTCATTCGATAAATTGAATGCGAATATTTCTGTTGGGGCTGAAAATACGATCAATGCGCTTGAACAAGTAGAATCCACACTTGACCGCTTAGTTAGTAAAAAATAATACGATTACGGAAAATAAAGAACATAGAAGGAATACCCCATCTCAAATCTTGTGATGGGGTCATTGTCTTTTATCGGTGGAGGATAAGAAATGGAAAATCTCATCCCAGTTTTAAAAGAATTTTATGAACGAATGGAAAAAGTCGACGTTTTTGGCTTGGCGGCACAGCTAGCTTATTTTTTCCTTTTATCGCTTTTTCCCTTTCTGTTGTTTTTATTTAACTTAATCGGTTATTTCTCTTTGAACGAAGAGGTTATTTTACAAACCATTGTCGATTATGCTCCGCCACAAGTATATGATTTAATCGAGTCAAATATTGAATCAATGCTGCAAATTCAAAGTGGTGGCCTTCTATCCGTAGGAATCATCGGTACACTCTGGGCAGCTTCTAACGGGGTAAATGCAGTCCGGAAAGCATTAAACCGTGCTTATGAGATAAAACCGAAGAGAATATTCATCATCTACCGTCTCTTATCCATATTGCTTACCATTGGGATGTTTTTTGTCGTCATTGTTGCATTATTATTACCGGTGTTTGGAAAGATGATCGGAGAATATTTCTTCTCTTGGCTCGGTTTTTCAGCTGAGTTCTTGCAAATATGGGAGACGTTTCGTTGGGTGACTTCTTCTATTATCTTCTTTATTGTCCTTGTTGCATTGTATCGGCTTACTCCAAATCGGAGGGTGTACTTTAGGCATATTGTTTGGGGAGCGCTTTTTTCCACGGTCGGCTTTCAATTGGTATCTTGGGCTTTTTCCTTTTATGTAGGAACACTTGGGAATTATTCAACAACCTACGGAAGTCTAGGAACGGTTATTGTACTCATGATCTGGTTTTATTTATTTGGAATGATTGTGCTGATTGGTGGAGTATTAAACGCTTCTCTGCATGAGCGGGCATGGAGGAAAAAGACGTTCGAATGAGGCGGTTAGGAGTCTGACTGCCTTATTTTAATGCATAAGAAACTATAATATAAAAAATGCTGTGATAACTTAGGTATCCGGGCTAGCCACGTCCGGCTCCAGCGCCCAGCAACTAGCAAACTTCACACTCCTCCAATCGATAAGTCAACATCAACTCAAAACTAAAGGAAGGCCGCTTAAGTACGGGCTAAAGCCCAACAGCAGCATACCCCTAAAGGGGCATGTTTCCTTTATCTCATTCCGGTAAAAAGGAAGTTCGCTTAAGTTCGCCCCGTCCTGGGGCAACATCGAACTAGCTCCCATCCTGGGAGGCACAGTTTGTACGTTGCTACGACGCACAGGATGTGCCAGTACAGGCGTTGCGACAGGACGTCGCGAACCTAGCCTGTAAGGGCGCTTACGCCTTTGATCGCACATAGACTGTTTGCACTATATTAATCGCCAACTATAACAGGCTTTACTCCTGAATATTTAAATAGGTTAGTTATCTGTTGTAAAAGAAGGAAATGTGTTACAATCAAAAATGAAAAAACATTATAACAGGAGGGGTAAATGTGAAGCGATTCGTATTATTGTTGGCGATTGGTTTGATCACTCTCTTAGCCGCGTGTGGCGGAGATGATAAAGAAAGCACTTCTGCGGGCGTTTCAGAATCTGAGGTGACGGATGAAGTTTGGGAGAAGATTCAGGATGAAGGTGTTTTGACAGTTGGTACTGCAGGAACGCTCTACCCATCGACTTATTATCCAGAAGACTCAGATGAACTGACGGGTTATGAAGTAGAAATCCAGAGGGAAATCGCGAATCGGTTAGGTGTCGATATCGAATTTGAAGTCATGGGGTTTGACGCAATTCTTACGGCACTTGATTCAGGGCGTATTGATATGACGGCGATGGGACTTCGCGGGGAGAGAAAAGAAAAGTTCTCTTACACACAACCGATTAAATATTCTTATGCAACGATGATCGTTCGTAAAGATGATCACTCGGGCATTAACAGTCTGGAAGACCTCGAAGGAAAAGTTGCCGGCGGGGCTGCTACAACGGTATATAGTGAAATAGCTGAGAAATTTGGGGCAGAAGTAAAAACATACGGAAACGCGACAAATGATGCTTATTTAAGAGACGTACATAATGGTAGAACAGACGTCGTTATTAATGATTATTATTTACAAAGTCTTGCAATCCAGGCATTTCCTGAGTTTAATATTGAGCTCCATCCGGATTTAAAATTCCACACATCAACAGCAAGCATTGTTATGCCGAAACACGCGGATAAGCTGCATCAAGAGGTAGAACAAATTGTTGCGGACATGCTAGAAGATGGAACTTTAAAGAAAATATCAGAAGAGTTTTTTGATGGACAAGATGTGTCTGTAGAGCCGGAAGAAGATATTATAGAAATTGAAGGTATAGCGAAATAAGTAGGGATGCTCATGTTTGAAATAGATTATATCCAATTGAGTAGTTTATTTGACCTCGAATTGGCGCTTGAAAGCTTGCCTTTCTTGTTAAAAGGTGTGCCGATGACATTGTATCTATCCGTGCTTGGCATGGTGTTCGGTCTCGTGCTTGGTTTCTTCCTAGCGCTTGGAAGGGGTTCTGAAAGATTCATTTTAAGATTCCCATCAAGAGTTTATATTTCATTTATACGCGGGACTCCAATGATCGTTTTTCTTTTTATTCTTTATTTTGGATTGCCTGTAATCGGAATCGAGCTTTCTGCATTTACGGCAGCAGTACTTGCCTTTGGTCTGAATAGTGCAGCATATATAGCTGAAATTAATCGTTCCGCGTTAAATAGTATTGATGTTGGGCAATGGGAATCGGCAAAAGCGCTCAATATCCCTTACTGGACGACGATGAGAAAAATCATTTTGCCACAGGCGGTGAGGATTGCGGTTCCGCCGTTATCGAACGTATTCTTAAGTATCGTAAAAGGCACTTCGCTTGCCGCGATGATTACGGTACCTGAACTATTCCAAAAAGCTCAGATTATAGCTGGAAGAACGTTCGACTCGATGACGATGTATATATTGGTCGCTTTAATTTACTGGCCGATTTGCGGAATAATATCCGTTCTGCAAGATCGTCTCGAAGACAGGTTTAGTGAATATCTATAATAAAGTGAAACTTCATTCAGTGGGGTATCCTTATCTCCCCACTAAATGTTAGTTGAACCGAATCAGGTATTTACGGACTGTATATCCCCACCTTCACATGTTGGGATTCCCTCATGTTTATAGGTGGGGGTATTACAGACCGTTAATACGTGATAAAAAAGTCCATCATACTCTCATAATTGGGGTGTGTGGATTTTTTTTACTTTCTAATGATACCAGCTTACTAAAAAAACTTAACATATTGTTGCTTTCCTTCCCCGTCGAAGAATAAGGCAATGACAATGCGATTGAAAACATGCGGGCCACTATATGAACGAACGGATCCGCATATTTTTTGTGCAGCACGGGCGTATATTTTTCCATGAAGCGAAAAAACTATAGGAAAAGAAAGGATGGAGGTCCATGAACATTAAGCGTTTATCCGGTATGATTGCTGCATTTTTCATCCTGCTTACATTTCCTGTAGTATTTTTTGCTGAGGAAAAAAAAGAAACGGAAGAAAATTTTGAAGTACCGAGTCATGTATTAGATATATCAAAGGAAAACACGGTGCAAAGTGACGATTCCGATAATGAAGTCGTTGAGCCGAGCGGGGAGACGAAGGAACTTCTGGACAGTGCCTCTGTTGCAATTGAAAACTCGGAGTTGATTCAACAGTTGAATGAGACAAGTATCGATCCGTCTCCAATTGGTTTCGGGTATCGTGGAGAGATTTATCTTGGGCGCTGGCCATTACAGTACGAATCGTTGGAAACAGGAGTGAATTGGGAATATCAAGCTGTTAATAAAAATGAGTTCCAAAACGGTCCCGACGGTCAGCAGGAGATGAACTATATTCAACAGGAACATAAGGAAATCAAAGGGATGCTCACGAATAAGATTGCCAATGCAGAAACGGTAAGGAATATGGTACTGCAAAAAGCGAAAGATAAAACCAAGCTTCCTCTTTCCTATGAAGTGGAGATAGGGCGGAATACAAAAATGTCTCATGGTTATCCTGTCCCTCCAGAAAAATTAGGAATTCTTGAAGCGTATACACCAGCTGTTCATGAAAAGGGCCGGGTAACTTTCGGAGAAGTATATATCCAATTAAAGGGAACAAAAAAACAACTAACAATTAAAAATGTAACAAAACAAGGAATCGGAGCATGGATTCCTGTCCAAAACCACCTATCCTATTCCTTCCAAGTGAAGTAAACAGGCGGGACATAGGGGTCAGAGGCAATGTCCCAAAGTGGGACATTGCCTCTGACCCCCGTGTCCCGTTTCTCTTTTAAAAAACTGTTGCTTTTTTATCTTTAATGCTTTATTATGATGAAGTGATAAAGTGATGAAAGAGTAAAGATTTAAGGGGGAAGAAATAGGTGGAGTGGGTTGTTCTTGTGTCCGTTCTTGTGCTGACTATCCTCAGCTTATTACGACTTAACGTTGTTTTAGCGCTGATTGCAGCTGGAATTGTTGCAGGCGTCATGTCAGGACTTTCATTTGTAGATACGATTGATTTACTTGTAAGTGGAATGGGTGGTCAGGCGAATACGGCTTTAAGTTATATTTTACTAGGAGCGTTCGCGATTGCTATTAGTTATACGGGAATAACAGGCTTTCTCGTGAATTTTGTAATCAATAAATTGTCTGGGAAGAGAGCAACGATTTTACTTGTTATCGCTGGAATCGCTTGTCTCTCTCAAAATGCGATTCCTGTGCATATCGCATTTATTCCCATTTTAATCCCACCGCTTCTGAAGTTGTTTAACAAGATGCGGATTGATCGCCGGGCTGTTGCTACAGCGCTGACATTTGGGTTAAAAGCGCCGTATGTGATGCTTCCGTTAGGGTTTGGTGCTATTTTCCACGGTATCATTGTTGATGGCTTAGCGGAGAGTGGCATTGAGCTAACTGCATGGGACACAGCATTTGCTATGTTAATTCCAGGACTTGGAATGGTGGTTGGACTATTTGTCGCAATCTTTATCACGTACCGGAAAGAAAGGGACCCGGTGAAAGGATCTGGAGGGAGTGGCACAATAAATGTTGAGGCGATAGGTGAAGAAGACCTTACCTTCAATAAAAAACATTTATTTACGATCTTCGCAATTGTAGCGGCTTTAGTCGTCCAAATTATAACGCAAAATTTAATCCTTGGTGCGTTAGCTGGGTTGCTCGTTATGTTTGCCTTTCTCGTTGTTCCCTACCGGAATCTGGATAAAATTATGGCTGACGGAATTGGACTAATGGGAATGATTGCCTTTATTATGCTTGTCGCATCCGGTTACGGAACAGTTTTACGCGAAACTGGAGCAGTTGATGCATTAGTTGAGGCATCTGCTGGTTTTATTGGCGATAATCAGGCTGTCATTGCATTTATTCTATTATTAGTAGGACTTCTTGTAACAATGGGAATCGGCTCTTCATTCGGTACAATTCCGATTTTAGTTGCTTTATATGTTCCAATATGTGTAGCGGCAGGATTTTCGCCATTAGCAATCGCTACACTAATCGGAACGGCAGGTGCTCTTGGTGACGCAGGATCACCAGCTTCTGACAGTACCCTTGGACCAACATCCGGTTTAAATGCGGATGGCAATCATAACCATATCTGGGATACAGTTGTACCGACATTCATCCACTACAACATCCCACTGATCATATTCGGCTGGATTGCAGCAATGATCTTGTAGTTTTTTTTGGGACACGGGGTCAGAGCATTTGTCCCGCACGCAGTGGGACAAATGCTCTGACCCCAACTGTCCCACTTCCGCATAATTTCGTCCTTGGAGGTTATGCTAGGAAAAAAAGGGTGTTGTTGATGAAGCGTTTGTTAGGGTTTTGTTTCATTTTTGCACTGCTTCTTGGATTCAGTTTAGAGAATGAAGTTGGTGCAAGAGGGTATGGCTGGGGCTATAAAAAAGGTCAGGGCGGAGAAATACCGGAAATCGGCTCCTATAATCCGCTGTTACAGGAATATGGCGCATATTTCGCCGATCAATCTGGCGGGAAATATATTTATTTAACGTTCGATAATGGCTATGAGGAAGGGTACACCCCGCAAATTTTAGACGTATTGAAAAAAGAAAATGTTCCAGCTACCTTCTTTGTCACCGGACATTATGTCGAGACCGCCCCTGAATTAGTAAAGCGGATGGTTGATGAAGGGCATATTATTGGAAATCATTCCTATCATCATCCCGATTTCTCCATTTTAACGAAAGAGGCTATGCAAAAAGAACTTGAAGACTTGGCGGAAAAAGTGGGAGAAGTTTCCGATCAAAAAGATTTGAAATATCTGCGCCCCCCAAGAGGCATCTTCAGTGAGCAGACATTGGAATGGGCAAATGAATTAGGTTACATTCATATCTTTTGGTCGCTAGCATTTAAAGACTGGGAGACATCTAATCAGAAAGGCTGGCGCTATGCGTATGAAGAAGTGATGGAACAAATCCATCCAGGTGCAATAGTTTTACTTCATACAGTTTCTAAAGACAATGCCGAAGCACTTGCTGCATTGATAACGGATTTAAAAGAAGAAGGATATCAATTTAAAAGTCTTGACGACCTTGTCCTCCGCGATCATATACCAGAGGTTATTTATGGCTATTAAGCATAAGAAAAATCGGGAAGCAGAGCAACAACTGCTTCTCGATTTTTTTAGATTAAAATCATACCAAACTTTCTGATTCTTTGTTATAATAAGGAAAACTCATAAGAAAGTGGTGGAGTCACGATGATGAGAGAGGATTTAATAGCACCTAAACAATATAATATTGCGATGGAAGTCGAGAAATATGCGAAAGATAAAAACAAGAAAGCACTTATTTGGCTAGATGAAAACAATAATAGAAAAGAAATTACATATCAGGCCTTAATACGGAATGTAAACAAAATCGGGAACGTATTCCTGAACAGTGGTTTACAGCGAGGAGATAAAATTCTCATCATCATGCCACGACTCATTGAAACGTACGAAATCTATTTAGCAGCATTAAAAACAGGAATCATTATTATTCCAAGCTCCGAAATGCTGAAGGCCAACGAATTGGAATATCGGATCCAACACGGGGAAGTTAGTGGTGTTGTAGCTTTTCATGAATCTACAAGCGAGGTAGGGAAAGTACCCAATTTTGCGGAACTAAAGAAATTTTCTGTGGGACATACCGTTGATGGTTGGGATTTCCTCGATGAAGCAAAAGCGAGTGCCAGTGATGAACTTGAAATGGCAGATACGACCAGGGAGACAATCGCATTTTTGCCATATACCTCGGGAACAACGGGAAATCCAAAAGGTGTTGTGCATACACATGCTTGGGGATTTGCTCATTTAAAGACAGCGCCAGAAAATTGGCTTGGCGTGGAAGAGGATGATTTAGTGTGGGCAACGGCAGGTCCAGGCTGGCAAAAATGGATCTGGAGTCCGTTTCTATCCGTACTAGGAACAGGAGCGACTGGATTTATTTATAGCGGTAAATTTGAACCGTCCAAATATCTGGAGCTCCTTCAGGATAATGAAATCAATGTGCTCTGTTGTACACCAACAGAATACCGCTTAATGGCGAAAGTCGAACATCTTGAAGATTATAAGCTGCCACATTTACGTAGTGCCGTCTCTGCTGGAGAGCCGCTAAACGTGGAAGTAATTGATACTTTCCGCAAGCATTTTGGGATTATGGTACGTGACGGCTACGGTCAGACGGAAAATACTCTACTCCTTGGCATTACGAAAGATATGGAAGTAAAGCCGGGTTCCATGGGCAAGCCAACGCCAGGTAATGAAGTGGAAATTATTGACGAAGATGGCAATATTGCAGATGTGAATATAGTTGGGGACATCGCAGTCCGTATCGACAGTCCAGCTCTTTTCCGTGAATATTATAAGGATATAGAACGGACGAAAGCATCCCGACGAGGAGATTTTTATATTACCGGAGATCAGGCGCGCAAGGATGAGGACGGCTATTTCTGGTTTGAAGGCCGCCGGGATGATATCATTGTCAGCTCGGGGTACACGATTGGACCTTTTGAAGTAGAGGATGCGCTTGTGAAACATCCATTTGTTCAAGAATGTGCGGTAGTGGCAAGTCCAGATAAGGTTCGCGGAAGTATTGTAAAAGCATTTATCGTATTAAAGCAAAATGTGGACAAGAACGACCCAGGTTTGATTAAAGAATTACAAGATCATGTGAAACGTGAAACGGCACCATTCAGGTATCCGAGAGAAATAGAATTTATTGATGAACTCCCGAAAACATCTTCAGGGAAAATAAGAAGAATCGAATTACGTCAGAGAGAAATGAAGAACTTGTAAAATCTGATTTCTAGGATCATTAGTTTTCCAGGTACACTTTTTGGGTATACTACTATAAAATACTTAGAAGTGAGGGATGATAGATGGATACTAAAAACATCCACTCAACCTTCTTGACGAATTGTCAATTGTTAATTTACAGAAGAAATAAAGGAATCGATTGAAAAAGACTTAGCAGAACACGCTCCCGCCTCGGTTTTGGGATAGCGATGATAAAATATGAAATGAAAAAAGCAGATGAGATGAAACGACTCTCAATCTGCTTTTTCGTTCTTTAGGAAAACTATAAAATAAAAATGCTGTGGTAACTTAGGTATCCAGGTCTAGCCACGTCCGGCTCCAGCGCCCAGCAACTATCAAACTTCACACTCCTCCAATCGATAAGTCAACATCAACTCAGAACTGAAGGAGGGCCGCTTAAATACGGGCTAAAGCCCAACAGCGGCATACCCCTAAAGGGGCATGTTTCCTTTATCTCATTACGGAGTGCTCCAGTTTGTACGTTGCTAAACGGGCGCTTGCGCCTTTGATCTTCCACGATAAATTTTTTAAAAAAAAGTTAGGCAAAACACTTGAAAGTCAAAATAGGTCAGAGTATAATGTAGTTAAAGTCAAAGATAGTCAAAGTCAAGATTGATCAATATAATACTAAAAAACTTTAGGAGGAATGTAAGATGAAATGTCAACATTGCGGTCAGAATGAAGCAAATGTAAATGCGTCTGTTATTGTGAACGGACAGCGTATGGAAATGCATCTATGTAACTCCTGTTTACGTGAAATACAAGGAAATATGATGAACCAGGCAAATAATTTCTTCTCTAATTTTAATCAAGGGCAAAATCCATTTGAAAATCAATTCTTCCAAGCTGGAGGAAATGGACAAACAGGTGCACGTACAAAACAGCAAACAAGAAAACGTGAAGGCCTACTTGACCAATTAGGGAAAAATCTAACTGATTCAGCACGAGCAGGAGAAATCGATCCGATTATCGGACGCGATCAGGAAATTAAACGAGTCATTGAAACATTGAACAGAAGAAATAAAAACAATCCGGTCCTTATCGGGGAACCAGGTGTAGGTAAAACGGCAATTGCAGAAGGGCTAGCACTACGAATTGTCGAAGGTACTGTTCCAAGTAAGTTACTCTCTAAAGAAGTATACTTGCTGGATGTCGCCTCTTTAGTTGCCAATACTGGTATTCGCGGTCAGTTCGAGGAACGGATGAAGAAACTGATCACAGAACTTCAGGAAAGAAAAGATGTCATCCTATTCATTGATGAGATCCACTTAATTGTGGGGGCAGGTACAGCAGAGAGTTCACAAATGGACGCTGGAAACATTCTTAAACCCGCTCTTGCCCGTGGAGAAATGCAATTAATTGGGGCAACGACACTTAAAGAATACCGTCAAATTGAAAAAGATCCGGCACTCGAACGTCGCCTGCAGCCAGTTATTGTAAAAGAACCGACGCTTGAACAAACGGTACAGATTTTACATGGAATTAAAGATCGCTATGAAGCGTTCCATGAAGTAAATTATTCTGATGATGTTATTGAAGCTTTTGCTACATTATCAGATCGCTATATCCAAGATCGTTTCTTGCCGGATAAGGCGATTGATTTAATGGATGAAGTCGGCTCCCGCTTGAACTTAAAAAATTCACAGCAAGATGCAAACTCCTTGCAACAACGCTTGGATGAAATTGTGAAGGAAAAACAAGAAGCAGCCGAACGCGAAGATTACGAACTTGCAGCAAATCTCCGTTACCAAGAAATCCAATTACAGAAACAATTGGAGAAAGCGGATGACAGTGAAAAAGTTACCGATGTAACAGTAGCAGATATCGAATTGATCGTTGAAGAAAAAACAGGAATCCCGGTAACGAAAATGCAAGCAGAGGAACAGAAGCAGATGAAGGGCCTTGCAACCCATTTACGCGGCAAAGTAATTGGACAAGATGAAGCGGTGGACAAAGTTGCTAAGGCAATCCGTCGTAGTCGTGCAGGCTTGAAATCAAAAGAACGTCCAATTGGTTCCTTCCTCTTCGTAGGTCCGACTGGTGTCGGTAAAACGGAATTGACGAAAGTTCTTGCAGAAGAATTATTCGGTAAACGTGACGCGCTCATCCGTCTTGATATGAGTGAGTACATGGAGAAACATTCCGTGTCCAAGATTATTGGTTCACCACCAGGATATGTCGGCCACGAAGAAGCAGGCCAGCTAACCGAGAAAGTCCGTCACAATCCATATTCCATCATTTTGCTGGATGAGATTGAAAAAGCACATCCAGACGTGCAAAATATGTTCCTGCAAATTATGGAAGATGGCCATTTGACAGACTCCCAGGGTAGAATGGTGAGCTTTAAAGAATCTGTCATCATTATGACAAGCAACGCTGGCACAGGTACGAAGAAAGTCAATGTTGGTTTCAATAACACACATGACGCCGTTTCGACCTTGGAAAACTTAAGTGATTTCTTCAAACCAGAGTTCTTGAACCGTTTCGATGCGATTGTAGAGTTCAACGAATTAACAAAAGAAAACTTATTATCTATTCTTGACCTTATGCTGCATGAGCTTGAAGAAACGATTGAGGAAAATGATATTGAAATCACAATTACAAGTGCAGCGAAAGAAAAACTGGTCGAACTTGGATACGACCCACGCTTCGGTGCAAGACCATTACGTCGTGTCATCCAAGACAAAATTGAAGACCAACTTACTGATTTAATTCTTGAGTCCGAATCCGTGGATAAAGTTCATATTGATGTAGAAGAAGATGAAATAATAGTAAAACAGGCTTAAAACTTGTTAATCCCGCCGCCTCGTGCAGCGGGATTTTTTTCATGCTCATAAGCGGAATATTTCGGTGCAAAATAAGAGGAAGAAAGGGTGGTACCGATGAAAAAAGTACTCCATTTATTCTTCCTTTTATTACTTATGATCCCGCAAATTACATATACAGCACCAAACAGCGGCTTGCGCGTCCATTTTATTGATGTCGGGCAAGGAGACAGTATGCTAGTTGAAACTCCTGACAATCGGGCAATCTTAATCGATGGTGGTGTTCCTGAAGCGGGAAATAGGCTCATATCATACTTAAAGGAGCAACACATCGAAGAAATTGATTTAATGATTGCGACCCACCCGGATTATGACCACATTGGCGGATTAATCGATGTGTTGGAGCATTTCCCTGTACGGAAAGTTTTGGAGAATGGAGAGGTTCAATTGACGAAAACCTTTGCAAAATATCGGTTCTATCTTTTCAAAGAACAAGTTCCCGTACAAATCGCTCAAGCAAATGACAAAATCATGTTAGCAGAAAATGTGGAACTGCACATTCTGCATGCGGCAGATGAACATGCGGAAAATAGGAATCAATCAGCCATAGCGTTCAAGTTGTCCTATGACGAAATAGACTTTCTCTTTATGAGTGATGTGGAAGCGGAACAGGAAGAGGCAATTGCTGAAAAGTATGATGTCAATTCGGAAGTTTTGAAAGTTGCCCATCATGGCTCGAATTCCAGTAGTACATTAAAGTTTCTCAAAAAAGTAAATCCTGAGGTGTCGATTATTACGTATAGTGCTTCGAATGATTACGGACATCCAGTCGAACGGGTAATTAACAATTTAGCCAAAGTTGAAAGTCAAATCTTCTCGACAGCCGGCTATGGTAATATTGTAGTCGAGACGGACGGTAAACAGTATATCGTGATCCCTGAAATGCAGCCGATAGAACGGTTCCTGAAAAGAATTAAGGATAAGGAATAAGAAAAAGCCAGCAAATGATGCTGGCTTTTTTCGTGAGCGACCGATCGATTATTGTGGTTTTCTCATTAAAGTGTGCAGGCTACTTGATTGGGCGAATAAATCTAGTTTACTTTCCCATTGCATAGAGCATGTGGCTGGATTGGGCAAATAACTCCATTTTACTTTCCTGTTGTATAGAACAAGCGGCTAGATTGGGCGAATAACTCCATTTTACTTTCCCATTGTATAGAGCATGTGGCTGGATAGGGAAAATAACTTCCGTTTATTTTCCCATTGTATAGAGCATGTGGCTTGATTGGGCAAATAAAGCATGTTTACTTTCCCATTGTATAGAGCAAGCGGCTTAATTGGGCAAATAAAGCATGTTTACTTTCCCATTGCATATAGCATTCGGCTAGATTGGGCAAACAAACCCTGTTTACTTTCCCATTGCATAGAACATTCGGCTGGATTGGGAAAATAAAGTATGTTTATTTTCCCATTTTATAGAGCATGTGGCTTTATTGGGCAAATAACTCCAGTTTACTTTCCTATTGCATAGGGCATTCGGCTGGATTGGGAAAATAAACTCTGTTTCCTTTCCCAATACATGAGGATACGGGCTGGATTGGTCGAATAACTCCCGTTTATTTTCCCATTGCATAGAGTAAGCAGCTTTATTGGGCAAACAAACTCCATTTACTTTCCCACCAAGGCGAATAATCTGCCTGTTTAGGAAAATAAAAACCTGTTTCCTTCCCACTCTAACATTTAACTTCAATTATGATAGACGCGGTTTAGGATGCGTGTTCTTTTGTCTGGAAGATATAAATACTCCAGACAAGCAGGAGAGCGCAGATGCTAATCGTTGTTACTGCTGAGCCGATGAGCGCTCCTGAGATGTCGCCGGTTTGCAAATAGTGCAAGGCGTGGTTTGAAAGATTGCTCGGGCTGTAATTCAATTTTTGTCCGAACATGCTTGTTACAACGCTCAAAACAATAATTGTTGCAATGGTACTGAACGCGACAAGTCCAGGTGATCTGAATACCGTATTATAAAAAATCGATAGCGTTACAACGAGGATGAACCAGAGTCCGTAAAAGAAAAGAAGGAGCAAAAAATCCCCGATTGGTATGAACTCATAGAGCATCCCGATATAATACCAGGCGAACAGCATACTTACGATATAGGATACGAGTACGAGTGCGAGCAGTGCTGTCCATTTACTCATAATATAAGCCGTATAGGATACGGGCTTTACAAGAATCAGTTCCGCAATTCCGGATTTCCTTTCACCAGCAATCGTGCCCATGGAAATAAGAACGAAAATTAATATTCCTAAACTGCTGAGCTGACTTATACTCATCGTGATGGCGTCAATCCCGGTGACTTGAGGCATCTCGTAAATCGCTCCGTCGGGGAGTCCACCGACTGCATCGAGAATTTGCGGTAAATAATAGTTTGATACAGGATCCATGACGGCAAGGAGAATGAGAACGATGGGTACCCAAATCCATTTCCTATCCCGAAAGTTACCAAGCAGTTCTTTCTTAACAAGCGTTTGCCACTGTCTCATTTCTTCACCGCCTTCATAAATAGGTCTTCAAGAGAAGCACGATTTAAATTAAAACCGATAATTGGCCAATTCTCTTCTGCTGCAGCTTGGAAAATCTCTTTCCGAGCTTGAGCAATATCAGCTACTGGAATTTTTATAATTTGCCGTTCGAGCGTACAGGCAGTTATACCCGGAAGTTGTTTTAGCTTCTCTAAATATCTTTGACGATTTTCTTGAAATTCAACTTCAATGACAGACGTTTGATATTTTTCCCGCAATGCTTCCATTGAACCCGCTTCATTGATTTCTCCATCATGAAGCAAAAGAAGCTCATCACAAACTTCTTCGGCATCATTTAGGATATGGGTTGAGAAAAGAATCGTCATTTCTTTTTTCAACCTTTCAAGTAAGGTTAATACGTCGCGCCGACCGATTGGATCAAGGGATGAAACTGGTTCATCAAGCAGCAGGAGTTGTGGAGAGTGGATAATAGCTTGGGCAATTCCGAGACGCTGCTTCATCCCTCCGGAAAAATCGCTAATCCGTTTGTCAAGTGCATTTGTAATCCCGACTTGTTCTGCTAAATCTTCTGCACGTCTCGCTGCTTCTTCTTTTGTCAGGCCAGCGATTTCTCCACTGAAAAGCAGAAATTCACGTGCGGTCATCCAACTAGGGAAAACAGGATACTGTGGCAAGTAGCCGATAAATTTACGAATATCCGCATTTGTTTCTTTACCGGAAAAAGTAACAGCACCATCCGTCTGTTTCAGCAGCCCAGCAAGAATCCGTAAGATCGTCGTTTTCCCGGCGCCATTCGGTCCAATTAGTGCAATACACTTCCCTTCAGGAAGAGAGAAGTCGACACCACGTACAGCAGTCATATTTTTGTACTCTTTACGTAAGCCTGTTACGGAAAGGATGCTCATCATTATTTTCTCCTTCCAAAGATAAAGTATAGAATCGGTCCAATCATCGTGAGGACTAGGATGATAACAAGCCATACCCAACGGTTACCCCGGACATTTTCTTCCTGTTTGATCCAGTCGAAAACTGCTACGACTATTAAGATTCCTTGGATAAAAAATATTGGCAAAATCAATCCCAAATTAATAGATTCCATCGCAAATTCATTCATATTTATCCCTCCAATTTTAACTGAATAATAGTGGAATAAGAATCGCAAACCCGATAATTAGAATAAGTGTCATCCATGCTAAAGGACGAGCGAAATTAATCGTCCATCCGACACCGAATCTTTTTTCAAGAAATAATGCAGGATCATTCCTGTTGAAATAGATGACCCCAAGCTTCCAATATTTATCGTCATCGCGATTAATTGTTTTCCCATCATTAATCATTGTTCCATACTTTATTCGGCTCCCACCTTGACCCGTCGTAAACGAAAGGTAAATGGCTCCACCGATGAGCAAGACTGTGAAGCTCAACGTGATCATCAGAAAGACTTCAGGGCTAAAGTTAAAAAATAGGCTGATCTGCGCAAAGGCAAGGAGTAAGGTTAAGGCAATACCGCCGATAATGGTAAAAAGTGACCACCTTCTACGGAACATTGCATTTTGTTTCAATGATTTCTCCGGATTTTCACTATCTATCTGCTGCTTTGCCCGAGAGATGATTGTGTTTACAAATAAAAAGATTAGAGTCATATAAAGCATTAGAACTGGAAAAAGCAGTGCAGAGCGATATGATTTGTCCGCCCAGGTTGTTACTTCACCAGAGAAATTATATTGCATTGGAATTCGTTCAGGAAGTATATGATAATTTTTAAAGGTGAAAAATATAACGATAAATGTAGTGAAAAACGAGATTAAAAACCAGAGATTTGAATATCTTAATTTATCCTGGTAGAAATTCGTGCTAATAAAAAGACGCTCACTTTTTCCTTCATTCCAATTTCTTTTTGCTTTCAGCTTTTTCATCTCAAGGTGGAATTTCAAATAAATGAGAAAGCTGACTAGTAGATATAAGATAATGGTAATGGCTAACTGGATTCCCAACACCTGTTCAGATACGTTCCAGTCTAAAACGAACAAAATAATTAATAGAAGCAGGGCAAATATACTTGTGTATCCTGCATACTGCTTCCTCATTTTCTTTAACTCAGCGCTAGGATAAATTTTCTGGGGAATCGTAACTCCAAAGCTTTCCGTTCTCCGCGTCCAGTAAGGGATGAACGTAATCGTTACTACTACTGGAATAAAAATCGTTAAAACGATGATTGGAAATAGGAACTCATTCATCTTCTCCACCTTCTTTCGTTAAAATTTGTTCATATACTTCTTGAGATAAACGGGCAAATTCCTCTGCACTAAAATCATGGACGATCGCTTCCGCAATGAGGGGCCGTAACGTTGCTTTAAGATTTGTGCGGTACGTTTTATCAGCCTTAAGAAAGCCGTCCGGATGAATCATCACTCCCCGGCTGCGGTGAATCTGGATATATCCTTCTTGCCGCAGCTGTTGATAAACTTTATTCACCGTGTGCAAATTAATTCCAATATCAGCAGCAAGTGCCCGAACAGAAGGCAAATCATCCCCAGGCCGCAAACTCCCCCGCGCAATCCCCTCAATAATCTGCTCCTTCAACTGAACATAAATCGGCTTATCCCCAGCCATATCAAGCTCTAAAAACATACACACACCCACCTTTCACTGGGACACGGGGTCAGAGCATCTGTCCCACCCGTTTGTCTGTTATACTACTAATATAACAGAAAAACGAATTTTAAACAATAGGCATAAGCACCCTTTGCACCATACGTGAGAATGTTGAACAACAAAAAAGAGAGCAGTCTTCCTGCTCTCTTTTCAAATTTGTTCATATTGATCGATTATGCTTGCTAATAGCTTTTGAACCGATATTTGCTTTTTAATGGATAATTGCTGTAGACGATAAATTTGTTCTTTCAATTCAGGGAACTTCATCATATATTCCACAAGTTTAACAGCCTCATCATCAAATTCAACCGATTTGGAACGGTAAATCCGTTTAAATTCCTTCATCAATTCCTCGTGGTATGTATAATTGCCTACAAGATTATCGAGTGTAATGTTAAATACACTGCTAAGTTTAATTAAACTCTGTATATCAGGGGTCAGCTGGTTGTTTTCCCATTTTGTCACGGTAGAACGGGAAATCATTAATTGATCAGCAAGTCTTTGCTGTGTCCATTTTTTCTGTTCCCTTAAAAATTTTATATTGTAAGCGATTTGTTCAATCATTTAAGCATCACTACTTTTTTTAGAATCATATAATCGTTTAGACAATACATATGGTATCACGCAAAAAGACAATAAGTTCCACTACGCTTGTTCATTTAGTTAACATATGATAATATGTTCCTGATTAGAACGAAGGAGGTGATACTTTGTCACTAGGTTGCATGGTGTTATATCATCCATTAATCTCAAGTTATACAAAGAGCTTGCTATTACGAAGTGTGTTTAACAATCAGAGAATTGAAATAGAAGTGTTGGATAAGAAAACGACAATCATCTATCTTGAAGGGGTGGAGAAGTGTCAGGTTTGGCAGGCGACAATGGATTTTGAGAGCTCGGGTATCCAGACGGTGTATGCTTTCGAACATACAAAGGAAAGAGCATTGGAAGAAGCACTGAAGCAGTTTAAGACAGATAAGGAGAATCTAACTCAGTAACGGTGTATAGGAGCAAATAAAACACCAAAGCTGCCAGATATATCTGAACCAGCTTTGGTTATTTTAATATACGGCCTTTATTAGGGGGGAAGGATCCCCCGCTGAATGAAGTTTCACTTTATGAAACCTCTATACCACTCGCTGCTGTTTCTACAGGTACGAATTGTTTGTAGGAGACATAGCTTTCCTTTGATATAACGAATAAATCATAAATCTCCTCATCTGGATTGACTTTCGCGAACACTTCAGGATAGGTTTCATTAGCTAATGCGATATATGGAAGCTTTAATACGGCTTTTAAGGAGCGGATATTCGTTTTACGAACCTTCATGAATATACCATCTATCCCTTGGGTGAAAAATAACTCGTCAAAAAACATATCCTTTGCCTGACGGTTATACCCTTTGCCAAAATAAGGCTTCCCAATCCAAGTGGCGAGGAATCCGTGATTCTCTTCAATATCAAATAAATTGATTGTACCAATCGGCTGCCCGAATTCATCTAGAATCGTTCGCGAAATCAACTCTTGGTTTTGTTCGGCTTCGATCGTCTGTCTTGTTACAAAATAAAATTCATCCAATGTGTCGGCTTTTTGTCTAACGTAGGGAAATACTTCAGGATGTGTCATCAATTCATACAGAACTGGCACCTCTTGTAATTCACGCATTTTTAGCATAAAAAAACCCTCCTTTATTCCAGGTGGGTATTATTCAAGGTGCAGCCACTAAAACAAGCGGTCCTCCTGAATCCTACCCACGAATTTTTATCCACGATATTACGTTAAAACTTGCGATAAACAAAAATTCGGGGTGGGAATCGAACCCACTAGAACCAGTATGAACATACCGGTGGCGCACCATTTGCCTTCCCTATTAAATTTCTTAATCGTACGGAATGCTGTAAGCCGTCATCTCTTTTCTACATGATGTAATCAATTTACTTAACTCATTCTACAACGGATTTTACAAAATGTGAATGGGTTTTTTAAAAAAATATTATTAAAAATTTTTTACTGATTTTGTTTCTTTTTCGTCTGATTTTTCTGCCGGGATTAAAGTATCCAAAGGCCCTGTGTCAAGCTTTCGAAAGCAACTTATGATCGGATAATGAAAAACAAATTTGGGTGGATGCTGAACATTCACTGCCCCTTCTCTTTTCATGATAAAATAGGATGGAAGGGGTGAAGGATTTTGAAAAAAATTACCCGAATCACAACGCAACAGAAAAATACGAGCCGTTATAACATATTCCTTGATGATGGAAATGGTGAAGCTTTTGCATTCGGTGTCGATGAAGCAGTACTAATCGAATTCAGGCTGCGTAAGGGATTGGAACTAGATGAAGAGACAATCAAGAAAATAACGCAAAAAGAAAGGCTCCATCAGTTCTATACCCAATCTATTCATTTTTTAAGCTATCGAATGCGGACAAAAAAAGAAATTTATGACTATTTAATGAAGAAGGAATTAGAGCCTGAGTATATAGAGAAAATCATCGAGCGCCTGACGAAAGAAAAACTGCTGAACGATCGGGAATTTGC
Organism: Oceanobacillus indicireducens; assembly: GCF_014647195.1. Classification (GTDB taxonomy): domain Bacteria; phylum Bacillota; class Bacilli; order Bacillales; family Amphibacillaceae; genus Oceanobacillus; species Oceanobacillus indicireducens. The sequence goes on along the minus strand of NZ_BMOS01000006.1, from coordinate 10,676 downwards.
CGAAATGTTCATCCGCACCAGAATGAACACCTCGTCGAAAGGTCCAAAGCTGATTGAGCAGGAATTAAAAGAAAAAGGTGTCAGTGCGGCAATTATTGCAAGTGTCATTCCAATGTATGGGTATGAGGAGCAATATGATAAGGCGTATAAGTTTATGGAAAAGAAACTTCGGCAATCCACAAAGCATGCTTTTCGTAAACGGATGGAACAGCTTCAGATGAACTTGATTCAGAAAGGTTTTGCTAGCGATGTTGTGAAAGATGTTGCCTCGGAGTTTTTCGGTGAATTGGATACAGATGAAGAATGGGATGCTCTTGTTTTCCAAGGGGAGAAATTGGTGAGGAGACATGCAGCGAAGTTTTCCGGTTATGAGCTCCGAAACAAGATTAAAGAGGGATTGTACCGGAAAGGATTTCCCTTCGATTTAATTGAGCGGTTTATTGAAGAACAGATCGAACAGGAATAACAAATTTTCCCGCGAGGAGTTTGATTATTCCCTTCCTGGTGAAAAGTTGGTAAGCTAGAAGAAGGATAGGGGGAAACGACATGAATTATCGATATAGTGATTACTCCGTGGAGCAACTATATAAAGAAATTGGGGAATTAAAAGAAAAAGCACTGAAAGCGGAGCAGCAAGGGAATATTTCCGAAGTACAGATTAATGAAAGGAAAATGCAGGTTGCCATTTCCTACACGATGAACCCAGATGAATTCAAACCAGAAGAAATTTATCAATTGAAGATGGAGCCGGGTTTCCGATTTCAGATTGAGTACATAAACGGTATATTTGCTTGGGGATATCGAATTAATTTGCTTGATGAACGATATGAAGCGATAGAAGCATTGCCGATTTCACTACTTGGCAAAAAGGTGGATAAATAAAAGAACAGCAGGATAGCCTGCTGTTCTTATTTGGTATTATTATCTACATAAGGTTGCCACCTAATAGCTTGGTGACAACCTTCGTTTTCTAACGATAAATCAATTTAGGCGAGCGTGTCACTAGCATATAATTTCCGCTGCAGCTTATGCTCAGAGAAGATCCAACCTGTGTAGGAACTGATAACTTCAAGGTCTGGGTTGATTTTCACTACAGCGACAAATGGATAATAATCATTCGAGCGGTAGCGAAGGTCAATCAGTCTTACTTCGGTATAGGCATCGAACTCATTGATTTCCCAGCGGTAAACGGGGGAGAAGTTCAAGAATGCAGCAATATTTTCATCCGTCTTCGCTGTTTCAATAAGTGGAATTTCCGGTAAGGATATTTTCTCGAATTCATCTACAATTTCAATATGACGATTTTCCACTTTACCTACATAGAACCGATTTTTCGTCGTAATTGCGACCCGCCAATAATTTTGTTTTAATGTTGGTGAAGTTGCAATCTCTACTGTATCAGGAAAATGTTCTTTGATTTTATGAACGATTTCCCGTTTATCCAAGTATCGTTTAATATAGTAGAGGATGATGACCGTATAAATCGTGATCCACGTATAGGCGGGATTTGCCCCGAGTGACCAGGCGATGATTCCGACAACGTTCAATGTGAAAATATATGGATCGAACGTGTTGATGAAGCCTTTTGCAATCCATTTATTCGTAAACGGCCGGAAAGCTTGAGTTCCGTATGCATTGAAGAGATCAACTGTCACGTGAATGATCACGGCAAGGGCAGTCCAGAGCCATAAATGAAGAAAGCTTACTTCTGGGACGAATAAGTATATACCACCGGAAACGAGTAGCCCCCATAGGATAACGGCTGGGATCGAATGGCTTGCTCCTCTATGGTGCCGGATGTAGGTGGCGTTATCTTTCATTTTAAATACGGTATCAAAGTCTGGTGCATGGGACCCGACAATTGTTCCGACGAGTACAGCGTTAAAGAGCATTGGATCACTCTGTACAACGGGGTCTAATGTTGCAAGTCCTGCAAGTGAGACGCCCATTACAATATGTGTAGCGGTATCCATAATTAAGGACACTTCCTATCGTTTTAATTATTATTAATCAATGTTCATAGTCAAAAACAGCAATAATTTTTTAGGTTACTTTTAATCGTATACATCAATTGTACCAAAGGAAGGTGGCACAATGGTAGAAGATATTTTACAAAATTTTAACATAAAAGCATTCGAATCTGATTTATTAACTTGGTATCATGAAAATAAGCGCATGCTCCCTTGGAGAGAGTCGAGGGACCCTTATCGTATTTGGGTATCTGAGATCATGCTGCAACAAACCAAAGTAGATACTGTTATCCCTTATTTTAAACGTTTTATGGAGAAATATCCAACCGTATACTCACTCGCAGAAGCCCCAGAAGAAGAAGTATTGAAAGAGTGGGAAGGGTTAGGATATTATTCACGGGCGAGGAACTTACATACAGCGGTACAGGAAGTCGTGGAAAATTATGGGGGAACCATTCCGGATGAAAAGAAGGAGTTGGGAAGCTTAAAAGGTGTCGGCCCCTACACTCAAGGAGCAATTCTGTCTATTGCATTTAATCAGCCAGAACCAGCCGTGGATGGAAATGTCATGCGCGTATTTTCCCGTTTGTTATTAATTAATGATGATATCGCTCGTCCGCGAACGAAAAAACATTTTGAAACAGTCGTTAGGGAAGTGATTTCAAAAGAAGATCCATCATCTTTTAATCAGGCGATTATGGACCTTGGTGCAACAATTTGCACACCGAAGTCACCTGCTTGCCTCGTCTGTCCCGTACTAGAACATTGCCGTGCCTTTGAAGTCGGTGCTCAAGCCGAATTACCAGTAAAATCGAAGGCGAAAAAACAAAAGCCAATATTTTATGCAGCACTAAAGGTGAAAAATGCGGACGGCAATTATTTAATTGAAAAACGACCGGAAACGGGATTGCTTGCGAATATGTACCAATTTCCAATGGTTCCGCTCAGCGAAGTTGCTCTAATCGATATCCCGAAGTGGTTTAAAAAAGAATACGGTGTTGATGTTATGCTTGGGAAACGGGACGGCGATTTGAAACACGTCTTCAGCCATTTAATATGGGATATCGAAATTTACGAAGCCGAAACAGATGCGATCGAAGTGGCAGACAACCGCCTCCGTCTGGCGAGCCCAGACGAAATGAAAAAACTACCATTTCCTGTATCGCATTTAAGAATCCGCGGTTTTTAGACATTTTGGTGCCTAGTGCCTCTCCAAGCTTTCCAGAAGTAATATTTTCCTCCGTATAGTCCTGCGAGAAATGGATAAATTAACAACTACGGAGGTGATATTGATGGCTAACAACAACCCTAAAAACTCTAAGGCGGGCACCAATGTACAAAAAGTAAGACAGCAAAACCAAATGGCACAGCAAGGTCAATATGGGACAGAGTTTGCTTCTGAGACTGATGCACAAGAAGTAAAACGCAAAAACCAAAAGTCTCAACAAAACAAAAAATAACTTGGATAAAAAAGAGCTTCCGTTATAGGAGGCTCTTTTCCTTTATATTTTATATCATTCCCTTTATAATAGATAAGATATAAAAAGAAAAGAGTAATTAACGTAAAAGGAAGGTTGATCCAAGTGGTTGCTCCGGAGCCTGGTTCTAGAATAGAAATACAAAGCTATAAACATAATGGGACGGTTCATCGCATATGGGAAAGCAGCCTAGTTTTAAAAGGTACGGAGTCAGAAATAATCGGGGCAAATGATCGGACAAAGGTGAAGGAAAGTGATGGTAGAGTATGGTTGACAAGGGAACCGGCAATCTGTTATTTCCATTCCGAACACTGGTTTAATATTATCGGCATGATCCGAAATAACGGCATACATTATTATTGCAATCTTAGTTCTCCATTCATATATGAAGATAAAGCCCTGAAATATATTGATTATGATTTGGATGTGAGAGTGTTTCCGGACATGACGTATGAGCTGCTTGATGAAGATGAATATGATCTCCATAGGAAATTGATGAATTATCCGATTGAAATCGACCGGATCTTACAAAAAAACTTAAGATTATTGAAACATTGGATCCATCAGCAGAAAGGTCCCTTCGCACCGGATTTCGTCGATAATTGGTATGAACGATACCTTACATACCGTTAGATTGAAATCGATCTAAATGCTTTGTTACAAATTGTAGCAAGGCATTTTGTTTTACAAGTGAAAGGAAAAAGGTTAACAATAGATGGGTAACTATTATTTATAGCACGTATAAGAGGAAGATGACTGCATGAGTAGTATTAGACAATATATGGAATTTGTAAAGCCATATAAGTGGAAGATTTTCCTGACGATTTTAATCGGGATTTTAAAATTCGGAATCCCTTTGTTAATGCCACTGATACTTAAATATGTCCTTGATGATATTATTTATGTGGAGACATTGACAACGGATGAGAAAGTAACCCAACTTTTATGGGTAATGGGAATCGCCTTTCTGATATTCTTAATCATCCGTCCACCGATTGAATATGCCAGACAATATTACGCCCAGTGGGTCGGAAACACGGTTCTTTTCGATATTCGTGATAAGCTTTTTGACCATATTCAAAAGCTCAGTTTAAAGTATTATTCGAAGACAAAATCCGGTGAAATAATTTCCCGGGTAATAAATGATGTCGAACAAACGAAGAATTTCGTGATGACCGGGTTAATGAACGTGTGGCTGGATTTAATTACTATATTTATTGCACTTGGCATCATGTTTGCTATGGATATTCCGTTAACACTCGTCGCTATTGCGCTCTTTCCGTTTTTCGGATTTGCAATTAAATATTTTTATAGTCGACTCAGGCAGCTTACAAGAGAACGGTCACAGAAATTGGCAGAGGTTCAGGGCCATCTCCATGAACGAATTCAAGGAGTACCTGTCACCCGTAGTTTCGCGTTGGAGGATTATGAGCAGGAACAATTTGGTAAGCGAAACTCAGGCTTTCTGAATAAAGCCCTAGAACATACAGACTGGAATGCGAAAACATTTGCCGTCACGAACACAATCACAGACCTTGCTCCACTGCTCGTGATTGCTTATGCAGGTTACCAGGTGATTAATGGGAATGTGACAGTCGGTACGATGGTTGCCTTTGTCGGGTTCATGGACCGGGTGTATAGCCCGTTACGCCGTTTAGTCAACTCATCCACTGTCCTAGTCCAATCAATTGCTTCGATTGACCGGGTATTCGAATTCATGAATGAAAAATATGATATTACGGATAAAGAGGGCGCCGAGCAATTGGACCGAGTGGAAGGTACGGTGGAGTTCGAACATGTTTCATTCCATTATGATGAGGATGAATTGCAAGTACTGAAAGATGTGAACCTCAAAGTGGAAAAAGGGGAAACCGTTGCCCTTGTTGGAATGAGCGGTGGCGGGAAATCAACACTTATTAGCTTGATTCCGCGTTTTTACGATGTGACCGGTGGAGCAATCCGAGTAGACGGTACAGATATTCGGGATGTAAAAGCACGCTCTTTACGGAATAATATTGGGATGGTTTTACAGGACAATATTTTATTTAGTGAATCGATTGCAATGAATATCCGAATGGGGAATCCGTATGCCTCGGATGAAGAGGTAATTGAAGCGGCAAAAGCAGCGAATGCTCATGATTTTATTATGAGTCTCCCGAAAGGCTACGATACATTAGTCGGTGAACGAGGAGTGAAATTATCCGGTGGTCAGAAACAACGAATCGCAATCGCCCGTGTATTCTTGAAAAATCCACCAATTCTCATATTCGATGAAGCAACATCAGCTCTTGACTTGGAGAGTGAATCATTGATCCAGGAAACGATGGAAAAACTTGCTGCGGAGCGGACAACTTTTATCGTTGCCCATCGCCTTGCTACTATTACCCATGCCGATACAATCGTCGTTATCGAAAACGGGAAAATCGTGGAAAAAGGTTCACATGAAGAGTTAATGAAGAAACAAGGAAGTTACTTTGATTTATATGAAATCCAGAATTTAGATAATGGTATCAAGATATAAAAAACAGGAAGAAATCCGTTAAAAGATTTCTTCCTGTTTTTGTTCTATCTCATCTAGCTCCAGTGTCCAGCGACTATCGAATTTCCTTTACCTCCGTACGATAAGTCAACATCAGCTCCCTTTGGTCGCTGTGTTTCCTTTATCTCCTCCGGCTCAGTCCAATCTGTACGTCGCTAAACGGGCGTTTCCGCTCTTGATTATCTCATTTGTTCAAAGGCTCGGTCAACAGCTGCGATTGTGTCATCAATATCTTTCTCTGTATGCTCCGTCGTTAGGAACCAGGCTTCGTATTTCGATGGGGCCAAGTTTATTCCTTCATGTAGCATCAGTTGGAAGAACTTCGCGAAAGCCTCACCGTCGGTTGCCTCGGATTCCGCGTAGTTTGTTACTTCTTCTGTACCGAAGAACACGGTTAATGCTCCGCGCAGACGATTGATTGTAATATCAATTTGATGTTTCGCTGCTTTTTCTAAAATACCTGCTTCAAGCTGTGCACCAAGCTTCTCCAACCTGTCGTAAACACCTTCTTCTTGAAGCACTTCCAAACAGGCAATCCCCGCAGCCATGGATAACGGGTTACCTGACATCGTGCCTGCCTGATAAGCTGGACCGAGCGGGGCAACTTGTTCCATTATATCTTTCCGCCCGCCATAAGCACCGATTGGCAAGCCGCCACCGATGATTTTACCCATTGCTGTCATATCCGGTTCGACACCGTACACTTGCTGGGCACTTCCATAAGTGAAGCGGAATGCAGAAATGACTTCATCATAAATAACGAGTGCACCTGCCGCGTGGGCAAGGTCATTTACGCCTTGAAGGAACCCGTCATGTGGTGTCACGATTCCGAAGTTCCCGACAATCGGTTCCACAAGAACTGCAGCTACTTGATCCTTCCATTTTTCTAATGCTTCTTTTAGTCCTGCTAAATCATTGAAAGGAACAGTGATGACATCATTGGCCGTTGTTTGTGGAACACCAGCTGAATCCGGTGTTCCTAATGTGGAAGGTCCTGAGCCTGCTTCAACGAGCACTGCATCAAAATGTCCGTGGTAGCACCCAGCGAATTTGATGATTTTATCTCGTCCGGTATATGCACGAGCGACACGGATAGTTGTCATTACTGCTTCTGTTCCCGAGTTATTAAAACGGACTTTTTCAAGGGAAGGAATTGCCTCTTTTAACATTTTCGCAAATTTATTTTCAAGACTCGTTGGTGCTCCGTAAAGCACCCCTTTTGCCGCTTGTTCTTGAATCGTTTTCGTTATATGTGGGTGTGCATGTCCCGTAATGATTGGACCATATGCCGCTAAATAATCAATATATTTATTTCCGTCGACATCGTAAAAATAAGGACCTTCAGCACGATCCATATAGACAGGTGAACCACCACCTACTGCTTTATAAGAGCGGGAAGGGGAATTCACTCCTCCGACAATATGTTCTAATGCTTCTTGATGCAATTTTTCTGATGTTTGATGATTCATCGTTAAGCCTCCTTGTTCATGAGTTATTACAGTAATACATATAATGAATAGATGCCTATTTACTATATCAAATATTATCATTTCGTACATAATGAATTAAAGCATTTTTTAAGGAATCCAGTTACTGTCTATGATATAGTGGGTATAAAGTAGAACTTCATTCTGTGGGGCTGTACTTCACTTTCACGGAATGTTAGTCGAATTAACCGGGCAGTTACTGGTTGCTGCAACTCCCACTTAGAAACTGAAATGTCTGCTGGAGCTTGATGTGGGGGCTATACCCAGTTACACCGCGATAGAAGAGATGGAGGAATTTTCATGACAGTTGAATTAGGAAAAGAAGTTAACAATTTCACTATACAGAATCAGTCCGGAGAGGAAATCAGTTTGAGTGATTATAGAGGGAAATATGTCATTCTTTATTTTTACCCGAAAGATATGACGCCAGGCTGTACAACGCAGGCTTGTGATTTTAGAGATAATCATGAGAAATTCAGTGAGCTGGATGCAGTGATTCTTGGAGTAAGTCCAGATCCGGTGGAAAGACATCAGAAATTCATCGATAAACATGATTTGCCATTTGAATTATTGGCGGATGAGAACCATGAATTAGCTAAAGCCTTTGATGTTTGGAAGTTGAAGAAGAATTTTGGACGAGAATATTATGGAGTTGAACGCTCTACTTTTATTATTGATAAAGAAGGAAAGTTATTAAAAGAATACCGTAAAGTCCGAGTGAAAGGGCATGTGGAAGAGGCACTGGAATATTTACGTGATGAAGTTCATGCATAATAGAACATAATCTATAGGGATGAGGAGTGATTTCATGATTGTATTTTCAGCTAAAGTAGCAGACAAGCATCAAGAAAAATTGATAAAGACTTTTCCAGAGCAGCAATTTATTTTTGGCGAAACTGATGCAGAAGTGGAGAGGCACTTGGAGAAGGCAGAAGTATATGTTACGTACGGAAATGATGTGACGAAAGAGTTGCTTGAAAAAGCACCTAACGTAAAATGGATCGCTTGCTTATCTGCGGGAGTGGATGGCTTTCCGTTTGAACGCTTGAAAGAAAAGGGGATCCTGCTTACAAACGCGCGAGGCATCCATAAGACGCAAATGGCCGAATATGCAATTGCAATGCTTCTTCAAGTATACCGCAATTCGAAAACCATTATTGAAAATGAGCGTCATTCCAAGTGGGATAAAGGAGTAAGGGTTCAAGAAATTACCGGAAAGACATTACTCATCCTTGGAACAGGTGCAATCGGTGGCGAAACTGCAAGACTGGCGAAAGCATTTCAAATGAATGTAATAGGAATTTCCCGGAGCGGGAAAGCAGCTGAGCATTTTGATGAAGTATATAACACAGCGGAATTACTGCATATTTTACCTAAAGCGGATTTAATTGTTTCTGTTCTACCGAGTACAGAGGAAACGAAACAGCTTTTAACTTATGAACATTTTAAAGCAATGAAAGAATCCGCCGTATTTTTAAATATGGGCCGAGGAGATGTATTGGTTGAAGAAGATCTGCTGCGGGCGATACGCAACGAAGAAATTGGCCATGCTGTTCTTGATGTCTTTAAAGAGGAGCCACTCCCTAAAGAGCATGGCTTCTGGAAAGAAGAGAATATTACAATCACCCCACACATCTCCGGTCTATCTCCAGAATATGTGAAACGGGCATTGGATATTTTCCATAAGAATCTTACCGTATATGTAAGTAATAAGGGTGAATACATCAATAAAATTGATTTAACTCGCGGTTATTAATTAATATTAGCAGATAATTGATAAGTTTTCACTATTCTCAAGCTACTTATATTGACTAGAATTGAGAATAACGGTACACTGATTATAAAGATTATTAATTAATAATATAAGTTGTATGTTATATTATCTATTAGATTGAATATTTAATTGAAAGCGAGGTTGCTGTGATGTCTGAAAAAAGACTGCGAGATGCGATTGATACATTAAAAGAATCAGGCGTCCGGATTACTCCACAACGTCATGCAGTTCTCGAATTCCTTCTAAGTTCGATGACTCACCCTACAGCGGACGAGATTTATAAAGGGCTGGAGGGGAAGTTTCCTAATATGAGTGTTGCAACAGTTTACAATAATTTACGTGTGTTGAAAGAAATCGGGCTCGTACGTGAACTAACCTATGGAGATTCCTCCAGCAGGTTTGATTGCACTACAACCGACCATTACCATATTATTTGTAACAGTTGCGGTAAGATTGTAGATTTTCATTACCCATCATTGGATGAAGTAGAATCTCTGGCAGAACAAGTAGCGGGCTTTAACATTAGCCACCACCGCCTGGAATTGTATGGAACTTGTGAAGAGTGCAGTAAGGTAGCAACAGAGAAACATTAATTTAAATTAAAGTCACCTGGGATGGTACCCCCGGGTGACTTTTTTAATCGGTTGATTGATTTTTTTGTTTGGCATATTTACGTTTATTGTATTTCTCGTCAAACTCCATACCTTCTAAATCTTTATCTAATGTGAGCGGTTGTTTGCAGTGCATGCACGCATCAACCCGTCCGAGCATTTTTGTCGGTTTCTCACAACTGGGACATATTATCGGGACGGCTCGGAGCGAGAGTGTACCGATCCATAAATAGACAATTAAGCTCGCGAAGATTGCTAATAGACCAAATATGAAGAAGATAACCATCAACCATTCTCTACTTTTGAAAATCAACCCTACATACATAAGAAGAATTCCAGCAAAAATCAAGATTAAAGCAAATGAACGGATTTTATTTATTTTACTCGAATAGACTAATTGTGACATGTTTTTTCAGATTCCTCCCTTAGTATTCCATTTGTAGTATAGCATATTTTCTTTGAAATTGAGGATTAAAAGGTTAGGGATTCGTGACAGGTTCGGATTCTAGTAAAATAAAATTGAGAAATGGAATCATGATGTCATTTTACTATATAATAGAAGCGTTTATTTTCTTGTTTTGAACGTAATTAAAAGATAATTTAGATTTTCTTTATTTCGTTGACTTCCAATTTATATCATGGTACATTAATAACCGTCGCCAAAAGCGAAAGAGATTCAAACGACTTAGCGACAATAAATAAAAAAATAGTCGTTGACAGGATATTACATTCATGTTATATTAGACAAGTCGCCGTTAAGAAAACGGCAGAACATTTGCTCTTTGAAAACTGAACAAAACAACCAGTATGAAAAAGA
>NZ_BMOS01000005.1:161733-170421 GCF_014647195.1 Oceanobacillus indicireducens | reverse complement strand
AAAAACACAGGTTTTTACTAAAGAACTTTTGACAATACGGATAGCTTGGAGGGGGAACATTTATGGATACTGTTAATAAAAATTCAATAAAAGAGGCATTGAACGAGAAATCAGGCTTTGACGTCTGGTGGCGCTTGATGCGTCCGCACACACTCACAGCATCGTTTATCCCTGTATTCGTCGGTACGATGCTTGCTTATCATGATGGAACCATCAACTGGACCTTATTTCTCGCCATGCTCGTAGCCTCCTTATTAATTCAGGCTGCGACAAATATGTTTAATGAATACTATGATTATAAACTTGGTCTAGATACAGAGGAATCAGTTGGGATCGGCGGCACGATTGTTCGTGACGGGATAAAGCCGAAAACAATTCGAAGTCTTGCTATTACATTCTATGGAATTGCTGTTATTCTTGGTGTTTATATTTGTATCGAGTCAAGTTGGTGGATTGCTATTATCGGTTTAATATGTATGGCAATCGGTTATCTATATACTGGAGGACCTATTCCAATTTCATATACACCATTTGGTGAGTTGTTTTCCGGTGTACTAATGGGGACAGTCATTATCGGCATCACGTATTTCATCCAGACCCTAACAATTACGAGTGAAGTAATTTGGATATCGATTCCAGTTACCATTTTTATCGGCAGCATCAATTTATCTAATAATATTCGTGATCGTGACGGGGATAAAGCTGGCGGAAGAAAAACTATTGCTGTACTGATCGGCAGGGAAAAAGCAATTACCGTGCTTGCAGTACTATTTAGCATTGCTTACAGCTGGACATTAGCTTTAATTATTGCACGTCTCTTGCCTATCTGGACACTAATCACTTTCCTTAGCGTACCGAAAGCCGTAACAGTCATCAAAAACTTCCGCGGTAAGACCGAACCACTCGAAATGATGCCCGCAATGATTGCAACTGGAAAAACGAACACCATTTACGGCTTCTTACTTGGAATATCCCTCGTCATTGCAGCATTTGTCTAAGCTTACTTGTCACTGCTTAAATTTCTTGAATGTTGCCTGAATGAAAAGGAGCGATTTTGATGAAGACCTATCTTTCAGATGATAAATTAGCTTATTTCCGTAAGCGGTTGCTCGAATTAAAAGCGGAAACGGAAAAGCTTTCCAGTCAATCTACTAATAAATCACCGAACGACTCGATTCAAGAACTGTCTGATTATGGCAATCATCCAGCTGACGTGGGTACCGAACAGTTTGAACAAGAACGTGATGCTGGAATGGAACTCGTTCACAAGGAACGATTACAAGCGATTGATGAAGCGCTGGAGCGGATTGATAATAAAACGTATGGTATGAGTGTCGTATCACAAAAGCCGATACCGGAAGAAAGACTCGATGCTATCCCAACTGCAAAAACACTTGTGGAAGAAGAATAAAAAAACACCCCTAAGATTAGTAGGCAGGATCACTCGCCAATAACCTTGCCTACTATTCTTTTTAAAAAGTACAGCCTTTGCTAGATAATCAGGTTCTATTATATTTCCCCAAGACATGAAAAAAGGTTCGGTCTCAATTATTTGAGACGAACCTTTTTTTAAATGTATATTATGCAGCTAAATTTGTTTGTTTCTGTTCGATCCAGCTGCGCATTTTTATAAACACAGGAACAAATAACATTCCGACAATAATTCCTTTCAGCAAGTTAAATGGAAACACCCCAACAAGCACGGCGCCCCACGCCATTTGTTCACTCATGTCCCACCCCATAAACCATGCATAAGCGGGCAGAATAACATAATAATTTAGTACAGACATTCCAACTGCCATAACGATTGTTCCTGTAACTAAGCCGGAAACGATCGATTTTACACCTTTATGGAACTTATGATAAATAAGTGAAACTGGAAGGACAAACATTACACCTGCAAGAAAATTCGCTAGAACACCGACCGGGTCCCCTGATCCAGACACCGCGAAATAAAGCACGTTCTTAATGAGAACGACAGCTACACCAGCAAGTGGTGAAAAAATAAGTGAAGCCATCAATGCCGGCACATCACTAAAATCAATTTTTAAATATGGTGGTAGGAACGGCAGCGGAAAGTTTAAGAAAAATAAAACGAGCGCGATTGATCCTAGCAGTGCTAAAATAATAAGTTTTAATAACTTTGAAGATTGCTTTGCAGATTTTTGCATCTCCATCTTCCTCCTTCATCTTTTGCTAACCGATTCTAACTCGTGATGAAGGATCGCCTTGCCACTTTGACAACTCTTCTGTTCCAGCGTCTTAAAATTTCATTTAAGACAGAAAAACCCTAAAGCCGTAAATGGGGCTTTAGGGTTTGGGAATACAAGAGTAAGTGAAGGTACATAAAAATGCACCTTGATTTGGCTCGACATCTTCTCCCATCCAGACTGTAACTGTCGGTCCTGGAATTACACCAGATCAACCATAAGAATTGAAATTATGGTTCGCGGACTTAGAGTAAGCATACCCCTCACCGCCGGTCGGGAATTGCACCCTGCCCCGAAGATTAGAATCGATTATTCAATTACTAATGATAAGTATACTACATTTTTCATAAATTGCAAGAGACGTGCTCAAGCAAAGAAAGAAGGTGCGGCAAGATCGCCGCACCTTTTCCATCATTCATCTGTATTAATAAATAGTTTCCCGTCTGTTTGAGCTCTTGTTTCATTCCCATAATCATCGACTGCGATTACTTCGATAACTGCTCCTTCTGCAACAACATTGCTTGTTGCTGTCCAGTAGCCGACATAATGTCCTTCAGATGTTTCCATCATCGGTAATTCAGTCGGATTGGAATTCACATTCGTGAGCGGCATATGGACGACAAATGTGGACTTTAAGCCAGGCTCACTATCAAATTCGAACTTCACGCTTTCCCCTGCACCCAAGTACACATCTTCTTCAGGTGTCAGATTCTCGATTGCAGGAGGTGTGAAGTCGACATCCAATGATACAGCTTCAGACGTTGAATTGCCCGCCAAGTCGGCCGCTATAACTTCAATGTCATTTATCCCTTCATCAAGAATAATTCGCAGAGAATAATTCCCATCATCAATCTTAGCGCGCTGTCCGTTTACCTCGACATAATCAAGATTAGCATCCTCAACTGTCCCTTCTACCGTTACGGTTTCACGATTTGTTTTCTCACCGTCTTCGGGATTGTCGATGGTCAGTGCTGGTGCTTCTGTATCCAAGACAACTGCTACAGGTTCGGATTCCATAATTTCTGTATCATCCAGTACGGTAACTGCAACTAATTCATTATCACCTTCCGCAAGCGTTGCAGGAATTGCAAACTTACCGTCATCTCCAACTTCTACAGTATCTACTTCTTCTCCATTATTCACTAATTTAATGAAGGTAGTCGGTGAAGCAGTACCTTCTACCGTAACTTCTGTTTCATTCGTGATTAGTCCATCTTCAGGAGACGTAATGACCGCTTCTTCCACCTCGTAGTTTACTCTGGCACGGATCATATAGTTCCCTTCATCTGCCGGGGATTGATTCCATGCACCGCCTACATATTGGAAGCTTCTTTCAGCATTTGGTCCGTTTTCATCTGTTGCTAGGCCCGGTGCATTTGTATTCACATCTCGTTGAATATAGACCATATAGAAATCACCATTTACTTGAATCGCATGTTCACTTAAGTCAACAACCGTCCACTCATCCAGACTCCGAATTGCCTCTGCTTCAACTGGGCCAGCAATTCGCTCACCTGGAGTGCCATCCGGCCCACTTGCATCCCATACCTCAACGGCAAATTCCGTACCTCCTGGAACTGGCCAATCGTCATCATGGAATTGGAAAACCCCATCCGTTACAATTGCCGATTCTTGTCCTTCATCAAGGGACATACGAACTGCCCAGCCATTACCAGCATCATAGAATGCACGAGCGTTTTCCGCTGTTCCATCATCATAGCCAATCTCTCCGCCCGGAACGGTGTAGAAAGGTTCTAATTCAATATTAACCGTACCATCAGAAGTAAAGTCAGCTTCTACTTCTGCTCCATGATAGCCACGAGCTAGTACTTTTAGCGTATATACGCCTTCATAAGCAGTGATCGTAAAGGAACCATTTTCATCTGTCGTAACGGCTTCCACATTCGCATCTTCTACAATTAGAAGTGTAGCGTCTGCAATTCCTTCACCAGTTACTTCATCTGTTACCGTACCTGAAACGGTGTATTCATCTTGTTCTTCTAGAGTAAAGTTAACTGTTGTTGATTCATCTGCCTCGACTGTTACATTTTCTTCTGCAGGATGGTAACCATAACTTTCTGCAACTACGGTGAAGTCACCAGCAGCATGAGTGATAGAGAAGGACCCATCTGCAGGATTCGTATTCACTGACCTTCCGCTTTCAAGCACGCTTACTGTCGCAGCTAATGGTAAAGCGGCAGGTGTAATTGCATCTTCTTTAACCGATTCTTTTTCATCTGGAAATGCTGGTTTTAATTTATCGGGATCAATTGGAGCCTTCTTCATTCCGATACTATTAAGACCTAACAATAATCCAGCGGAAGAATTCATTCCGATGTTCGGCGCTTGTGCTGACTCACCTCTTGACGTATCAGCAAGCCCAACATCATCAATATACCAACCATCTCGGGCAATGCTGATGTCAGAAGTCAGATTAAATCCGATATAAACTCTTTCCCCGCTATAATCAGATAGATCAATTTCCGACTCAATCCAGCCATCGGAAACATTGGTGATTCGCTCTAACTGTTCCCAGTTTTCCATATCACTAAAAATATACACATGCCCGTAATCCCAGTTATTCTCGAGATTGTACCACTGACTGTATTGTAAATATGCTTCTCCTTCAGGTAAATCAATCGGTGGCATGACTAATGTTGAATTTTCATAGTTATTATAGTTTCCGCTTAAATTTGTTGCATACACATTTTCACCGGAAAAGGCTTCACCCGGCCCAGAAGTTGGAATTCCGTGTTCCCAACTGCTATTTTCTCCGAATACCGTCCATCCGCTAGGTGCCTTTTCAAAATCCTCAAAATAACCTACTGTAATTCCTGGTTCTACCGTTACACTGTAGGAATCTGTTGTTACTGAATTATTTCCGAAATCATTGATTTCAAAGTGATACTCAAATGTTCCCTCTTCAATATCCTCACCTGGAACAGTTACCGTGTACTCACCTGACAAATGATCTCCTGATACCCGCTTTGCTTTGATTCGGTTATCCTCATAGACAACTTCTACAGAGGTTACACTTATATTATCTTCTGCAGTAATTGTTACATCAAGATCCATACCCGCATATATCACTTCAGGGGCATCATGACTATAAGTTGGTGCTTCTGTATCCTCTCCATCTTTACTTACAGCCCCATCAATGACACCTAGTCCGGAAACAACGGAAGATACTGCTTCATATGCATCCAGTAGTCCGTGTCCATATCCGTTATTCGGTGACTCAGGGAATGTATCGTCCGTTAATGGTGTTGCCGTAGTAGATAGAATTTCCTCGATTTCATCAACTGTCAGATTCGCATTTGCTTGTTTTATTAACGCTACAGCTCCTGAAACGGCTGGTCCTGCCATCGAAGTTCCATTCCAACCACCTTCATACCCACTGCCAGGTACACTTGAGCGAATATTCACCCCTGGCGCTGAAATATCAGGCTTAATCTCGTCATAAGGAGATGGTCCTTGTAAAGAGAAATTCGCTAAATCATCATTAACATCCGTTGCGCCTGTCGCAAAAGATTCCGGGTAGTTTGCCGGGTTAGCAACCGAACCTGGTCCACCTGGGTTAGTTAATGTTACATTACCAGCTGAGAATTCAGGAAAAATATTTGCCGCGCGCCAGGCAATGACAACATCCCGGTACCATTCATCCATTCCCGAACCACCACTCCAAGAGTTATTCACTACATCAGGAGCTTGCGAGACATCTCCGCCTGGAGCCATAATCCACTCAGCTGCAGCAAGTAAATCTGTATCCGTTCCACCCGCTGCCGTAAATGCCTTAACAGCAATCCACTTCGCACCAGGAGCGACTCCAACTTGGTTCGAACCATCCGGCTCAGACCCGACCATTGTACCGGTTACATGTGTACCATGTCCGTCATCATCGTACGGGGTATCCTCTCCGGCCGTAGCATCAAACCAGCTATACGTGTGATCCGCATCACCCGTGCTTGCATCATAACCGCGGTACTTTTCTTTCAATGCTGGGTGGTCCCACTGAACGCCAGAGTCAATGCTCGCCACAACCATGCCTGTTCCATCGATCCCCATTTCCCAAGCAGCTGGAGCACCGACCCGTTCAATGTTCCATTCGACATTCGCAAGTTCTGCTTCCTCTTTTTCCGCTCTTTCCGATACCGTTGTGTTCAACTGTCGAACTTCATTTGGCAGTAATTTTTCCACTTCAGAAAAAGTAGCGATTTTTTCTGCAACCTCTTTCGTAGCTGTGACTGCCATGCCGTTCACAATATGATAGGAAACAAAATCCTTGGCATTTCCGTTTTCAATTTCCTGTTCAATATACTCTGTCACGTGCTGCTGTGATGCAAAGGAAGTTTCTTTTAATTCAGCAATTACAGCTGATCGTTGCATATGCTCTGCTTGACTAAGTGATAGATTTGATTTTGCCGCATCTTCTCTCATCTTTTTCGCTACATCTTCTACTGCAGCCTTATCTGTAAACTTGACTAGAAAAGTAACAAACTCATCATCTTTGAAACTCTCCAATAGACGCTCATTCACTTTCTGTTCTTGAAGCTCACGCGAATCGTTCATCGAATGGCTAACTTCGCCTTTTGATTGCGCAAGTCCGGCACCCGGCAGGATGAGTGATACGATCATGACTACAATTGCTGCAATACTGAAAGCTTTCGTTCGTCTTTTGCGCTTAACTCTCAAAGATTTTTCCTCCCTTTTTTAAAATTTCTTTCCGGAGTTTCGACGTTTTATTAAATCAACCTCCTCTTTTTTTCAAACTTGTCGATTTCCCCAGAAATTAGCGACAGGTAAATTCTAGGTGTTAACCCTAGTATAGTAGGTTTAGCAACAATAAATTGTCGAATTATGTCGCTATTTTACTGAATCCTCAAAATTAATAGATATGCATTATATTTTCCTCTTTCTCTTCATGGGTCTTTTGATAGAAAACAGGAAGATTTAATAGAATTCATGGTATTTTTTCTATAATTCATGGAAAAAGTACTGCAAATAGAGATTTTCAAAGAATAGCGCACAGAAAAACGATAGATTTGACCTAGCTGATACATAAGAAAAAGGCCTTTGTTTTCTAAGTTTAAGAAAACAAGGCCTTTTCTCCTGTATTTGGTCACTATTTTTAACCAATTTAGTGAGACTCTCCTCATACCTTTTTTAATTGGTAGGTCTATCCGCCACTAAACTATTTCACCTTTAGTCAAGTGGGTTTAAGCTCTCGTCACCCGAAAGGTTTGAAATCATCTCTACAAGCAAGGTAATTTCTTCTTCCATATCTTTAATACTTGTCGTTTCCACCGGAGAATGCATGTAACGTAATGGCAGGGAAACAAGGGAAACAGGGACACCTTTTCCGGTCAAGCGCATTCGATCTGCATCTGTTCCTGTATGCCTTGGAGTCAGCTCATATTGTACGTTCAGCTGTAAATCTGCTGCCGCTTTTTCCAGAAGCTGGTTTATTTTAATATTAATCGGTGCACCTTTTGCAAGTACTGGGCCGCCTTCAAGCTTAATATCTCCATATTTATTCTTATTCACGCCAGGATAATCTGTTGCAAAAGTCACATCACAAGCAATTGCCATTGTCGGTTCAATTCCTGCTGCAGCAAAATAGGCACCACCCATATTTGTTTCTTCATTTACTGTGCTCACCGCATATACTCCGACTTGAATATTTTTATCCGCAAGGCGTTTCAAAACTTCTGCAACGATGAAAGATCCTGTCCGGTTATCAAGTCCTCTTCCGGCAATATACCGGTCCTGCAAGATTTCCGGTTCTGTCTTATATACACAGAGGTCGCCAATTTGGACAACGTTTTCTGCCTCTTCTTTTGTTTTATAACCACAGTCGATAAATAAATCCGCTAAAGTGAAATCATCTTTTAAGCCACCGTGATGCTGGGCATTCACTCCAATAACACCGGTAACTTTGCCATTGTATCCAAAAACATCGACTCGCATTCCGACTGCTGCCTTTGGATTGATTCCACCCACCTTGTCAAAATGCAGATATCCTTGTTCATCGATCCGGTTGATGACAAGGGCGATTTCATCACTATGTCCTGCCAGCAGTACTTTAAACGGGGCTTCCGGGTTCAGGATTCCAATCACGTTACCAGCGTTATCTGTACGCACCTCATCAGCAAATTCTTTAACGTATGCCATCCATTTCCGTTGAATATCCATCTCCATACCGGAAGGGGAAGCGGTATTTAATAATTCCATCAGAAAATCTTGATTGAACGTTGTCATTTAATTCCTCCTAATCATCATTTACCCAACCCATACCTGAAAAATCAACACTTTCATTCAGCGTAAGTGCAACTGTCTCTGGAGGTCCGCAGTCCAGACACCTCTCGCTTTCCGCAGGCGGCTGGTGAGCCTCCTCGGGCTGTCGCCCTGCGGGGTCTCACCTATGCCTATCCTCCTGCTGGAGTCTCGAGGTGTCTGGACTGCTCCGAGGATAGACGTA
>NZ_BMOS01000005.1:147550-161507 GCF_014647195.1 Oceanobacillus indicireducens | reverse complement strand
GGCTGAGGCCGTGCCCGTGGAAAGCATCCGTCCGCCGGGCAACTGAACGATAATTAGAACGCCAATAAAATGAATGCACAAAACACTTACGCTGAATGAAAGCAAACTGGGAGGGTTGATTCATTTAGTTGTATTCTATTTTAACAAAAGAAGGCAAATTTGTTTACTTAAAGCGTGGATATCGGTAAAATTTAAGCGACTAATCATGAAAGGACGGGTATCGATGACTTTAAATCAATGGTTCGAACAAGCAATGCAAGCGGATGATTATATTGAGAGCATGAAGCAGAACAAGGATGGTCTCCTACATATTTATGATAACTTCAATTTACCTGAAGACGAAGCATTTTTTGAAAAAATTGCCAGTAAGAAATTACGAGCAATCGTCTTAACGGAAGACTGGTGTGGAGATGCCATGCTGAATGTTCCAATCCTATTACGAATATCTGAAAAAGCGAATCTGGAAGTACGGATGTTACTCCGTGATGATAATTTAGAATTAATGGATCAATACTTAACGAATGGAACAGCCCGATCCATTCCAATCTTTATTTTCATTAATGAAGCTGGTGAAGAAGTCGCGAAATGGGGACCTCGGGCTGCAAAACTTCAAGATTTTGTCGACGAATCCCGCGCTGCTCTACCACCAAAAGACGCGCCAGATCATGAGGATAAAGCGAAAGAAATGTATACGTTCATCGGTAAATCCTTCCGTGACAATACCGAGTTTTGGCACGATGTTTATGAAAGCATTAAGCAAGAGTTAGAATCAATCAATTGAACCTCTCACGACCGAAGTCACGAGATGAATTGGTTTATTCATAAACTTTTACCACGTATTAACGGTCTGTAATACACCGGTAAGGATTCCCTACTGAATGAAGTTTCACTTTTTCAGAACAACCCGTACACTCTATGATTTTTGCTAGAATCATATTTTTATGTTAAAATGGATAATTGTGTGAAAAGAATAGAGTTGAATTAAATAATAGGAGTTGTTCGGCATGAATAAAAGTCTAGAAAAAGGTCAAATTGTGGATGGTAAGGTAACAGGAATCCAGCCATATGGTGCCTTTGTCCAGTTGGATGAAGAGACACAAGGGTTGGTTCATATATCAGAAATTACACATGGATTTGTAAATGATATTAATGATCATCTTAAAATTGGCGATGAAGTGAAAGTGAAAATTCTTGAAGTAAATGAAGCGGAAAACAAAGTATCCCTATCCATTCGGGCTACAGAAGAAGCGCCAAAGAAAGAAACTCAAGCAAAAACCTCCACTAACAATCAAACAGTATCAAATGATTCTACTACAGGATTTAACACATTAAAAGACAAGCTACAAGAATGGATAAAACAATCAGAGAATAAGTAATAAACAAAGGCGAAATTGCCCTTGCTGGAAATGTTCCTTTAAGTAATACTTAAAGGAACATTTTTTTATGACAAAACAATGAACATCCGCCACGACGGTCTCTTCTTCTTGATTTCTAAAAGTAAATCCCGTAAAGTTAAACTAATAAATCCGAATAAAAAAGGAGAATACATATGACAAAAGTTACACTAACCTATGATAAAGCACTACCATTCTTCTCTGAAGAAGAACTTCATCATATGCAACCATTTGTCGATAAGGCCCATGAGCTTGTCCATGAGAAAACAGGACAAGGAAGTGACTTCCTCGGTTGGGTCGATTTACCGAAGAACTATGATAAAGAGGAATATGCAAGAATTAAACAGGCAGCGGAGAAAATCCGTGAGCATTCCGATATTTTACTCGTAATTGGAATTGGCGGTTCCTATCTTGGTGCTCGTGCTGCTCTCGAGATGTTGAATCATTCTTTCCAAAACTTACTTTCCAAAGATGATAGAAAAGTACCCCAAATTATTTTTGTTGGGCACCATCTGAGCTCAACCTATACTGCGGAATTATTTGATCTCTTAAAAGACAAAGACTTTTCCATCAACGTAATCTCTAAGAGTGGAACAACAACGGAACCTGCTGTTGCCTTCCGGATTTTCAAGAAATACTTAGAAGAAAAGTATGGAATGGAAGAAGCGAAAAACCGTATCTTTGCAACGACAGATAAAGAAAAAGGTGCGCTTAAAGGTGTAGCAGACGAAGCTGGGTACGAAACTTTCGTCATTCCGGATGATGTTGGCGGCAGATACTCTGTCCTTACCGCCGTTGGACTACTTCCAATCGCAGTTAGCGGCATTAATACAGACGATATGATGAATGGTGCAAAACAAGCGATGGATGATCTTGCAACTCCTGACTTAAAAGAGAATCCGAGCTACCAGTATGCAGCGATCCGTAATATTTTATATAATAAAGGAAAAGTGACGGAGCTTCTCATCAACTATGAGCCAAGCTTGCAATATTTCGCCGAATGGTGGAAACAGCTCTTTGGTGAAAGTGAAGGGAAAGACTTGAAAGGAATTTATCCTTCTTCTGCCAACTTTACAACAGACCTGCATTCTCTTGGACAGTATATCCAAGAAGGAAGAAGAAATATTTTCGAAACGGTTCTTCGCGTTCATGAATCAAGAAAAGAATTAACGCTTGAAGAGGCGGAAAACGATGCAGATGGATTAAACTATCTTGCTGGAAAAACATTACATGAAATCAATGAGAAAGCATTGCAAGGAACAATGCTCGCCCACACAGACGGTGACGTACCTAACTTGATCGTTGAAGTCCCAAGACTTGATGCATATACATTCGGCTATCTCGTTTATTTCTTTGAGAAAGCATGTGCCATCAGCGGTTATCTGCTCGGCGTCAATCCATTCGACCAGCCGGGTGTTGAGGCATACAAAAAGAATATGTTCGCCCTACTCGGGAAACCTGGATTCGAAGATGAAAAAGCTAAATTAGAAGAAAGATTATAAAACGAGACTTCATGGTTATAAGTGTTCCAACTCAGGTCTTTCCCCGGAGAAGTCAGAAAAAATTAGCACTTACGCTGAATGATAATAATCCGCGGGTTAACTTGATTACAGAGGAATATCTAACTGCTTCAAACTGTTAAAGTTGAGTTTTTTAAAAATATTTTAGTTTATGTGTTTATAATTTAATAGGTGGGGTAATACTATTACCGTAAGACTTTCTCGTATTCCCCCTGTAAGCAGAGCGTATATCGCTTTGCTTTTTTTTTGCTATAATTAACTATAACACTGTGAGGAGGTAGTTTGATGGGAAATTTTGATCTAAACATTGACCGGAAAAATACAAAATCCGTAAAATGGGATATGGCAGAAACACTCTTCGGGTCAACTGACGTTATTCCAATGTGGGTTGCTGACATGGACTTTAAAGCGCCTAAAGAAGTAAATGAAGCATTAATGGAACGAGCACGCCATGGAATCTATGGTTATACGCTTGCAGACGATGAATTAAAAGATACAGTTGTTCGTTGGAATAAGGAAAGACACCAATGGAATATTCAGCCAGAATGGTTATCTTTCAGCAATGGGGTCGTTACCTCCCTACATATGGCTATTCAAGCATTTACTAAACCGGAAGACGGAATATTAATTCAGACACCCGTCTATCCACCCTTTTACAATGTTATTAAGGCACATAACCGGACAATTGTTAAAAATCCTCTCGTTTTTGAAGATAATTATTACACAATTGATTTTACTGATTTTGAAGCTAAGCTTAAAGATGTAAAAGCGTTCATCCTCTGTTCACCGCATAATCCGGTTGGAAGGGTTTGGAAGAAAGAAGAACTGGAGGAAATGGCTAAATTATGCGTGAAACATGATGTGCTGATTATTTCTGACGAGATTCATGGTGATCTCACCTATCCCGGATTTAGGCATATTCCAATTGCCTCGCTATCTGAAGATATTGCTAATCAGACGATCACATGCATGGCTCCATCAAAAACCTTTAACGTACCTGGACTAGCCGCGTCTTACTGCGTGACACCCAATCTGGATGTTAGAGGGAAATTAGATGAGGCCTTTAATAAACAGGGTTTCAACAATCAATTAAACACAATGGGGCAAATTGCGATGCAAGCTGCTTATACACACGGCGCTACATGGGTCGATGAATTAACCGCTCTATTAGAAAGCCATTATCAATATGTGAAAGAAAGCTTTGAAAAACATGCTCCAGAACTGAAAGTAGTGAAAACGGAAGGTACATACCTCCTTTGGATTGATTGCAGTGGACTTGGGTTTGATGCAAAAGGTATTCGAGAATTTTTCATAAACGAAGCAAAGGTCGGATTAAATGCAGGCATTGATTACGGAGAAGAAGGTAGTCAATTCATGCGCCTGAACATGGGTTGCCCACGTTCTACACTGGAAGAAGCCGTTAATCGAATAATTAAAGCAGTAGAAAAAAGAAGATAAGATAAAGTGAAACTTCATTCAGTGGGGGTTTCCTTACCTCCGCCACTGAATGTTAGTTGAACAGAATCAGGGATTTACGGACTGTATATCCCCCAGCTTCACATGTTGGGCATCCCTCCTATTTAGAGGTGGGGGTATTACAGACCGTTAATGCGTGAAAAATTAGAAAAAGCGCCTATTCGGGCGCTTTCTTTCTTGACTTAGCTACTTGGGAGTAATTTTTCCGCAAGCAATACGCTCTCCGGAATCTCCACTTGGCTGGGTATACCCGTCGTCCGGACCGTCATGGAGAACTAAAGAAGTTCCCTCTTCCCGAATCAACGAGTTTTTTCCATCTAATAGCGTCGCGTCCAGCAACTTGAGCTCCTCATCGATCTTACCATCTCCATTTGCCTCGACATTCGGGAGATCACCAAGGTGGGGGCCTTTTGGGTTCATTAATCCATGCTCTTTATCTTCCGGGTTATAATGATTCCCAGCACTTGTAAAGTCTGGTGGTTCGCATTTTGCATATTCATGTACGTGAATCCCGTGCCATCCAGGACTCACCCCTTCTAATTTGAGTTTAATACTTACTCCTTCAGGGTCTTCGGTCAAAGTTGCGGTTCCAAGCTTATCGCCATCCACATTCAACATTGCCACTTCTTTCAACGTTTCATCAGCATTAGACGTGCAGGCAGCTAAGAAAATTAAAAACAAATAAAAAATCCAACGCATATCGCTTCTCCTTTAGGTTACTAGTTGTAGTATCCCAAAAAATGCAAAGTTTTAAACGTTGGATTGTAGCAGCTAATTATTCTTTCAACTCTTTTTCTACTTCCTCTATCCGTTCTTTATAATCTTCTTCAAACCTCTCTTCTTCCTTCTTCGAGCGTCGCACCATAAAGTACACCGCAACAAATGCTAGTCCGATAAAAAGAAATAGAGTGAGTATCGGAATGATCAATTCGGATTTATCACTTGGAAAATAGAAGAAATCCATCTTTCATCACATCCTCATTTATTAGTATAGCAAAATTAACTTTTAATAGACAACAGGGGGTAATTATTCGCAAAAAGTTCACGAATTTGGCACAATAATTAAAGGGAGGTTGTAAAAATGGGTAAAGTGAAGATTGGGGAAATTGCAAAAGCGCATTATAGGTCAGGAACGTATATCGGCGAAGTGAAGGAAGATCGAGGTGACATGTACCTCATTGAAGTACTCGCTGTCCATAAGCATCCACTTCAAGGCGATCTACATAATATGTATGAGACGAAAGATGTCTTTTTTCATGAGCGGAAAGCACTTGCCTTTCGTGAGAAGATGAATGTTAAAAAGCCAGCTGTCCATCCATTTAATGGCGAGGTACCGGAATATGCTGCGTCGTTGGAACAAGCAATTGCAACATACCGGAATAAGCTGAATGAAGAAGACAGTGCATACAACCGACTGGCCTTACAGACGCTCGAGCGTCTTGAACAAGAAGTATACTTCAAAATCATAAAAGGAAGCTAGAGACATTCTCCTGCTTCCTTTTTCTTTCCTTAGGAAATTTTAAAATAAAGATGCTGTGGATTACTAAAATTAATAGAAATGTCCACGTTTCGCTCCTTACTTACTCTCCTAAATGTTCTTTAATAACTGAAGTAATACCTTCAATTGCTTCTTCTGCATCATTACCATCAGCAGATATTTCTACTTCTGCACCGCGTGGGATACCAAGGGACATAACGCCCATGATTGATTTCAAGTTTACTTTTTTATCCTTATACGTAATTTGAATATCTGAACTGTACTGTCCCGCCTTGTTCACTAATAATGTAGCTGGACGTGCATGTACTCCTGATTCAGCGGTTATTGTAAAGTTTTTTGTTTCCATATTTATCGCTTCCCTTCCATCAATTTACCATAACTATTGTTACAATATAACCCTCATACCCATTATAAACAATTCCTCTCCACTTTTAAACTAATAACCAGTGAAACGGCTATCATTTTTTATAAAAATGTTTGTTATTTGTCATTTGTCATTCATCTTTGAGTGTGATACCTTTAATTTAAGATAGTTTAAGGAGGCATATTCATGAGTGTACATATCGGTGCAGAAAAAGGCGAAATAGCGGAAACAATATTACTTCCAGGAGATCCACTGCGTGCAAAATACATTGCCGAGACTTTTTTAGAAGATGTTAAGCTTTATAATGAAGTTCGTGGCATGTACGGTTACACTGGGAAATATAAAGGTAAAGATATTTCTGTTCAAGGTACTGGGATGGGTGTTCCATCCATTTCCATCTATGTCAATGAATTGATAAGTGAATATGATGTGAAGAATTTAATTCGGGTTGGAAGCTGTGGAGCACTACAGGAAGATGTGCAAGTTAGAGATGTCATCCTTGCCCAAGGCGCAACAACCGATTCCCAGGTTAATAAGCTTATCTTTGGAGACATTTTCTATGCTCCTCTTGCAGATTTCGATCTATTAAAAAGTGCTTATGATGCCGCGTCGGATAAGAATTTGCCGGTACGAGTCGGGAATGTATTTACAAGTGACAGCTTCTATCGCGAGAATGCCAAGTCCGTACATGAATTACTTGCAGCCTATAAAGTACTTGCGGTGGAAATGGAGACGACAGCTTTATACACGCTCGCAGCGAAATTTAACAGACACGCCCTATCCATTCTTACCGTTTCCGATCATATTCTAACTGGTGAAGAAACAACTGCTGAAGAACGTCAAACAACGTTCAATGAAATGATTGAAATTGCACTAGAAACTGCATAATTAAATCGATAAAGAGCATCTCAAACTTCTGGGATGCTCTTTCACATTGTCACCCTAGTTGGATTGGAGTTGACAAAGTTTTAATTTCCTCGTACTATCGTAACAAAGGGGGAATTTTCATGAGCAGAATTAGATCAATTGATTTAACATTTGGGGCAATGTTCGTTTGTTTAATGGCGATAGGGGCAAATATTACGGTTTGGTTTCCGTTTCTAGCGATACCAATTGGCGGAGCGAGTGTACCTCTTTCTTTACAAACATTTTTTGCAATTTTGGCAGGATTTATGCTCGGTAAACGGCTTGGTGCTTTTGCTATTATTACATATATTCTAGTCGGAGCGAGCGGGGTGCCGATTTTCGCCGGATTACAAGGTGGACCTTTTGCTTTAATAAGTCCAACAGGTGGCTTTATTATTTCTTTTGTATTTATCGCCTATGCTTCCGGCTGGATTAGCGAGAAGTTTCATAAAGAATCGATGATTGGTTATTCTTTAGGTGCTCTCGCCGGTCTCATTTTGAATTATGTCATTGGAGTATCTTACATGTATCTCGCGATGAATACGTGGCTTAATCTTGAGATTTCCTTTCTGATCGCTTGGGCCGGAATGGTTCCCTTTTTAATTAAGGATACGATCCTTTCCCTTGTCGCTGCTTTCTTTATGGTTCAGCTTGCCAAGCGTGTACCTTCAAGCTGGATTAAAGCAAGAGCCTGAGCCTTCACATCTAAAAAAATCAAGACAGTTTAACTGAACTACTGATTACTTTTATTCAGCGTAAGTGCCACTAAGCCCATGCAGTCCGCAGTTCAGACACATTCACTTTTCTCGGACAACTAAATGGCGATTAGAAAGCCGAAAGTAGGGTATGCAAAAACTCTTGCGCCAGTGTTTCAAACTGCGAAAGTTGGGTTAATTACTTCCTTCTGTATTGCTTTGTTTACGATGTTATACCGTTATGGTAAACTTGAATGAACGTTGGCAACAATCAGGAAGGAAGAAATAGGCAATGGAAATCTTTTCAAATTTTCCGTTATGGGCTGCTTTAATTGCAATTGTCTTTGCGCAATTTATAAAAATACCGATTAAATTAATTGTTGCAAGAGAGCTCTCTTTCCGAATCGCATTCAGTACAGGTGGAATGCCGAGCAGTCATTCGGCAGCAGTAACATCGCTTACGACCGCGGTAGGTATTGTCGAAGGAGTTACCTCAACCATTTTTGCAGTCGCTTGTGTATTTAGTGTGATTACGATGTATGACGCATCTGGCATTCGGCGTCATGCAGGAAAACATGCAGTCGTACTCAATCGGTTGATGAACGACTTACAAACTATTTTTGAAGATGTCAGGGACTGGAATAAGAAAGAGGATAAAGAAAGACGAGAAGATTTAAAAGAATTATTAGGACACGAACCGATTGAAGTTTTCTTCGGCGCAATAACAGGAATTATCGTTGCGTTTGTTGTCCATCCTTGGTTTATTTAAAAAAATCCAGAAAGGAAATTTAATTCCTCTCTGGATTTTTTTATTTATTATTCTCCTGTAAATTCTGAGCGAAATACCTGGAGAGCTTCATCTTCATTAAGTTCTGCGAGGGCTTCTTCCGTTAACTCGCCGTTCCCCATTTCAATCACATAAACGTCAAGTTTTTGTTTCCCCCACTCCTTAAATACATCATCGACTGTATCATAATACAAATCGATTTTATTTCCTTGGATTGCACTACCTTTATCCGCTACCACACCATATCCATAGGACGGGATAAAGAGAATCGTACCGATTGGAAATACATCTAAGTCTGCTGCAATCGTTGAATATAAATCCCTTTTTACCGTAACCCCTGAAAAGGTGATTCCGTATTCTGGATGCGTTTCGGTTTTTCCAGTTGATTCATAACCTGCCGTATAGCCTGTCGCAACGACCTGGACCGTAGGATATGCTTCCAAATCGATTGCATCTTCTAATGATTGTGGTGCTTCAATACTGTCACTTGAAATATACGTAACTGGTGCTTGTCTATGTTGTAATTCTTTTTCTGATAGGGCTGTTTCTCTCTGTCCGATTTGTTCCTGTATCATTTCCCCATTTTCGTGTTGGGTGTTCGCTGCCTTTGTATGGACATCTTCTTCCGTCACCAACATCGATACAACCACTAGGAAGATAGCAATATATAAGCTGACAATTCCTAGCTTTTTGTAAGAAATATTCATCTTTACACCTCTCTGGTACTGCTATTTGATAGTTTATTTTTAACAACTACCTTTACACCAGACTAGGATGTCCAGATTTTTGATCAATATACATTATTATTTTAAAATTTAAAATCAATAAAGAAAAGACGGGCAGGAATTACCTGCGCCGTCTTAGATTGAACAACACATATTATTTTATTCCATCGTAGCGAGTATTTCTTCAATCTCAGCCATAATTCTTCCAGCCTCTTCCCAATCTCCACTAGATAATGCTTCTTGGTAATCATCAAATAATGTAGAGAATTGTTCAAGAATCATTTCTGCTCCCTCAAGCGGGATAGATGGCATTGAGTCCTCATCCTCTGGAAGTTCTTCAGAGTCACCGTCATCTGTTGCTGGAGGTGTTCCTGCATCTGGATCCATTAATTCAAAGAGCGATTCCATTGCACGTTCCAGAGTCGTCTCCATGACAATATGATCCTCATAAGCGACGATGATTTGTTTAACTTCCGGCAGAGATGTTTCATTGGACGATTCGATATAAATCGGTTCAACATACATAATCGTGTCCTCTATCGGTATCGCAATCAAGTTTCCGCGAATAACTTCCGAACCACCTTGAGACCATAAGTTCAGCTGTTGAGAAATCGTACTGTCCTGATTAATTCGGTTCTCAATTTGCTGCGGTCCATAAATATTTCGCTGTTTCGGGAAGGTGTAGACGAATAATTCACCGTAATGCTCCCCATCATTCCGAACTCCCATCCAGGCGATCATATTCTGCCTATTTCTAGGAGTGTATGGAACCATAAGAATGAATTCTTCCTCTTCATATTCCGGTAATTTCATCGTAATATAATACGGTTCAATGACAACATCAGAGTCGAAATAATTCTCTGTAGCGAATTGCCAGAAGTCTTCACGGTTATAAAACACTTCTAAGTTCGACATATGGTATGTACCATACATTTCCGACTGTACTTTAAATAATGTTTCCGGGTAACGGAAGTGACGCTGAACATCTTCTGGAATCTCTTCTGTGAAAAGATCAGGGAAAATCGTCTGATATGTCTTCACGAGCGGCTCATCTGGTTCAACAATATAAAAATCAACTTCCCCGGTATATGCATCAACAACAACCTTGACCGAGTTACGGATGTAGTTACTGTCTCCGCTAAATTGTTCGGAGTAAGGATAGTTCTCAGCGATTAAATAGACATCCATCATCCACGCTAAGCTTCCATCATCTCTAATAAAGATATATGGGTCAGAATCATATTCAAAGAATGGAGCAATCTTTTGAACACGGTCCATAATATTACGGGTCTTCAGTAGTCTACTTTCCGAATCCAATTGATCGGATACCAAGAAGCGGAAGGACCCTTGATCAATGGCAAATAATAATCGATTGAGACCGGTCAACTGAATCCCAGCTTCTTCTTCATAACGGGTGGAAACATTCTCGTCTCCGGATGGATAATCGAATTCATCCACTTTCGTATTAACGATCACGTCGTTATACTCTTCTTCCCCGAAATAAATTTGTGGACGAGTTACATCAATCGTTCCTTCAACAGGAATATTTCTCTGTAAATATTGTGGCTGACCTTGGGACGTAATTTCATTAACATGACTCATCGCAATTCCGTAACCGTGTGTATAACGGAGATTTCTGTTCACCCATGTTTGGGCTTGTTCTGGTAAATCTTCCGTACTCAATTCACGGGCTCCAATAAACACTTGCTGATAATCACCATCAATTTCATACCGGTCAATATCAATATCATTAAAACGATAATAGGTCCGGAACGTTTGGATTTGATTATAGATATCTAAAAGTGGCCGCGAGTCATTAATTCGGATGTTGTCAATGGTAAGTGAATTCCTCTCTACCATCGCCTCATCAAGTGAATAATTTCCCGGGTGCTCTTCTTCCTTTATCTCATCTAAATCATAAGCTGCTCGAGTAAATTCCAAGTTACGTTCCAAATACGGTGATTCTCTTTGGAATTCATTTGGTGAAACGACGAAGCTCTGCACAATCATCGATGCACCCTGCCCCACAATCAATACGACGACATAAGCAGCGATTGGTATAATTGCTGATTTAATTCTGCCACGGTATAAGGAAATAATTGTCCATACTGCCGCAATTATTGCAACTCCCGCTAGAATATATGCTTTCGGTATGTTAATAAGTTCATCGGTATAGCTTAAACCATATACGACACTCGTCTGGAATATATTCACCTGGTTTGATAGTAAGGTGTGGTATGGCTGCAGAAAATGAATCGCTGCCACCATCAATCCTACAAGTCCGATTGTAACTCCTATATGGAGCTGGGCCCGTTTACTTAAGCGGTACATATGGAATACAGAATAAGCCCCAATCACAGTTAGAAGAGCTAAGATCGCCAATGTTAAGATTAAATAGACGATAAACTCCAAGAATGGTAAGACGAACATATAGAAAGAAATGTCCATATTAAAATGCGGGTCGGTTATTCCAAATTTTTCATGCTGTAAAAATTTTAGCAGCGGTTCCCATCCAAGTCCTTGGACGACAGAACTTCCTAAAATTCCAACAAAGAGAGACGTACCGACGATAATTAAGCGGCTTAATTTTTTCTCCGCAAGAAATGGCGGTAACTGGCTTTCATGGAAATGATTGATGTAAGAACTGCGAATCCACTGCAATGTAAGGAAAGACGCAATAAAGAAGAGGACGAATCCTACTCCAATCAGTGTCATTTTACTTCCCAGAATAGTGGTAAATACGCTACCGAATCCTAAGTTATCAAGCCATATATAGTCGGTAATCCAATTAAATGTAAGTAAAAATAGAAGTCCTACCACTAACAAGATTCCAAATATCCAGCCGAAAAACTTCCCCATTTTCTTCATTTTTGCCATTTGTTCCGGCGTTAATGTACGTGGTTGTTTATCCAATGTAACCCTCCCTCTCTTATTTATCTTTATCATTACTAATGATAACAGAAAGTAAGCTAAGGCGCTCTTTACAGCTCTTGATAAGTACTTTCTGCTCCCCTGTTTATACGAATTTGAAGAGCAAAATGTTTCATTTTTCATAAAGAAAAAACCTAGTTCAGAAACCAGGTGGCAGCAGTCTCTAAACTAGGCATCTATTGGTTGATTTTCTTTTTTACGGACGAACTTTTCAAGTTTATCAAGTTCAGCAAATAATTCGATAAGACTGTTTGCTACTGGGAAGACGTATGTCCATTTGTCAAAACCAGAACCTTGCAGCTCTTCAATCAAATTATTGATTGTCAGCCGCATCGCATTTTTCGTTTCCCGTTGCAGGTCACGATCAAGGACAATTTTATTTTGATATAGTAAAAAGATGTTCTCGCTGTAGTTTGTTATCTCATTGATTAATTTTTTAATAACATGACTTTTCCCACTGCTCATCGCTTCAATTTCTTCTATATTTTTCTCCAGTTGGGTAATGAGTGTATATTGTTTCTCCAAAACACGAATCATATGTTTATAGATGACAATACTCCGCAGAAAATGAATCTTGTTCCGGATAAATAGGCGGCTGCGTTCCTCGACAAGGATATCAAAATAGTCCTTGATTTTCGTTATCTTTTTTTCAATTTCCCTGTCTTCCGTTTTAAGGGTTGGAACACTCATCGTTTTATTTGGTATCACGCGTAGTAAAAATAGTGTCTGATCAACCGCATCTTGAATCCGGTTAAAGAGTAACTTTTGGTGATTAGGTGGGAAGACAAGTGCATTTACAATAAATGCAGATACGACCCCAATCACAACAAGGGATACCCGGTTAATAATAAAGGGGACATTTATTCCTTCAGCACTTTGCAGCATGATCGTGATAATCGTTAACACGGTTAAACTGACGGTCTTATTTAAGCCCAGGCGAACGTTAATCGCAATAGATATGATAACTACCGCTCCAACTGATAGAGGGTGGTTACCAAGCAGAAAGATCCCGATTAAAGAAAAGATAACAGCTACGGAGTTCGCGATTACTACTTCTTTAAAGTACGTGAAGGATCGCATGATGGATGGTTGCATTGCTAAGACTGCAGCAATAGCCGCTACTAATTCGAGTTCTAATTGTAGCATACTTGTAATAACAAGGGTTAATGTTACTGCGATACCAGTCTTCAACATTCGCGGGCCTATATTAAATTCCATTTCTACACCTCTATATTCATTGCAATTATAATTGCATCGACATACACCATCTTATTATAATTTCTTCCTACCACTTCCGCAACTACATTTATTGCTAAACTGTAAAAGAAGCTTAGGATTCAGAATCTGCTGCCTTTAAACTATATGCCTAGAAGAGCTTGCTCATCACTTTCATCCAGCGTAAGTGTGTGCAACTACCATCTGGAGGTCCGCAGTCCAGACACCTCTCGCTTTCCGCAGGCGGCTGGTGAGCCTCCTCGTACGCTTTGCGTACTGCGGGGTCTCACCTATGCCTTTCGACGCACAGGAAGTTCTAATGCCGGCGTTGGTCACAGGACGTGACCGTTCTTAGACGGCCTCCTGCAGGAGTCTCGAGGTATCTGGACTGCTCCGAGGGAAAGCCTAACTTGGTACACTATTTTTCATTTAGAAATAAATAGCTT
>NZ_BMOS01000005.1:109739-147372 GCF_014647195.1 Oceanobacillus indicireducens | reverse complement strand
GGGAAAAGCACGTGTCCAGACCTGAGCAGGAAGCGGTTTTCTTCCGAGGCAGACTAAGAACGCTCTCGTATGTGGCAACGTCTGACATTAACGTCCTGTGCGTCGAGGCTGAGGCAGTGCCGTGCCCGTGGAAAGCATCCGTCCGCCGGGCAACTGAACGGTAATCAGAACGCAAAAAAACTGAAAGAGCAAAACACGTACGCTGGATGAAAGCGGGAGTTCCTAAAGTTGGGAAGAATGGTGGTGTATCATTTTAGTACAAAGGCTGTTTCGCTGTGGCCTTGTTTGGTTTTTTTGACTTCCAAGATGGCTGGGAAGATTTCTTTAAGCTCTTTGACATGGGAAATCACACCGATCATGCGACCTGACTCCATGAGATCAACGAGGGTGTCGACGGCTTTCGCGAGAGCATCTTCATCAAGCGAACCGAATCCTTCGTCGATAAACATCGTATCAATCGCAATACTCCCCTGGAAACTCTGAATCACGTCAGACATCCCTAAAGCAAGGGATAAAGCTGCATTGAATTTCTCCCCACCGGACAATGTTTTTACATCTCTTGTTACCCCGGTATGGTTATCATATACATCAAGCGCAAGTCCGCTCTGTTTACCATGCGTCTCTTGTCTGTCACTTCTCGTTAAATAATACTGGTTATTGGAGAGCTTCTGTAACCTATCGTTGGCAGAATGAATGATTTGCTCCAAATATTCCATTTGTAAAAAGCGTTCAAAAGAAATTTTCTTGTTGTTTTGTCCGCGCAGCATATCATGTACATCGGAAATAGCGGAAACAAGCTGTTCCTTCTTCACTAATGCCTCTTCTGCTTCCAGAATCTCTTCCTTTCGCGTGAGCGCACGATTTTGATAGTCACGAGCTTCATTAAGCTGTTTGAACGTCTCTTCGTATTGTTTCTCCAGTTCATCCAGCTCTTGCTTCAATGCATCTAAATCCTTTGGTTCTTTTCCTTTTAAGCTTGCCGTCAGCTCTTTCGTTTGCTTAGAAAGAATGGCCAGTTGCTGCTTGAATTCCGTCAATTCCTGTTTCAACAGCCGTTGTTCTTCGCTCGATAACTTGGCTTTGAAATACGCATCTTCTGATTCAAATCCCGCTTCTGTTAACTTCTCGCGGAACGCTTTACTTGCCTCTTCCACTTTTAATGTAATTTCTTTAAATTGCTTTTCTGTATGCAACGTATGCGTTTCGCTCTTTGTATATGCCTCTTTCTTTGTTTCGAGCAACTTTTGGGCAGAATCCCACGCTTTTTCAAGTTGATCTTTTTTATCTTGGGTCATTTTAATTTGGTTTTTCAATACTTTTAAATCCGTTAATGATTCCGGGATATCTCGAAGTCTATCTTCAAGGAGTGCCGACTCCGTCTTATACTGCTCACGCAATGTGTAATGCTTGTCTTTCAGTTGATTATAGAGCGGCTCTAGTTCCTGTTTGATTCGGACATATTTCTCTTCTTCCTCTTTTTTTTCTTTTCTTTTCTTTCTAACTACATTATATTCTTCCACTTCAATTCGTACTTGTTTACCAGTGGCAACGAGCTGTTCATAAAAGGTATTGATCTCTTCCCCAGCTGTTAGCTCCGTTACTTCCTCTAATATTTCATTCTGTTGAGTTTTCTTTGCCTCAAGTTGAATGCGAATTTGATGATACGCTTTTTCTTTCTCTTCAAAATTGCTTTTCGCAAGCTGAAGTTCCTCTGTTGTCACCGTTTGTTCAGCACTAGCTGCAATTTGTGGATGTTCTAAACTTCCACATACCGGACACGGTTCGCCGTCATGAAGATGTCCTGCCAACACGAGCGCTTGATTACTAAGCCATAACGTTTCTTTTTCCTGATAGTTTTCCTTCGCTTCATTATATGTGTTGATAATGGCAGTTGCTTTATTCTCTAATTTATTAATCTCCCCAGTTATATTTCTATAGCGCTCAAAAATTCTCACCTGATCCTTCAGCTGCAAATACTCTGCTTGTTTATCACTTAACTTCTCGATACGATCATCTAGGTTGCTAATTTCACGGCGATATTCCTCATATGCTTTTTCAGTTGACACAAGCTGTTTCTCTGTCTCTTCCATCTTTTGTTTTATCTCTTGGCCACGACTTTTAATTTGATTAATTTTTTGTTTCGTTTCTTCAATTCCTTGAACAACAGGTAGAATTTTCTCTAGCTCGTTCAATTCTTTAGCAACTTGATCTCTCTCCGTTTTCCTATTTTCTTCCGCTTTGAAAGTTGCTTCTGCTTCTTGTAATTCTTTTTTCGCTTGCTCTAGTTGAACTTTTGCTTGTTTGAGATTTACACTTGTCGATTGTTCAACTTTCACTGCTTGTTCCCGTTGTTGCTCAAAAAACAGCAGGCTATTTGCCTCTTCAGCAGCTTGTAAACGTGTTTCTTTCTCTTTAAATTCCACTTCCCTCTCGTTTAACGCCTTTAGC
Source organism: Oceanobacillus indicireducens (assembly GCF_014647195.1). Lineage (GTDB taxonomy): Bacteria > Bacillota > Bacilli > Bacillales > Amphibacillaceae > Oceanobacillus > Oceanobacillus indicireducens. The sequence continues at coordinate 144,924 of NZ_BMOS01000005.1, read as the reverse complement.
TGTTGTTTCTTCTCCTCTAGTTCACGGAAGCGTTCATTGAGATGTTCGGCTTCATGGTATTCGCTTTGCCGTTTGTTTCTCAGTTCATAGGCTTGCTTGTGTTTCTCTTCTCCACTAGTGACTTGTTCCGCGTAAAAGCTTGCCTCTTCTTCTAATGCTGCAGCAACTTGATTACTATTCGGATACTCCGCTTCCAACAATTCGCTCATAAACGTATCCGTCCGTAATGGAAGATAGGATGAAATACCTTGAATATAATCATTTCTAATTTGCAGTTGCCGTTCATAATCTATTTTAGCTTGGTCGCGTTTCTCCTTTAATACCTTATTAATTGATTGATAGTTTTCTGTTTTGAAGAGTCTGCGTAGAATCGCTTCTTTATTCTCCGTATCTGAGGTGAGGAGCTTACGGAATTCCCCTTGAGGCAGCATGACGATTTGCTTGAACTGATCTTGTGTTAGCCCAATTAATTGCTCAACCCGCTCATTCACTTCCGAAACGATTTGCCTATCAACGCAAGGAACTTCTTCTCCATCCTTCTGTACGAAAAAGAAAATATCATCACCCGTTTTCGACTTGTTTCCTCGCTTCACATGACCAAGCTGTCTCCGGATCCTGTAGTGTTTCCCTTTTAGCTCAAACTCCAATTCAACCGCAGTATGGACATCATCTTTGGCAAAATCACTGCGGAGCATTTTTGACTCCCCACGATCTTGTCCGCTTGCTGTTCCATAGAGAGCAAAGCAGATCCCGTCAAATATTGTCGTCTTACCAGCCCCGGTATTGCCGGAGATAACGAATATATCATTGCCCTCAAGCTCTTCGAAGTCCACCGTTTCCGTATCTTTATAAGGTCCAAATGCTGTCATCGTTAATTTTAATGGCCGCACTTTCTTTTCCCCCTTTATTTCTATTATTTATCTTCATTCATAATCGCTTCAAGTGCTTCTTTGAAAATATTCTCTGCCGCATCACCCGGTGCTTCCCCTTTTACTTCCTCATAAAAGGCACGGAACAATTCTAGTTCTGTCATTTTTCTTCGTTCCTGAATTTGCTCTGAATCATCGGATAAATGGAGGGCGGAGTAATATTTTCGTTCAACATGCATCGCGTTCGGATAAACGGAGCGGATTTTTTCCATTGGAGAAAGCACAGGAGTTTCATCTAACAATCGGACAAACACATAATCTTCATTTACGGATTCAGCTAAAATGTCTTCTATAAAACCTTCTACCGTATACATATCCCGCCTTGGAATAAGCAAACGTTTTTCCAACTCGACTTTCCCTTCTCCGTCCAGCGTCACGACGTAAAACCCCTTCTTATGATGTTCCTCGGATATAGAATATTTCAGTGGGGAACCGGCATAACGAATCGTTTCGTTCGCGACATAATGGGCTTGGTGCAAGTGTCCGAGTGCTGTATAATTAAAATCTTTATAAATCGTTGCATCCACATACTCAGATCCCCCGATAGATAATGGCCGTTCCGATTCACTCGTATTCTCCGCTTCTTCCCCAAACGGTGTAACAAAAGCATGGGCAATTGCAACATTCCGCGTATTCGGTGGGATGGACGCTTTGATTTTCTCAATAATTTTTGCCTGTGCATCATTATGATTACGGATCGAATCGTCTTCATATAAATTACGGATCATGCTTGGATCCGCATAAGGAATTGGGTGGAAATATACTTCACCAAATTCATCTTCCAATACAACTGGTTTGTAATCTTTTTGTAATCTACCAATCATATGGAATCCATTCTGTTTCATCAAGCGGCTGCCGAAATCCAGTCTACTCGGGCTATCATGGTTGCCTGCTATCGCAATAACCGGCACATCCAAATCGAGAACGATGTGGTGCAGAACGTCATCAAGCAACTGCACCGCTTCCGTCGGCGGAACGGCTCGGTCATACAGATCACCTGCAATAATCACAACATCCGGTTTCTCTTCTTCAACAGCCTGCACGAATTGTTTTAATATGTATTTCTGATCTTCTGTCATATAAACACCTTGGACAAGCTTTCCTAAATGCCAATCTGCTGTATGAAAAAATTTCATCTTGTTTCCTCCCACTTTTCTCCTATTATAAGAGGCATTCGTATGGTCCAACCACGAATGCCTCCCATAGTAATTTACTTACGAACCTTCAACAAGAATTTCTTTCGTACGGTGTGGCGCTTCAATAAAGAGCAATCCTAACTGGTAATGGTCACTTTCATAGAATGCACTCTGGACAAACCGCATTTCTCCATTATCATCAAGGATCTCCAATTTAAAATAAGCACCGGCCGCTTGAAGCCCTGCATAGAATTCATCTGAACTGTTTATTCGTTTATCATTTATTTTTGTGATAACCTCGCCTACTTGAATATCCAAGCGCTCAGCAGGTGTACCAGGGATAATCCCAAGAATGCGCAAACCTTGCTGTTCTGGTTTGAATAAGGCATTATGTTTTTTGTCCCAGGTACGTAGTCGATACGTTATGAACTCTCTTCCAAAAATAGCAACTACCAATGCAACAGGAGACAGTCCCTTAAAGAAATAGCCGACTACAGAAATAATCATAACTACGATGCCAAGCCACAAAATCTGTTTCCCCAGCTGCTTTCCTCTAACAGAAGCGACATTCGCTCGAATCCGGTGGGAAAACCCGAGAAGAAAAGGAAAGAGTATAATCCCATAACTCTCTCCACCAATCGGAATGAGTGGCCAATAAGGAGCAAAACTCTCTAACGCCCCACCTGGTACTAGGAAGAACAATGGAATCATCGCCATTTTACTTAAGTGATGCTCTCCTATCCAAATACCCCGTTCACTTTTAACTAAGCGTGGAAATGTCTCTCCCCGCCTCACGCGACGAACATAAATCGCCTCTACAACGAGCATGACACCAAGCAAAAATGTGAGACCAATAAAATTATTTTCCGCAAAATAAGCTACGGGAATAATGTCTTGTTTCTCCAGCAGTGAAGGTAAAAAAAGTAAGACGATATAGGTAAGCCCAACCGTATAACTTGCCGATAATAATGTAAATCGTAAATTCAAAGATAATAGAATCATCATGAAGCTCAGTATAATTAGCGAACCATAGGAAAATACAACTCCCGCTCCTATGAAAATAAGCGATATAAGAATTCCAGTTAAAACCGCCGGTAGCAACGTTCGTCTCCATTCACTGAATAAATCAAAGACCTTCACCCCGAACTGTTCCCTTTCCATCTTAATCCGCTTGTAACCAACTAAAAAGATCAATATAAATATCCAATACAACAATGGATTAAGAAATAACTTTAATATCCCTACCCCAAATTCCTGAAACCATAATTCAACCAAGCAAACCACCCTTTACGTATGGATTCTCCTTATAGTATACCATGAAAAGTGGGACATGGGGTCAGAGCATTTGTCCCAAAAGCTTAGAAAACTTGGTTGTCACCAAGCCTTACGGTGACAACCTTAGTTGCACTTATACAGTAAGAAAGGATTTATACTTATCTTTCTGCAAAAAAAGGCTGGGTCCCCCCAGCCTCTCCTGTCTTACTTATATAGTTCTTCCAATGCCTTTTCTAATTGAACATCATCTTCACCGGAACGGATACGCTCGATCACTCTCGTATCTATTAATCCAGCTGTTTCTTCATCGACTTCTCCTGTTGCTGAGAGATCATTATCTTTCTGGAATTGTTTTACAGCTTCTTCCGTCTGTTCATTAAAGTAGCCATCCATTCGTCCAGGATCATAGCCGATTCCATCCAGCATGAGCTGTATATTCGCGATGCCAGGATCCGTGTCATCCAACCCAAACGGCTCCTCAATCGAAATCGGATTAGCGTAATAATAATCCGGCTGATCTACGGGTATATTCGGCTCTACCCCTACCTCATTAATCCACTCTCCATTAGGAGATAACCATTTGAATGTCGTTAATTTAATCGAACTGCCATCACCTAGTGGAACTGCTGTCTGAACTGTACCCTTTCCGTAACTTGTCTGACCGACAATATCATAATCAAGTTCTTGTAATGCAACCGCAAGAATTTCAGAGGCAGATGCACTACCCTCATCAATTAACACACTAATTGGATAATCCTTTGTTTCCTTCAAGTCAGAATGAATTGCTTCGATATTTCCATCCGCATCTTCTATTTGAATGAAAGGAAGATCTTCAGGTACAAATAATGCTAACATATCTTCAACTACATTTAATAATCCACCTGGATTCCCACGAACATCGATAACTAAACCATCCAAACCATTATCTTCCAAATCACTTAGATGTTCTATAAATTCAGTTGCTGTGTTCTCGGAGAAATTTGTAATTTCAATAATTCCTGTTGTTTTTCCATCTATTGTTTCTGTATCACTATAGACCGTTTCTATCGGAATGGTATCCCGGACAATGACCACTTCAAAAGGATCACCTGCTGCACGAATAATCTCTAATGTTACTTCTGTTCCTTTTTCTCCACGAATTTTAGCGACAGCTTCATTTAAATTCAGTCCATCGAGATCTTCGCCATCAACAGTAAGAACTTGGTCATTCGGTCGTAAACCGGCTTTCTCTGCAGGTGAATCCTTGATTGGGGAAACAATCGTTACAACGCCATTCACCATACTAACTTCTGCTCCGATTCCTTCAAATGAAGATTCTATCTGCTGATTAAATTCATCCATTGATTCAAGGTTCAAATAGGATGAATGAGGATCTTCCAATGTGGCAAGCATTCCCTCAATTGCACCTTCAACCAATTCATTACCGTCAACTTCTTCAACATAATTTTCTTGAATGAGGGCATAAGCTTGCTCTACCTTTTGCAAATCACCGGTGAGTGATTCTGATTTATCACCGTTTAGTTTTTCTTCCAGATTTTCTCGGCTTGCAGTTTGCTGTCCACTATCTTTATCGCCGGCTATTGAAATGCCTGCATAAGCACCAAGAAAACCGAGCAATAGCGCAGCGGCTAATAAAAGAACTATTTGTAATTTGTTTAATTTCATCATTCCACCTCAAATTTCTTCCGTCCGTTATAGAAAAGCATACCATTATATCTCTTTCATGACTATGCACAAGACTTCGCATTGATGAAATTCTTTTACAAGACCATCGCGAAATATAATGACCCAACTTTCTCATCTTCGTATACAGGATATTCTAACATGAACTGTAAATTGCTTTCATTCAGCGTAAGTGCAACTTCCTTCTGGAGGTCCGCAGTCCAGACACCTCTCGCTTTCCGCGGGCGGCCGGCAAGCCTCCTCGGGCTAACGCCCTGTGGGGTCTCGCCAGGCCTATCCTCCCGCAGGAGTCTCGAGGTGTCTGGACTGCTCCGAGGGAAAGCCTAACTTGGTACACTATTTTTCATTTTAGTAAGAGGACACCTATCATGGTGGGATATTTTCCATTAATAATAATCCTCTCTACAGTTCAGTTGCCCGGTGGACGGTGACTCCTGCGGGAATAGCACGAGTCCGGAGACCCCGCAGGGCGTTAGCCCGAGGAGGCTTCGGCTGTGCCCGCGGAAAGCATCCGTCCACCGGGCAACTGAACGGCGGTTAGAGTTCTAAACTAAAGGAACGAGCAAAGACACTTACGCTGAATGAAAGCGATGATTAGTTAGGTGTGAAAGTTACGTCAGGATTATTACTTTAATCAGTATGAAAAAGGTATCGTAACGATCACGATACCTTTTTCTTCTTTATATTATCTTAAAAATGGCATTGGGTCTACTGGATTACCGTATCCGCCAGGGTGAACTTCGAAATGGAGGTGAGGACCAGTGGAATTACCTGTATTACCTGTCGCTCCAATTACTTGACCTTGAGTAACAGCTTGTCCAGATGAGACATCTATTCTGCTCAAGTGCGCCATGACCGTTGTATAGCTTTTACCATCTATGTAGTGGGAAATCATGATGACATTTCCAAAGCCACCCATCGTACCGGCTGTACTTACTACTCCGTCCGCTGGAGCAACCAATGGCGTTCCAGTACCTACACCAAAGTCAACCCCTGCATGCAAACGAGAAACATTAAAGATTGGATGGTTTCTCATACCGAATCCTGAAGTAAGGCGACCATTTGCAGGGTAAATAAAGTATCCCCCTCCAGTATTTCCGGATTCAACTTTTGTTTCCGGTGCAGATGCGACTTTATTGCTGTTGTCATTATTAGTGTTGTTATTATGTGATTCGCGCTCTTGTCTTTCTTGTTCTGCTTTGCGGCGCTCAGCTTCTTGACGCTTTCTTTCCGCCTCTTCTTTTGCTAACTGCTCCAATTCTCCGACCTTTTGTTCCGCAAGGGCAATTGCTTGAGCTTGAGCTTTCTCCTCGGCAGCAAGTATCGCATGTTCTTCTTCAATCGTCAGCTTAATTTCTTCCAAGTTTTCTTGTTCTTTTTCAAGCTTCGCCATTAACGTTTTTCTTTCTTTCTTTTGATTGTCCAGTTGGTCTTTTAAAGCAAGAAGTTCTGTCTTTTGAAGCTCTAACTCTTCTTTTTTCGCTACGACAGTATCTTTTTTCTCTTCCACTTCTTGTTTATGTTCTGCAAGCAACTGTTTATCAGCAGCTTGTTCTTCCATAATTTGTTTATCCTGGTCCATGATTGTATTTACTGCTGATGTACGGCTAATAAAATCTACAAAGCTTTTAGAACCAAAAATGACTTGGATTAACTTAATTTGACCACCGTTCTGTTGAATAGAGCGAAGGCGATCTTTTAATAATGCGTCGCGCTTTTCAATCTTATCTTCCAAAACCTCAATCTCTTTCGTAAGAGTTCCTATCCTCTCGGTTAAGTCATCGATTTCATCGTTTGTCGCCTTTATCTCGTTCTCTTTCGTGTCAATTTTATTCTGTGTTGTCGCAAGTTCATCATCTATATCCAAAATCTCATTTTCAACTGATTCTTGTTCGCTTAAATTTTCATTGATTTTCGTTTCGGTATCCTGTTTGTCTTTATTCAGGCTATTTTTTTCCTCGGATATTTTAGATTTCTCTTGTTCATGTTCGTTGATCTGTTCTTTCAAGTCATCGATTGACTCTGCAGAAACTGGAGTTCCTGCTGTAACTGCAGTTGATAGTAAAGCTACTGCTGTCATGCTGGATAGGATCGATTTCTTCAATTCATACTTCTCCCTTCATAATAATAGCTTCTGGTCATCTCACTATCTCTTAAACTTTCAAGAATTTACGTACACTCATTACACTTCCCCAAACACCGATCGTTGCACCAATGAGCAGGATGCCAAGTGATAAATACCAAGCAAATGGATTAAAATCCAATATCTCTACGAAACTAATATTAATTTGACTTGCGAGGTTTTCGGCTATGTAATGATAACCGAATAATACAACTGCAATCGGAATAATAGAACCTAGTAGACCGAGCAATAATCCTTCCACAAAAAATGGCCAACGAATAAATCCATTAGTAGCACCAACAAGCTTTTGAATGGAAATTTCCGTACTTCTTGCAATGATGGTGATTTTTATGGTGTTGGAAATGAGGAATACTGCGGTGAGTACTAATGCAGCAACCAACACAAGCCCGACGATTCGTGCGTAATTATTAAACTCAAACAATTTATCTACAATATCCTGACCAAATGTTACATCATAGACATGGTCAAGTTCTTTTATTTCTTCAGCAATTCCTTCTGTCTCCTGCGGGGTTTCCGCTTTGACGACGTAGGCATGGTTTAACGGGTTATCTTGTTCAAATAATTCCCAGGCCCTTCCTTCCTCTCCTAAGCTAGTAGTCAAACTTTCTAGTTCTTCGTCATTAGAAGAAAAGTAGACATTTTCAACACCATCCAGCTGTCTGAGTTGGTCTCCTAAGGCAATGACGTCATCATCTTCTGTTGTTAAATCAACAAGCACTTTAATTTCAACATCTGATTCGATATTTTTCGCAAATTCATTAAGGTTGAGGACGATCGCGAGGAATACACCGACGAGAATCAACGTTGTCGTTACGGCCCCTATGGAAGCAACGGTCATCCAACCATTCCGGAAAATGTTCTTCGCTCCCTCTCTCAAGTGGCGCAAAAATGTTCTAAACTTCATAGCCGTATTCACCTCGTTGTTCATCTCTTACAATTACACCGTCTTCAATCGCGATTACTCGCTTTTTAAATGTGTTTACAATTTCCTTACTGTGGGTAGCCATAATTAAAGTAGTTCCTTTATCATTAATTTCTTCAAATGTCTTCATAATTCCCCAGGATGTTTCTGGATCCAGGTTTCCTGTCGGTTCATCTGCTATAACAATACGCGGGCGATTTACAATGGCACGCGCAATCGACACACGCTGCTGCTCCCCACCGGAAAGCTCTGCGGGGAGAAACCGTGCTTTATTCTTCAAGCCAACTTCTTCTAATACTTCCATTACTCTTGTCCGGATTCCTTTTGGTGTTTCTTCAATAACTTCAAGCGCATAGGCGACATTTTCATAGACTGTTAATCTAGGTAAAAGCTTAAAGTCTTGGAAAACAACACCTATTTCCCTTCTTAAGTAAGGGACTTTTCTTTCTTTCAATTTACTTAAATCAATTTCATTTATAATGATATTTCCTTTAGTCGGTTTCTCTTCCCGATAAATAAGCTTAATAAAAGTAGATTTTCCAGCTCCACTATGGCCTACAATATATACAAATTCACCTTGTTTGATATCAACATTAATTCCGTTTAGGGCAGCGACCCCATTCGGATACGTTTTATACACATCTTCCATCAAAATCATTTATGTATCACCTTTTATTTATTTCAAATTATTTTTGTTAGTAGTTAACCTTTATAGATTCCTTAGCTATTATAACATCAATAAGTGCATTTTTTAGACATAAAATTATTACATTTATGTTTCAAGCATGCCATTTCATGTAATGTTCCTGGTAAAGTTAGGATATTTTGTCGAAAGGAAGGCGTGACAATGAGACGAGGTGATATTACAGAGGCATAATAATATAGACAAAAATAAAAGCCCGACTCACGAGATGCGAGCCGAACTTTTTCATTTGTTTGTTACTACTGTTCTTCCAACCAATTCACTAATGCGTCAAGGTCATCTCCAGACACATCTTGTGCTGGCATTGAACCTGTCCCATTTTCAACAATGTCTTTAATTTCATCGCTGGAGTATCTGCTTCCTACGTCTGTTAAATCAGGACCTGCCCCGCCGGATAAATCTGCTCCATGACACATTGCACAGTTAGCCTGGTAAATTTCCTCACCAGCAGCAGTGTCTACAGCATTGCCGTTCTCGGCTGGTTCTTCTGTACTTGTGTCGCCATTGTCTGCCGGCTCTTCATTATCATTATCAGCGTTATTTCCGCCACCACAAGCACCAAGAACTAATACTGCTCCAAATAGTACTGCTAATAACCACTTCTTCATACATAAATCCCCCATTCATATTGTGTAATAAGTTTATCAATAGTATTATATCCTATTGCTAAATTTTTAAAACCCTTTTTCATCTGAAGTCTGTGAACAAAAATCAACATTTTCCTTATTTAACCAAAAACACGGGTACTTTCTTCTGCTTTTTTTATTATTTTTCCGTTTACTGGATCTGGGAACGTAAATAAGCATCAATAAATAAATCGATTTCCCCGTCCATTACTGCCTGTGTATTTCCAATTTCTACATTTGTCCGGTGGTCTTTTACCATCGAATATGGATGGAAAACATATGAACGGATTTGACTGCCCCAACCTATTTCCTTTTGTTCCCCGCGAAGGGCTCTCAGTTCCTGCTCCTGTTTCTCCACTTCAAGCTGGTATAGTTTGGATTTTAACATTTTCATTGCAGATTCCCGGTTTTTAATCTGGGAACGTTGGTTTTGACAAGTGACGACAATATTTGTCGGTAAATGGGTAAGACGGACGGCTGAGTCAGTTTTGTTTACGTGCTGACCACCCGCACCACTTGCCCGGTACGTATCAACTTTGATGTCTTCATCTCGCACTTCAATCTCAACATCATCATCCATTTCCGGTGTGACATCACAGGAAACAAAGGATGTATGACGTCGACCTGACGAGTCGAAAGGTGAGATACGCACGAGACGATGAACGCCTTTTTCTGTTTTTAAATAACCATAGGCATTATGCCCTTTGATGAGCAAGGTTACGCTTTTCACTCCTGCTTCATCACCCGGTAAGTAATCAAGTGTTTCAACCGTAAAACCATTTTTTTCCGCCCAGCGCTGGTATAGTCTTAATAACATGCTTGCCCAGTCTTGGGATTCGGTTCCCCCTGCCCCCGGATGCAATTCTAGAATCGCATTCTTCGCATCATAAGGTTCACTAAGCAGCATTTCCAGTTCAAATTCGTTTATCTTTTCCATATATGTTTCCAATTGTTCATTTAAATCTTGGAATAATTCCTCATCTGCTTCTTCTTTAACCAGTTCGTAGGAAATTTCAAGATCTTCCAGTGTTGCTTCCATTTTTTCAAATGATTCAACTTGGTATTTCAAGCTATTCGTTTCGTCAATGACTTTTTGTGCGGCCTTTTGGTCGTCCCAGAATGCCGGGTCTGCCATTTGTTGTTCTAATTCACTTATACGAGCACGCTTGTCATCTAAGTCAAAGAGACCCCCTGAAAGCTTCAACTCGTGAAGTTATTTTATCCAATTCATTTCTGATTTCCGCTAAATCCATGACACATCACCTCATAAAAAGTTTAGTTTAAAAGGAAAAGAACGAGGTCGGAATCGCCATGTCTCCTACCTCGTTAAAGTTCTTTAGTTTTTACCGTGACAATTTTTATACTTCTTGCCGCTGCCACATGGGCATGGGTCATTTCGGCCGACTCGGTTTTCTTTTATAACAGGTTTACGTACCTTTTTCTTGCCGTCTTGCCCCCCGTGGGCAGCTGTCGTATTTTTCACGACTTCTTCCCGTTGTAGGTTCTCACGAATTTGTGCTTTCATGATGAATCTTGCAACTTCATCTTCAATGGAATGAACCATTTGCTCAAACATCTGGAATCCTTCCATCTGGTATTCACGGAGCGGTTCTGTCTGTCCGTATGCACGCAGGTGAATTCCTTGACGGAGCTGATCCATTTGGTCGATATGATCCATCCATTTCGAATCGACCGCGCGAAGTACAATAACCTTCTCGAACTCGTGGAACTGATCCGGTTCTAACTCTTCCCGCTTCTCATCATAGGATTGTTGTACTTTCTCCATGATGAGTTCTTTCATTTCTTCCGGTTCTTTACCCATTAAATCTTCTTTCTTAATCACTTCGGGACTTAATAAATTCGCGTGAATATGCTCTATAATCGCATTGATGTTCCATTGATCCTCATCATCATCCTGTGTATGGGAATCAATTACCCGATCTACCGAAGAACGTATCATATTCATGATAATTTCAGTTAAGCCGTCTTCAGCATCGATCACTTCAAAGCGCTGTTTATAGATAATTTCCCGTTGCTCACGTAGAACGTCATCATAGGAGAGAATTGTCTTCCGCGCATCAAAGTTATTTCCTTCAACTCGTTTCTGTGCAGATTCTACTGCACGGCTCACCATTTTACTTTCGATCGGTTGATCCTCATCCATTCCGAATCGGTCCATCATAGCCCGGAGGTTATCTGAACCGAAGCGGCGCATCAATTCATCTTCCATGGAGAGATAGAATTGTGTTACACCAGGATCTCCTTGACGGCCAGAACGTCCTCGTAGCTGGTTATCAATCCGTCTCGATTCATGACGTTCTGTTCCAATTACCGCAAGACCGCCAAGTTCAGGAACACCCTCTCCAAGCTTGATATCTGTTCCACGGCCTGCCATGTTCGTTGCAATCGTTACAGAACCTTTTTCTCCGGCGTTTTCAATAATTTCCGCCTCACGGTAGTGGTTCTTTGCGTTAAGCACTTCATGTCGAACGCCAGCTTTTTTAAGCATTTTTGAAATCAATTCGGAAGTTTCAACAGCTACCGTACCGACAAGCACAGGCTGACCAGCTTGATGTCGTTCTTTAATCTCTGCAACGACTGCGCGGAACTTCGCTTCCATAGATTTATAAATCAAATCGGGACGGTCTTCCCGGATAATAGGCTTATTCGTCGGAATAACGATGACATCCATATTATAAATATTACGGAATTCTTCCTCTTCCGTCTTCGCAGTACCTGTCATCCCGGATAACTTGTTGTACATCCGGAAGTAGTTTTGGAAGGTGATGGATGCTAAGGTCATACTTTCATTTTGAATTTGTAGTCCCTCTTTAGCCTCAATCGCTTGATGCAGGCCATCACTATAGCGACGACCTTTCATTTTACGTCCAGTGAACTGGTCAATGATAACGACTTGTCCTTCCTCTACCATATAATCATCATCGCGATGCATAGCCACATGGGCTTTTAATGCTTGGTTAATATGATGGGTTAAGGAAACATTATCCAAGTCAAACAAGTTTTCGATATTGAAAAATCGTTCCGCTTTGTTAATACCTTCTTCTGTAAGTTGGACACCTTTCGTTTTCTCATCATAGGTGTAGTCTGTTTCTCTATTTAATGTTGTTACAAAACTGTTCGCCTGAGTATAAAGCGATGCAGACTTCTTAGCTGCTCCTGAGATGATTAACGGTGTTCTCGCTTCATCAATCAAGATCGAGTCGACCTCGTCAATGATAGCAAAGTTAAGTGGCCGTTGTACCATCTGTTCCTTATAAAGGACCATATTGTCCCGTAAGTAGTCGAAACCGAACTCATTGTTTGTTCCATACGTAATATCACATTGGTAAGCTTCACGCTTCTGTTCTTTCGTGTAGCTGTTTAAGTTTAATCCAACGGTTAGACCGAGAAAACTATATAGTTCACCCATTTCATTTGCGTCACGCTCTGCCAGATATTCGTTAACGGTAATAATATGGACACCATTTCCTGCTAGAGCATTTAAATATGCCGGCATAGTGGAAGCTAAAGTCTTACCTTCCCCTGTCTTCATCTCGGCAATGTTTCCGCCATGAAGGGCAATTGCTCCCATAATCTGGGACCTGAATGGGCGCATGTTCAACACTCGTCTTGATGCTTCACGCACTACGGCATAAGCTTCTACGAGTAGGTCGTCCAACGTCTCGCCTTTTTCAATTCTTTCTTTGAATTCTTCTGTTTTATTTTTCAATTCATTATCTGAAAGCTTCTCCATTTCTGGTTCTAAAGCTTCTACTTCGTCTGTACTTTTTTCAATTCGTTTAACTTGGCGCTTATTACCATCGCCAAATATCTTTGTCAAAAATCCTGCCATATATTATACGCTCCTCAATCTAATCAATACCTTAACACTATAATCATAACACTATATGTCAAAGCCTGACAACAATCAAGGGCGAAAACAACCGTTGCGATACGGCATTTGCGATAAATGATCTTGCCCGAGAGTATTCCGGAAGCATGATATTTTGACGAGAGGGATTTAATGGTATACTTTTTCATAAATAAAATGTACGGGGAGATTCGCATGTTACGATTTACAGAAAAGGTAATCCAAATAATAATAGAAATTCCAAATAGGAAAGTAATGACATATGGGCAAATAGCCGAAATTGCCGGATCCGCGAGCAGCACGGCAAGTTGCTCGTATTCTTCATAAGATAAGCAAAATATATAACTTACCATGGCATCGAGTTATTAACACCAATGGTTATATTGCTCCAAAAGAATATGAACAATACTATGAACAGCTTTTGTCTCTGGAAGCAGAAAGAATTGAAGTTGATTCTACAGGGAGAATGGATATAGAGAACCCCCTCCCGCTTAAGGATTTTGCATGGATATAACTAGTGGATTTCCGTAAATCCCAGGAATGAGAAAAATGTCTATAAAGAGCCAAAACCAAAGTAATGGGACATAACCAATCAACAGCCATTTTGTAGCCCGGCCAGATATTCCAAGCAGCAACTGAGAATGCGTGTTAAATTTCTTCCCGTCGAAGAACTCCAATTTGCCCGAGTAAAAAGTAAAACGGAAGATTTTACTCACCCACTGTTTGCATTTTTTATATTTGTAATCTACAAAAATAACCCCTCATGCACTGGTCATTGAGGAGTTATTCATCTAATTTTAGCTTCCCAACCTATGCGGGAAGACATTTAATACCATTTTCCGATCCTTTTACCAGTCTGACTCAATTCCATTCACCCATTCAGCCCTCTTTGGATAATAAGCTCAATTGGCTTTTTATGCGTATACAACAACTCAGCGCCTGGCATTGCTTGCTTCACCCTATCTAATAATTGCCCCTTCACAAAATGACTATTTTGCAGAACACCACCGAGAAGAAGCAATTTAAATGGAACATCCACAATCCCGACACGATTCACAGCAGTGCTGACAAGCTGATACAGCTCGTCAGCTGATTGTTCTAAAATAGTTCTGCTCGCTCCGTCTCCCTCGTAATTTGCTTTCTCAACTATTTTTGCCAGAGCGCCAACTTGATGAATGGAAAAATCGGGGCTGTATACCCAGTTATAGAGTGCTTCATGATCTGTAAAATTAAAATGCTCCAACACTAGCTCCTGTAGCAGCGTTTTCGGTCCTCGACCATCATGCATTTTTAAAATCGCAGAAATGGCTTGTTTCCCTATCCAATAGCCACTGCCTTCATCTCCGAGTCTGTGTCCAAAACCTCCTGTTCGTACATAATTTTCTTTTCCATCATGTGCAAAAACAATAGAGCCCGTACCCGCAATAAGAATGGCTCCAGGCTGATTATTAGTTGCCCCAAGCAAAACGGATAGTGCATCATTTTCTATAATCACTTTATCTATTTTGATACCGCTCTGTGCAAGCGCCTGTGAAACAATTTCATCTACATTTACTTGATCTTTTTTTGTATCAATTCCGGCAAGAGCAAACACACATTTATGAAAGCTTATTTCAACAAAGCGATCTGGATAGTGATATTTCTTTAGGTTATTCACTGCTTTTACGATCACTTCTTTAAGCGTATTTATTGCACCCTTTTTACCTGCAACATGGTAGTTCGCTGTGCCAGACTTCCCCGTACTTAATACATTTCCTGCTTTATCTGTAATCACGGCAATTGTCTTCGTTCCTCCACCATCAATGGCTAATATGGGCAATTCTTTTTGTTCAGCTGGTTGATTTTCCCGTATGGATTTTTTAAAAGTTTTGCTCAAGTCATCACCTGCATGGAAAAAATATTCTTTACTCGTCATCTGGCATCAAACTTTTAAGTTTACTGTCAATTTTTTTACTAGCCGCTTCCAATACTTTTCTTTTGCCGGCCAGCCAGGCACTTATTGTGCGTTGCTGCTCATACCTTACTTCAACGGTCTTCTGCATTCTTTCTTTACTTGGCCCGCCTTCTAGTGAACGGATTTTAATAAAATGTTCCGGATCTAATGCATCAGCCAATTCTTCTGATCTCATATTCAACTTATGTCCAATAATCTGCTGTGCATGCTTGTTTAGATGATCCAATGTAAAATATCTCAAGGACTCCTTGTCATTTTCAACTAAGTCCTGTACAGAGGCACTGACAATTTCATGTGCTTTTCTAAAAGATAAATTATTTGATCGAACGAGTGTATCAGCAAGCTCTGTCACATTGGCAAAGCTTTCCTTCGCCCGCTTCAGCAATTTTTTCTTATTTACCTTCATTGTCATTAACACACCTGACAATAAATAATAAATATTTGTTAGCTTCTCAAGCGCGTTCCACATATATGGCTGCATGTCGTCTTCCGTGTCTACAATATCTCCAAATGGAGTATTATGCATCATGGATAAAACCGTTTCCACATCCCCCTTCACACTCGATAACATTGCACGTGTATGTTCAATAGACACAGGATTCTGTTTTTGCGGCATAATGGAACTGATTTGCACATACGGACTAAACAGCTTAAACGCACCAAATTCCTGTGTTCCCCATAATAACAAATCTTGAGTGGAACGGCCTAAATCAATTGCAGCCAATTGGACAGCAGTTGCTGTTTCCCCAATATAATCTGCACCAGAAACAGCGTCCCAAGCATTATCTATTATCCCTTCAAAGCCGAGCAACTCTTGAACTGTCCCACGATTAATTGAAAAGCCTGAAGTTGTGAGCGCTGCTGCTCCCATACTACTCTTATTCACCGTTACAAAAGCAGCCTGCAGCCGTTCAATATCTCTTGTAAGCATGTCAGTCATTGCATTAAAATAATGACCGAGTGTTGTAGGTTGAGCCTGTTGTGTATGTGTATAGCCAATCATCACTGTATCGATATGCTCTTCAGTCAACTCAATTAGACTTTGCCGCAAATGTAAAGCCGCTTCAATCAGATATAATAATCGCTCACGAATATTCATACGGTAGATTGCGATTCCCATATCATTTCTGCTGCGAGCGATATGGAGATTCCCAGCAAGTTCTCCAGCATCTTGAATAAGAAAATCCTCTACCTCGAAAAATAAATCCTCATAAGAGCCGTTATAAAATCGTTCCCCGACTTCTTTTATATCAATTTTATTAAGCGATTTGACTATTTTTACTGCTTCTTCCTTCTTAACTATCCCCTCTTCAACTAACATAATCAAATGTGCAAAATGAATTTGAAGCATTGGGCGAATGGCGTTGAATTTCGCCTGATTATACGCTGGTTCAAGAACCAAATCTTTATATGTTTTCGCTGGAAACTGGTTACCCTCTTTTTCTAAGATTTTTTGCCTATGTAATGATACCACTTTTTTTACATCCTTTCTTTTGGTTATTAGCCAATTGAAGCACCAGATTGATTTGTGCCACCTTTCAGCCTTTCATTTATGAGCAGAACAACAATAATCAAAATTGTTTGCAATACTCCATAAGCGCAGGCTGTTCCAAATTGGAAGGAGTACATTTTATTCCATATACCTACAGACAAAGGCATCGTTGAAGGTGAATAGAGTAAAATAGAAGCAACGAATTCTGTTAACCCTTGTACAAAGGCTAACAACGTTCCTGCTAAAACTCCTGGCATAATAATTGGCAGTACAACTCTTCTAAACGAATGCCACCATGTAGCCCCAAGACTTTGCGCTGCTTCCTCAATAGAATCATCCATCTGTATTAAACTGGCTTGTGTATTCCGGAAAACGAGCGGTAACTGTCGAACAAAATAAGCCAGTGGTAAAATCCAAAATGTACCAACTAATACCTGATTAAAGGAAAATACATTCCCTTCACTGAACGCAGATATCAAGTTTACCGCCACAACAGTCCCTGGCAAAGCCCAAGGAACCATAATTAATATGTCCATAAATACTTTACCTTTAAATGCAAAGCGCACCATCGCGTAAGCAGCTGCTACACCGAAGATAATATTCCCGATCACTGCGACAATACTCATTTGAATGCTATTCTTAATTGGTCCCCAAGTTCTTGAATCAGTAAATAATTCAATATAATGTTCAAAGGTATATGACGTTGGAATAATTTGCGTCGTCCATTCACCGTCTACCGCAAACGAAATTAAGGCAATTACCAAGATTGGAAGCATCAAAATAAAAACCCCAATTGTAGATAAAATAGCAGCGATGTATTTTACAACTGGTGAACTTACTTCCGTTCGATGCACACCCACACCTTTACTCTGACTTTGATAATTTCTGCGATTTTGATACCATGTCATTAATATTAAAAAGGCAATGGAAACAAGCGACAAAATAGTCGATTGTGTTGCTGCCATGTCCAGATTTCCATTTGTTCTTGAAAGTGTAATCGCCATTGTCATCACACGCTCAACTCCAAACATAAGCGGTGCTGTATACGAGGCCATAGAAATCATAAATACTAATAATGATGATGCAACCATCGCAGGGGTTAACATAGGTAAAATAATTTTACGCCAAATTCTCAATCGGCCGGAACCTAGACTAGTTGCAGCTTCCTCAAGTGATAAATCCAAACCTCTGATTGCAGCCGATGCACTCAAATAGAAATATGTATACATCGTAAAGGTATGCACAATTATAATTCCCCAAATACCCTCCAACGCAAATGGAACATTATCTAACTGGAAGATCGATTGAAAGAGCCGCGGAAAAATCCCGCTGCTTCCATATAAAAAGGAAAAAGATATTGCACCAATTAATGGCGGTAATGCCATCGGAACTAAAACAAGGATAGATAATATTTTTCTTCCGGGAAATTCATATCTATTTAATAGAAAAGCCATCCCAACACCAACGATTGCACAAGTGATAACACTAACTATTGAAATAAATATACTATTATAGAGGGATTCTAAGTTAGCCTCTGACGTAAAAAATCTAAGGTAATTTGTTAAAGACAAGGAACCTTCCTGATCGACCACACTTTGTAAAAACGTTTTGTACATCGGAAAGATGACGTAGGCTAATAAAACGAAAACCAAAGGTGATATTAAAACATAAACAAAGTATTTCGATTGTGTTATTCTTTTCCACATACTTTGTTTTGGTGCACGAGTTTCACTATTAGTCGTCATGTTATTACCTCTTTTCACTCATAAAATAAATCCCGCTTTCAGGAACATGCAATGTAATCGTATCACCTCGTTCCAAGACTTTTGTTCTTGCATTAACAATCATTACATTTAATTCGTGATCTCCAACTTTCACAATATAATTAATACTTACCCCAGTAAACTCACTCAATTGAATGATGCCGGTTAATGTATTTGCTCCCTCTCCAGTGTTAATCATTTCAGGACGAATGGAGAGCAGCACGCTATCTTCATTTGCATAGTCAAGCATTGGAGAACCATTCTCTCTTAATCCTTTTAGTATGATACCGCCACCAATATCGACCGTGACATGCGTATCTGTCAGGTTTTTCACATCGGCTTTTATAATATTAGATTCTCCTATAAATGAAGCAACAAAATGATTAACCGGTTTATTATAAATCTCCTGTGGTGTACCAATTTGCTGGATTTCTCCTTTATCCATCACCATTATCCGATCGGACATCGACATTGCCTCATGCTGATCATGTGTAACATAAATCGTTGTAATTCCCAGTTCAACCTGTAAACGTTTAATTTCAATCCGTGTTTCTTCCCGTAACTTAGCATCAAGGTTGGATAATGGCTCATCAAGCAATAGAATATCTGGTTCTATTACTAATGCTCTTGCAAGAGCTACACGCTGCTGCTGCCCACCTGATAGCTCTGTTATTTTCCGGTTGCCATATCCTTCTAGATGGACAAACTTTTGTGCCTTTTCTACTTTACTTTTAATCTCACTGCTTGATAGCTTTCTTACTTGCAAACCAAAGGCAATATTTTCAAACACAGTCATATGTGGAAAAAGTGCATAGTTTTGAAACACCATGCCTATATTTCTTTTATTCGGCTTTAAACCTGTAATATCCTCATTATCAAAATAGACTTTACCTTCTGTTGGAAAGTAGAAACCAGCAATAATTCTTAATGTTGTTGTTTTCCCACAACCACTCGGTCCCAAAAATGTAAAAAACTCTCCTGATTTGATATGAATATCAACATCTTCTACTCCCTTTGCTTTTCCAAACTTCTTTGTGATATGTTCTAATCTGACACTTTTCATAAACTTCACCTTTCTTTTATAGCGAAACTTCATTAAATGGGAGGTTCTTTTCATCTCACTTAATGTTAGTTGAACCAACCGGTCCGTTACTGACTGTTGGAACGCAACTTTTAGGAGATGGATCTTACTGCCAGCTACACTGAGATAAAAAGCAGGGTGATATATGAGTACATCACCCTACACATTTAAGGCTAAAATTAATTTTGATCTTTAATGTTATTATCCCAATAATCCATCCAGTCCATTTCATTTTCAGATAAGACTTCCCAATCAAGATCAAGTTCTTTTAGTTCAAGTTCATTGTACCAATCCGGCATTGCATCAGGATCAATATCATTCCGTGACGGGATTTGATATGTTTCTTCTGACAACTCTACAACTGTTTCAGGATCAAATAAGAATTCATAGAACAGTTCAGCATTCTCTTTATTCTTCGCGTCTTTAATAATACCTACTGCATCAACTAAAATCGGCGCACCACTCTCTGGGTAAATATAATCGAATGGTTGATTATTTGCATGTGCCTGAATAAGGATATCCTGCAAGTTCCATAGCGAAAGCGTTCCTTCTTGACGAGCAAGTTTCAAGTATAAATTAGTAGGATCCTGTGCATATTCCTTCGTGTTAGCATCAAGCTTTTCCAGCCACTCATAACCCTTTTCAGGATCATTCGGATCTTGACGATAAATCATTGAAGCATAAATTGTTCTCATCGTTCCAGATGGTAATACGCCGCGAATAATAATCTCATCTTCCCATTCTTCGTCTAGCAAATCATCCCAATCCTGAGGCCCAGATTCTTTATCTAAAACATCACTGTTAATCATGATAACCTCAGGCAGAAGCATTTCTCCATACCATCTTCCCTCTGGATCCTTATGTTCTGGTTCAATTGCGTCATCAAAGCTTGGTGTAAAAGGCTCTAACAAATCCTCATCAGCTGCCTGCATAAACGCAGACTGTGTGCCTCCCCACCAGAAGTCTCCTCCTGGGTTTGACTTTTCACCACGTACACGTTCCATAATTTCCTGTGCACCCATTGTCAGAACATCTACCTGAATATCCGGGTATTCTTCATTAAACATTTCTACAACCTTATCAACTACTGTTTGATCACGTGCAGTATAAACGACAAGATTTCCTGAAGCTTCTTCGGAATCGCTTTCCCCAGTGCCATCTGAAGAATTATCGCCATCACATGCCGCAAGTAATACTAAAATAAAGGCAGCCATTAATATTAATACGAATTTCTTTTTCAAACTTAACCCCTCCAAATAGAATTGTTATTTTTTATATTTAAAGCCAGCAACATGAAATTCTGCTAAACCAAGATGAAACGCTCCATATATACCGGCTTTAGAACCTAATTCAGTTACTTTAATCTCAGGCATTTGCGGGACAAATCTTTCAATTTTTTGTTTAAAAGCATGTAATGAAGTTTGGTTCATATTAACAAGCTCTCCTGATAAAATGACAGCCTGAGGATCAATAATACTAATCAGATTAATCGCTGCTTTGGCCCAATGATCAATCGTTTCTTCCAAAATTTCCTTTATCCTTGCATCATTTTGATGATATTGCAGTATATGAAGTAAAGAATCAGCCTCACACGTTGCTAGATTAACTTCTAACTCTCTTAATCTTTCAGAGACCCCAAATAAACCATAATTTGTTTCAAATACACCCAACTCCTGCTTAATATTATTTTCATCTCCTATCATCATAAAGCCTACTTCTCCTGAAGCAGAGTGCGACCCTTTATAAAACTTTTCATTTAAGAAAAGCCCGCTGCCAATGCCATTACCAATAAACAAATAAACGAAATTAGCGATGTTTTGACCTTGTCCTTTATAAAATTCACCAATTGTCATCAAGTTCACGTCATTTTCAATAATGACATCAACTTTCAGACGTGAAGATAATTCCTTTCTTAAATTCGTATTTCCCCATCGAATCGTCGGTGATGAACGAATCATGTCATCGGAATCCATTTTAATACCCGAAACTCCAACAACCATGCCCAGCACCTTATCCATCGTGACTTTCTCTAACTCTAAAAGTCTTTCAACCCCTTCTTCAATTGAATCTATGATAACCGTTCCATCACTATGTGGTATGAATTTCTGCTTAAATAGCGTTAGAATTTCTCCACTCATATCACCTAATGCAAAATGTATAGAATCATTTTCTATTAAAACACTAACAACAAAGTTAAAGCGAGAATTGTATTTAAGATAGATTGGCTTTTTACCGCCACTTGACTCGCCCACCCCTGTTTCAAGAATTAACTCTTCATCGAGCAGTTCCCTGACAATTTCTGAAATAGTTGGCTTACTGAGCTTTGTCTTTTTAGATAAATCCGCCCGAGACTGCTTTGGATTACGTCTTAATTCATTGATAATTAATTCTCTGTTCATCATTTTAACTAATTGAGGAGTAGATTTTTTCACTTGCCATCACAACCATTTCTGCACAGCGCGTTCTTTTTTGCTGACTTAAAAACTTAGTTAGTAAAGCTAACTACCAAAGTATGCCCAGTATAATATGGAAGCGATTTCATGTCAATGTCTTTTTTTAATTTTTCAGAGAATAGTCCATCAGGCCTATCCTTCTAACCTATGCTGACACCCTTAAATTTATTCCGTATCAAGCCTTTTGGATAATGTTAATCTAGCAGTAATATCTCAATTCAATAAAAATATCTGTTATCTAGTATTATTTTATCAAGAAAAACATGGAACTTTTAGAATATTTACACCGTTAATTGCTTGTGATAGCGTTTAGCTAAGTTAGTTTTGCTAACTAACTTAGCTTATTTATAGAAAGGAGGCCTTATGCAGGTTATTTGACAATTAATATAATGAAAGGGGTTACAAAATTGAAGAAGACTTTTACTTTATTAATAACAGTCCTGCTTATTTTACCAACTGTATCTTTGTCTGGATTCGCTCAGAAAAAAACCGAACATGATATAGATTTATGGAATGCAGTTAAACCTTTGAGCACTACTGTAAGTTTTTTAAATACAGGTGCACATCCCGATGATGAGCGCAGTGATTTTCTAGCATACTTATCCAGAGGATTAGGTGTAAAAACCTCAAGCCTGATTGCTAACCGCGGAGAAGGCGGTCAGAATGAAATCGGCAGTGAGCTTGATAATGCACTTGGCATTATCCGTTCAAATGAAATGAAAGAAGCTGCGAAAATAACAGGGGTTAAAGCTTACCATCTAAGTGAAACAATTTCAGATTCTATTTATGATTTTGGCTTTTCAAAGTCTCCTGAAGAAACTTTGGAAAAATGGGGAGAAGAGCTTACTTATGAGCGTCTGATCCGCTTTATAAGAACATATCAACCTGATATTGTCATGCCCTCCTTTCGAGATGTTAATAGTCAGCACGGTCATCATCGTACAATGACAATTTTAAGTGAAAGAGCTTTTACTGATGCTGCAGATCCAAACGTTTTCCCTGAGCAACTTGAAGAAGGCTTGGAACCTTGGCAGGTGAAAAAACTTTATTTACCTGCAGAATCACAAGAAACGGCCACTCTTTCCATTGAAATTGGTGATTATGATCCTGTTTACGATATGACCTACCCACAGCTGGGAGAAGAATCGAGATACCTGCATAAGAGCCAGGGAATGGGAAGAGACATCCCAGCCGAACCAAAGCAAACGCATTTAGAATTAGTTGACAGTGCAGTAACGACACAGGAAAATAATTTGTTTGAGGGTATTCCTTATGATTTAAAAGAATGGGCAGAGGTTGTTTCTCAGCCTGTTCTAAGCAACCAGCTAAAAAAGCTGCAAAAAAAGCTGGATAAAATTATCAAGTTATACCCGAACCGAACTGAAATTTTCCCTGAATCACAACAGGCTTTAAAAGAAACACAAAATTTAATAAAGAAAGTGGATAAAGCTAAGCTAGCACCAGATGTAAAGCATGATTTACTTCATAAACTAGAATTGAAAGCCGAACAGCTTACAGAGGTGAGCTTCGTTTCATCAAACCTAAATGTTGAAACGACAATCGATTCATCTGTAATAACACAAGGTGAAAAAGTGCAAGTAACGATGACTCTCTCCAACGAGGGAGATAAAAAAGTTAATCATGTACAAGCTGCATTAGAACTTCCTGAAAACTGGAAATATAATGGGGCTGTTAATGTAAAACATATGAAGCCGGGAGAAACAAAAACAGCAGTATTTCATTTAGAAGTTCCTGAAGATGAAGCATATTATCATCCTTATGATGAACCTGTAATACAGCCTATCGTGTCCTTTAAGGAAAAAGGAACAGAGACGGCTGTTCCTTTAGAACTAGATAATACCGCAGCTGTGCTTCCGGAGCTTGCTGTTAGCGTTGACCCTGAAAGTATAATGGTAAATACCGCAGATGTAAAAGAAAATATACCACTTAAGGTTAGAGTTAAGAACTATGACATAAATTCACGAGATGCGGAAGTAGCATTAAAATTGCCTGAAGGGTGGACAAGTGAACCAAATACAACAGAGGTTTCATTCACAGAGCGTTTTGAAGAACAGGAAGTAACCTTTACTGTTAGTTCGCCTGCAGATATAGAGGAAGGCAATTTTGAAATTGAAGCTTATGCAATATCAAATGGAAAAACCTTTGACACAACAGTGCAAGAGATTCAATATGATCATATAAATGATGAATATTTTCTTTATTCATCTGCTGCCGATGGTGAAGCCTTTGAATTGCTTATCCCAGACAACCTTAAAGTCGGTTATATTGAAAGCGGATTTGATAATGTCGCAAATCACTTAATTAATGCTGGCTTTAATATTACAAAACTGACAGAAGAAGACCTAGCATCAAGTGATTTATCTCAATTTGATACTATTGTGACTGGTATCAGAGCCAACTTGTCCCGACCAGATTTAGTCGAGAATAACGCTAGACTTCTTCAATATGTAGAGGAGGGCGGTCACCTTGTGGTTCAATATCACAAGCCAGGAGATAACTGGGATGTCGAAGCTTCAGCTCCTTATCATCTGGAGATCGGCTCACCATCAATTGAATGGCGGGTTACCGATGAAAATGCAGAAGTTACAATGACTCAGCCTGAGCACAAGCTATTCAATTATCCAAACCAGATCACAGATAATGACTGGGACAACTGGGTGCAGGAACGCGGTCTCTACTTCCCGATGAATTGGGATGACCGTTACGAGACATTCGTAGAAATGGCAGACCCCGATGAAGAGGCATTCGACGGTGGTATCCTATTAGCAGATTATGGTGAAGGAACATACCTTTATTCCAGCCTAGTCTTCTATCGTCAAATAGACAGTCAAGTACCAGGGGGATATCGTATTTTCACAAATTTAATCAGCTATGGTGCAGAGGAATAATTCTAATAGAGGCCGGACATAACTAGTAAAATAATAATAAGTGAAAAGGTTCCAAGCGTTTAAAATTTGCTTGGAACCTTTTAATATCCTATTTCTTACAGTGTTGGTTCAATTAAACCGTATTTACCATCTTTTCGGCGATACACAACACTTGTTTCACCTGATTCTACATTATTAAAGACAAAGAAGGAGTGACCGAGCATATCCATCTGAAGTATCGCTTCTTCAGAATCCATCGGTTTCAAATCAAATCGCTTCGTACGCACGATTTCAAAGTTATCAGATGTATCTTCATTATCCGCAAGTTCTCTTTCCATTTCCGCAAATACATGCTTAGGTGCACCATGTTGACGGGATTTACGGTTGATTTTGGTTTTATATTTTCGAACTTGTCTTTCTAACTTATCTACTACTAAATCGATTGCTGCATATAGATCGTCGTGTCGTACTTCCCCACGTAATAGGAGGTCGGTCATTGGAATTGTTACTTCGATGCGCTGCTCATCATTATAGACACTTAAATTTACATGAACATCAGTTGATTGAGTAGTATCGAAATAGCGCTCAAGCTTGCTGATTTTCTTTTCCACATACTCTCTAATAGCATCGGTAACCTCAATATTTTCTCCACGAATGTTAAATCTCATAAAAGTGTCCTCCTTTAATTCTTTATATATATAGTATACTATGTTTCCCGGTACTTTTCCTCCTCAAACGTTTACGTTGTGTAAATGGTTTCACTGATGGGCAATGGTAAAGCTTGATATAACAATGTTTAGGCTGGAAACATTTTTTTATTAATATTTACAATATCGTTGTACTAGATTCATATTTCTCTAGATTTCCTCTTACACGTAGCAAATTTGTTAACCCAGCTTTCGTCGACAAACCATATGGCTAGACACGGCTTTTTTTTAATATTGTTTTCCAATGAATTGCTAAGCACTTTCATACAGCGTAAGTGTCTGCTCTTTCACTAATTAAGGCGCTCTAATCGCCGTTCAGTTGCCCGGTGGACGGATGCTTTCCGCGGGCACAGCTGGAGCCGCCCGCGGAAAGCGAGAGGTGTCTGGACTGCGGACCTCCAGAAGTACGTTGCACAATTTCGCTAAATGAAAGTGATCGACAATTTCTCTTGTATATTAAAAGGAAGTGCCATAACTTTAACCTTGTGATTACGAAAGGTTATGGCACTTCCTTCTTGTTAATTTTTACGGTCTAAAAAGGTACCGTCTAAGGTGGATACATTTTTATAAGGATTTGTGTAAAATTGTTGGGATTTCTTTTGTTGTTGCATTTGTTTCATTTCTGTCTTTAAATCCGTAAAAAGATTTTGCATTTTCATCTGAATTTTTGGATTCAACTTGGCGATTTCATTACCAAGCTTCATTTCTTCGTCTGAGTATGGAGGAGACAGTTGCTCCATCCATTTTCCCCGTTCCTCAATAAGTTCATTTAACTGTTGAATGACATCATCCCGGTTCTTTGATGTTACGGGTTGTTCCAGTAATGTTGTCAACTCTTTAGTCAATTCATAGACTTTCTCCAATACTTCCATTAGACTGTTGGCCTTTGGGAATATTGTTGCTTACGATGCTGAAGGAGTACTTGTTTCCATGTATCTCTGAATTCAGTTACAAGACCAAGAACATTCTCTAGCTTTTCAGGGCTGTTATCGATATTCGCAGCTGTTAATTCATTAAGCATAAATTCATAAAGTGGCTGGAATTGCTTAGATATCTCCACTTTTGGATCTAATGTAATTAATAGTTCACGAATTATATTTTGCGCCTTTTGAATATTTCTGTTCTTCGCTTCATAGTCATTTGCATCCATATCTTTCATAGCTTGCTTCACAAATTTTATGCAACCATTGTAAAGCATAAGGGTTAATTCCCCGCCAGATGCTGTATTTACTGCATTATTTTGATAGGTTTGATATGCTCTATTCATCTTGTATCACTCCTTATTGGTACATATTACCACCGAAGTCCATTAACATCGCCGATTGATTGTTCATCATGGAAATTGCCCGCTCCATTGCGGAGAATTGACGCCAATATCTGTCTTCAACTTGCCCTAAGCGATCTTCAAATGCTTTAATCCGCTTTTCCATCGCTTCGAGTTCGCGCCCCATCGTATACATCTGGTTGGTAAAGGAACCTTTTCCTGCTCGTTGCTCAATTTGACCAATTGTCTTCTCAAGCGAATCCTCCAGCCGATTTAATAATCCTCGGCTCGAACCTTCCGAACTATTGAATAACAGATTTTGGACAGATGTTGCATCTTCTTCTAACTTCTCACGTAATATATTTTCATCAATTTTAAGAAGCCCACCATCCATATAATCTTCCGTTGTCGTAATTCCTATTTGAGCCATTAGACGAAATGCCCCGTCATTATCAACAGTGGACGACCAGGTCGAGCGGAGACTTGTTAAGGCAGATGGAATAATAGATTCTCTGCGCAATAGTCCGCTTTTCGCCTTTTCTTCCCAAAGCTCGATTTGCCTTTCAGACATTTCTTCCATTTGCTCTTCCGTAAGTGGTGGGAAATCGCGATAAATTGGTTCTTGCTGTGTTCCGTTCAATGTTGTTATGAGTTCATTATATTTATTGACAAAATCTGTAATATTTTCCACAGCTTTATCAATATCATTTGTAACTGTGAGGGTTGCATTAATTGGTTTATTATTTTCATCTATTCCTGTTACGTCATGGAAGGTAAACGTCATGCCATTTAATGTGTAACGGTTATCCTTTGACTCTAATTCAACAACATCATTATAGGTGAATTTTGCGTTTGTCCCACCCTGTTCCTGATCGTTGCTCATACTAAAAAGTTCCGTAAAGAAGCTGCTTTCACCGCTTTTGAATCCTATCTCAGCTCCGCCAAATTCATCTTCTTTATTCGTATTGTAATCGCCGGTACGTTTCGTCTCCATTACAAATTGACCCGAAGCCTCATCATAAAAGGCGCGGACATTTTTATCTGCAGCATGGATTTTTTTTATAATCGAATCGATTGTATCGTCTTTTTCTATTTTAAAGGACCTTTCCTGCATTCCCGCTTCAAGCCCGCGTTTAGCATCTGCTTCCCCGTACGTATAAAATGTTACAGTTTCGCCATCATTTTCGGAAATGAATTTTTCAATATCTTCCTTAGAAGCATTTCCCGTATTAATTGCATTAGAAGCAAGTTGCGTAACAGCAATCTTATAAGCACCATTTCCCGCCGCTGCAGATCCTGTCGCCGTTACTGCCCCTTCCATAGAAGATGCCACTTTCTTTGGATTAATTGTATTACTATTTAATCGCATGTTTTCAATTAGCAGTTCCAGTTCGGCAATCTGCTTATTAATGTCACGGAAAGCGTCACGTTGCCATTCCATTTTCGTCCGTTGCTGCTGGAGTTTATTTAACGGAATCCGTTCCGCATTCATCAAGTCTCTTATCATTGAATCTGTATCAATACCACTGGCCAAGCCACCTATACGCATATGCTCACTTCCTTATATTTTTTCATCGACAAGTAATCCCATGAATTCCGCCATCGCCGCATACATATCGAGAATTTTCTTTGGTGGAATTTCCTTAATTACTTCATCCGTTGTTGAATCAACTACCGTCACATAATATTTATCAAGCTTATCATGTAATTCGAACTTCAAATTGCGGCGAGATGGTTCTAAAAATTGATTGAGATTATCAACCGCTTCTTCGACCGCATCTCTTTGCATTTTACCGTATTTTTCAATTTTTACATTTGAATTTTCTTTTTGTTGGTTTTCTTTCGTAGCTATTATAGGTCTATCAACTGACTTCTCTTGTTTAAGTTGAATGTTGCTCTGAATGATTGGCTGAGATCCGATCTTTTCTATCGCCATCCCTATTCATCCCCCTCATATATATCTACTAGTAGTATCGGCATGTTTTCGAAGTTTTGAAGGGGAATTTACAAATTACTTGTCCAATGTGTTGTCGTTCATTAGCTCAAGCAAATCGAGCGTAAAATTGGCTGCTGCGTTATTCTGTTCCTTAATATCCAAATAAATTTCTTTTCGGTGAATATCTACAGATTTCGGTGCTTCAATCCCGAGCTTTACTTGATCTCCTTCCATCCCCAGCACCTTGATTTCAATATCGTCCCCAATTTGGATTGCTTCATTTTTCTTTCTCGTTAAAACTAGCATGTTCTAGCTCCCTTCTCGTCTGGGGCAATCGCGACCTTGGAAGAATACGTATGGTCACTTAAAATATACTGTTTACCGATTAATTGCTTCGTATTAATAATGATTGGGGCTCGTAAATTCATCGTACTTTGCGAGAATGGTTTATTCAATGTCACAATCGCGTAGACTGCGACATCCTCCTTAGCTGTAATTTTTAATAGATCGAGCAAATCTTCATCCAGCTTTAATTCATACGCTTGATAGAATAGATATGGATTGGTAATTACAAAGGCAAGATTACTCGTTTTCGTTGATTGCAGTAATTGAAATGCTGCATTATTCGGCAATTCTAAAATAATGAATTCTGTCTCTTCCGGGAAACCCGGGAGACCATTAGGAAAATTGATCTTTTTCCTTTCATCGATTTCTACAACACCTAAATATTTCGTATCAAGTTTCATTAATATTCTTCCTCTCATTCCATGGTTTGGCGACCGTGTTTTGGGACTGGTTTCTTTCATAGAAAAAAACCCAAAGTCCTTTCATAGGGCTAAGGGCTTCTATTATTTATCTAAGAAAATCAACAAGACTTGGTTGAATAATCCGTGAACCACTGGCAAGTGCCGCCTGGTGAATACTTTGTTGCGTAATCAAATTTGTAATTGCTTCCGCATAATTCACATCTTCATTTGCGGATAAAGATCCGGTGGCTACGATTTCTTGCTGTTCTAGACGGTTCTCTACCAATTCCAACCGGTTCATTCGCGCTCCAAGGTCGGCCTGGGCATTGATTACATTATCAATAACTCCGTCTAAAGCGGCAATGCTTTGGTCGATTTCTCCGTCAGCATTCCCACTCTTCAAGCTTTCGATGAACGAATCAATTACTGCAAACATATCCGCTTCTTCGTCAGTAAATATCTTATTCCCATCGCTGTTCACGGTTATGTTCACACCAGCTGCAATCTCGATTTCAACCGCGTTTTCATCAAAATTAGGAACGACTTCCCCGTCTACAATTTTGACAGGCGGTTCATTGGTTTTCGTACCATTAAAAATATATTTATCATTTACTTTTGTATTTGCCACATCGATGAGGTCTTGTTTAATTTGTTCGGCTTCTTCAGCTATATTTTTTAGCTCGCCTTCACCATATGTGCCATTACTTGCCTGGACAGCGAGATAACGAAGTCGCTGCAAACCACTATTTGCCTGTTCCAATGCGGCATCTGTATTGTCAAACCAATTTTGCACTTCACCGGTATTCCGCTGATACTGTTCGATTCGGTGCAATTCCGTCCGGTAGCCAATTCCCTTCAAAGCTGCAACTGGATCTTCGGATGGACGGCTGAACTTCTTCCCCGTATTCAACTGATCAAAATATTTATCCATCTTTGCATAGCTTCTATTTAAATTGCTTAATAGATTATTTGAAATCATACTTTGTGTAACACGCATCATTATGACCTACCTTCCTACAAGCCCCAAATTATTAATTATACGGTCCAATAATTCGTCCGTTGCCGTCATCGAACGAGCCATTGCGTTGTACGCATGCTGAAACTTAATCATGTTTGTCATTTCCTCATCCAGCGAAACCGAACCGATGGATTGTCGATCGTTTTCCAGCTGGCTGACTAACACGGTTGTATTCCTTCTCATTCTTTCAGCGTCCTCTACTTGAACGGCTAATGAACCAGTTATTTGTGAGTAGGCTTCTTTTATTCCTGCCTCATCAAACACTTTTGCAAGCTCTAGAGCATTCTTCCCGTCGCCTTCTCCTTCAAGCGCTGCAGCGATCAATTTAGGGTTATCAATAATATCTTGATTTACAGCCATATTGCCATCCTCATCAATCACAAAGAAATCAACTGGTCCATCAGTCTCTC
This sequence comes from Oceanobacillus indicireducens, assembly GCF_014647195.1. Taxonomy (GTDB): domain Bacteria; phylum Bacillota; class Bacilli; order Bacillales; family Amphibacillaceae; genus Oceanobacillus; species Oceanobacillus indicireducens. The sequence continues at coordinate 113,924 of NZ_BMOS01000005.1, read as the reverse complement.
CAATTGGAACTCCTTCACGATGAACCGCGTTAAATGCATCGATAAAATTATCCCGTAGTGCAGCCAAATCTTTAAGACCTTTCAGGAATTCTCCTTCATTTTCTCCACTGCCGTAAGTATCAATCAGAGATTGCAATGCCCCAGCTTTTCCCGTATCCAATTTTAGGGGGGCCCCGTCTATATCAAGCTGAATTCCGCTAATATAAGAAAAGCCATCACTTTCTGCTTCTTCAAGGGAAATCGACTGGTACGTTAAGTTTGCTCCGTCAACAAGCTTATAACCGTTCTGTATATTTCCATCTGCATCGGTGAATTCCTCTGTCTTCACTTCAATCACTGCAAGACCTTGGGCGACGTCACCAACATGCTCACTTGATTTCTCGTAACTCACTTCAATCGGTATGATTCCGGATAGTTTGTCAATAAGCAGGTCACGCTGATCATATAAATCATTCGGAACATAGCCATTGATTTCAAGTGCTTTAATCCGTGTATTCAAGTCACTAATCTGCTCTGAGATCCGGTTGACACTTTCCACGGCATGATTCATTTCCGTTTTTAAATCACTCCGTATCTGCGTTAAGGACTGATTAAGATAATTAAATGTTTCGCTTAGGGCCTTTCCACGCTGAACAACGACGGAACGTGCACCGCCATTCGTCGGATTCACCGCAAGATCCTGAAGCGCACTCCAGAACTGGTCCATCACTTGGGACAATCCAGTATCATCCAAGTCATTCAATACATCCTCCATGCGTCCAAGAGCGTCCGCGCGTTTTTCCCAATACCCTGCTAAGCTATTCTCTCCGCGGAACTGGCCATCAAGAAACTGGTCGCGTATGCGCTGAATCGAACCGGCTTTTACCCCAGTCCCGATTTGGCCAGGAATCCCCGTTCGGTTTTTTGAAGCGCTAGGCATCGCTATATCAGTCACATAATTCACTCGTTGTCTCGAGTAACCTTCTGTATTTGCGTTTGCAATGTTATGACCAGTTGTATGTAAAGCAGATTGCTGGGCAAATAATGCTTGTTTTGCCATTTCCAATCCGTGAAATGTACTCATTTGCTGTTACTCCTTTATCTTAAGTTATGCCTTCGAATCAAATATGGATCGATTTGGTTGTTCAACATCAGGTTTATCCATATTCGAGTAATTCATATTTTTTAGAGACGGACTCATTAAATCCAATGACATTTGTACAAATTGCATGGATTGGTTAATGAGGGCGATGTTCAATTTTTCCTGAGCTTTCAGTTCAGTAATGACCTTCGTTAATTCAATCGTCACTTCTTCAAGCTCTAGCCTCTCCGTTTCGTTCGTCATTTGTTCCAGTATGAACGTAATAGTCGGTTCTGCATCAGTTATCTCTTCTGCTTCGATCCAATTATTTACAAGTTGAATGCGTATCTTTTCCACCTGCTCGATCTTTTGCACAAGCTTCCGTTCTCTGGTTAAAAGAGGTTGCAGGCTATCGATGTTCCCAACTTTGATACCTTCCATTTTTTCAACAGATATGCTGAGCAGTTCCCGATGCAGGCCTACTAATTCAGTTAATGCTTGTCTTAATTCATTCATGGACTAATAGGTCCTCCTTTGAATGGACTTGTTCCCCATTAAACTTACTTCTTCCAAAACTCGAACATTTTCTGTGCAGCAACTTCATGGTCCACTTTGTATTCTCCATTTTCTATCTGTTGTTTGATTTCCTGAACCTTTTTGGCACGGTTATTATTCGGCTGACCTTTTTCCTGAAGCTTAAGAGCTTCCTTGGAAATTTGTAGCTCATCCGAACGTTTTGCAGCTTTTTTCATTTCTGTCTGTTTTTGGAGCTGTTGTTTATAAGGATTGAAATTCAGTTGATTCGGTCGATTGATTTTCATTCCTCTTCCTCCTCCCATCTATCTATAACGAGCAATTATTTTATACTTACACCTATTAATAGTATCGGCATCTAATCAAAGTTATGAAGGATTATTTAGTTTTTATCCTTATTAAAAGAAAAATAGACGTTTTCTCGTTCTCTTTCTTCACGTTCTTGTTTTGTCCGTTCCTCTTCTTCGAGTATAGCAAGTTCACTCTTCAATTCCTTTTGACAATTCTCACAAAGCTTACCAGTCGTAATACCTCTACCACATCTGTCACAAGGATAAGCAAGGTTTGGAAAATCTGTCGGCAACAAACGCCTTTCTTTAACAAATTTCATAATCATTTTTTCTTCTACACCCGTAGCTTCCACAATTTCAATCATCGTTGCTTCCCGGTTCTTTTTCTCACGTAAAAAATGATATACGGTCTGGAATGCTTCTTCCTCTTTCTTATAGCAATCCTGACAAATATCGCGAATCGTCATTACATAGACTGCTCCACAACGGGAACAGTTAGCTAATTCTGCCATGAAAAATTCCCCTTTTTATTCGTTCTTCTTTTATCACGCATTAACGGTCTGTAATACTCCCCACTTCTAAACATGAGGGAAGCCCAACATGTGAAGGTGGGGATATACAGTCCGTAAATCCCTGATTCTGTTCAACTAACATTCAGTGGGGGCTAAGGATACCCCACTGAATGAAGTTTCACTTTATTATAGCATTTTTATCCACGAATGAGCGTTAATGCATAAACTTGCGGACAACCTTGTTTTATTAATAGTTCGCTGGCATGCCGTAATGTAGTTCCTGTTGTATATATATCATCGACCAAAAGAACAGGAGTTTTAATTTTTTTGGTGAGTGAAAAAGGATTTTTAGCTGTGACTCGTTCTTTACGGCTCTTCTTGGATTGCTTTTCACTATCTATTCGAATAAAGGCAGACTTTGTTTGGACCGGCAAAAAATCGGCAAGCATTTCCGCTTGATTAAATCCGCGCTCTGCTAATCTTTCTTCGCTTAAAGGAATAGGGACGGCTGTTAATTCTTTCTTTTTCTTTCCGAATTTTTTAAAGAACGCTTTCCGTAAATAAGGACGGAATAATTCTCCCAATACATAATCACCGCGGTATTTCCATTTTGCAATGACCTCTTGCAGGAAAGGATTGTATTGAAAAACAGAATAATTCAATTGAAGTGGATCACCCTGTGCACGTTTTTCCCAACGTTGGCAGTCAAAGCAAGTCTCTTCCGCGGTTTCTCTGCTACATTTCGCACAACGACTCGGGGCATCCTGCAAGAACGTTAGGTTCGTCACACAAGAATCACATAGTTCGGATGGTTGTATTAGAGACAAGAAATTATTCCAACCTATATTTCTACTTTGTTCTGCCTCACACCATAAACAGTTCATTCTAAAAACCTCCTCGCTTATTCATTTGTTTGATCGAATAAATGGCAGCAAGCATTGCCTCCGTTTTCCCATCGTGGAAAAACATCACTTCCCCTGTTGGATCGTTCGCATTTCTTCCCGCTCGACCGGCTATTTGAACGAGGGCTGCTTCATCGAATACATCATGGCCAGCATCAAGAATCGCAACATCAACAGAAGGGAAAGTTACACCACGTTCGAGAATAGTCGTTGTCAAAATGACTTTTAATTTTTTGTCACGGAAAGACATGACTTTTGCCTCCCTGTCCGGGTCAGCAGCGTGAACTGCATCTAATTCATCAGGATGGTTGATGAGCTTGTGTTCAAGCATTAAATTCGTAAATGGAGTTTTCAGTTGGTTGGTCAATTCTACTGTAGGAAGGAATAAAAGGAGCTGTCTTTCTGGGTTCCTCCTGTTAAGAAGCCAGCGGAAGAGCGGATTAGAGGCATTCTGTTTCGGAAGTTCTTTATTTAGTGCAAGCCACATTTTTAATTGTGGAACGGGAAGTGGATGGCCATGATAGCGAACTGGGACGAAAACATGCGCCAATTTGTCTCGGAGAATCTTAGTTTTCAGAACTTCCCTAGGGGTTGCGGTGAGATAGATTGTTGTACAAGTTGATTTGCGAGAGCGCTTCTCGGCAAATGGAAGAGCTGGATCGGCGTGAAAGGGAAAGGCATCAACCTCATCAATAACCATAACGTCAAACGCATCCTCGTAACGAAGAAGTTGATGGGTTGTTGCAATTAGAAGTTGTGCATGTTTATGCTTATCTTTACTGCCACCGTACAACGCTTGGATTGGGATATCCTGAAAGGCTTTCTCGAGCCGAGGCTTTAATTCGCGGACGACATCTGCTCTCGGTGTCGCCAAACAAATACGCATC
>NZ_BMOS01000005.1:79903-109729 GCF_014647195.1 Oceanobacillus indicireducens | reverse complement strand
GCTTTCTCGAGCCGAGGCTTTAATTCGCGGACGACATCTGCTCTCGGTGGTCGCCGTATCATTAAAAAACCTTCTTCCAATGCCTTGGAGATTGCCGGGAAAAGCATCTCAGTTTTCCCTGCTCCGCAAACTGCCCAAGTCAGAATTTCGTTCTCCCTGTTTAAAATGGCTTCTGTAATTCGTAAAGCAGCTTTCTCTTGCGCCCTGGTTAATGTTCCTTCCCATGAACACGGATTTTCATGTTTCGGCCAGACTGCTGGTGGCCCATTCCAATAATAAAGGACATCACATTCCATCAGTCTCCCCATATCGATACAGCTTCTACAATAAAAATGGGTATTTTCACATTTTTTACAGGGCATTTTAGCAAATTGGCGGGCAGATTCATTACCACAGCGCATGCATTTCGTTCGGAGAAATGATTTTTGAAGGGCGGGCTTTGTTGCTAAGAGGTTTTCTGATAGGAGGTGGCGAGCAAGCTTGTCTTCAATGGGAAGTTCTTCAAGGCGGAGCAGTTTTCCATCTAAAAGGGCAGCAAGTTCATGTAGAGGAGGAACTGATTGTTGCTGGATCATTAGCATCATCCCTTCTTCAATTATTATAATTGTTAGTATATATCATAAGCTTCTGTAACTCAATCCATAAAAAACAGCCGTAAAAGACTGTTTTTTTGGATTGCGTATAAAGCTGCTAACCAACTTCTTATTTCTCGTACCAGCCGACTCCGATCGCTTTTTCGCCGAGGTGAGTACCGATAACTGGTCCGAAGTAGGAAATGGACGTTTCGATATTTGGATATTTTTGTTTGAAATCTTTTTCCAATGCTAGAACTGCTTCCTCGTCATTCGCATGAATGAAGCTTACCTTCAAGTCTTTCCCTTTTTCCGCTTCTGCTTCAAGCATGCCAATAAGGCGGTTCACCGCTTTCTTACGGGTGCGGATCTTTTCAAATGGGACAATTAATTTATCTACAAAGTGAAGCACTGGTTTAACTTGCAGTAAGCTTCCGACAATAGCTTGAGCATTTGAAAGTCGTCCACCCCGAGTCAAGTTCGTTAAATCATCGACCATAAAATAAGCACGCATCGATTGTTTCATTTCATCCAGGCGGACAATAATTTCTTCCGGTGTTTTATTTTCCTTGCTAAGCTTCACGGCTTCGTAAACATAAAAAGCTTGGACAAAACAACTTGCTTCTGAATCATAAGCATACAAATCAATGCCTTCAACCATTTCACCAGCACTTAAAACAGCCTGGTACGTCCCGCTGATTCCGCTGGATAGATGTACGGAAATAACAGCATCATAATCCTCAGCAAGCTGTTCAAGCTTCTCCGCGATATAGCCGATGGAGGGCTGGGATGTTGTCGGCAGTTCTTTATAACTTTTCAGTTTCTCATAAAATTCTTCTGTTGTAATATCAATTTCCTCGCGGTAAGATGTATCATCAAATACGACGCTCAATGGTACCATATGAATGTTTAGTTCTTCACGAATTTTCTCCGGAATATAAGCTGTACTATCTGTCATGACAGCAATTTTCATCGTTTACCTTCTCCTTCATTTCACTATTTTTTATTTTAAAGTATGTATTCTATAATCCCAAATGTATGACCTATATTTTACATGAAAATCGGAAAAAATTCATTAAACATCAACATAATTTCCCAAATAAAAAACCCTTGTTTTAACAAGGATTTTTTAGGTTATATATGAAACCATAAAAATATCTCGTAGGTGTCTAATGTTGCTAGCGATAGCCTAAGCTTTACAATACCTCTACCCAGCCTTTTTTAATTGCCGTTACGACGGCTTGGGTTCGGTCGTTAACATTCATTTTTTGCAAGATATTACTAACATGGTTCTTTACTGTCTTCTCACTTATATATAAAGTTTCTGCGACTGCGCGGTTACTCTTTCCGTCAGCAAGCAGTTGGAGTACTTGACATTCACGCTTCGTAAGCAAATGAAGTGGTTTACGGTATTCAACAACTTTATCACCAGCACCTGCTGCAACGCTATCCGTAGCAAGACGACGATACTCTTTTACTAAATTATGGGTAACTTTTGGATGTAAGTAAGAGCCGCCTTCACTAACTACACGGATCGCTTCGATTAAAGAATCAGAATCCATTTCCTTTAAAAGATACCCCTGTGCACCAGTTTTTAATGCATGGGTAACATAAGCTTCATCATCGTGAATGGATAAGATGATGACTTTCGTTTCTGGGAAATAACGGACTAAGTCAGCTGTGGCTTCAATTCCATTAATATTCGGCATGTTGATGTCCATCAAGACAACATCTGGATTATTTTCTTTAACAAGCTTTGCCGCTTCTGTACCGTCATCTCCTTCTGCGATTACTTCAAAGGATGATTCAAATTCTAAAATCCGCTTCACTCCTTCACGAAATAACTTATGATCATCGATTAGTACAATCTTAATTATATTGTCATTTACCATCTGTACTTCCTCCCAAAAATCATTTAATTGTCGATTTGTTTTATTCGTGAATACTTCGGTGTCTTATTCTGCTGCGTCAGGAACGCGTATGATGACAGTCGTTCCTTCATTTTGTTTTGAACTAATGTCTAATTCTCCGCCCAACATGTCCACACGTTCCTTCATGCCAACAAGACCAAAAGAATTCTCGTTCTTTATATTTACATCGAACCCTTTTCCATTATCTTTAATAATCATGATGATATTCTTTTTCTGAATTTGTAATTTCACTTGAATAAGTGTCGGATTGGCATGTTTAATTGCGTTTTGAACAGACTCCTGCATTAACCGGAATAAAGCAACTTCATATTTATCATTCAGACGCTTTTCTTCCCCTAAAAAGACAAAGTCGATGTCAATTTGGTGGAAGTCAATAAGATTTGCAATATATTTCCGGATTGTCGGTATCAGTCCTAAATCGTCAAGTGCCATCGGACGTAAATCATAAATTATTTTTCTTACCTCATAGAGTGATGAACGGATCATTTTTCGTACACTTTGAAGCTCATCTATTGCCGCCTTAACGGAATTCTCATGCAATACCCGCTCGATAATTTCCGAACGGAGCAGAATGTTTGCAAGCATCTGGGCCGGACCATCGTGGATCTCACGGGATAATCTTCTACGCTCTTCTTCCTGCGCTTCAATGATTTTCAGACCGAATGCCTGTTTTTCTTTTGCAGTTTCAATCAGCTCATTAACCTGGAAGAAATCATCTGCAAGATATTGTTCGACCACCGAAATCTTGCTTGTAATCCCTTCCGCTTTATTAATTGTATCATATAGATTAACGAGTCGGCGCTCGATATCGTCGCGTTTTTTTCTTAAGTCTGCTTCTTTCTCCCTGTACACCGTCATCTGTGCTTGTAATTGATGGGTATCCTTGTAGGCCTGATGAATATCATTTTCCGTGTAGCGAACGAAATCTTTACTTACCTCTGCTAGACGCTTCCGAGAAGCCCGCATGTCGATTTCCAAGCGATCGCCTTCTTCTATGTACTCTATTATAAGTCTTTTCGTTTCCTCCAGTTCTTTTTTTAGGGTATCATATTCGTGACGAGCCTGTTCACTAATATTAAAAATTTCATTCTTACTACTCTTGACTACACGAATCATTTCATCGATGACCTGATCAATTGCTTTTTCACTATTTTTGATCAACATCGTTACCACCACCCTGTATGTTATAATATACGCGATACATTTCATTTTTCATAGGGTCTATTCCCTACTTCCACGTTTTCAGAACTTTTTACCTAATATTATCTACCGATATGAAGTACTCTATACAGGGATAAGATTGCCCAAAGAAGATTATAAGGAGTGATTCAATGCTATCACACTATTTTACCGTAAAACAAGAAGGACAGGACGAAATAATCATTCAGAAATCCCGATTTATCGGCTATGTACGTCGTGTCGAAACGGAAGAAGAAGCTCAATCGTTCATCCAGGAAATTAAGAAGAAGCATTACGATGCTACCCATAACTGCTCTTGCTATATGATCGGAGAAAATAATGAAATTCAAAAAGCAAATGACGATGGAGAGCCAAGCGGGACTGCCGGAATACCCATGCTGGAAGTATTGAAGAAACAGAATCTGAAAGATACTGCAGTAGTCGTGACCCGCTACTTTGGAGGGATTAAGCTCGGTGCAGGAGGTCTGATCCGCGCATACGGCAATACGACAAGCCAAGCAATTAAAACGACGGGAATTGTAAAACGAGTATTGATGCAAGGCGTGTCCGTTACGGTCGACTACGGTCTGCTCGGTAAATTGGAAAATGTGCTAAGACAATCTGATCATGTTCTCGAAACGATAAATTATCTGGAGAATGTTGAATTTATCGTTTATGTCGAAGCTGGGGAAAAGGATAATTTCAAAGATTGGATGATAGATTTAACAAATGACCAGGCAGATATCCACTTTACAGATGAAAAATATCTAGAAATCGATGTTGAAAGCACAACAGAATAATTTTCTATTAAAAACAAAAAAGCTCCATTCATTTATTAGAATGCAGCTTTTTTTCTTTACTTGACTAAAGGATGTTGAGATTTCACACCAATATTTGTTGTAAGTTCATTTATTAATGTGCGAATTAATTCTTCAGACGTTTGAATCTTTTCATTTTCAGTTTCGTCGATTATTTTTCTTAACATATTCTTGTACCGCTCTTGCTCACCCATAACTCTATTCCCGCCTTTTCATTGCTTTCAATTCTAGTGTTTTTGAAGTCTAGCGTTGTAACAGTTGTCATTGTAAGCTTTCTCTAGAGGTTGGTGAATCAATGTTATAGCTTACGTACTAGCTTTGGGTTTTTTTAACTTTTCATATAGGACATTATACAACTTTTTTCATAGATTTTCATCTTTTTTCGCAATTTTTATGAGATATCTTAGGGAAAGCTTATTAAAAGCTATTTGGACAGGCTCCTTTTACGAATGATAGTTGGGAGAACCACAGCAATTAAACCACCCATGCTGTCAAGGAAAACATCCCCAATATATGGTGTACGGTTCGGGGTGAACCCCTGATGGATTTCATCCATAATAGCATATGCAACGGTTAGTAAAAAGGCAAGTAATAATTGGATTTTAAATCGCAGACTCGTTGTCCTAGCAAGTGCAATCTTAAACAAACAAGTAAGGAAGAGAAAAACAAATACATGGGCACCTTTTCGAACGAAGAATTCTACAATCCCCTCTACACCATGAGTTTCGATGCTTACAATGGATCCGTTATATGTAAACCGCACCTCATTTACCAATGGTTCGAGAAACCCCAAGTTCACAGATTCACCTAAAAATGGTTTCATATCCTGCTGTTCATATGGCGTAGCGGAAGAATAGAAAATAATGCCCATCCAAAGAACGGGAAGCAGCCAATACCAATATTTTTTATCCAATCGGAAAACTCTCCAATCTATTCACAACGTAACAAAGGTGGAAGTTCCCTTACAGTAAGTTTCCTAGGTCTGGGAGTGTAAAGTTTAATATTTTCTCACTCGCCGTGCTGCAAACTTACTTAGTGAAGAAACATTCCTCGCAAAGCAGCAAGAAGTAATTCATTTGGGCTTTGCTTGGTGCGGGGAAAATATGGCTACTCTTGGCACGTCAGTTATCTAGAGCATATTTATTTTATAGTATTCCTTGCAGTAAAAAACCATAGTATAGGAAGATACCATGGTTTGCAGACTTTCTTGGATTAATGTAGAGAAAGACGGGGTGACTACTCTGACTCTTGTTCTTTTCTCCATTTATTAAACTCGAGATATTCTTTAAATTGTTTCTTGGAAACTCCTGATTGCATTGCTTCCAACACAATTTCAAGCCATTCCCGGTCCAGATCTTTAATTTCGACTTCATCACTATTATAGAGAAGTTCATTGACAGAAACTCCTAAAGCTTCACTGACTTTCTCAATAAATTGAATGGATGGGTTTGTTTGCTTATTCCGTTCAATCGAACTCAAATATGATTTGGCTACCCCAGCTTTTTCTGCTAATTCTGATATGGACATTTTTTGTTCTGTTCTGAATGTTTTAATTCGTTCACCAAGCAAACCCACTCACCTACTTTCACTCGAATTATATCATATAATAGGTGAGCCTTCTATCCTTTGTTTATTGTTTTAATAATTTCCTTTTGTTCTTCAAGGAAAAAACGCACCTCTTCTTTCTTCAATCCGATCTCTTTCGCCTGTAAGATTAATCCGACCCACTCTAAATCCACCTTCACAGTTTTTTCCGTTTTCTGCACCTTGCCGCCTCCCGTATAAATCAATCCTTTTTGTAGTATCACTTCGTTCGCCCCATTAGTAGGACAGATGAACTGTAAACTGTTGGTTCCTTACTATGTCTATTATACTATATAATTGATTGAATAATTTGACTTCATTTGTCGACTTTTCTTATTCGGGAAACGTAATAGCGCCAGAAAATGTTGGAACTTGCTTCATGCTTCCAAGCGTCTTTTTCTTTCATTCAGGTAGCTTATCAGAGCACCTATAATAAGTAGGAGAAAACCAATAAACAAGTAAGTAAATATATAGGTCGCCGTTTTCGGTAAAACGGAGCCAATCCCTTTACCGGGGTTGGATAAAGAATCGCCCTCTCCTTTAGTTATAGTAGATATCAAACTTTCATCATCTGCAGTCCTTGCTGTAAATTCAAAACGGAAAGCTGCGGTTAAACCTTGATATTCATTCCCTAGTTCTTCCGGGAACTTTAAATCAAACTTAATGATTTCTTCCGTCTGAGCTGTAAGCGGTCGATCAACTACTCCCTCATAATCTTTCAGTTTCCCGTAAAAGACAACCTCGTCCAAATACATAATCCGCAACAATAACTCATTATATAAAGCTGGGTCCCCAACATTATTCAGCTCCATCGTGTAAAAAAGATCTCGCTTGTTATTATTTTTAATGGTAAGAGTTCGGTAGGCAATGTCGCCTGGCTTCATATTCTCCAGTTGATATATTGCTTCGTCCGGGTAACGTTCAATCATTATCTCTTCCTTGGCCGTCTTCCCGCTAACTGTATTCACATCAAAACTCACGAAACATAAAATCAGCAGGAATACGACAGGAAGATGAATATATAATCTCCGTCGTTTCATATACACCTTCCTACTTCTGTGTTTATCTGCCGATTATTTTGCGTCAGCATGCTCACTTTCTTTCTGCATATTGATTCTTCTAATTGCAAGTGTAATTGTAATGAGCGAATAACCAACCATTAAAATACCGGGAAGGACTAAAAATGCTAGCGCACCATTGGGCGATTGGGCAAAGGAGGCGATATAACCGATATATGGAACGGTAAAACCTTCATAACTTGCGACAACATTGGCAGCAAGAACTGCTTCTCTGTCCGGTCCATTATTGTTATCTCCTTTCGTTGTATACAGTGAACCATCCACAGTTTGTTTCACTTCGAGAATGCGGTGCGTGACGAGTTTATTTTCTTTTTCCATAAAGGTAATGACATCGCCAACTTTGAGATCATTCTTCTCCTGTTCTTGAAGTGTCTTAACAGCAATAACGGAACCTGTTTGGATTTCCGGCTCCATCGAACCAGATAATACTGTCTTTAGTTGATAGCCTGCGACCTCTGGCGTACCACCTTGTATTTTCGTCACAACGACTAATCCAGCTACAGCTACTAATAAAGCGATGAGTATCGTGGAAACAATACGATTCAACCATTTAAATACCGTCTTCATTTTCACTTGCTCCTTCCTCCTCTTTCTCGTCCTCTTCCGGGTTAACGGATCCTTCCTCCACTTCCGGCTGAGAATTTTGTTCTGTTTCTTCGAGCGCTTCTTTCGGTTCCGCTTCTTTTGATGTTTTATCTGTCTCTTCTTTTGGATTTTTTTCCGTTACTTCCTCTGTTTGTTGCTCTTCTTCCATGTCTTTTTCTTCTTCAGATTCATTTTCTTCCACAATAACTTCTTCCTCGGCCTCTGCATGGATGTTACAGACTACTATATAACTTTCCGTAAAAATAGCCCCTGTTGCAGTATTCAAATAAGTTAAAGTAAACAATAATAAATACGAAATTAGAACGAGTTTACCAATAAAGAAAAAAAGCCGATGGGTATCTATGAATCTCCTTATGCGAGTCATCCTCACTTCCTTCCCCACCTTTTTTAGTATTTTCCCTTTAATCATCCGCTTGAATTGCTTCAAATGTCCATAAAAGCTCTAGTTGATTACCTTGGAATTCATTTTGATTTTCTTTCGTCTTTTCGAATTCGAATTCTACAAAGACTTGAATCGCTGGAGAATTAGCGGCTATATTCTTCTCTAATACAATTGGAGTTTTACTTAATTTTTCTAATGATATTGGTTTTGGGAGAATGTTTTTACCATCTACTTCTATCCTCTGTAAGACAATTTGATAGGCAAAGCCATTGTTTTCCTGTGTTCCCTCGCGATTATAAGTTGTATGTTTGGAATAAAGGGTAACCTCCTTCATATCAAGTGTTCCGTTATTTTTCATATTAAAGCTGTGATTAAATGTATCTCCCGGTTTTTTGTTGTCAAATTCAAAAAGCACGCTTTCATTCTTCAAATTGCCAATGTCCAAATCCATATAGCCGGCAAGAATTTTATTCTTCGTATCGATTGCATCGCTAAAGAATGCTACTGTTCCTCCGCTAATCAATGCCAACCCGATTAAACCAGTAATTATTCCGGCAACCAGATTTTTCTTTATACCCAAGAAAACCTCTCCTTCTACTGAATTATGTATAAGGAAGACGGAAGGTCTCCATCTTCCTTGCCAAAATTTATCACGTATTAACGTCTGTAATACCCCAACTGAATGAAGTTTCACTTTATACTATCTTTCTTCTCCATCTGTTTGGAAACCTTCGAAAGTCCAGTCCAATTTCAGGCTTAGACCTTGCAATTCATTTTGCGCTTTTCCAGTATCATTGAAACGGAACTGCACATCAAAATTATGAGATTCTCCTGCAGGAATTCCAGTTACTTCTACCGGGACATCTTTAAAAATAGGATCTACCGTAACCCATTTTCCAAATATCGGCCAGACGATCCATTGCCAATAGTCATAACCCTCTTTAATCAATTTTTCTTCAATATTCACTTTCGTTGCTAAATCCTTCGGTGAAAGATCGCGCAAGTCTTTTAAAGAAACTTCAAACAATACTTCATGTTCCCCATTACCAGTAGTATTTTTTAAGAATTGAACAAATAACTGTTCGGCGTACCTATCCGCAAGATTTGAACCGGCAATATCACCATTGGACGTATAGACTGTATAATCAGTTGTTAAATCAACATATTTCATATCGAGAGAACCATTATTTTGCAGCTCGAAGCTACGCGGCATCCAGTCACCTGGCTTGAGTTCATTCATTGGTATTTGGACAGTAGGATCTACGTCCAAGTCAATTGTTCCAGCTGCAAATGTATTCGTTTGTTCTGCCGTATCACTAAAATAAGCAAAAGTCCCGCCCCCAATTAATGCCATCCCTAATAATGCTGTTACAGTACCTAAAATTATTTTTTTCTTTAAATTCATGCTTCATTCCTCCTGATATTTGTTGTTAGAGCTTTGCTTCCCCCTCTACAAGGGATAGATTGCCTGTTTATTTCTTCGCCCCCTCCCTCTTTGTTGTATGTATAGTTGTTCTTTTTAAGAATATTTCATTCTCATTAAAGAACAACATGACCGTAGTATAGTTCATTTTGCTCAATGAAGAAAACCTTAAAAAAGCCCTTTTGTTCTATATAATGAACACTTTACTTGAATATACTCTCGAATCCTTTAATTTAGTTATCTTTTTATAATTTTATTCCTTTTTATTCAGCAATTTTGATATACTAATGTTAACGTTCAGAATGAGGTGGATTAAATGAAACTTCTTTCTTATTTGCTCATGATTGCCGGAATTGTTGTTCTATTCTTTGGTGGTTATCAGTGGTATACAACAACTACTGCCCAAAGTGAAGCCACAGCGGAAGCTCAAGCAATGATCGATGAGCGCGATCTTTCCCGTAAGACAGAAGCGGATGAATTTGATGCAATCGCTGCTGCAGAAAACTATGATCCAAATACAGGAGAAACAGCTGGGATTTTGCATATTCCTGCACTTGAAGCTGATTTACCTATTATTGAAGGAACCCATGAAGATGATCTCGCCCGCGGTGTTGGGCATTACCGGGGAACAGCTTATCCGTTGCAGAATGAACAGATTGTTCTTTCCGGTCACAGGGATACAGTCTTTCGTCGGATGGGTGAATTAGAGATTGGTGATCATTTAGTGCTTAAGATGGATTATGGTGACTTTACCTATGAAATAAAAGAAACGAAGATTGTCGATGCAGACGACAGAACAATTATTGTTCCACACGGCGAAGAAGTGCTTACCCTTACCACTTGCTATCCTTTCAACTTTGTCGGCTATGCGCCAGACCGTTACATTATGTATGCATATCCTGTAAAAACCCAAGATGAGTGAACGCATCTCGGGTTTTTATTTTTGTTCTATATTGCCGCCGACATATCCCCACATATTTTACCAATTTTCATGTAAATTCTTATGGACGAAATGGACTAATTCGGCTATAATTTTATACAGTAAAAGAGCTTAAAACTGGTTAAGGACTTTATGTCCTGTTTTCATGCTCTGTTAACAGTGACAGAGAACATTATACATTAGAGGAGAATTTACAAGTGGCAAGAATGCAGAGAAGTAGTGGGAAAAAGAGACGGAAATGGCCATATTGGGTTGGTGGAATTTTATTATTGTTTATCCTTATAATCGGAGGGGGAGCTTTTTATGTTTATAGTCAGCTTGGCAGTGCTGTAAATACAATGCATACCCCGCTGGCAAGAGACGAGGACCCGGAACGCCAAAAGGAGCTGAAAGGATTACTTGATGAAAAAGACTCGATAAATATGTTATTACTTGGAGTCGATGAACGTCCTGGTGACCGCGGCCGATCCGACACCATGATTTTAATGTCCTTGAATCCGAAAACAGACTCGATGATCATGCTAAGTATTCCAAGGGATACGTATGTGAATATTCCTGGTCGAGGAATGGATAAAATCAACCACGCTTATGCTTTTGGTGGAGTAGAGTTAGCGGTGCAAACGGTGGAAGAAACGTTCGACATTCCAGTTCATGTATATTCACGTGTAAACATGGAAGGATTTAAACAAGGTATTGATGCGATTGGCGGAGTGACAGTGAATAATAATCAGAGCTTCTCCCAGGGCGGCTCCGATTTTTCTGAGGGAGCGATTCACTTAAATGGTGAACAGGCACTTGATTACATTCGTATGCGTAAACAAGACCCACGTGGAGATATGGGGCGGAATAACAGACAACGGGCAGTAGTTGCAGCTGCTATGGAAAAGGGTGCAAGCTTCTCCAATATTACTAAATTTGGTGAGATCCTTGATATTTTAGGCGGAAATGTTCAAACCGACCTTGACATGAAAAAAATCCAGAAGCTTTTCACTGGGTATCTAGGAACAAGACATAATATAGAAACACTTGAAATTGAAGGTTCTGGTTCAACCATTAATGGTGTCTGGTACTATGTCGTACCAGATTCAGAGTTCGACCGGATTAATTCCGAGATCCGAAATCATATGGAAAGTTAAAAAAGAACGCCGAGGGGGTCTCCTCTAGCGTTCTTTTCCTAATTTGTGACATTTTTTTCATGGTTTTTTCTCTATAAACGATACTTACATGATGATATACTAGATATATATGACGAATCAGGGGGCGGAGTTATTAAAATGAAGCGAACTTTTCTATTAATTTTTATTGTCTTAGCTTTAGTTGCGTGCTCCAAGGAAGACGATGTTTCACCAAATGAACGTTTTTCTACTTTTACTTCCTATTGGAGTGAGCAGGAATTTGAAAAGCTTTATGATATGTTCAGCAAAGAAACAAGATCGGACTTTTCAAAAGAAGACTCCATCGAACGATTTAAAAAGATCTATGAAGATTTAAGTATTAAAGATATCGAGATTACGTTTGATGAACTTTCCGATGAAGAAATTCAAGCAGTAAAAGAGGAAGAAGATCCGAGTGTGGTCCTTCCATTCACTCTTGAAATGGAATCTCTCGCAGGACCGATCAGCTTTGATTATGAAGCTACCCTCGTTCAAGAAGCTATTAGCGAGGAAGATGATGCCGGATTAAACTGGTTTGTTAAGTGGGATGCTGGTTTTATCCATCCGGAATTACAGGATGGCGGGGAAATTGGAATTCAATCTGTAGAGCCACAACGCGGTGAAATCCTCGATAGAAATCAGATGCCGCTAGCAATGAATGATACTGTTTATCAAATTGGTATTAAGCCAGAGGATTTAGAGAATCGGGAACAATCCATAAAACAGATTGCGAGCATTTTAAATATGGATGAAGAAAAAATTAACGAAGCACTAGATGCTGCTTGGGTTGAGGATCATTTATTTGTCCCCATTACAACAATCCTTCCGACAAATGAAGACACTTATAATCAACTAATGGCTATTCCCGGTGTGCAGCGAAAGGAATTAACCGGTCGAATATATCCTGGCGGTGAAGCAACTGGGCATTTGGTTGGTTATATCGGAAACGTTACAGCAGACTTTCTGGAAAAAACAGACAGTGATGAGTACGGACCAAATGATCAAGTTGGCCGTCGTGGTTTAGAGCAACTTTACGAGGAGCAGCTGAAGGGTAAAAAAGGTGTCACTGTTAGTGTCCGTAAAGAAGACGGAAATGAAGTGACCATTGCTGAAAAACCGGTTGAAAATGGAGAAACCATTCAACTTACTATTGATATTAATGTTCAAGAAAAAATATTTGACGGCTATGGGGATAATACAGGTACTACAGCAGCGATCGATCCTAAAACCGGGGAGACACTCGCACTTGTGAGCGCACCTTCCTTTGATCCGAATGAAATACTATATGGAACTTCCGGCAACACATGGGATAAATTAGAGAATGATCCAAAACAACCTCTTCTCAACCGGTTTGCCGCAAGTTTTGCACCGGGTTCCGTCCTTAAACCAATAACGGCAGCTGCCGGCATCCACGCAGGTACCCTGGACCCTGATGAAACGTTTGAAATTGAAGGGTTACAGTGGAGTAAGGGAGAAGAATGGGGAAATTACAAAGTTACACGGGTATCAGAATCTAATGGTCCTGTTGACTTAAGAGATGCCCTCCTCCGTTCAGACAATATTTACTTTGCCATGCAAGCAGTAGACATGGGAAGTGACGTTTTTACAGAGGAATTTAAACGGTTCGGCTTTGAGGAAGAACTTCCTTACGAGTATCCAATCGCAGGTTCAACCCTTTCAAACAGTGGTGAATTAACGGATGAAGTCTTGCTTGCGAACTCCAGCTACGGTCAAGGAGAACTGGAAATGAGTGCCTTGCATTTAGCCACTGCGTATACCATGTTTTTAAATGAAGGGAATATGTTGAAACCTACCTTACTGCTTGAAGAAGAAACGGGGCAAATCTGGAAAGATGAGCTTATTACAAAGGAAGATGCGAAGTTGATCGATGATATTCTTCGTGCAGTTGTTACAGATGGAACGGCACAACAAGCGAAAGATGCGAATGTTCCACTTGCAGGAAAAACGGGAACGGTCGAATTAAAATTGACTGCCGAAGAGGGTGGATCCATCAATAGCTGGTTTGTCGGATATCCGCATGACTCACAAGATATTTTAATCGCGATGATGATGGAAAAAACGGAAGATAAACCGAATGGCTATACCGTTGAAAAATTTGTTGAAGTGATTAACCAGCTTTATTCAGACCAAGATGATCAGGATGAATAACAAAAGCGTTCAAAAAGGTAGCGACAAACGAAATCTTACTCCTGCTCAACGGATAAGGTATTTGATTTAAAGATATAATTTATAGGCCATGAAAAACGCAAAGGATTTTGAAATCCTTTGCGTTTTTCTTCGTTTTAGTGGTCTGAATGTAAAATCAAAAGTGTTTCTGTAATTTAGATTTTGAAAACCAATACATCATTGAGCCGAAAAATATGCCACCTATCCCCCATATTAATACTTTTAGCCAACTTACGTCTATTTCACCCGTGGACAAATAAGGGAATACATATTGCATGAAAATCAGCATGAATAAACCCCATAGAACACCCCCGAAAGTAGATGATTTTTTCAGTCGTTTCTTCTTTTCCTCGTATTCTTCGATGGAAGCACAATCCGTATCATCCAATTGTTTTTTTCTTAACCTTGACATAATGATACCTGCATAAACCATGTTAATGATGAAAAGTGCTGGTGTTAAAAACGATAGTTTATTATGAATTGTATCAACTATAAGACCTACAACCATTAACAACATAGTCAAATACCATAATAGCATTCCAGATAGGGCTAATTCCTTATAAATCTCTTGTTGTTGGTACTCATCTCGGTCATCTATTGCACCAATAAATCGATTGATTAATTTATTTCTCATTGCCTATCTCCTCCCAAAATAAAGTATTTAGGTCAGTTTTTAGTTCCTTGGCTAAACAAATACATAAAGATAATGAGGGGTTGTATTTATTGTTTTCAATTAAGTTAATGGTTTGTCTTGCTACACCAACCTTTTTGGCTAACTCAATCTGAGTTAATTTCATTTGCATTCTATACTCTTTGACTTTGTTCAAGCCAAACACCCTTTCAAATCACTATAAGTACATTATATATGACATTTAATTTCATATCAAATATATATGACACTTTTTTTGTGATAGATAACTTACTTGCCAAATATTCCAACAGATCCTCAAAATAAAAAGTAGCAGAAACAATCCAATTGTGAATTGCTCCGCTACTTTAGTTGCGAATAACCATGTGATTCCAATGGTTATTTACTTATTCTTATTTGCACCTCAAAAGAGAACCCGTTAAGGATTTTCTCTGTCAGCTTTTTCATTGTTGATCCATATCCTTTAAGACCGTTGCCATTATTTTAAATGTTTCTTCATCCCTCTCGTCCAATGCTTTATCGATAAGCCGGAGTACGTTTTGTCGTTCTAATTCTGCAATAATTGCTGTATAATCTTCACGTTCTTCTGCTTCTATTTCATTTTGGGCACTGAAGTAATATGGCCTTGCAATATCATGAATTTGTTCCAGGAATTCAGGTAAAGTAATGAGCTTCACCATTGGGACATTGACAATTTCTTTTCCATTCTGAAAAGCAAAGACCGCATCGATATTCTCAATCTTTTCAGTGCGGCGGTTAACGCGAATTTCATTTGATTCCACAGGGATAAATTGATAAACCTTGTTCTGAATAATGACCGAAAAATATTGATAAGCCAAGATAATCCGAACAAAGTTCTTCTCATTCTTAATGTAATAAGGTTTCAACATTTTCAACGTTACCATAACTTCACCACCCTTTTTTAATGTCCTATCCTAATTTTCAGTTAATTAATTGTAACCGATTTCATTAAAAAACACAAGGGTAATTTACAAAAATATTTTTGCAGAATAAAAAAAGTACAGACCCGATCACCATTCAGGTCTGTACTTATTTTATTTTTTTAATGGTTTTTCCGCGGGACCTTCGATTACTTCCCCCGTATAATCGAATCTAGAACCGTGACAAGGACAATCCCAAGTTCGCTCCCCTTTATTCCAGTTGACCTCACATCCAGCATGCGTGCAAGTTGTGTCAACAATATGAAGGTTCCCTTGCTCATCCTTGTAGGCTCCTTTTCTTTGGCCATCCAACGTTACGATTGCCCCTTCATCATTCGAAAGCGAATCTGGGGTTCGCTCCGGTCTTTCGAGCTTTCCTTTTACGAGACTCGTTACGACTTTCTTATTCACTTCCACGAGGGATGGGATACTTGCTTTTGCATGGAAGCGCGACGGGGTGTATAACTCTTCATATTTATTTTTCTGTCTAAGCACATGATCACGGAAAAGTTTGGCAGCAACGACGCTGTTTGTCATTCCCCATTTACGGAATCCGGTCGCAACGGTCACATACGGATGGTTCGGAGTGAGTTCTCCAATATAAGGCACTTTATCCAACGTTATTAAATCTTGGGCCGACCAACGATAAGGAATATCCTCTACTTCAAATAATTGGTCACCAAAATCTCGCAACGATTCATAGAGCTTATTCGTATCTGTTTCCTTCCCTGTCTTATGGGTCATCCCGCCAATCAGAACCATATCTTCCCCACCGATTGTTACACTTCGGAGCGAATGTACGGGTGGGTCGACTTGAAGATACATCCCCCCAGGAAAGGTTTTTTTCATTTTTGCCGCGATGATATAAGAACGTTCAACATCCATACGAGCTGCGTATAACCCGAGTCCTTCATGAAATGGAAAATGGCTCGCGACAAGTATATGTTTACTTAAAATCTGTGCACCATTCCTCATAACAACCTTTTGATTTTCACCTTTTTCAACTTTCACTGCGGTT
This sequence comes from Oceanobacillus indicireducens, assembly GCF_014647195.1. Taxonomy (GTDB): domain Bacteria; phylum Bacillota; class Bacilli; order Bacillales; family Amphibacillaceae; genus Oceanobacillus; species Oceanobacillus indicireducens. Next base: position 93,266 of record NZ_BMOS01000005.1, on the reverse strand, counting down.
GTATGCTCATAAATCCTCACATTTTTTTCCTTGATGATATGAAGCAGATGTTGTAAAAATTTTACCGGATGAAATTGTGCCTGCTCCTTCATGATCAAGGCATTCTTAATTGGAATCCCAAGCGGAATATCTGTCGTGAGAGTACCGGGAATCCCTAACCGTTCATATGCTTTAGCTTCTTTTTCCATTTTAACAGCATATTCTTCAGTCGTTGCATAGAGGATTGCGTCTTGTTCTTTGTAATCACAAGCAATATTCTGCTCTTCAATGGTTTGTTTTATAAATTGCTTGGCAGCTTCGTTGGATTCATAATATAGTTTGGCATTTTCCACTCCAACATTTGTAATTAATTCATCATAAATCAAACCATGTTGGGACGTAATCTTAGCTGTCGTGTGTCCCGTCGTGCCGTTCATCAAACGTCCGGCATCTATTATTGCGATGCGCAGTCCTTCATTTGCTAATAGATACGCTGCCGTAATCCCTGTAATTCCTGCGCCAACGATCGTAACATCCGCTTTGATATCCTCTTTAAGTTGAGGATATTCTGGGAGTGTGTCATTATTTTTTAACCAGTAGGATTCTGGATATTCTGGAATAGTATGGCCCGTCATATGCTTTGTCCTCCAACTTGTCTGTTTTGCTTAGTTTGCCCAAGGATTGGAGTTTTAATCAAGTTTCGCCTGGAGGTTGTTGACTCTTTCCGTTATTTCCATCTGATCGAACGGTCTCTTCGTATCTTGTTCGACGATTTCAGCACCTTCCATTTGGAGGGCAGCCACCCCTTTTTTCATGTAGCTCTTATATTGCTTTGTCAGGTTGTCAATTTCTTCTGCATATCTTTCATCCGTTCCTGGTGTAACGGTTTCTTCATATAAATCAATGACTTGCTCTCTCGATTTGTCAATTGGTTCAAATGCGTGCGGGTCCGTACTATCAAATAAACAGAACTTTAGTTCCGGCACAAGTACCATATCAATACTATTCGGGTCAAAGCTGCAGTGATATAATTCAAGATCCAACCCGCGCTCAAGACATGCTTTTACAATTCTTTTCATAAATGTCGATTTGCCCGTGCCTGCCCGACCTTTAATGTGATAAATCAGATCAAGTTCTGAAATCAGATTAGGCACTTCATTTACGACACCATCCATTGTGTTCGTGCCGAAAAATCTGCGGTAAATATAAGGCTCACGAGTTTCATTCACATGATCCGGAAGCACCGGAAGCAGCTTATCGATATATTTCTTTGCTAAATCATCTGCCTTCTCGAAATCCATTTCCTTGATAAAAACTTGCTCGAGTTCATCATGAATACGCAACCCTTTTTTAAATAGATCATATGCTTGATTTGTAAATGGACATTCCCGATTACCCAAGATGGCGAGCTGTTTATCCCTGAAGATCACCCCTTCAAGATACGCTGCACTGATTGGACTTTTCAATACTTCAATCGGAGTGTCGTCTTTATTCTGTTCGATTAATTGCTGCAAAATGGCTGTATTCACTCTATAGGACGGATTGTCGAGCTGAACCACTTCGTCTATTCCGTGCAAATTTGTCGCTAAGCTGTCAATATAACCTTCTGCTGTATTTCCGGAAACATAATATTTTTTAAGCTTCATGAGAATCATCCTTTACTAGCCTGATATCTTTAGTTTATGCATGTTAAAATCCCAGGTGATAATCGATTGACTATAGTTTTAAGTCTACCCTACTAATCGATTTTAATAAGGCATATAACAATCCTACTTCAATCGGATAAAGAACAATCGCCTTCACCATCCGCGGTCCAGCAAAAAGGGGGCTCCCAAACATAATATTCAACCAAATCGGTGTTAGGATTAATGTAATTACAATGGTAACAACCAAGTTAGCTAACGCAACCCGACTGAGTGTGACGGGTTTCTTATAGAGAAACCATCCAAATAATAAGCCAATTAATAATGAATTAAATGTAAACCCAGGGAAAAAGAATCCCGCTGGCCGTAACACAAAGCCAATAATATCAGCAACAACAGAAGCAATTCCTGCATTCACTGGTCCATAAAGATAGGCAAGTACTGCGATCGGCAAAAAGGCAAAGCCAATTTCCAGCAAGGGACCAAATGCTAAAGTGAATTGATTTAATACTAAATTGATTGCAACTAGTGCGGCTGTGATTGTTAACATTTTCGTCGGGGTCTTCGTCTCTACCCTCGACATTTCTTTATGTTCCTCCATGTTCACACACTTCCTAACTTCGAAATAATAAGATAATCTGTCCTCGTATCATAACTCAAATTCATTCGTTCGCCAACTGCTCTGCCTCGATCTCTCATTGTATATTTAAATAATATTTATTTTTTCTTTAACTTTATTTAATTTTATGTTAAGATATATTTAAACAATAAAAAATGAGGTGAAAGGATGGAAATGAATAACGTTCCTGCCTGGATATTAGCTTTAGAAACGGAAGACATCGAATTCATCAAAAACTTTGTCATCCACTCCGGTTCCTTAAAAGAAATTTCCAAGCTCTATGATGTCTCATACCCTACTGTTAGAATCCGGCTCGACAGATTAATTGAAAAGATTAAGATCAACGAGAAAGTAGAAAACGAGGGCTTTATCCAATTTATTAAGCAACTATCGATTGACGACCGGATCAACTTAGAAGAGGCGAAATTAATTATTGATAAATATAAACAAGAAAGGAATGAAGAATAATGTTTGGTTATGGAATTTACGATGTATTTATCATTGTAGCTTTTCTCGGTTTACAATATTTCCTTTCCACCAGAAATAATCCCTATTGGGTGCTCTAATACCTGTTATTTTTACAACTTGGATGACCGTTTCGTTAATCAATGGCAGTATTAATAGTTTATGGTTCTATTTCATCATCCTGATTATCGGACTGCTCTTATTATTGGAGCAATGGGATCAGGGGAGAAAATCATTAAAGAAAAAACATGAAAAAGAATTAGAAAAAATGCAAGCACATGATTTGAATTAAATTTATAAATGAGATATTTTCATTCAGCGTAAGTGTCTTTGCTCGTTCCTTTAGTTTAGAACTCTAATCGCCGTTCAGTTGCCCGGTGGACGGATGCTTTCCGCGGGCTCCGCGCTGAGCCTCCTCGGAAGAAAGGCACTTCCTGCGGGGTCTCATCGTCTCCGCTTTCCCGCAGGAGTCACCGTCCACCGGGCAACTGAACTAGTAAAGAGGATTATTATTAATGGAAAGTATCCCACCTTGATAAGCGTCATTTTACTAAAATGAGAAATAATGCTCCAAATTTGGTCTTTCCTTGGAGCAGTCCAGACACCTCGAGACTCCAGCAGGAGGATAGGCATAGGTGAGACCCCGCAGGGCGACAGCCCGAGGAGGCTCACCAGCCGCCTGCGGAAAGCGAGAGGTGTCTGGACTGCGGACCTCCAGGAGAAGGTTGTACTTACGATGAATGAAAGCGAGTGGCAGTTTGTAGAAGTAAGCGTGTCTAGTGATTCACTTTGTTGACTACATAAAGTGACAAATACAAGTAAGGCGACTCTTTATGTTGAAAGAATCGCCTTTTCGTATCTTAACTTTATACATTCAATACAAACTTCTCAATTGCTTCCCCTACTCCGCCTTCATTATTCGTAACAGATTCATAGTCGGCAACTTTCTTAATCGCTTCCTGGGCATTTCCCATTGCAACACCGACTCCTGATCCTTGAATCATCTTAATATCATTCAGACTATCTCCACAGGCAAGCACATTATCCATCGTAATACCGATTCGCTCGCATAAAAACTCGAGTGCATCCGCCTTGGAAACTCCTCTAGCGTTAACTTCAATATTCATCGGTAGCGAGTTGGATAACTCAAGTTCCTCAAACTCGGAAAACTCTTTGATAAGAATATCAAGTTTCCGTTGATCGTCCGTATGACAGCCGAATTTCAGCCATTCATACTTATTGAAATCGTTCGGGAAATTTCCGTTAAATGCTCCCTCTGTGGAAATCATCCACATTTCTGCTCCTACTTGTGTAGTAATGTTATAAAGCTTTTCGATCATTTCCGATTCCAGTTTTCTTCTTCTAAGTAATTCCTTCTCCATCGTCCAAATTTCCGCACCATTGGCAGTAATAAGATATGAAGGCAATTCAAGATCAACTGCGTAAGGGTAACACGTATTAAATCCGCGACCCGTACTTAATACGACATGAACATCTTTTGCAAGTGCTTGCTCTATTGCTTTTCGGTTCCTTTCCGGTACTTCCTGATTATCATTCAGCAATGTACCATCCATATCTAATGCAATTAATTTAATATCTTTCATGATGCTCCTCCTTGCTCGGCTTTTATTTTTTTGTCATACAGGAAGGTAGTTATAGAAGGGATCAGAAGTAGTCCGATTAATAGAACAACATTTCAATATTATAATAATCGACTATAAAGCCACCTACTAATGGACCTGCCATTCGTCCCCTAATGGTTGTTCCTATAAAATATAGTACTTCCCATTTATAATACGGTTCGTAAACCATTGTACCAAAGGTTGAGCGAAAACGATAAGGAAACGGGACAGGGGGTCAGAGCGTTTGTCCCTAACCTGGGACAAATGCTCTGACCCCCTGTCCCACTTTTCTACTGTAATACTTCTTTTATTCCCTCTTTATCTTCCATATCAAGCGTTTTAGCAATGTCTAAGAGGAGGATCAATTGTTCATTGACTTTTGCTACGCCTTCGAGGTAAGTGGCTTGAACTCCCGAAATGATTGAAGGGGCATCCTCTATATTATTTGAATTAATATCTAGCACTTCTGTTACCGCATCTACTATCAAGCCAATTTGCATACCTTCCAATGTAACCACGAGAATCCGTGTATCATTCGTATTCTCTGTCGACATTAAACTTAAAGCGATTCGCAAGTCAATAATTGCTGTTGTTTCGTCGCGGATTTCCGTTACACCCCGAATGAATTCCTTCGTTTGCGGCACCTCTGTGATCTGCTGCAACCGTTCAATTGATATGACATACTGGGCATCTACAGCATAGGCCTGCCCATTTAATGAAAATAATATATATTTACGAGATTCTTCCATTCCAATCCCACCTTACTTTATTAATGCGTTCGGATCAATTATTAAAGCTACTTGTCCATCACCTAAAATTGTCGCTCCTGATATGGCAAATACATCTCCTAAATAGTCCCCTAGAGATTTCAAAACAAGTTCCTGCTGACCAATTAAATGATCGACGACAAGTCCAGTAAGTTTATCTCCTTTTTTCATTACAACTACAGCCTGCTCTTTTTCCACTGCTTCAAGTTCCGGGATTGCCAGCACTTCCTGTAAATCAAGTAATGGAACAATTTGCCCCCGGAAATCCATTACCTTTTGTCCGTGGGACGTCATGATTTGCTCTTTTTGAAGCAATACCGTTTCAATAATCGACGATAGCGGAATCGCGTATGTCTCTTCTTGAGATTTCACGAGCAAGGTTGTAATAATCGAGAGGGTTAATGGCAATTGAATGGAAAATATACTCCCCTCCCCTTGAGTCGACTCAATAGAAATCGAACCACCAAGAGATTCTATTTTATTTTTTACAACATCAAGCCCAACACCACGGCCAGATACACTGGAAACTGTTTCAGCTGTACTGAATCCGGATTCGAGAATTAATTGAGATACTTCCTGTTCAGACAATTGATCCGCTTCTTGCGCTGTTATTATTCCATTATCGATAGCCTTCTTCTTAACCTTATTTAAATTGATTCCTGCACCATCATCTTCAATTTCAATAAAGACATGATTTCCGCTATGGAACGCTCGTAAGACGACATTTCCCTCTTCCGCCTTCCCAGAATTTCTCCGCTCTTCTGGTCGTTCGATTCCATGGTCCACCGAATTACGAATCAAGTGAACGAGCGGGTCCCCAATCTCATCAATTACCGTTCGATCAAGCTCGGTATCCGCACCAATTATTTCCAAGTTGATCTTTTTTTCCAAATCGCGGGCAAGACCACGTACCATACGGGGGAAGCGGTTGAACACCTGTTCAATTGGTACCATACGCATTGCTAAAATTAAGCTTTGCATATCAGATGATACTCGGTTCATATGCTCTACCGTTTCCGTTAGTTCTGGGTTCTTAATCCCATCTGCTACTACATTTAACCTGCTTTGATCAATGACTACTTCTTCAAACAGATTAAGTAAGTCATCAATACGATCTAAGTTGACACGAATCGTTTTTGCAGGCTGATGATTAGAGACTGCTGATTCCACGTGCTCCACAGGATTGCTTTCATTCAATTCTTCTTTTGCCGCAAATTCCTGTTCTTCAGCTTGGACCTCCTCTTGATGGAAACGTACCCGATTTATAACGACATCACGAATCTCTGAAACTTTTAAAATCAAAGGTTCAAAATTATCAGGGGCTTCCTTGGAAAGAAAAATCAACTCGAAGGAATTGTCAAAATTACCTTCCTCGATATCTTCTGTCGCCGGAATTGTTTTAATGACTTCCCCTTTATCTTCCAAAGCTTCAAAGACCATGTAAGCTCGAGCGCCTTTTAAAATCGATTCATCGGAAAGCTCTACGATGATCTGATAAGCAGCAAATCCTTGCTCCTCCCCCTGTTCAATAATAGTCATCTGAAACTCATCCAGATTAACAGGGACGGTAGCAGTATCTTCAGGCCCCTCTGCTTTGTTCTGTTCTGCTGTAGCTGCTGCTTCCCCTTTTTCGAAACGATCAAGGCGAGCAACTAATTCTGTGACATCCTTCTTCCCATCCTGGCCATTACTTATCGCCTCGACCATTTCCTCCAGGTATTCGATGGCGATAAAAATAATATCAATTACTTCAGTCGTAGCTTGTAATTGTTTGTTGCGAATTAGATCAAGAACATTTTCCATTTTATGTGTCAATGAAGCGATGTCTTCATAACCCATTGTTGCGGCCATCCCTTTTAATGTATGGGCAGAACGGAAGATTTCGTTCACTAATCCTTCATTTTGCGGTTCATTTTCTAATCTTAGAGTATGGTCATTAATCGCTTGAAGATGTTCCCTGCTTTCATCCAGAAAGACATCTAGATATTGATTGGTTTCCATCACGTACATCCTTTCCAAAGCTCGGTTCCTTAGCCTTTTTGCAACGGCTTAGTTAATTTTAAAACGATCAATTTCCTCATTCATTGTATTTGCAATTGCTTCTAGATCTGTAGCTAAATTAGTCAACATTTCCATCGAAGCAGTTTGTTCTTCTATGGATGCGGAAATTTCTTCTGTTCCTGCTGCTGTTTCTTCACTGATTGACGCGTAATTTTCCGTATTCTGAATGAGTTCTTTCTGCATTTCAACAATCCTGTTCGTAAGTTCCATAATCTGTTCGGTCATTTGACTATTCTCATTCACGGATCCAGATATCGCAAGGAAGGCTTGACCTGTATCACCGACACTTTCGCTCTGCTGTTCGAATAATTCCATTGTGTTCTGCACAAGCTCAACCGATTGCTCTGTCTCCTCTTGCATTTCCTCGATGATTGCTGCAATATCTTTCAAAGCGTCCGCCGTCTCTTCAGCAAGCTTCCCTACTTCACTAGCTACAACGGCAAAGCCATGACCATGCTCTCCGGCTCGGGCGGCTTCAATTGATGCATTCAGTGCAAGTAAATTCGTCTGGCTAGCGATAGTTGCAATCTTATCCACAATTGTATGGATGTTCGTAGATTTTTCATTTAATTGTTCGATTGCTGTCATCACTTGACTTGCAACTTCTGCAGTTTCAGCAGATCGTGTTGCTAGTGCTTGAATCGATTCTACACCTGTGCTGGAAAGCCGGCCCATATCTTGCGCCTGGGTATACATTTGCTCATTCTTTTCTTTAATTTCCTCAATCATCTTTGATAAGGAATGGAATGACATTGTATTCTTTTCATTTAAGTCGGCTTGATTACTCGCACCAGCGGCAATCTCTTCCATCGTTCGAGCAACTTCATTTGCAGACGCGGTGTTTTCTTCTGTACTCGCCACAAGATTCTCCGCAGCATCTGCAACTTTATTCGAACTATAAGCTATTCGGTCAATCACATTCCGCATTTCACTTACCATAAAGTTGAAACTTTTACTTAACCCGCCAATTTCATCATTTCGATTGAGAACTTTCGTTGCCGTTAAATTCCCTTTTTCCACTCGTTTCATTGATTGTTGAAGGTCACGAATCGGCTTAATAATTCGACTCGCGATAAGTGTTGCAGCACTAATTGCAAGGGCTAATACAACGAGCAGGGTAATAAATATCGGCAACATTACCGCACTTGCCTTATCTCGAAATTCACTTTGATTGATGACTCCTGCAATAATCCAGTTTGTTGTCGGGTTTTTGATAAAACCGATCGTTAACTCTTCTCCACCTACAGTCGTCTCAATCATACCCTGATCCCCCGCAGCGATTATCTCTTGAAAAAAAGCTTCATCTGCTATATTTTCTCCCATTTTTGATTCATCAGGATTCGTAATGTAGTTCCCAGCCTCGTCCAGAACAATTGCATACCCGTTATCTCCAATTTGAATATCATTAATCAAGCGAAACAAGGCTTGCGTGTGAACGTCAATTCCAGCTACTCCAACAAGCTGATTATATTCATAAAAAGCTTTCGCAGCTGTAATTACAATATCTCCTGATAGAGCATCTTCATAAGGTTCTGTCCAAATGATTCCCCCATCTCGTTCCACCGCTTCCACATACCAACCCCGATCTTTGGGATTGACATCTTTTATCGCATCATCATGAGGAAAAATTATTATTTCTTCACTGTCATCATAGCCTGCATATGTTGCCATCAGATCTTCACTTGCTAAACTCGACTCTTGTAAATAAGAAAATAATTCAAGGTAATCATCCCCGCCATATTTACGGATTGTTGAACTGGACGCCATGCGGGTTAAAGCGTTCTCCATATGACCAAAATACATATCAAATGTATGGTTCACACTGTTCATTTGCTGTTCCACATTTTTCGATAGTTCGTCTGTTGTCGTTCGAACACTGAAATTGTAACTGACAAAGGCGACGATACCTACAGCGAGAACGATTAGAATGACAAATGGAATCGTCAATTGCATACGGAGACCGGTCATAAATTTTTGCCGCTTATTTTTCTTCTTGGTCTGTTCCTTCTTCAATCACTTCACCCTTTTCCCTATGTATTGATTACTATGTTATGAATTTCCATAAGTCTACCTATCTTATATCGGCAGCTTTCTACATTACTTAAAAGTTCTAAGCAGATTTATATGACCAAAAAGACCTAATTCTAATTTCCCCCTACTTTTATTATTGTAGAACAGATATAAAATTTTTTCTAGAATGTCCTTTTTATTGAAACAAATTCTATCAATGCGTTAAGATTGAGGGTGGAAGGTGGAGGAATTTAAAATGGCAAATGTATTACTACTTTATATTTCCACAACTGGAAATACAGAAATGATGGCCGAGGCAATTGCCGGCTATCTTGAATATAAAAATCATGATGTAGAAATTAGAACGTTCGACTTCGATCCAATCGATGTTGATGAATTATCCGACTATGATATCGTCTTCATTGGAACCCATTCTTCTGATGATGGCGAAGTCCCCTTTGAAGCGGAAGATTTCTATGATGAATTGGATGATGCCGAGTTTGGAAACACCGTGTTCGCTGTATTCGGTTCCGGAGATACTGCCTATGATGAATTTTGTTTGTCTGTCGATTTAATGGGCGATAAGCTTAATTTTCTTGGTGCAAAGCTTTTACCAGAACGTTTTAAAGTTGATCTGACACCATCCAACGAGGAAATTGAGAAGATTGAGCAATTTGCGGAAACCGCCGTCCAATTTACAGAAAAAGAAAAATAGAGACTGGGACAAAACCCAGTAATTAAAGATAAGTGGTACCCGCTAGAAAATGGTGAGTATCACTTTTTTATGCACAAAAAAGACAACCTCTGATAAAGTGAAACTTCATTCAGGGGGGTTATTACAGACCGTTAATGCGTGATAAAATTAAAGTAACAAAAGAATATATTTGTTTGAGAATAAAGACTTTAAAATATTTTATTAATCTAAAAGATGACCCGAGCGCACCTTATTCTCCAGTAATTTTATTTCCCGATAATGAGAAAGAAGAAGAAAGTTAGTATTTAACCATTTAAACAAAAAAACAGCTGATTTTCCACTTCGCAGAAAACCAGCTGTTGCTTCTTATGTTTAGGCTTCAACATCATAGCCTTGTTCTTCAATGGCTTCTTTCATCGCATCCACATTTACTTTTGATTCGTCAAACGTAACATCTACTTTGCCAGCTTCTAAATTAACTTCAGCTGCTGATACGCCATCTAATTTTTTTAATGCACCTTCAACAGACATTTTGCAATGGCCACATGACATGCCTTGTACATTTAATGTTTTTTCCATTATTTTTCACCTCCTTTAAATGAGTCCAATTTAAAGTTTCACTCGTTTTAAGCGAAGGGAGTTAGAAACAACACTTACTGAACTTAGCGCCATAGCTGCACCAGCAATCCATGGAGCAAGTAATCCAACCGCTGCAACTGGGATTCCTGCTGTATTGTATCCAAAAGCCCAGAATAGGTTTTGACGAATATTTTGGATGGTTGCATGACTGATTCTAATGGCTTTCGGTATGAGTAATAATTCTCCACCAAGAATCGTCAAGTCGGCTGCTTCAATCGCCACTTCTGTACCAGTTCCAATGGCAATTCCGATATCTGCAGTCACTAATGCAGGTGCATCGTTCACACCGTCACCAACCATTGCTACTTTTTTACCCATATCTTGAATTTCTTTGATCTTATCCGCTTTTTCTTCAGGTAATACCCCGGCAATCACTTGGTCGATTCCTACTTGTTTTGCAATAGCTTGAGCTGTTCTTTCGTTATCCCCTGTTAACATGATAACTTCTAAACCTTGTTCTTTTAACTCTCTAATTGCCTGAGGTGCTGTTTCTTTAATGGTATCTGCAACCGCAACAATTCCGCGATACGCTCCATCAATCGCGATTAACATCGCTGTTTTACCATCCGTTTCAAATTCAACTAATTCCTCTTCATTACCTTCCATATCAATTTGATAATCATTCATTAATTTTCGGTTTCCAACGAGAACTTGTTTTCCAGCTAGTCTTGCTTCAATACCATGGCCAGGTATAGAATCAAATTCATCCACTTCTACAAAGTCAATATTTTTCTCGGTTGCATAGGCCACAATAGCTCCTGCAAGTGGATGTTCTGACCCTTTTTCTGCACTAGCCAACAATTGTAATGCTTCTTCATCACCGGTAAAGTCCGTTACTTCGGGCTTCCCTTTTGTAATTGTTCCTGTTTTATCCATAACAATGGCATTTAACTGATGTATTCCTTCTAAATGTTCTCCACCTTTAAACAAGATGCCACTCTCTGCCGCCCTTCCTGTCCCTACCATGATGGAAGTCGGTGTTGCTAAACCTAACGCACATGGACAGGCAATAACAAGTACAGCAATTGCTGCAACTAAGGCAGATTCAAATTGACCAGGTTGGACAAAGGCTATCCATACGATAAATGTAAGAATGGCAATCCCTACAACGATTGGTACGAAATAGCCAGAAATGACATCAGCCAATCGCTGAATCGGTGCTTTCGATCCTTGAGCTTCTTCCACAACTTTAACAATTGATGCCAAGGCAGTATCCTTCCCAACCTTTGTAGCTTCCATAACAATCGAACCATTTTTGTTTATCGTTGAGCCGATTAAGCCAGCGTCTACTTCTTTTTCAATTGGAATGGACTCCCCTGTAATCATCGACTCATCCACAGATGTTCTTCCCTTTACAACGATACCGTCTACAGGTATCTTTTCTCCTGGTTTTACAACTAGTCGATCACCAACGACCACTTCATCTACTGGAATCATGATTTCCTCGCCATTTCTTATAACGCGAGCTTCTTTTGCTTGTAAATTAAGTAAAGAGGATAGTGCATTCGTTGTCTGGCTTTTTGCTCTTGCTTCTAAATATTTACCAAATAAAATTAACGTAATTAATACAGCACTCGTTTCAAAGTATAAATGCGGCATATATTCAGGGTTACCAATAGTTTTGAAAGCTTCGTATAAACTATAGAAATAAGCAGCACTCGTACCTAGCGCAACAAGCACATCCATGTTTGCCCCACCATTACGAAGGTTCTTATAGGCGCCAACATAAAATTGCCAACCGATGATAAATTGAACAGGTGTTGCTAAAGCAAATTGGAACCACGGATTCATAAATATATCCGGTATCGTCATATTAAATAAATGAACTAACATGGTTACTAATAGCGGTGCAGCTAACACGGCTGAAATGATTAATTTCGTTTTCTGATGTTTTAGTTCTTTTTCTTTATGTGTTTGCTTTTCGGCTGCTTCCGCTTTAGGCTTCGCATCATAACCCACATTTCTGATTTTTTCAATCAATGTTTTAACATCTGTGAGTCCTGGATTATATTCAATCGATGCAGTTTCTGTTGTTAAGTTAACCGTTGCGTGCTTTACACCCTCTTGCTTATTCAATACCTTTTCAATACGGTTCGAACATGCTGCACAGGTCATTCCAAACACATCTAATTCAGTATTTTCCATTAAAACACCATAGCCGACATTTTCGATTTTCTTGGTAATATCTTCTATAGATGTTTGATCAGGATCATATTCTACGGTTGCCTTTTCTGTCGTTAAATTAACCTGGGCTTCCACACCGTCCATTTTATTTAAAATTTTTTCAATACGGTTGGAACATGCTGCACAAGTCATTCCTGTTACTCCAAGTGTTGCATGATTTGTTTCACTCATCATAGATCCCCTCCTTACTTCGAAAACTGTTTTAATACTCCCATCAATTCCTCAATCGTTTCTTTGCCTTCACCTTGTTTAATCGCATCACTGACACAATGGTTGATATGTCGCTCGGTGATAGCGAAACCTACATTTTTTAAGGCGGATTGAATCGCGCTAATTTGTACTAAAATATCTACACAATATCGATCATCTTCCACCATTTTCTGTATACCACGAACTTGACCTTCTATTCGTTTTAAACGGTTAATGACTTTTTGCTGTTCATCTTTTGTTCTTGGTTTACTTGGGTGATCATGTAAGAATTTATCCAAATGAATCACTTCCTTTTCCTTTTATATTTATACTATACCCATGCATAGTATATTTGTCAATAAAATACCGCCTATTTTGTAAAAATTCCTTGGAATATTAAGATCAAGCTGCAGGAATAAAAGGAATATATCTACTCACAGAACGCCGCTGAACTTTATCACGAAATGGTCCATCCACGCTGTGCAAGTAGA
>NZ_BMOS01000005.1:75059-79694 GCF_014647195.1 Oceanobacillus indicireducens | reverse complement strand
CTAAACATGAGGGAAAACCAATATGCGAAGAGTGGGGTTAAACAGTCCATAAATTCCTGATTCTGTTCAACTAACATTCAGTGGGGAGGGAAGGAATTCCCCACTGAATGAAGTTTCACTTTACTCCACCGGCGAAAGTTCTGCTTCCGTTACCCATTTATGATTTTCCACTTCCTTACCAGTCTCCGTATCCGTGTAGCTCACCATATAAACGGTTGTTGGTTCTGCTGAGTCAATCGTAGCTGTAGCGCCATCCATTCCTTCCATATGATCCGCATTTAATACTACTTCATCGCCAACTTCAAATGGTTTTTCGCCAGCATTTTCAATTTCCTCATGAATAACCCATTTATGGTTCTCTACAGGTTCTCCACCGGTTGTTGGAGTGTAGGAAACGGCATAAACAGTTGTCTCAAATGCACCTGTAATGGTTGCTGTGGCACCTTCCATTCCTTTCATGTGATCTGCATGCATAACGGCTTGACTTCCAACCGGATAAGTTGGTTTTTCTGCAACCTCTAAATCTTCCGGAACTTCACCTGAACTTGAGTGATCCATCTCTGAATGATCCATTCCCTCTTCCATGGAATCAGACTCTCCATCATTCAAATTCCTGTTTTCATTTGACTCACTTTCTGTGCCCGCATTATCTTTAGGTGTCGTTTCATCATTTCCTGCACAAGCCGTTAAAACAAAAGCAAACATTAATGAAACAAATCCAATTAATAATTTTTTATTTTTCATTTTCCTTTCCTCCACTCGAGTGAATTTAATGTTACAACGATTAGATTCCAAGATTCAGAAAGGAGGGAATCAGCGGTTCAGCCAATATCTCCTTTCTGATTTACATAAACTATCCAACTTCTAACAGCTTTTTAATTTCCTCTTTATTCTGCTCAAATCCTGTCATGCCTTTTGTATTTCTTCTCAAGCCTAAAATGGAAGTTTCAGAAAATACAATTCCAGGAACAATCCTGCTTCCTGTTAGCTTTTTCAACTCTTTTTCTTTAGCTGGTTGTTCTTCTAAATCATATTGTTTGTGTGGAATTTGATGCTTTTTCAAGAACTTCTTTAAGTCTTGGCAATCCGAGCAAGTAGGTCTTGTGTAGATTTCCAAATGATAGTTGGCCATTTGTTAATTGACCTCCTCTCGATCATTGTGACTTTGATCCATTATCTTTTTCTCCTTTTAAACTACGGAATTTTCATGTTGGTTATTTTCCAGAAATTAATCCATATCCTAGGATAACCAACAGCATATACAAAATACCTAAAGGAATTCATTTATTTTATAGAAGCGTCAGAAACCCAGGTCCATTTTAGCTAATCGTTTATTCCTCACATACCAACCAAGGGTATATTTTTTTGGAAAAAAGAAGATCATGCTATAAAAGCACGACCACCCTTCTTAGGCAACATCGTAGCCTTGTTCTTCAATTACTTCTGTAATATCTTTCAAGTCCACCTTTTTTGGATCAAAGGTTACGTCTACTTTCCCATCTTGCAAATGAACTTTTACAGTTTCTACTCCGTTCAGTCCCGCTACACTTCCCTCAATAGAATTTACGCAATGTCCACAAGACATACCTTGTACATGAAGTGTTTTATTTGCCATTTACATTACCTCCTAATTTTTTGTTCGCCATTATATTACCATACCCCCGTTATGTATTGTCAAGTAAAAAATTCATTTCATTACTTTCGAGATAATCGTCTTGAATTCTTAAATAGTTTCTGGATCCTTTTACTCTAATCGTTCTATAACACTATGAATGGTAAAATAGTGCTGGGAGATGGAGAAAATCCCAAAAAAGATTCCAAGCAAATTTTAAATTGCTTGGAATCTTTTTATTTACGGTTTTAGTTAGTTGTATTCCAGACTCCTGTTATTTCGATAAGACTAATCTGACTTTGATTCAGAAAACGGACGGGTATCATACTTGTACCTAATCCACTGTCTACATAAATATATTTACCTGAGTTCCATTCAAAAGTCCCTTTATCAAGTTCCGGAAATACTCCTCCTCCTGGCGAAATTATTGCGCCAATGAACGGCAAGCGAACTTGACCACCATGCGTATGACCACTTAATACGAGGTCCGCGGGAAGATTCGGGTACGTTTTAATCACATAGGGAGAGTGGGATAAAAGGAGCGTATATCTTGTTTCGTTTATATGTCGGAACGCTTTCTCAACATTTTCATGATGTGTGGATGAATCATGAACGCCAACGAGGGTAAGCTGAATGCCCGCAACCTCGATCTCAATGTTTTCATTTCCTAAAATGGTCACGTCTCGTTTTCTTAATTTCTTCATGAACTTTCTTCTTTTTCTATTTCCCCATTCATGGTTCCCTGTGACAAAGTAAATCGGCCTGTTCATTGCAATCAGCTGATCAAGAAAAGCAAATATCTGTTTGAAATTCCTTGTTCTGCGGTCGATTAAATCTCCTGTTAAAACAATAATATCCGGTGATAAGCTATTTATTTTATAAATTAAACGTTGATGGATATTCCATGCCCTTTTATTATGCATATCACTTAGCTGAAGAATTCGCAATGATTGATTGGCCCGGAACTTATTCGTTTTAAATGCTACCTTATTTACCTTTACATGATTCGTATCTTTCCATGTTTTTAAAGATATTAAGATCGCAAAAATCGTAAAAAATCTCCATACATATTTGAGCAAAATGTCACCCGATTCCTTAACTTCTTTTAATAACCATCGCGATTCCTTGACCGCCTCCAATACAAAGACTGACAAGTGCATATTCCTTATCGCTGTTTCTTAGTTCATAAGCCGCCGATAATGCTAGACGAGTACCGCTTACTCCTACCGGGTGTCCTAAAGCAATTGCTCCACCATTAACATTCGTTTTTTCCCTGTCGAGTCCAAGTTCCTTTTCTACGGCAAGGTATTGGGCTGCAAAAGCCTCATTCACTTCAATTAAATCGATTTTCTCAAGTGGCAATCTTGCTTTCTCTAATGCTTTCTTAATCGCCGGAACCGGTCCGATACCCATAACCGATGGATCGACCCCTGATACAGCCCAAGAAACGATTTCAGCAAGCGGCTGTAATCCATGCTCGTTTACCGCTTGTTCCGACGCAATGACAACACTTGCTGCTCCGTCATTAATCCCAGAAGCATTGGCAGCAGTTACGGTACCATCTTTCTTAAATGATGGACGTAATCCACTGATTTTCTCTACTGTCGTATCCGGTTTAATATGTTCATCCTCGATAATGGATTCATTTTTCTTCCTCAATTTGACGTCTACAGCGACAATTTCTTCACTGAAACGGCCGGACTCCCTCGCCTTACTCGCCCGTTCGTGGGAAAGAACTGCGTATTCATCCTGTTCTGTTCGGGAAATAAGATATGCTTTTGCAAGATTTTCTGCCGTTACACCCATACCAAATCCAGTATATTCATCAAATAATGTGGATAGAAGCATATCATGGAATTTTAGTTCACCAAGTTTCCCACCGCCAAACCTTTTTTCAAAATTCGAATAGGGTGCTTGGGACATATTTTCTACCCCACCAGCAAGGACGATTTCTGCATCGTTCAGTAATATTTCCTGTACACCGGAAACAATGGATTGCAGCCCGGAACCACAGAGTCGGTTCAGAATATAGGCTGGGACTTCCTTTGGTACTCCTGCTTCCAGTCCAATATGTCTTGCGATGTATGCTGCATTCGTCTCGGAATGAATAACATTCCCATAGATCACATGGTCAACATGATCTGGTGCAACATTCGATCGCTTTAGCGCTTCTTTCGCTGTTACGGTTCCAAGCTCTGTTGCTGTTACACCAGCGAAAGAACCACCAAATGCTGTAAAAGCTGTTCTTGCTCCATCAATTAAATAAACTTTCTTCATGATCTTTCCCCCCTCTTATTTCTTTGTACTACGGATGCCGAATAAAAACAAGCAGGATCGTCAGCATACCACTGATTTTCCCGCTTGTTTCTATTTATCCATAACGAACGCTATTTCTTCCGGTTTTATTGTTTTAATATGATAAATGAAGTAGTAATGCTTGACGAGTCCTAGTGTAATCATGATGATCCGAATAAAAAGAATATCAATCATCACGACGGAGAGGATAATGAAAAAATCAGCAATAAGATTGATCCGAATTTTTTCCCATCTCGTCATGTATCGTTTAATGAAGTAGCGGTCTACATATTGTTTATAGAAAGATGTGCTCTTAAACCATCTGTCCAAACGTTCCGAGCTCTTTGTAAAACAATATGAAGCAAATAGGAAGAAAGGTCCTCCTGGCAATACTGGTAAGATTGCCCCAGCCACTCCAATCCCGAAAGAAATGAGTCCTAATATAATATAAACCCATCGTCTTAAGTTACTGATAGCTATCACCTTATTTCAAAATAACATCTGCTCCTATATTACCATAGAATTCATCTTTCTTTATGAAATGTTTATGAAAGTTATTGTTCATCTATGAAAAATACAACCTAGTTAAGCGACAGTTATTCATCGACCTGCACCAACCAAACAGCAAATCAGTTTCATACAGCGTAAGTGTTTGCTCTTTCACTAATTAAGGCGCTCTAATCGCCGTTCAGTTGCCCGGTGGACGGATGCTTTTCGCGGGCACAGCT
>NZ_BMOS01000005.1:71440-74872 GCF_014647195.1 Oceanobacillus indicireducens | reverse complement strand
CCCGCAGGAGTCACCGTCCACCGGGCAACTGAACTGGTAGGGATGATTATTAAAAATGGAAAATACCCCCTCAAGATCAGCGCGTTCTATTACTAAAATGAAAAATAGTGCTCCAAAATTTGGCTTTTCCTCGAAGCAGTCCAGACACCTCGAGACTCCTGCGGGAGGATAGGCTTGGTGAGACCCCGCAGCAGGCTTGCCTGCGAGGAGGCTCACCAGCCGCCCGCGGAAAGCGAGAGGTGTCTGGACTGCGAACCTCCAGGTAAGAGTTGCACTTACGCTATATGAAAGAATCAGCTTTTTAGGTTCGATAGTTAAGTTCTAGAAATAAGTACGAAGCATAGATATATAAATGGGATTGAAATTCAGAAAATAAGGCAGGTGCTTATAAATGGATGATAAGCCATCAAGAAATCAAGGTTCCCATAAGCAAAATGAAAAAAATGAACAATTGGATGAATTCCGTGTAAAAAACACCGGAAAACCATTGACAACCAATCAATCATTAAAGATATCCAATGATGAGGAAATATTAACAGCCGGAGAGCGGGGCCCTGGATTACTAGAGGATTTTCACTACTTTGAGAAGATGACACATTTCGTTAAAGAAAGGATACCGGAACGAGTCGTTCACGCAAGAGGTTATGGTGCACATGGGGAGTTTGAATGTTATCAATCCATGAGTCAGTTTACGAAGGCCGGATTTTTGCAGGAAGCCGGGAAGAAGACTCCTGTATTCGTTCGATTCTCCACGGTACAAGGTGGCAAAGATTCTTATGATACCGCAAGAGATTTACGTTGCTGGGGTACAAAGTTTTATACAGAAGAGGGAAATTATGACCTGACCACAATTGCTATGCCTGTATTAATCAACCAAGACCCAATGAAATTTCCCGATGTGATACATGCATACAAAGCCGAGCCACGTACGGATTACCCTACAGCTTCCGGGGCACACGATAATTTCTGGGATTATGTAGCCAATAACCCAGAAGCGCTGCATATGGTACTCTGGATTATGTCTGACCGCGGCATTTTAAGGAGCTATCGTATGATGGAATCCTGGTCCATTAATACGTATCTCCTCGTCAATGAACAAGGAACAGCAACATTCGTCAGATTTGTCTGGAAACCGGTTCTCGGGGTACATTCTTTACTGCAGGATGAAGCGTTGAAAATCGGTGGACTCGATCCAGATTTCCATCGCCGTGATCTCAGGGAAGCGATTGATCGTGGTGCATTTCCCGAATATGAATTAGGCGTTCAACTTATTCCACTGGAAGATGAATTTAAATATGACTTTGACATTCTTGACCCTTCAAAATTTTGGCCAGAGGAACTCATACCTGTTGAGCTCATTGGCAAAATGACATTAAATAAAAATGTGGACAATGAATTTGCAGAATCAGAACAAGCAGCCTTTAACCCTGCAAACGTTGTTCCTGGGATTGATTTCTCGAATGACCCTGTCTTACAAGGTAGATTAATTGCTTATCAAACCGCCCAATACCATCGTCTTGGGTCAGCTAATTTCGAGGACTTACCAATTAATAGACCGATCTGTCCTTTCCATAATAACCAGCGACAAGGACATATGAGATATCGTATCGATGTCGATCAAGTAAACTATCATAGGAATTCAATAGCAAATAATACCCCGTATACAACTCCCCCTGAGGAAGGCGGGTATGCGCATTATCCAGCAAAAGTTGAAGGGCATCTCATCCGGAAGCGAAGTGAATCATTCAATGATTACTATTCGCAGCCGAGGATTTTTTGGAATAGCCTAACACCAGTTGAGAAACAACATACAATTGATGGTCTCAGCTATCAGGTAGGCAGTGTAAAAAGGGATTTTGTCCGGCAACAAGTTGTTGACATTCTCGTTAACGTAGATAAGGAATTAGCTAATATTATTGCAGATAATCTTGGAGTAAATCGTCCAAGCGGCACCAATGTTCCCGTTTCTACCAGCTACCCTTCCCTGAGCCAAGCAAACACTCCTAAATACGCATATACGCAAAAAGTAGGTGTACTGATAGGTGATGGCTTTAATAGTAATGAAGTAAACAATGTGCTGAACACGCTCGAGCGGTATGGCGTCTTTGTTGTCATTATCAGCGAAACACTTGGTACCGTTACCGGATCCGATGGCTCAGAGCTCAAAGTAGATGAAACATTTCTTACCTCAAGTCCTTATCTCGTTGACTCACTATATGTCGTTGGAGGTAGTGCCAACAATCAAAGGAAATTCAATGCTGATGTGACAGAGTTTGTCCATGTAGCATATGGGCACTATAAACCAATTGGTGTTGCAACCACTGGAGAGAGATTTATTCAGTCCTCAGCAGGGAATAATTTAGCTGGCGTCGTATTTGCCGCAAATAATGCCAACTTCGGGGAAGACTTTGTGTCAGCAATTGCCCAGATGCGATTCTGGAATAGAAAGTAATTCTATATATAGAAAAGGAAATGGCTGCTATACCATTTCCTTTTTTAGTGGGATGGAATTTATGATGTTAAAGTTATCTTATGCTTCATGGCGCTTTATAAAGCCAACATAAGCGTCTACTACCGATTGCAAGAATCCAATTGTATCCTGATTGGTGACTTTACCATCTTCACCTAGTAATTCATGGACATTTGCAATATACACTTCCGGCTGTTGAACGACCGGCATATTTAAGAATGCAAGCACTTGACGAAGGTGGTGATTCGCACCGAAACCACTCAAATTACTTGGAGATTGGCTCACGATAAGAGCCGGTTTACCGTCCCAAACGTTCGAGCCATAAGGGCGGGACCCAACGTCTAACGCGTTCTTCAGTGCAGCTGGAATCGAGCGGTTATGTTCTGGAGTTACAAATATAACTGCATCAAGACCTTTTATCGTATTACGGAAATTAGTATACACTTCCGGGATATTTTCATCGGAATCTTGGTTATAAAGTGGCAGATCTGCAATTTCGACGAACTCTGCTTCATAACCTGCCGGGAACAACTCGACAATATTTTTCGCAAGCTGCTCGGAGAATGAGTTATTACGGATACTTCCTACTACTATACCTACTTTAGTCATCTAAATCACCTATTCTTTTTAAATTTAATTACAACTCAATAGTAAGTTATTAATAATAACCTGTCAATAGAATTGCCCTTTCCATCTATTTTGCGCAATCTTGCCATTTTTATGCTCCTATATTGATCTATAAGCCTATTTGATTTCACATGGCACACATTATCACTTATACTGTACATATCAAAGTGATCACCATCATTCAGCGTAAGTATGTGCAACTTCCTTCTGGAGGTTCGCAGTCCAGACACCTCTCGCTTTCCGCAGGCGGCTGGTGAGCCTCCTCGCAGGCAAGCCTGCTGCGGGGTCTCACCAAGCCTATCGACGAACAGGAGGTTCTAATGCCGGCATTGGTT
>NZ_BMOS01000005.1:740-71170 GCF_014647195.1 Oceanobacillus indicireducens | reverse complement strand
GGACGTGACCGTACTTAGCCGGCCTCCCGCAGGAGTCTCGAGGTGTCTGAACTGCTCCGAAGAAAGACTCGATTTAGTACACTATTCAATATTACAAAAATGCAATATTTATCATGGATTTCATGTTGGAATAACTTTTATTCATAATAATCATCCTTACCAGTTCAGTTGCCCGGTGGACGGTGACTCCTGCGGGAATAGCACGAGTCTGGAGACCCCGCAGGGCGGTAGCCCGAGGAGGCTCCAGCTGTGCCCGCGGAAAGCATCCGTCCGCCGGGCAACTGAACGGTGATTAGAACGGCATAATTAGTTAACGAACCAGACACTTACGCTGAATGAAAGTGATTCGGATTCATTAGACGCGTTAGTTGGTTTATTAAATTCAAAGGAGGAGTTTTAAGTGGCGATAACGCAAGCTGTGAAAGACGTATTAATACAATCGATTGAAAATAATAAAGAACATTATATACAAACGAGCCATTCCATCCATGAAAATCCGGAAATTGGAAATGTAGAATTTTTCGCCAGTAATTTACATATTAAAAACCTAGTTAATGAGGGATTCACAGTTGATAAAGCTGTTGCAGGCCATGAAACTTCTTTCTACGCAGTAAAGGATAGCGGAAAACCTGGTCCTGCTGTTGCATTTCTCGCAGAATATGATGCCCTCCCAGGGATTGGCCATGCATGCGGCCATAACATTATTGGAACATCAAGTGTTGCAGCTGCTATTGCGCTTTCTAAAGTAGTAGCGGATACAGGCGGACGCGTAATTGTCCTTGGTACACCCGCCGAAGAAGGTGGACCGAATGGCAGTGCAAAAGGCAGCTTTGTAAAGCATGGCTACTTGAAAGATATTGATGCTGCACTCATGCTCCATCCAGGAGGGAAAACGACGCATTCCCAAGATACACTCGCTGTAGAACCTCTTGATTTCAAGTTTTACGGGAAACCGGCCCATGCGGCTACTTCCCCAGAGAAAGGAATTAATGCACTCGATGCGGTTATCCAATTGTTTAACGGTATTAGCGCATTAAGACAGCAACTCCCGCAAGACGTGCGAATTCATGGAATCATAACAGATGGCGGCGACGCTCCAAATATCATCCCTGAATATGCGGCTGCTCGCTTTTTTATCCGGGCTGAATCGTGGAAGAAAACAGAAGAGGTTGCAATTAAAGTCCGTGCGATTGCTGAAGGAGCAGCCCTTGCCACCGGTGCTAAAGTAGAAATCGAACGGTTCCAGAATGAAGTGAAAGACTTTGTCATTACTCCCCTGCTCGATAAAGTGCTTGGAGAAGAATTAATAGCAGTGGGAGAGGAAGTTGTCATTCAGGAATCTGCGGAAAAAATCTCGACAGACGCCGGTAACATTAGTCATGAAGTTCCAACTGCTCACTGCTATATTAAAATCGGGCCTGATGATCTTATTGCCCACACCGTTGAATTCCGAGAAGCTGCTAAATCCAAGCTGGGAGATCACGCACTCCTTACTGGTGCCAAGGCATTAGCAACAACCGGCTACCGCCTGCTCTCGAATCAGACCCTGCTCGAACAAATTAAGAATGAACACAAGAAATCTATTGCAGAGAAAAACGCCGTAACATAAAGTGAAACTTCATTCAGTGGGGAATTCTTTACCTCCCCACTGAATGTTAGTTGAACAGAATCAGGGATTTACGGACTGGATATCCCCCACCTTCACATCTTGGCTTCCCTCATGTTTAGAGGTGGGGGTATTACAGACCGTTAATGCGCGATAACGAAAAAATGCACCCATATTGAGGTGCATCTTTTTTATCTGAATAAATCTAAAAATCGTTCCCAAAGTGATTTTTTTTCAGGCTCTGCTTCTTCTTCCTTTTCTTTTTCTACCTTCTCAATCGGTTCCGTTTTTAAAACAAATTGAACGGAATTCACTTCCTCATTCTTCTCGTTAACAAATGAAACTGCTTCAAAATCAGATTTATCATATTGTGCAAGCATTTCATCAATTTCTTTTGTTACCTGTTCCGGCATATCCTGTGTCGCTTCTGCAAGTTCAGCTGTCCCATTACGAAGTTCGGAAACACCGTTTGCCAGTTCACCAGTACCGTTATTTAATTCACCAATCCCTTGATTGATTTCTGCATAGCCTGAAGCAAGTTCCCCAACGCCTTCTGTATACGCAACAAGACCAGAATGGAATGATTGGTAGTTAGCAGATAACGTGGAGATGCCTGCTTGTAATTCTTTCAATCCACCTGTCGGATCCATTTTATCAAGAAAGTCATGGAATCCGTCCATCATATCTTCTATAGAGGTTGCCATCGTTTCCAGGGAAGCAGTAATTGTTTCCAATGTACTTGTTACAGAGGTAAAGGCTTCTTTTACTTCGGCATATGTTCCTTTTACTGTCAGCGAGGCAGTATACACTTCAAGCAATTTATCTACTGTTTCCTGATTCGCATCACTTTGTTTTAGCGCAATAATTTCTTCTTCGGTAATCTCATGGCCTGGTATTCCTTCTATCGCCTGATCGAGGGCTTCATACGCTCCACTGAAACCATTTTTCAAGCTGATAAGCCCTTCTTTAATCTCCCTTAGAGCCTTAGCAAACTCTTCTAAAGCAATTGTAATCTCATTAAAATCACTGCCGTCCATTCCCTCAAATTCACTTAAAGATTGGTCAATTGCTTCCAGTGCCCCCTGGATTTCTTTCGAGCCACTTATTAATTCACTAGAACCGTTATTTAATGCATGAATCCCATTTTGATATTCACTAGAACCGTTTTGCAGTGCTGTTGTACCGTCATGGAGCTCTTCTGTCCCACTTTTTAATCCGAGCACGCCTCGGTCAATCTCTTGAAGCGCATCAGCGAGTGTGCCGATTTCATCCGTAAACTCATCTGTATCTGGAGCATCTATTGACATGCTTTGCGGGATGGCAGCTATATCGATGCCAGACAGTTCCAAATCCGTTACATCTGCCGTCATTGATAATAATGCTTCCTCTTCCGGCATGACAGAGTATGTTACTTGAATGTCTTTACCGGCATTGGCGAGGACTCCTTCTTCCGTTTCAACATTACTCGTCTTCTCACCGTCCAGCGTAAAGGATATTTGCAATAAATAATTATCAAAGAAAACGGAATCGATTGCTTCATTTTCAAACGTCTCTATCAGGATTTCTAGGGTCCCATCTTTACCAGCTAGCTCCTTTGGCGTTACCTCTTCCCCGTCCAGCAAGTACGTAATTTGGAATTCCCATGGAAGATTCGTATGTTCCAGCGTCCCTTGATAGAAAAACTTGCCTTCAGATGCTGTCAATTCGACCGTATCCCCAGATTGAGTAATTTCGGTTAAATCGGTAAGGTTTTTTACACTGCTGTATTTTCCATAATCTACAACTTGCCCTCCTTCGCTCACCTCCAGACTATTCACGATATAAAGTTCCTTCCCTATCCCGTCAGGACTTAAGGTTGCATAAACCACTTCATCTTTACCTACTACCTTCCCCGCATTGTTCACATCGGCTTCCTTCTCTTCATTGCTAGCGGCAGCCGCGACCGGGAATGTTCCCGGCAGGACGAGAAAAATACTGAGTAAAACAATCAAGATTTTTTTCATCGTTCTTATTATCACTCCTTGAAAAAGTTTGCTTTCCATGTTGTTTTTTCAATTACCTTATCACATAACACGAGTAGTGCCGGCAGGAAGATAATGACTAAGAGAAATGCTAGCAATGCCCCTCTGCCGAGCAATAATCCAATGGAAGATACAATTGGATTCGTCGATGTAAGCCAAAGTATGAAGCCGACAGTAGAAAGAATAGATGCTGAGATCAAAATGGCAAAAAACTTGTCATTCAGCGATTGTTTTATTGCCTGTAATGCCGGCATTTCCTTCCGTTTCAATGTATAATCCTCGGTCAGTAAAATCGCATAATCAATCGTGGCCGCAAGCTGTACGGTACTTACGATAAGATACCCGACGAAAACAAGTGGTGTTTCCGTAAAGTACGGAATAGCCAGGTTAATCCAGACCGACGCTTGAATCGTGAGTAACAAGACAATCGGGAAGGAAAGAGACTTGAATGCTACAATAAGTGCAAGCGCAATCGTCACAATCGTCATCACATTCACGAATGTATCATCATCTGTGACGACAGATTTAATATCATATAACGTAACACTCTCCCCGAGCATATAGAAGTCCTCATAGTAATCGCTCGTCATCTCTTCTACTGTTTCAACTAATGCGAATGCTTCATCCCCTTCATCCTCCGTTGTCGTATTTAAGATAAACCGGCTGTAATTGTCTGAATAAAACTGTTCTGTTACGTCTTCATCCAGGTATTCAGGTGGAATAGCAGCACCGACCGTCGTAACATAACTCATGATGCTTTTCACTTCATCATTTTTAAGCAAGTCTTGTGCCAGCTGCTCTTCCTTCCCGATTTCACCTTTCGGAACAAGTAGGACCATCTGTGTATTTTTTCCAAATTCATCCTCAATCTTCACGATATCAATACCTGCTCTTGTCTCTTCTGGTTGTTCACCAATTCCGTATATAAAATCTGTTTGGCTCTGTGCCATAAATGCTGGCACAATAAGAAGGATTACCAGGATTAGAACTGGATATTTTAACTTCAGTAAACCCTTTCCAACCCGGTTTATGTTGGGAATAAATGGACGATGCTGTGTCTTATCAATCCATTTATAAAACATGATCGTAAACGCTGGAAGGAAGACCATAACACTAATAAAGCTAAAGACGATTCCCTTCACCAAGTTAAACCCAAGGTCAGAACCAATTTCAAAGTTCATTAAGCTTAGTGCAATAAATCCAAAAAATGTCGTCGATGCACTGGCAATAATTGCCGGAAACGAGCGCTTAATCGCAAGTTGCATTGCCTCTTTCGGATCCCCAACCTTCTTCCTGTAGTCGGAGAAACTATGCAACAGGAAGATCGCATAGTCGAGTGAGACGGCGAGCTGCAGGATCGGAGCAACCGACTGGGTTACAAAGGATATTTCTCCGATAAAGATATTCGTTCCAAGGTTAATCAGGACTGAAATACCAATTGCCATCAGGAAAAATAATGGCTCTACCCATGAAGTTGTTGAAAGGATGAGGATAATAATGATAATCGGAACGAGCAGCGCTGTTGCGTACATCGTTTCTGTGAAAGCCATCTTCTGCTGGGTCGCCGTGTCCATCGCTTCACCAGCTAGCGCATTTTCTTCACCGATTATTTCATAAATTTCATCCGTAATTCGTACCTCTTCCCCATCAGCGATAACGAAGGAAAATAATGCATTATTATTTTGATAATAACTTTCCACTACATCTTGATCAGCAACTTCAATCGGGGTCTTGATATCCATAACGTCATCAAGCCAAATAACATCTGTCACCCCATCAATTGATTCGAGTTTCTCCTTATATACGAGCGCCTCCTGTATGGATACATCATAAATCATGACATTGGCATTGGGAATTGCTCCCTCGAACTCTTCCTCCATCACTTCAATTGCTTCAGTTGATTGAGCATTATCTGGCAAATAATCCACCATATTATAATTAACGGAAACGAAAAATTGGAGGATGACACTAATCATCGCAAGACTTACAAACGTAATAACGATCGATTTTCTTTTTTCAATAATCCAAGCTGCAATCTTTATCGTATCTCACCCTTTTCTATCTGCTTACCTTTACTTTTATAATCTATCACGCTAACATTATATAAAACACAGTGTTGGTTTATCAACAAACAGTTTGATAAAATTCGTCCAATATCCAACGTCCTTTAAGAAAGTGTTGGATAATTCTATAAATAAAGGAGACAAAAAGGTGACATCTGAAAAACTTGACCGAAGAAAGAAATATACACGAATGGTTTTAAAGGACAGTCTTCTCCAGCTGTTAAAGCAGAAATCCTTTTCCCAGGTTACAGTCAAAGAAATATGCGAGCGAGCTGATATTAACCGTTCGACCTTCTATGCCCATTACCGTGATCAATTCGAGCTTCTTGAAACAATTGAAGACGAAATCGTCATGGATATGAAGCAATATATGAACACGTATAATTTACAGGAAAAGGAAGACGCACTAAAGATGACGGAGAAATTGATTAGCTATTTCGCCGCCAAGCAGGAAGAGTTGATTATCCTGTTAAATGTTAGTGATGAGACGTCTTTTGAACGGAAAGTAAGAGAAGTTGCACAAGCTTCCATTCGGAGTGAATGGATCATATCTGAGCAAACCGATCAACAGCTTTCTTCTTATCTGACTGCATTCATCATTAGTGGAAGTGTGCATGTATTGAAGATGTGGTTGCTTGGTGGAATGGAGGAGCCACCGCATAAAATGGCAAAGCTCATTAATAATTTAATTAACCATGGAATCTATGGGACTGATTGGGAAATGTTCCCTTGATTCTAAGCTTTTCCTGTAGGACAGCTGAAATATTAATACTGAAAAGTTTTCATTATACAACAGGTAAAACATCGATGTCAATAGATAACTTGTGTCTTTCCCTGAAAAGTGATATAATATAGTTGTTGTAATTATACGACGATACTTTTCCAGCGCATCTTCATTGAGTTTTGAATTTGGATGCTCTCTTTTTGTCCCAAAACTCACCTGCTGTTGGACAGGGAAGCATACATGCAGAAGTCGTATCGCTCGAGAAGAATGTCGTGGGCATAATCTAAAGGAGTGGAAAAATGAATCTGATTGACAAAAAGGTCATGCACAAAAGTTTCGGTAATGGTAGTATTGTTGACCAAGATGATGAGTTTGTAACAATTGATTTTGATGAGGTAACGAAGAAGTTTGTTTTTCCTGATGCCTTTGGAAAGTTTTTAAAGCTCAAAGATGATTCGGCACAAGCTACATTAAAACAAGCTATTACGAAGATTGAAGCCAAACAAGAACAACTCGAGAAAGAACGGGAAGAAGAACAAGCACAGCGAATTTTAGAACAGCAACGGATGAATGAACTTAAGAAATTACTGAAAAACCATCGACTCCATGATAAATCCCAATTAGTATTTTGGCTTGAGGATACAGAAGAAGAGCAAGCATTTACCGATTGGCAAGTATTCGCTGGTGAAATTAGAAGCGGTAAGAACGAAGGTAAACCGAACAAACCCGTGCGTCTTCACCAAAATAGTCTTGTTTTGTTAACAAAACGGGATGATAAAGAAGAGGAAAAGGAACGAAAAATTGTCGGCCTTTACATGGTGGAAGAAACATTCATCGGCAGATTGGCAGAAGATGGAATCATTCCTGCCCATTCTGAACTTAGATTAAAACTTTCCGACGAAGAAGCGGAAGACATGCTATTTTGGAATTACTATATTAATGAAAAATATCCGCACCGCATGACATGGAACACAGGAAAATATCGTTATTTCGATAACATTTGGGCAGCGCAAATCTTGAAAGATATTATTGCACTTAAGAAAGATCCGAATGAATTGCAACTTGCTGAAGAATTCTTCTTACATTTCTGCAAGATGAACCAACTCGAACCAAACGAAATTCCAGAGCCAAACGGTGCTTTAAAGTATAATCAATAATGTGATCAAGAGGTTAAGCCACTAATATGTTCGGCTTAACCTCTTTTTTCTTTGTCTTGAAAACTAAAATAAAAATTCTTTGGATAACTTAAATTTGCCACGCATCTGGCGCAAGCGCCTTTGTTATTTGCCGTTTTGTTTTCACGATATGGGGAATAGTAAGTTAGCTGTAAAAGTTTAACAAATTGTCAGAGATAAGTTATTATAGCATCTTCCATTACCGTATAATGAAGGTAGGGGTTGGTAATGCTTTCAGTAGTAAAGTGAAACTTCATTTAGTGGAGGGAGACGCACAAGATGAGCTGGTGCCGTCATTACGACAGATGCTCGTGTTAAGTCGAGCGTTCTCTTCCCCACTAAATGTTAGTTGAACCAATCGGGCCGTTACTGGCTGTTGATCCCACACTTTTAGTTCGGAGTTTTACAGCCAGTAATACTGCAGCAGATACAACGTTAGAGGAGGAATTACATATGAAAATAAACAGCAGAAATTTCAGCATTCTACTTATTGCAACGGCTGTCATGTTCGTTATCTTATTGTTACCAAATCCGGAAACATTGCCTGTAGCCGGACAACGTGCTCTTGCTGTGCTTGCTTTTGCCGTTATTCTCTGGATAACGGAAGCAGTAACATATCCAGTGAGCGCTGTGATGATCGTCAGTTTACTCGCATTATTTATTGGTCTATCCCCTACAATAGAAGACCCATCTGTAACGTACGGTACAAGCGAGGCTTTAAGTATGGCAATCGGCGGATTTAGCTCCACTGCCGTACTACTTGTCGGTGGTGCTCTCGTTCTAGCCGCAGCGATGGAAATAACCGGCTTACATCGGCGCATTGCTTTATATATCTTATCGAAAGTGGGTACACAGCCAGGCCGCCTTGTTATGGGTACAATTTTAGTAAGTTTTGTCCTAGCCTTATTTGTTCCAAGCGCTACAGCTAGAGCGGGTACACTCGTACCGATCCTCCTAGGAATTGTTGCCGCCTTTGGTCTAGCGAAAGAAAGCAGGCTTGCGGCCTTATTGATGATTACTGCAGTTCAGTCGATTTCAATCTGGAATATTGGGATTAAAACGGCAGCCGCACAGAATATGGTCGCTTTAGGCTTTATCAAAGCCGAATATGGAATGGATATCACATGGGGCGCATGGTTCTTATACGCCGCTCCTTGGTCAATTATTATGTCTGTTGTCTTGTATATTGTCATGACTCGACTCATTAAACCTGACATCCCAGATATAACGAAAGGAAACAGTCTCAAAAAACAACTAGACGAGTTAGGTAAGATGTCTTCTAAAGAAAAGAAACTTATCATTATTGCACTCGCCCTGCTTATCCTCTGGTCAACGGAAGGATTGCTCCATCCATTCGACTCGACGACCATTATGATTGTCGCTGTAGCTGTCATGTTGACTCCGATTGTTGGAATTTTTGGCTGGAAAGAAGTTCAGCAAAAGGTACCTTGGGGAACGTTGATTGTCTTTGCTACTGGTATATCACTTGGAACCGTCCTATTGTCCACAGAAGGAGCATCCTGGTTGTCAGCGAACTCTTTTGAAGCAATGGGGCTTAATTCGATGCCACTCGTTATGATGATTGCATTGCTTGCTGCTTTTAATATACTGATCCACCTTGGCTTTGCAAGTGCGACAAGTCTTGCTTCTGCATTCATTCCAATCGTTATCGCGCTTGCAGGCAGTATGGAGGCAACTAACTTTAATGCAATTGGGCTCGTAGTCATTATGCAGTTTGTTGTAAGCTTCGGATTTCTGCTTCCAGTGAATGCACCGCAAAGTATGCTTGCTTATGGAACAGGAACCTTTACGGCAAAAGATTTCCTAAAATCGGGAATACCATTAACCGTCATAGGCTATCTTCTCATCATTATTTTCAGTGCCACATATTGGCAGTGGATTGGATTGTTGTAGGTATTAAGAGATTAGTGGTTTACTACGATAATGATTAAAAAGTTAAAATACCGATAGATTGGAATAACATATAAAGAAGAGTTTTTGCGCGTTTAACACTGGATAACAATTGAAATAAATCGAAAAACACAATACATCTAAAAAAAGCAGGTAACTCACGAAAATCCCCTTGAGTTCCTGCTCGTTTTTATTGAACGGCATGCATGGAGCCACCGTCTTTTTTCGTTAATTTAGCTTGCACGACAAATCTTCCTTTAAATTCGTCCAGCTCATAATCACATGTCGATAAGGTAAGGATATGATCATCTGCATTGACGTCCACATCCGTTTCATATAAAGAATGGGAAAGACTCTCCTTTAACAATGCGTTAAAATCTTCATCATCGGCAAATTCAGTTTGAATATAATTGAAATCGGTCGTCGTATTATAGACAGCGAAAACTTCTGCCACGTAGCTTTCATATAACGTATCAAAGGTGAATGTTTTATGTTCTTCGTAAAATGCTTTGTCCGCGTATTTCGTTAAGCCTTCAAACATCGATTGGTCCTTTGTGCGATGGCCATAAACGATTGTATTCTTGCCAAGGGATGTAACATCGTTCCGGTAATCCATAAAAATGCTGCCGAGAATATTATAATTTTTATAAAAATCCTTGCGTAAATAATCATTGTTATTATCCGCTTGAAGGATAGGATAATCAATTTGCGTCCCGTCTACTGTAATCCATCCAACCAGCTCTTCATTTTCACCTAGCAAAATATCGAAACCCGAACGGACTTTCAGCTCATCGCCATCATTATCTGCCCACTCTGTAAAACCTCCACCTTCATAAAAGGTTTGCTGAAGATCATCCATTGTTTTACTGTTTTTGTGATAATCAAGATACGTACTGATTAACCCATGGGCCGCATAGACGAAAACGCCTGCACATACGAGTGTTACTCCAATTGACAGTATCCGTTTCATTTTATTATTCATAACCTCCACCTCACCTAAGTCGGTTAAATTCCAATTGGCACGATATACATGCCAAGCGCTGGATCATCTTTGACAACGACATTTACACCATACACTTCCTGCATCAATTGCCTGGTAACAATATCCCGCGGATTACCATGGGAAATGATCCGACCGTTTTTCATCGCAATGATTTCATGACTGTATTGGATTGCCTGATTGATGTCATGGAGGACCATCACAATCGTAAGACCTTCCTCTTTACATAGCTCTTTTACCAATTCTAGTATCTCGTATTGGTAAAAGATATCCAAGTTGGCAGTCGGTTCATCCAAGAATAAATACGGTGTATCCTGAGCAAGCGCCATCGCAATCCACGCCCGTTGTTGCTGACCGCCGGATAGATTGTCTAACGGGGCATGGCGCTTTTCGATTAGTCCGGTACGTTCCAGCGCCCAGGTCACCTTCTTTTCATCCTTGTCTCCGTGCTGCGTGAAGGCTGCTTTATGGGGAAGTCTTCCGTAATAAACTAGCTTTTCGACCGTCATTCCAGACGGAGCGTTATTTTGCTGATGTACAACCCCAAGCTTTTTCGCAAGTTCTTTCGGTTTATATTGTTTAATTGCTTTTCCATCTAAGATGACGCTGCCTTTTTGTGGTGCGAGATTATTCGTAAGGACGCCAAGAAGTGTTGACTTCCCCGAACCATTCGGACCAAGTATCGTCGTAATTTTCCCTGGAGTAATACTAGTTTCAATCCCATGCAGTCTTACTACTTTATCCTGATAAGAAAAGGTTATATCTTTAATTTCCATAAATCCGATCACTCTTTCTAAGTAGGAATATCAGGAATGGTCCACCAATTACGGCCATAATGATCGATGCCGGTATCTCAATTGGTGCCATGATTGTCCGCCCCAAAGTATCCGCTGTTACAATAAGCAGGGCTCCCGCAAGCGCTGAAAATGGGATCAATACTTTATGGTCATTCCCAACGAGTACTCGTCCGATATGCGGAACAAGCAGGCCGACAAAGGTGAACATCCCGGCAATCGCTGTTGCAATCGATGCAAGCAGAACAGCTACAACAGAGATGATGAATCGCGCTCGGTTCACCTGGAAACCGAGATTACGCAACGTTTTATCCTTTAAACCTAAATGGTTACACCATGCATAAAGCAGCAGGCTAAGCAGAAGACCAATCGTCCCGTACAGTGTGATAATCCCCACATCATCCCAGGTCTTCATGGTGAGTGTCGATGCATCAACGGAAATACCTGACATGAGACTGCTTGCATTTTGCGCGGATAACAATTGACTAAGCCCCGTGAACAATGCATTAATCGCAACCCCGATCAAAATCATCCGCAGCGGATCAAGCCCTGACTTCCATGCAAATAGATAAACGAGCAAGAATGCTGCCGCCCCACCGATGAAGGAGAATAATGGTGTATAGAAATAAAGTGTCGGGAAAAAGGTGATCATCAAAAT
This sequence comes from Oceanobacillus indicireducens, assembly GCF_014647195.1. Lineage (GTDB taxonomy): Bacteria > Bacillota > Bacilli > Bacillales > Amphibacillaceae > Oceanobacillus > Oceanobacillus indicireducens. Next base: position 59,218 of record NZ_BMOS01000005.1, on the reverse strand, counting down.
TGAAACGAATCCAGCACCTGAAGATACCCCGATTATACCTGGTTCAGCGAGCGGGTTCCGTAAAACTGCTTGTAAAAGCACACCGGAAACCGAGAGGCAAGCACCTGCAAATAAAGCGATAATGATTCGCGGCAGGCGCAAATCTTTTATAATTTCCACATTTTCATTTGTACCTGTAAATAATCCAGTAATAAGATCTCCAAGTCCGACTTCAATACTGCCCGTGATCATGGAATAAAGACTTACAAAAAGAAGCAAGCCAATCACGGCAATAAAACTGATTAACTTTTTGTACATCTAAAAAACCTCTTTCGTAAGCCCTACTCTACTAATTCCGGGTAAAGAAATCCGACTAACTCCTCCAGTGCCTCTGCAGCTGCCAAGTTAGCTGTTGTACCAAAACGGGTCTCTTCTAAATCATAGACTCTGTCATTCTGAACTGCTTTAAAATGATTCCAAATATCATTTTCCTGGAATTCCTTATTGAACATTTCCACTACCTCATCTGGCATACCGTGGGCCATTCGTAAAATAATATCGGCATCAGTCTGCTGTAAAACTTCCGTATTTGCTGATACGTACTCTAGATCGGTATCGGCAATTGCGTTCGTTCCACCAGCGCGGCGGACTAAGTCACCGACATAGGAATTTTCCGTTGCGACAAGATAACTGCCCGGGACACCTAGAAGAATAAGTACTTTTGGTGATTCCAATCCTTCAATTTTCGCTTCTATTTCCGTTAATTTCCCTTCGAATTCAGCTACTAGTTCAGCAGCATGATCTTCACGATTATATTTTTCACCAAGTGCTTCAATTTCTTCATACATATTTTCCACACTGTCTAAATTCATATATGTAGCTGGTACATCTGCTTGGGCAAAGGAATCTTGCACATAATCGGCCAATGTCGTTACGGTAAGCACATCTGTTGGTTTTAAGGAAAGGATGACTTCCATATCCGGCTCCATCGCCATACCGATTTCTGTAACGCCTTCATAACGGGCTGGGAGATCTTTATAAGATGTTGGAACCCCTACAAGATCTAATTCCAGTTCGTCCATCATTTCTACGATTGCCACGGTTGTTGCAATGATGTCACCATCTGTTTCCAGGGCCGGTTCAGCTTCTTCCTCTGTTCCTGTTTCCTCTGTTGTTTCAGCAGCTTCTTCTGAGTCTGCACTTTCGTCCGGGTTCGCTGCTGATTCATCAGATCCGCAGGCAGCTAGTACAATCATAAATAAAAGCATTAAAAATACATATAATTTATTTTTCACTGTTTACACCTCTTTTAAAAAATTGCGCATCATTATGTATAAAGGATAGAAGGAGAAATAATCTGAGGCGCTAGAAAGTTGGGGAGTTAAAATACAAGTCGGGACAATTCAGATCCTGGTGTTCGTCAGGTTCTGCATGTCCCGTCTTGCGTAGATTAACAGCCAGTAACGGCTCGATTGGTTCAACTAACATTTAGTGGGGAAAAGAACGCTCGACTTAAGCACGGGCAGCTGTCTTTACGACGGCCCGGCAAATCTTTTGCGTCTCCCCCTTCTAAATGAAGTTTCACTCTACGCAAAGCGTTTTTTCAGTTGCACAGCTAACGGAATTGCTGATGCAATCAATAATAGCAAGTACAACATAATGTTTGTTTCTTCGCCTGTTTTTGGGTTAGGCCCGCTTGAGTTGGTGTTCGTATCAACAGACTTATTTCCCGTGATATTATTGGAATCACCTAGTAGCGGTTTTTCCGGTGTGTTTGGATCTAATTTTTTATTACCAGATTTGGTATCATTATTATTTCCTGGATTGTTATTTCCTGGAGTTATACCAGCATTTTCTTCCGGATCTTGCGCATTTTCAGCATCAGGTCCGTTTGCATTTGTTGATGCAACTAACAGATAATTGCTTACATCAATAGCTTTCATACTGCCCGGATCAAGTATGAGCCTTGCAGTGTGCTCCTGGTTTTCATAAACTCCTGGAACGGTAAGTACCATATCAAGAATAATTTCGTCCGTTAATTTACCGCCAATCTTTAGCTGATAAACAACAGAACCATCCACATTTTCTCGAACGAAAACGAACTCGCCAAACTCATTTTTGATGGAGTTGATAAACTCGCTTCCTTTAACAGTGACTTGCAAGTAGTAGACACCATCTTTTTCTAAAAGAATAGCTGGTTTAACAAAGAAACTGTCTGCAGCAGATGGGCGATCCTCTGTTTCATGTTTGATTACATAATTAATCTCATATGCTTTATCTGGGACTAATCCATCATCTTTTTTCGGTGCTTTAGTTTTAGGTGTTTTTTTGTTGTCTTTATCTTTACCTGCAGGTTTTTCAGGTTTTGTTGGTGTTACTTTATTCTTATCTTTGTCTTCTTTTGGTGCTTTTTCTTTGTCTTTATCTTCTTTTGGATCTTTTCCTGGCTTCTTACCTTGCTCTGGTGCTAACAAAGAGTAGTTATTCACGTCAACTTCCTGTTTCGTTTTTTCTACAAACGAAATCTCTGCAGTATGTTCCATAGGGCCTATCGGAGTGTCTATGTACATACCAAGTTCATATGTTGCATCCAGTGAAGCAACTTCGAACTGGGCAATATAATTATCATTAGTATCTACATCACTTAATGTAATTTTCTCACCATTGATCGTCAGATAATCAACGTATTGCCCCATATTACCAACAATTTGGATGTATGCTTTTCCATCTTTATATAATAACGCAGCTGGATTATGGAAATAACGTTCTAAAGGAATATCTGATTTATACGTAATCGTGTATGCTTCATCTGGAGCAAACTCTGAATCAACGTTTTCTTTTTCTTGATCCGCTTCGTTGTCATCTTCTGGTTCTGTTGGTTGTTCAGGTTTAGTAGGCTCTGGATTTTCCGGTTTGGCAGGCTCTTCTGGTTGTTCAGGAGCTGGATCTTCTTCCGGTTCTTCTGGTTCCTCTTCAACAACTGGTATTTCCTGCAAACCCTCTAAAATAAATCGGAATGGTTCGTCACCTTTCATATCAATTGCCGGAACCTCATATTGCACTTGGGCATTGAGTTCTGCTTTAATAGTTTCTAGCGGAAATGCCATATACTTTGCAGCAGCATCCTCGGTTACAGTAGCTTTAGTCCCTTCAATTTGAATACCTGTAACTTCAGCCATTTCATTATGTGGCACTGTAATAACCAAGATAGCTTTTCCATCCACTATCTTTAATACAGCTTTTTCATTAATGAACCCAGCTGCACCAGATGGATCATCTGAATCTTTTTTAAGGGAAATTGCTTTTATTGCATGATCCCCATCTTCATAAACAACTTCCTCTTCCGCAAACACCGATGTGCCGAAAAGCGGCAGAGCCAGTACTGCGGCAATTAAAACAAGAAACCATTTTCTCATTTTATACTCTCCCTTGTGTGTTCAATTAGTTACGTGCAGGTCGGAATTTCCAAATTGTAATCAATGCGACTCCGGATACGAGTAGAAGGACTGCGTACAATCCGATCGGTGTATTCTCTCCAGTTTTTGGATTCTCGACTGCTTCGCCCCCGTCAGTTGCTGGAGCCTCATCTGTTGCACTACTTGTGTCACCAGGTGTGGCCGTTTCGCCCGCATCTGTACTAGCTGCAGCACCAGCTTGTGGTAATCCGCTGACATTGAAAACTGCACGAGCCGTATGTACTGTATCGTATAAATCTGGAACAACGATATGCATGTCCATGTTCAGGGGTGCGGTTAGATCTCCATCTACTCGGAAACTCACCGTTCTCGTTTCATTAGCTGTGTCTTCATTTACTACAGAGACTGCTCCAGCAGGTGTAGATAGAGATTTGATGTAATTACTGCCCGTTACCGTTAACGTAATAGTCTGTACACCATTTTCCACCGTTAAGGTAGCGGGGCTGACAAAGTATCCATCGGCAATGGACGTATTGTCACTGCTTTTTTCCTTCATTTCATAAGGCACTTGATATGTACCATCTGCAATTTGTGCAGACACTGGTGTTGCAACTAAAATGAAAATGATTGCAGCTAACAACATACCAAGTGGAAATCTAAACTTCATTGCTTTTCCTCCTTAATATTTACGATAAACAGTAGATTAGTAGATTTTGGTAATAGGAAAGCGCATTCACATATCTATCCTATATTTTCCTCATATCCCTGTTTATAACGTTTTATTTGCCACATATCCTAATCTACCATAAGGGAGAGCTTATATACAGGAGTATTATGAACGAACGATGAACAATTGATGAATTTTTGTTAACAAAGTGTTAAATCTTCGGAACAGGGACATGGGGTCAGAGCATTTGTCCCTGTTCCGATTTAGGTTGCAACTTTTTTCTTCGGTATGGTTTTCCGTTTCGTTTGTTTTGGTTTATCTTTTTTAGCCCGATCTAGCGATGCTTGGAGTGCATCCATCAAATTCGTTACATTATCCGGTGACGGCTTTTCTTTTGCAGTTGTTGTTTCAGCATTATTTTTTCTCTCTTCAATTAACTCAAGTAAAGCTGTGCGATAATCATCCTGATATTTCTCCGGATCAAAGCTCGTTGTCAACTGTTCAATCAGCATTTTTGCGACATCCAATTCTTTCTTCACAATCTTCACTTCTTCCGGTACATTCGGTACATCTGCCACATTCCGCACTTCATCCGGATAATGAATCGTTTCCACTACGATTGTATTTTTATATACTCGAATAACAGCTAGTTGTTCCTTCTGGCGGATAATTATTTTCGCGATGCCGATTTTACCTGTATCTTCTAACGCACTTCGCAGTAATCCGTAAGCTTTACCTCCCCCTTCATTCGGGGATAGATAATAACTTTTCTCAAAATAAATCGGATCAATATCCTCGAGACTCACAAAATCGATAATTTCAACCGCTTTATCTTCCTGCTCTTTTCGCAAATTTTCCAAGTCCTCATCATCGAGGACAACAAATTTATTTTTCGTATATTCATAAGCCTTTACGATATCCTCATTCTTCAACTCAACATCGCAAACCGGGCAAACTTTCTCATACTTGATCGGTGATTGACATTCTTTATGCAATTGTCGGAGCTTCACATCTTTATTTTCTGTTGCTGCATGCATCTTCACAGGGATACTGACTAACCCGAAGCTGATTGTTCCTTTCCACATCGTATGCACTGACAATCCCTCCTTTACAGCTAGTTTGTATAGTCGAAAATTATTTATGCAGTTTATTATGACGCAAATTACATAATTTAAGGAAAGGAGGTGCCAAAGATGATTATGAAACCTATCTACATAAAGGATGTACCTACAGGGGATGAATGGTTATATGAAATTAAATATGATGGTTTCCGCGCTATTCTTTCGATAACGACGGATGAACAGATTCAATTACAGAGTAAAAATAATCATAACCTCACCGAAAAGTTTCCGGAAATTACCGCAAGCCTTGAGGATATGCTGCCATCTTTGAAAAAGTTTCTGCCACTCACCTTAGATGGGGAGCTTGTTGTGTTAAACAACCGCTATCAGGCTAATTTTGCCGAAATTCAAATCCGCGGCAGAATGAGGAACGATGTAAAAATCAAACAAGCAGCAGCCTCACGCCCGGCAAACTTTATTGTGTTCGATGTCCTCCAAGCAAATGGAAAGAACTATACCGAAGAAAAACTTAGCTTCCGAAAAGCTATTTTGGAAGAAATATTAACAACATATACCGCGCGGGTCTTTCCGGTAAGGATTTATTACAGTAAAGAAGAAATTATAAAAACAATGCTCGACTCGAAGGCGGAAGGTATCGTCGCCAAACGGCTAACTAGCAAATATAAAAACGGGAAAAACCATCAGGATTGGAAAAAAGTAAAAAATTGGCGACAGATTTTCACATTCTTAACGGCTTTCGACACGGAAAACGGCTATTTCAATGTCGGCGTTTTTCATAACGGAAACGTAATAGGTATTGGAAAATGCAAGCATGGATTAGATCCAGAAACTTACACAACGGTAAAACAATTTTTTATTGAAAATGGAAAAAAGGCTGGGAATCGTTACACCGTTCCCCCAGCGATTTGCACGGCGGTCCACACACTCGATTTATATGACAATGAATTACGGGAACCTGAATTTGTTCAACTTATACCAGAGATGATACCGGAAGCCTGTACACTTCAGAAAATGCGGCTTGATTTAGCCATGCTTCCTAAAGAAATTACCCTTACCAATACAGACAAACTGCTCTGGAAAGAACCCAAGCTTACGAAAGGAGACCTTCTCACCTACATGAGGGAAGTCTCCCCTTATATCCTTCCATTTTTAAATAGTCGCTTGCTCACGATTATCCGGGCACCTGATGGGGTTGATAAAGAAAGTTTTTTCCAAAGACACCTGCCAAGCTATGCTCCGGAATTTGTAACTGCGATACGACAACAGGAAGAAACTTTCTTTAGTTGTGACAACTTGGAAACACTGAGCTGGTTCGCTAATCACGGGGCAATCGAATACCATATTCCTTTTGAGAGAAGCAGCAGCACAGTTCCGTGTGAGATTGTCTTTGACCTTGATCCACCAGACAGGGAACACCTTCATCTGGCGGTTCAAGCGGCACAATTAATTAAGATTCTTCTTGATGAACTGAAGCTTCATTCGTTTATTAAAACATCGGGAAATAAAGGACTCCAGATTCATATTCCAATCCGTGAAGGCAGTATGACATATGAGGAAACAGCAATTTTTACAGAGGCGATTGCAAAAACATTGGCAACAAACTATCCAGATGATTTCACAACAGAGCGGATGAAAAAGAAAAGAGCCGGGAGATTATATATTGATTATGTACAGCATGGAGAAGGGAAAACGATTATCGCTCCTTATTCCCCAAGACTAACAAAAGAAGGTACCGTTGCCACTCCTTTATTTTGGGATGAAGTCGATACAGATTTAAATCCGTCCGAGTTTACAATCGAAACAGTAGCCCGGCGCGTGCAGGATATCGGGTGTCCATTTCAAGCATATCTTCCCTTGCAACAGAATCAACAGATGAAGCATGTGCTAAGGTTCGTGCGGGGAGAAACAGGGTCACGTCTCATCTGAACCTGACCCCCTGCCTCGCTGTAAACTCTTATTTAAATTCTCTTCTACCTTTTTAAAATAGAGGTAATAAGCTGTCCAGTATATCGAATATACTCCAGTAAACACGAGTGTTGTCACAAGTATGGGTACAAATTTGAACGGTACCCAACCACCGAACAATGCGATGATGAAATAAACGACAACGGACATACAGTAGTGGATTATCGTTTGCTTAAGCATACTTAAGCCATTTTCTGTAAAGATGAAAGAAGATAAGCCGAAATAAATACCGAGTACGTATGATAGAAGCATAGCCAGCCAGATTTCAGAAATTGTCGTTTCCGTCTCGGTGAATTTCAGAATCGTTATCACAATTAATGAAATGATACCTGCAAACGCTATTCCCATCATACTTCTTTTAATTGCTTCCATTACCACCGTTATCGCCTCCCATCTCTAACTTGTTCTTCACTGCCGTCACATATTTTCGTGTAATATATTCTTTATTTCCCGACTGGAAAAACACACATAGATTCCCGTTAAAAGCTAATTCAAACCGTTCAATTCTATTTAAATTTCCGATGACCGATTTGGAAAAGCGCATGAACTGATGCGGAGCTAGCAACTCCTCGACTTCGTACAGTTTCATGCGAATTTCCACTTGGCGCTTTCCCATACAAGCAAACACTTTCCGTCTTTCCGCATAAACGAAATCAATCTTTTTCGGGTCAAGGAGGATCGTCTGCTCATCCTCTATCCCGAATATTCGCTTTCTATTTTTCCGCCTTAAGATCTTTACAATCTCTTCCAATTCTTCTGTCCATTCATTTGTCTGAATCGTGATGGAAGTTTCATCATATTGATCATCAATTTCGATATTGATCTTCACGAAGCTCCCCCTTTTCCCTATCCCGTTGTTCGTTTAAGAAAGTTCGGATAACCGATGAGCGCTAGTATAAATCCCAAGATACCGAAACCTAGCAGCACACTTGAGATTTTAAAGAAATCTCCCATCGCGAGCGTCCCGGTCATCGCCTCGCGAAAACCTTGGTGTCCCCAATATTGCGGTGTGAACCTGCTGATTGTCTGCAATAGTTCAGGCATCATTTCAAGCGGCATCCACAATCCCCCAATTAAGGCGCCACCTAATGCAAGCACCTGAGTAAGTGCGATCCCCATATTTGTCGTTTTTACAAGAATGGCGAGCGCGAGACCTAGCCCAGTCACCATAAATGTCAAAATGAACGCAAGAACAATGATATAAAACAACTGTTCAATTGGAACGTTATAAACAACTTTACCAAACAATAACAATATAACAATCTGTATAAAAACAATATACATGTAGGGAACCCATTTGCCTAGTAAATATAAATAACTTGATAGTGGGGTGCTTGCAATCCGAGCAACAAGACCATTGTTTTGGTCCTTTATCATCGATTCTGTCATCGTTATCATAATAAAGAAGACGAACATTACGGTATAGCCAGGAACAATGGATAGTATCACAGGCTGGCTCTCTGCTTCATTAAGTCCTGAGGTGAATACCGAGATAAATAATACGGTAAACAAAATCGGTAAAACAAGCGTCCAAAAAATCATTCCCCGGTCTTGAATGTTCTTTTTTAATTCTAACTTGATGATTGCGTTCATGGTGTGCCCCTCCCTTTATTCTCTTAATTGACTTCCTGTTAAAGAAAAGAAAATATCTTCCAGACGTGGTTTCGCAAGCTCCAGTCGTTCCGGATGACTGCCGCTCCGCTTACAATATTCCACGATATATTCCATTGCCTGAAGCGGATCACGCGTAATAAGCAAATAACTTTCTGCTTTTTCTTGAAGCATTCCGAAGCTTTCTAGTCCGGACGGCATGCAGTCATTTCCACTTACGAAAATTGAAGGTTTACCATGTTTTTCTAAAATCATTGAAATCCTGCCATTTTCCACAACTTTACCGTGATCGAGAAATGCAGCTTCATCACAAATTCGTTCAATCTCTTCCATATAATGACTCGCATAAATAATCGTTGCGCCCTTCTGTTTCAACCGCTCAATCATCTGAAAAATATACCGCCGAGACTGCGGGTCAATTCCGACCGTCGGCTCATCCATAATGATGAGATCAGGTTGATGCAAGAGGGCGCAGCCGATATTTAACCTGCGCTTCATCCCACCGGAAAAGGTCGTCACTTTATCTTTCGCGCGTTCCGTAAGACCGATTTCTTCCAAGACTTCCTCTATCCTTAACGTCAATGCCTTCCCGGAAAGTCCATAAAGCTTACCGAAAAAAACAAGATTATCCTGTGCGGTGACTGTTTCTTCAAGAGCTATTTCCTGGGGAACATAACCAATCTTCATCCGTGGATTCGTCAGCCGAATCTTCCCTTGAAAATTGCGAATGACGCTGGCAATGATTTTCAACAAAGTAGATTTACCAGCCCCGTTCGGACCGACCAATCCAAAACATACACCTGCCGGAATTTCCAATGAGATATTTGCCAAAGCAGTCTTCTTTTCATACTTCTTTGTTATCTGATCCACCTTCAGCACTTCCATCACCTTCCTTTTCTTATCGATTTCATTATGACAAAAATTCTTATAAAAAAAACGAGAAGGTGTATAACATGCATGAAGTTCTACATGAGATGATTAAAAAATGGGACAATCGGGGTCAGAGTGTTTGTCCCAGTGGGACAAATGCTCTGACCCCGATGTCCCGATTCTTTAAAGGATCTTGTTCAGGAATGCTTGGGTTCGTTTGTTTTGCGGATCGGTGAAGATTTGATTAGGGTTTCCTTCCTCCATAATGACCCCTTCATCCATAAAGAAGACCCGATCGCACACTTCACGGGCAAAACCCATCTCATGGGTAACAACTACCATCGTCATCCCGTCCATGGCGAGGCGTTTCATTACTTCAAGCACTTCCCCAACAAGCTCTGGGTCGAGGGCTGATGTCGGTTCATCAAATAACATCAGTTTCGGTTCCATTGCAAGGGACCGGGCGATAGCTACCCGTTGCTGCTGACCGCCTGAAAGTTGGGAGGGATATTGTTCCGCTTTCTCCGCAAGTCCCACCTTTTCAAGCAAATCCATACCCCGTTTCCTCGCCTCCGCTTTAGATATTTTTCTAACTTTCATTGGTGCAAGCATTAAATTTTCAATAACCGATTTATGGGGGAATAGATTAAAATGCTGAAACACCATCCCAACTTCTGTCCGGATCTTATTAATATTTATTTTCGGATCACCTAGGTTATCTCCATCTATAATTACTTCCCCATCCGTAATAGCTTCAAGTAAGTTCAAGCAACGTAAAAATGTACTCTTACCAGACCCACTCGGTCCAATCACACAAACTACTTCTTCCTCGGCAATCTCACAATTAATTCCCTTTAAAACTTCATTGTTTCCAAACGATTTATGCAAATTCTTCACCGTAATCATTGGATATCCAACCTTCTTTCAACGTAACGTAATATATAAGAAAGGGACAATGTAATCACCAAGTAAAATACCGCTACTGTCGTATATATCTCCACGGCATTAAAATGGTTTGAAGCTATTAATCTACCCTGGAACATCAACTCCGGAACTAGAATAACAGATAATAGCGACGTGTCTTTAATACTAATGATAAACTGGTTACCTAAGGGAGGAATCATCCGTTTAAATGCTTGCGGCCAAATGATATATTGCATCGTCTGTGACTGATTGAGCCCTAAGGAACGTCCTGCTTCATGCTGACCTTTATCGATCGATTGAACGGCCCCACGGACAATTTCCGCAATATAAGCACCAGAGTTAATCGAAATAACGACTATCCCAGCTGCTACGGAAGCCATATTGTACCCGGTAATAAGCGGTAAGGCATAAAAGACCCAAATCGCTTGCACAAGCACTGGAGTACCGCGCACCACTTCTATATAAACGGAAGACACTACATAGAAAAATTTATTCTTAGAAATCCGTCCGAGGCCGAAAATCCCGCCTAAAATAAAACCGATTAACAGTCCAACTACTGAGATTAATAGAGTATAATAAAGCCCCGTCCCTAAGTTTGGTAAGAAATCAATCACACTTGCCCAATTAAAACGCTCCAATCGCTCCAGCATCTTTTCACCTCTCCAATTAAAATAAGGCTTATCTTATCAGAATGGATAAGCCTTATTATTTACATGTTTTGTCTAGTCTTCTTCCGCCTCTTCTCCGTTGTCACCTTCTGCATCACCGAACCATTTATTATAAATCTCATCATATGTTCCGTTTTCTTTTAATGTAGCTAATGCATCGTTAATCGCGGCAACTAAATCTTCATTCCCCGCAGTGATGCCAATCCCGTAGTCTTCTGCCTGATAAAGATCACCAACGACCTTCAATCTGCCATTTCCTTCTGTTGCAATATAATATTCAATATTCGGTAGATCATACATAACTGCATCGGCGCTCCCATTTTCCACTGCAAGATAAACTTGATCCATTTGCTCATATTCATTGATTTCCGCGCCCGGAACATGCTCTCTTAAATAGTTCCCAGAAGTAGTTCCGAGGCGAGTTGCTACCGTTTTCCCATCCAAATCTTCCAGCCCGTTAATATCATCCCGATCAGATAACACACCAATAGCAATCCCAGATTCATAGTATGGATCGGAGAAATCAATCACTTCTGCGCGTTCTTCCGTAATACTCATCCCTGCAATTGCAATTTCAAATTGACCGGTCTGTAGTCCCGGGATAATTCCATCAAAGTTCGTCGTCTCAATTTCATCATTTTCAATTGCAAAGCCTGCTTCTTCCGCAATCGCTTTAATTAATTCAATATCAAAACCAACAAGTTCCCCGTCTTCCACGAATTCAAAGGGCACGAAGGAATTATCACTAACAACCGTATAAGCTTCTTCCAAGTCATAATCCCCATCTTCCGTAGCGGAGTCTGAATCTCCATCATCGGACGTTCCACATGCCGCAAGCAGTGCTACTAGCCCGAACAAAAATGCTAAGACCCCAAGCTTTCTTAACCCTTTTTCCATCTAAAATCCTCTCCCCTTATGTTTTTTGTAGCCACAATGGCAATCCGTTCACCCACCGCCAACTATGTAATGCTACATTTTATCTATAACCTACTTTCTGATAATTGAAACCTTTCGAAGGCGTAAGCGCCCGTTTAGCAACGTACAAACTGGAGCACTCCGGAATGAGATAAAGGAAACACAGCGAACGATAGTGAGTTGATGTTGACTTATCGATTGGAGGAGTGTGAAGTTTGATAGTTGCTGGGCGCTGGAGCCGGACGTGGCTAGCCCTGGGTATCTAATTGTTTTATCTATAACTCACCTTCTGATAATTGAAACATGGGGTCAGAGCGTTTGTCCCAGTGGGACAAATGCTCTGACCCCAATGTCCCGCGTTCAGTTTTTCTTTGCAGTGACTATTTTCTTGATCTGCTGGATTGCTGTCGGGTCCTCTAGACCGGTTAAGTCCCCAGCGACATCCCCCTTTACTTGCAGTTCTTTTAATAGTCGGCGCATAATTTTACCACTGACTGTTTTCGGCATCGCCTCGACAAAGAAAACATCACGTGGTCTTGCTATTTGCCCAATCCCCTTAACAATACTCGCTTCAATATTTTCCCTTAATTCTTCATTGCCAACATAACCGTCTGCAACCGTCACAAAAACAACCGGTACTTCCCCTTTAATTTTATCCGGCGCACCAATTACTGCAGCTTCCGACACGCCTGGAACTTCAAGTACAGCACTTTCAATTTCCATTGTACTCAAGCGGTGGCCGGATACATTAAAGGCATCATCGGAACGACCGACAACCCAGAAATAACCATCCTCATCCACTAGAGCAATATCACTCGCATAATAACTCCCTTTTACTTGGCTAAAATAAGTCGCATGATAACGCTCCGGTTCTTTCCATAACGTCCGGCAGAGCATCGGGAATGGCTTACGGATGACAAGGTTTCCGAGTGTACCTGCTGGAACCGGTTCACCTGCAGCATCGACAACGGCCGCGTCAATTCCAAGAAAGCCAACTCCGGCAGAACCAGGTTTCATCGGTGTCAACCAAGCTGCTCCTGCAAGAGGAGTCCCCGCCGTTTCTGTTTGCCCCCACGTATTATTCACACATATTTTGCCAGCGCCAAAAACATCCCTTGTCCAGTGCCACGTATCTGGATCAAATGGCTCCCCGACGAGCGATACAACATCCAGGCAAGATAAATCATACGCTTCAAGCGTCTTCTCCCCAAGACTCCGCAGCATCCTTAGCGCTGTAGGAGCTGTAAAAAGCTTATTGACACGGTACTTTTCAATAATTTGATAGATTCGGTCCTGATTTGGATAGTTTGGTGCCCCGTCATAAACAACCGTCGTTACCCCATTAGCCAAGGAACCTGCGACACCCCAGATATGCATCGTCAGCCAGCCAACATCCGCCGTACACCAAAACACATCATCAGGACGATGGTTCATATGATATTTTGCATAAATATAATTCTGAATGACAAAAGCCATTCCCGAGTGTACTACCCCTTTAGGCTTCCCAGTTGTACCACTCGTATAAAACACGATTCCAGGCTCATTCGCCTCAATTGGCGTCGGTTCACAATGGAGCGATACTTTTTTACGTTCCTCATGCCACCATACATCTCGCCCTTTTTTCATTGCAATTTCGGTTCCTAACCGGTCGACAACAATCACACCAGCAACACTTGTAATATCCCGAACAACCTGGTCCACTTTACGCTTAAGCGGAATTGTTTGCCCGCGCCGGACAGCTGCATCGGCAGTTACAACTACTTTTGGCTCAAAGGCTTGTAGACGGTCACGTAAAGATTGTTCAGAAAAACCGGAAAAAATTGTGCTATATACTGCTCCAAGCCGGAAACATGCTAGAATCGCAATAAAGGATTCCGCAAGATTCGGCAAATAAATCGCAACCGGGTCACCTTTTTTAATTCCAAAAGACTTTAGGACATTGGCAAAACGACTTACTTCAGCTAAAAGCATCTGATACGTATAAAAGTTAGTCTTCCCGTCTTCCCCTTCCCAGATAAGAGCGGTCCTATTAGCGGCGCCATTTTCAACATGACGGTCTAGCAGGTTATAACACGGGTTACTGATTCCGCCCTTAAAGAATTCAAAGTCCGGCAATTCACCCGTCATCGTTTCTTCCCAGGGTTTAAACCAGTGCAACTCTCGCGCAACTTCCGCCCAAAACGCTTCCGGCTCTTCTTGTGAACGTTTCAAAAATGCAGTAAAAGCTTCACTGTTGCCAAGCTCCGTTTTCCGCTGTTCCTCCTCTGTCGGCTGGACCAACTGGCTCTCCCTTACGATTTCTTGAATTCCCCCAACATCCGTATGCATGTATGTAGCCTCCCTTTGGATAATTTTCCTGGAAACAAAACAACTCAATCTGCAAACGCTTCCAAGTAGATGTATCTTCTTTATTCACTTGTTCTAATAATATATCTATTCAGAAAGAAAAGTCAACAAAGTTGAGTAGATTTTCTATATATTCTCCAAATTATTTATGATTAAAATTATTATCTCGCATGTTTTATAGCCAATAAAATATATATAGTAGTAGCTTATGATAAAGGAGGAAGACATGCTGTGAATGCAATTTTAGTAGCCATAATTGGAATGCTTATTTTGGCACTCGGTTATCGCTATTACTCCAGATTTGTGGCGGAAAGAATTTTCAAACTTGACCCGAACTATGTCACACCTGCCCACAGGTACAATGACGGGGTCGATTATGTTCCGACAAATAAAATTATTCTATGGGGACATCATTTCACCTCGGTAGCGGGGGCTGCCCCGATTTTAGGTCCAGCAATAGCATTATATTGGGGCTGGCTTCCGGCATTTTTATGGGTTATCCTTGGTACGGTTTTCGCAGCAGGGGTCCATGATTTCGGAACACTGGCAATTTCAGTGCGAAATAAAGGACAATCCATCGGGACCATTGCGGAAAAATTAATCGGTAGACGAGGGAAAATCCTGTTTTTATTTATCATTCTTACGCTCGTTCTAATGGTTAATGCTGTCTTTGCTTGGGTGATTGCTAATCTATTTATTTCCTATCCAGCAAGTGTATTCCCTGTATTCATTCAAATTCCTTTAGCCATCTGGATTGGTTTTGCGGTGTACAAGCGGAAAGCGAAAATGCTCGTTCCCTCGTTAATTGCCCTTGCTGTAATGTATTTAGCTGCAATTCTTGCTGCTGAATACCAATTTTTGCAAATCGATCTTGTCCAATACATGGGCGGTGAAAATGGAGCCGGTCTCTTCGGTTTAGGTGCAGTTGGAACAGCGTTTATGATCTGGATCGTCATATTAATGATTTATGTCTACTTTGCTTCAACTTTGCCGGTTTGGATGCTCCTTCAGCCAAGGGACTTTATTAATTCTCATCAACTTGTTGTTGGCCTAGGTATTCTTTACCTCGGTCTCTTATTTACAAATCCTACGATTACGGCACCAGCAACAAATGCAAATCCGGATACTCCGTGGCTGCCATTACTCTTCATCACGATCGCTTGTGGTGCCATTTCCGGTTTCCACGGTCTTGTTTCATCAGGAACATCGGCGAAGCAATTGAATAAAGAAACGGATGCTCGGTTTGTTGGCTATTTAGGAGCAGTTGGAGAAGGTATATTAGCTCTTATCTCCATCCTTGCAGTCGCAACATTATTTAACAATACAGCTGCTTTTAAAGAAGCATATTCCAGTTTCAGTGCTGCAAATGCTGGTGGGCTTGGGAATTTCGTCGAAGGTGCATCCGTACTTGCAGGCGGACTCGGAATACCCGCTCACATTTCAGTAACGATCGTTTCGATCATTGTTGTAAGTTTCGCGGCGACGACGTTAGACACAGCAGTGCGACTGATGCGGTATATTATTGCGGAGATTGGTGCGGAATATAACGTACAACCACTTACGAGGAAACATGTTGCAACATCTGTTGCCGTTCTATCTAGTGCTGCCTTAGCAATCCTTCCTCAAGGCCCGAGCGGATTTGGTTCTGGTGGATATTTGATCTGGCCACTCTTTGGAACATCAAATCAATTACTTGCGGGGATCAGTTTACTACTCATCTCCATTTGGTTGAAGCGTAGAGGCATAAACTATGCTGTTACACTCATCCCGATGATTTTCGTCATGTTCATGACCTTGTACGCCATGTTCCAACAAGTGTTCTTTGAATGGATTTGGTTCGGAAATAAAGCGGATAATTTACTCTTTGTCCTTGGAGCAATTATCTTCGTCTTTGCCGTATGGATAACACTAACAGCGATACAGGTATTTAGAGGGAAATTTGAGCAAGAGAACACGGACGATTAAGCGATGGATAAGTAATTGTAAAGGGATCATTCATTTGGTCCCTTTTCCTATATACTCAACATTCGCAGTCTGAAACAGTTATGTATTCCTTGGCTATCTGGAGGTCCGCAGTCCCGACACCTTTCGCACCTGCTGAGCGGCTGGTGAGCCTCGCCTCCTCTGGCAACTGTCAGTTTTATTTTCCCATTAGCGTTTCATCTGGCTTTATGGGAAAACAACCGGGGGTTATTCTCCCGTTAGCATGTTCATCTTACTTTAATGGGAAAACAACGAGGGTTTATTTTCCCATTAGCATGTTCATCTTACTTTAACGGGAAAACAACTGGGGGTTATTCTCCCTTTAGCATGTTCATCTTACTTTAATAGGAAAACAACTAGGTTTTATTCTCCCGTTAGCATGTTCATATTACTTTAATGGGAAAACAATCAGTTTTATTCTCCCATTCGCATATTCATCTTACTTTAATGGGAAAACAACTTGGTTTCATTTTCCCATACGCATGATTATCTTACTTAATTGGGAAAGTATCCGTCCGCCGGGCAACTTAACGGTAATCAGGGCACCAAAATAATAGCCGAGCAAGATACTTACGTTGAATGAAAGCATTCATTCATTTTGAGAAGACTTTTTTAATTAATAACGGCTGGGTACAACATCGAAGGTTAGGAGCGCTTAATTAGGATGATTTTGCTTTAATATTTTCAGGGTGTGAAAGTTGAGTTAATTAATGAAAAAAGAAGGTGTTATCATGTTGGACCGTGTGAAACGGATTATTGAGATATACGAAGAAATCCTCCGTATGCCCCATCGTACCGAAATCGCTCGTGAATTACGGGAAGAGGATGATATATTTTTACTCTTACTATACTCAGAGATGATCGGAATTCCCAATCCCGTCTATTACTATACGTTGGAACTCTATCCTTACATGATTGAAAAGTTCCATGACTGGCATTTACGGATGGGCATGGAGAAGTCTCCCCTATCTGGTATTCGCTGCTGTTGAATTATTCTTGAAAGGTGGGTTTACATGCTAAACGATACGAAGAAGATTTTATTTATTGGCGGTAAGGGCGGTGTAGGGAAATCAACTTCAGCTTCAGCCATCGCCTGGAAACTTGCCGCAGCAGGGAAAAAAACCTTACTTATTTCCACTGATCCCGCTCATAATCTCGGTGATATTTTCTCCGTAAAGATTGGAGGAGAAGCTAGAAGAATCGTTTCGAACTTATATGCACTTGAAATTGATCCGGAGTATGAGACGACGAAATATATTAATTCAGTCAAAGCTAATATAAAAGGAGTCGTTCATTCCAGTATGGCTGACGAAGTATACCGCCAGCTGGACACAGCAAAAGCTTCACCCGGTGCAGATGAGGCAGCATTATTCGATAAGCTCATCTCCATTATTATTGAGGGAAGTGAAGATTATGATCATCTTGTATTCGATACTGCACCTACTGGACATACAATCAGGCTCTTAACCTTGCCGGAACTGATGGGGGTTTGGATAGAAGGAATGCTTAAGAAAAGAAAAAAAACAAATGAAAACTATGTACAGTTATTGAATGATGGGGAACCAATTGAAGATCCAATTTATGAAGTATTGTTGGAAAGAAAAAATCGTTTCGGTAAAGCGCGGGAAATTCTGTTGAATCAAAATAAGACAGGCTTTATCTTTGTACTCAATCCAGAAAGGCTGCCAATTTTAGAAACGAAAAAAGCAATTGATTTATTAGCTAAATATGACCTGCATGTCCGTACAGTCGTCGTGAATAAAATACTGCCAGAAGAAGCAGACGGTGCATTTCTCATAAAGAGAAAAGAATACGAAAAGCGGTACTTGAAACAAATTCAACATACATTCAAGCAGCAAAAACTCATCCACGTACCATTACTTTCCCAAGATATCACAAACCTAGAACAACTAAACACATTCAGTAACTATTATTAGAATCGGGACAAGGGGTCAGTGCAAATGTCCCAATTGGGACACTTGCACTGACCTAGGCCACCGAAAAACCATAATTCCAAATTATCAGACACCACTTAGATATCCAAAACTAAAGAATTTAGGTTGTTATTCCCCACTTTTATATCTAAAAACAGCTAAAAATTGGGAACTGATTTTTTTATTTTTCTTAAACGTCACTTTTTCAGTGGCCTAGCACTGACCCCCTGTCCCACTTTTTTATCCGTTTACGATGGTTCCTCCATTTACGTGGATTGTTTGCCCTGTAACATAGCTGGAGTCGTTACTTGCCAAATATACATAGGCAGGTGCTAACTCTTTCGGTTGCCCAGGTCGTTTCATTGGTGAATCGCCGCCAAACTTTCCGACTTTCTCTTTATCAAATGATGCCGGAATAAGTGGTGTCCAAATAGGTCCTGGCGCTACGGCATTCACGCGGATTCCCTTCTCCACAAGTGATTGGGATAGAGAACGTGTGAAGGAATTGATAGCACCTTTTGTTGCAGAATAATCTATTAAATCCACATTCCCTTGATACGCAGTGATAGAAGAAGTGTTAATGATGGTGCTGCCTTTTTTCAAATTAGGCAAGACGGCCTTCGTCATATAAAACATGCCGAACACATTTGTACGAAAGGTTTGCTCCAATTGTTCGCTTGTAATATTCATAAAATCCTTCTGTTGGTGCTGCTCTCCTGCGTTATTTACTAGAATATCAATTTTTTTATACTCTTTTAACACTTGTGTCACTGCTGATTCACAAAACGTCTGACTGCCAGTATCTCCACTAATAAGCAAGCAGTTCTGTCCCTCCTGCTCCACCAACCGCTTCGTATTCTCGGCATCCTCATGCTCATCCAAATAGATAATCGCAACATCTGCCCCTTCTTTAGCAAAATACACACTGACAGCTCGCTCGATTCCACTATCTCCCCCGGTAATGATTGCTACTTTTCCTTCCAACTTACCGCTTCCTTTATAATTCGGATCTGCATATTCCGGTTCCGGCTTCATTTCCGCTTCAATTCCCGGCTGCTTGTTCTGCACCTGAGCAGGCGGGGTTATCTTTCCATTCTTATTTTCCATTTCCATTGTTGAATTGCCTCCTTGAATGTAAGATTGCCAAGTACGTTCGCATGTACTTTCCCGGATTAGCGATGGATTAATCATAGATATTTTTTGTTGATTAATGGGGGAATAATATATATGATATGGAATGTTGATCAATAAACTGAAGAGAGAATGGTGTGTATGTTAGAGAGCTTCTTTAAACTGAGAGAAAATAATACTACGGTGCGGACGGAGTTCACCGCAGGGCTCACAACTTTCCTGACGATGGCTTATATTGTTGTGGTAAATCCGGCAATCCTTCATAGTGCGGGAGTACCTTTTGAACAAGTATTTATGGCAACGGTCATCACCGCCATCGTTGGCTCGTTAATGATGGGGTTGCTTGCGAATTATCCGATTGCCATTGCACCAGGCATGGGGTTGAACGCATATTTCGCCTCGGTTGTTGCCACACAAGGATTGTCCTATCAAACCGTGTTCGGAACTGTATTCATCGCCGGTATTTTATTTCTTCTCCTTAGCTTTACGACTTTACGGGAGACATTAATCAATAAAATTCCAGACAGCTTAAAATTTGGTATTACTGCAGGTATTGGGCTTTTCATTGCTTTCGTCGGCTTAAAAAATTCAGGACTTGTCGTTCCAAATGAAGCAAATATTATCGGGATGGGCGATTTGACCAATCCGATGGTGATGCTTACGATTGCAGGGCTATTCCTTACATTGGTGTTCTATGTGTTAAACATTCGAGGCGCTTTATTTCTCGGAATGGTTATTACTGGAATTCTTGCTTACTTCATGGGGCAAATCCAATTTGAAGGTGTCATATCGACGCCACCAACCCCTGTCTTTTTCGATTTAGACATAGCTGGCGTGTTCTCACACGGACTTTATACAATTATTATCGCATTTTTACTTGTAACATTATTTGATACAACCGGAACAATTATTGGGGTAGCTGAACAAGGCGGGTTCATGAAAAATGGTAAATTACCACGCTCGAAACAAGCATTACTGGCAGATGCAACAGCCACAACAGTAGGTTCTGTATTCGGGACGAGCCCGGCAACAGCTTATATTGAGTCAACTTCAGGAGTTGCGGCTGGTGGAAGAACAGGACTGACTAGCCTTTTCGTTTCCTTGCTGTTCGCAATATCAATATTCTTTACGCCGATTATTAGTGTGGTAGCTGGGGTTCCGGCAATTACATCACCAGTCTTGATAATCGTTGGTTCATTTATGATGCAAGGCTTGGCAAAAATTGACTGGAAATCATTTGATGAAGCATTTCCAACCTTTATCACAATGATTGCCATGCCATTTACATCAAGCATCGCAACTGGGATCGCCGTCGGTTTCATCACCTACCCACTCATGAAACTAGCAAGAGGAAAAGGCAAAGAAGTCCATTGGCTCATTTACCTATTCGCATTCCTATTCCTCCTGCAACTCATATTCTTTCCAATGAATGGATAAGTGGGACAGGGGGTCAGAGCAAGTGTCCCAGTAATTGGGACACTTGCTCTGACCCCCTTTGTCCCTCTCAATCATTCATAGATTTCTGTCATCCAGTCGACGATGCTTTGTTCGTTTTCTTTTCGGATATCGTCGACGTTATCGTGCGCGATAATGCTTCCATCTTTGATTGCTACAATTTCGTCCAAGATATTTTCCACTTCCATAACTTCATGCGTTGTAATTAAGATAAGCTGCTTCTCTAAATCGACAAAAGAAATAAGCCCTTTAACAATTGAATTTCGCACCATTGGATCAAGCCCAGAAAATGGTTCATCCATCAAAACGACTGGTGCATTCCGTCCCAAAGTGAGCACAATTTTCACCCGACCTCGATTCCCTTTTGATAAATGTTTCAACTTCTTCTCCGGGTCAAGCTTCATAAACTTCATAATTTCATACGCTTTCTCCATATCAAAATCCGCAAATTGACTTGCTTGAAATTCAATCGCATCCTTTACAGTAAAGAAACGGTAATATTCATCCAGCTCCGATAGATAGGAAACGGATGAAGCAATTTTCCGCGTAACTTTTTCACCGTTTACCGTAATTTCTCCGTTCGTCGGGTGATTCAATCCAGCAATCAGTTTCAATGTCGTCGATTTACCGCTCCCATTCTCCCCGACAAGACCAATTAATTTCCCTTTAGATAGTGTTAAATTCACTTGTTCCAATGCCGTTTTCGTCCCATATTTTTTCGTGACATCCGTTAGTTTAATCATCCCTTAGTCCTCCCTCTCTTTTAAAAAATCCGCCAGTCCCCGTTTGATTTCCTCTTTTGAATAGCCCATTTCATACATTTGTTGCGTGAAATTCTGCAAAATTTCAGCTTTCATTTCTTCCCGGATTGCAGCAAGCACCTCAGTATCCTCCGTAACGAAAGTTCCCTGTCCTCGTTTCGACCGAGCAATTTCCATCGATTCCAACTCCCTATATGTTCGTTGTACCGTGTTAGGGTTAACATTCACCTCAATCGCCATCTCACGAACAGACGGTAGCTTATCACCCGCATGTAATTCCCCTCGAATAATTTGCTTCTTGATCAATTCCGCGATCTGTTCATAAATCGGCTTTGAGGAATGGAATAAATCTGCCATTCCACTACACCTCAACTTTTCTGTCAATCATCCAACAAGCTGCGAAAAACATAATAATGGTAACAATAAGGTCTCTTATAAAATGTCCAATATAGAAAATGGAAGTTTCACTCAGCGTGTTCGCTTCGAAAGCATTATCCATATAACCAAACTCAAAGCCAACTAGAATATCGCCAACGTTAATTGGCCCCCACGTCGTAATCGTTTCAACAAATCCGATACTCAAGATCAGACTATAAATCCATCCGATGATAAGAAAAAGGATAAATGTCAATATGAAACTAAAAAAATCATTTATCCGCTGACTAAAGGTTAGAAATATCGACCAGAAGAAGACAAATGTGACCGCTAACCATATCGCCCCATTAAAGACAGTTATCGTTGACAGTCCCATAATGTTAAAGATTGTTTGCTCATTGAAAAAGTCAAAATGCTGATTGAAAAACATGGCAGCTACTGACAAGCTAACAATAAAGGTGATAGCCATAAACACGATCCCTGTGAACAATTTCGATAGGAGTAACTCAGCAATGGACATCGGTGTATGCAACCAGAGGTGTAATCTTTTTCTTTCAGAACTCAAGGTATAGTAAAGATAAAAAACTAGGAAAAGAACATGAAGGGCTATTACAATTGTAAAGGCCGTCATCATTATCGCCTCTTCATGATTAATTTGTTTCCCTAAAAAATACGCACCAACCATCATTCCAGCATATAAAATCAAAGCAGTAATAAAAACTGGAAAACCAAGCCTGAACTCCTTCTTCGTTAACGCCAACCAAGCACTCATTTTTTCATCCTCCCAAATGTTGTATTAGTGTACTACTTAAATAATACACTAGAACTAATCAAGTTGTCAATGGGACATTGGGGTCAGAGCATTTGTCCCGAATTCCGGTGGGACATGGGGTCAGAGCATTTGTCCCAAATTCCGATGGGACAATTGCTCTGACCCCACTTTTTTCAATTCATCTATAGCTTTTATCCTCGATTTTTTATATGATTATTTAAAGTACTTTAAACAACCCGCTTACTTGTAAGCGTTATCTTTTATTTAAAGAAGCAAGATTATAACTCTATTACAGT
Source organism: Oceanobacillus indicireducens (assembly GCF_014647195.1). Lineage (GTDB taxonomy): Bacteria > Bacillota > Bacilli > Bacillales > Amphibacillaceae > Oceanobacillus > Oceanobacillus indicireducens. Next base: position 36,068 of record NZ_BMOS01000005.1, on the reverse strand, counting down.
GGGAGGGGTTTTAGTGGGTAATCAACAAGGACAATTGAAATCAGATTTAAAAGTTAGACATATAAGCATGATTTCAATAGCAGGTGTTATCGGGGCAGGATTATTTATTGGTAGTGGTGCAGTCATTAATTCCTCAGGACCAGGCGCGCTTCTATCCTACGCCTTTGCCGGGCTGGTTGTCGTCCTCGTTATGAGAATGCTTGGCGAAATGGCAGCAGCTCGTCCAACAAGTGGATCATTTTCTACATATGCAAGTGAAGCAATTGGACCCTGGGCAGGATTTACGATTGGTTGGTTATACTGGTTTTTCTGGACGGTTGTAATTGCGATAGAAGCGATTGCTGGTGCAGCCATTATCCAGTACTGGATTCCAGATTTTCCACTCTGGTTAATGGCACTTATACTAACCGTTTCCCTTACTATGACGAATTTATTTTCCGTCAAATCCTTTGGTGAATTTGAATATTGGTTCTCCCTCATCAAGGTTGTTAGTATTGTTGCATTTCTAATATTAGGACTCTGCGTTATTTTCGGCTGGTACCCGGGGATCGCAGCACCTGGTACATCCAACCTATTCGGTAATGGCGGGTTCATGCCAACCGGTTTTAGTTCCGTCTTAATTGGAATAACCGTTGTAATCTTTTCATTTATGGGAACTGAAATTGTCGCCATTGCGGCAGGCGAATCGAAACACCCAGCAAAATCCGTTCGAATCGCAACGAATAGTGTCATTTGGAGAATACTTATCTTCTATATTGGTTCAATCGCAATCGTTGTAACACTTTTACCATGGAACTCAGCAAATATCTTAGTCAGCCCATTTGTTGCTGTGCTTGACTATGTCGGCATACCGGCCGCAGCTCAGATTATGAATTTCGTCGTACTAACGGCTGTCCTTTCATGTTTGAACTCAGCACTCTATGCCAATTCCCGGATGTTATTCGGAATGGCGCAGAAAGGTGAAGCACCGAAAGCTTTCCAGAAGTTGAGTAAAAAAGGTGTACCAGCTCGAGCTATTTTATTCAGTACGTCATTTGCTTATGTTGCTGTGATTTTCAGTTACATTTCACCAGATACACTGTTTCTCTTCCTCGTAAATTCGTCAGGAGCGGTTGCATTACTCGTTTATCTTGTAATTGCCTTCTCCCATTTACGAATGAGAAGAAAGCTAGAAGCGGAAGACCCGGGATCTCTGAAAATAAAAATGTGGTTATTCCCGTATTTAACCTACGCAACCATTCTATTTATTGTTGGAATTTACGGTGCGATGTTCTTTATTGAATCGTTAAGAATCCAAGCGATTCTTACTTCACTAGTAGCCGTATTTACTGTCGCCTCCTACTTTATGTTTGTTCGCAATAAAGGAGCTGTTAAAGATTTGCAGGAGAACTTAGCTCAAACATCTTCGGAAAATACGAGGTGATGAAAAAGGGGTCAGGCATCGGGACAGGGGGTCAGAGCATTTGTCCCAGAATTTTGGGACAAATGCTCTGACCCCCTGTCCCAGTTTCTATGGTATAATGACCAGGTAATAAAGATACTGCAGGAAGGAGCTCGGAGCTATGGGTAATGAAAAATCATGGTATAAATTAGATAATGCTGGGAAACTGTATTCCTCTATCATATCCTCGCGCGCGACAACCTTATTCCGACTTTCTGCCACACTTACAAGCCAAATTGATCCAACCTATTTACAGCGAGCACTCGAATTAACACTGGAACGCTATCCTTTTTTCAAAGTTCAATTAAAACAAGGCTTTTTTTGGTATTATTTTGAAGGTACCGAACAAATGCCGAAAGTAGAAAAGGAAATGTATTATCCTTGTATCAGTTTATCGATTAAAAAGCGTGGTTCTTTCCCTTACCGGGTATATTATTATAACAATAGAATTGCTTTGGAATTGTCGCATAGCATGACGGATGGTACTGGCGGGTTGCAATTTTTAAATGAACTCATCAAACAATACTTGCATTTGCAAGAATCTATCCCTATTGAGGTAGAGAATATAAGTAATGAGCAATTGCAATTGGAGACAGAAAATGCTTTCCGCAAATATTATGATAAAAAAATTCCTGCTCCCAGAACGCGTGTGGGAAGTTCATACAAACTGCCGCTGGAACTAGATAAGAAGGGATATTATCATATCGTAACGGGAATTGTCTCGGTAGAAGCTTTAAAGCAAAAAGCGAAAGAATATAATGTCTCGATTACGATTTTTCTTACCGCTGTTTATATCCAGTGTCTGTTAAAAATTCAAGAAAAAACGTCAAGGCGTAAACGGCCGATTGTCATCAATGTTCCAGTTAATATGCGTGCTTTTTTTCCAAGCGACACGATGCGGAACTTTTTTGTAAGTATTACACCTTCGATTGATGCGCGGCTCGGCGAATACGATTTTGAAGAAATTATTCAAGAGTTAAACATTGAATTCAGCCGCCTATTGACACCGAAAAAATTAAAACAGTACATCAAGCGTAGTGTTATCAGCGAGAAATCTTTGGCGTTACGCTTAATGCCCTCACCAATTAAAGACATTGTTGCTCCGTCCATATATTCATTTTTTGGCGAGGGTCAATATACAAGTGGCTTATCCAACTTGGGGATTGTTCAAGTCCCTAGTGAGATGGAGGAATTCATCGAAAGGATCGAATGCTATCCGCCTCCTAGTATTGGAAATAAAGTTAAGGTCATACTAATTAGCTACAAACAGCATATGTATATTTCATTTGGAAATCTATCCAGAGATCGAGTGGTTGAGCGAGAATTTTTCCGGAGTCTCAGGCAGCTCGGAATTGAAGTAACTGTAGAAACAAACGATGAGGAGAATTAAAATGGCCTATTGTCCAAAATGCGGTATAAAAGTGGAGAGGGATAACCGGCCATGTCCACTATGCAACTTCCATATCCCAAAAGTGCATGAAGAAAGTGATGAAGTTCTAAGGGTCAAGAAATTCCCTAAAACGACAAACCCCTATCCCACTTATACGAGAAGAGTTCTAAATCGAATCTTCATCTTTATAACGTTATTAGTATTCGTAGCTGTCAGTCTTATGTTTTACATCGACTATGAACTGAATAATACATTTACATGGTCTAGATATAGTAACTTAAGCGTGCTTGCAGGTTGGGTCTTGATTTACTTTTCGTTCGGATATGTGAAAAATTATTATAAAATAATTATCGGTATCGGCATAGACGCTCTTATATTATTATTTGGATTGGATAGGTTCGACGGCAGCTTGGATTGGTTTATCCCATTAGCATTTCCAATTGTAACTGGCACAACGGTTATCGGAATCTGTTACTGGAGTGTGATTCGGGCGTTATCGGTTAGAGGCTTTAATGTGATTGGATTCTTATTCATCGCAATTGTTATTCTGACGATGTGGATTAACTTCTTCATTCAAAGTTATCAAAATAAAACAAATCCCTTGAATTGGATTATTGTTACTGCCCTGCAATTACTGCCTGTCTTATTAATTATGCTTTATGTCAAATATGGCATGCCCGAACGAATCAAGCAAAAAATCGCCAGGAAATTTCATTTATAAAGTGAAACTTCATTCAGTGGAGGTTTCCTTACCTCCTCCGCTGAATGTTAGTTGAACAGAATCAGGGATTTACGGACTGTATAGCCCCCACCTTCACATGTTGGACTTACCTCATGTTTAGATGTGGGGATATTACAGACCGTTAATACGTGATAAAGTGAAACTTCATTCAGTGGGGAATTCCTTACCTCCCCACTGAATGTTAGTTGAACAGAATCAGGTATTTACGGACTGTATATCCCCCACCTTCACATGTTGGGCTTACCTCATGTTTAGATGTGGGAGTATTACAGACCGTTAATACGTGATAAAGAGGAGAGTGACAGATAAACTGCACCCTTCTCTTATTATTTAGACTTTTTTATGAAAGATGCTGGTACATCAGCTTCAAACGTCATCAATTTATTTGTCGTTGGGTGATGCATTGCTAAGAGCTTCGCATGTAATCCGAGCCTGCCGATTGCATTTCTTTCCTTTGATCCATACTTTTTATCCCCTACAACCGGGTGACCCAGGTCTTGCATATGAACTCTAATTTGATTTTTCCTGCCCGTTTCAAGATTCACTTCCAATAAAGAAAAATCTGCATTACCCTGTATAAATTTATAACGGGTTTTTGCGAGTAATCCATCATTTGGCGTTTGACTGGAGTACATAACATGCGTTTTCGTTTCCCTGAGCCAAGACGTGATATAGCCTTCTTTTTTTGAAACTTTTCCTTCCACGAGAGCCACATATGTCCGTTCTTTCACCATAGTCTTCCAATTATCCTGCAGTTTTCTTTTCACGTCATTCGACTTGGCAAACAGCATAATCCCCGACGTATCCTTGTCTAAACGATGCACGATAAAAATTCGGTTATCAGGATTTTCCCTTTTCACATATTTCATTAATTGATGCAGGGCGGTATGTCTTTTCTCTTTCTCAGTAGCGATTGACAATAATCCGGCTTCTTTGTTAATAACAAGAATATCATCGTCTTCATAAAGAATCTGCAACCCAATTAACGCATCTTGTTTGATGGCAGCTTTGTTTTTTAAAATGGTGACCGTTTGACCAGGTTTTAATTTATAATTGAACTGTTTTTCGATCGTGTCATCAATCATTACTTGCCCTCTGCCCAGGATTGATTTTACCGAATTCCTGCTTCGGTTGGGCATTACTTTGAATAAAAAAGATAATAATTCATCGGGTTCTTTCACCTGGACGATGATAGATTTGGCATCTTGCCGGAAGTTAGATTTCTTTTTAGGCATGTGGTATGCTCCTTAAAATATTGAAGTTGTGATGGTTCCATCATACACTCTTTGGCGGGATAAGAACAGTTTGTCCCTTAATTTTCATCCACCTCATACTCCAGCAATATTTCCACCCGGCGATTACGACCTTTTCCCTCATCCTAGATGAATAAATAGAACAGGTAAAACGGCAGCTTATTTCAGCAAGTATCTAGCACCTGTCGATAAAAAAAGCATGACCCTCTCTGTCCGAGATGTCATGCTACACGCGTAATTAGAACAATGGTTAACAAATCCTCATTATTCAACCACTACTTCTCCAACCATGCCTTCCTGCTCATGGTATCGGCATATCAATTCATACGTGCCGGTCTTTCCAGGCTTTATCGATATTTTTTTCTCTTCTCCCGGTTGAAGTTCCACATCAATGGCTAGTCCTTTTACAGTGAAGGTATGTTCTTTCATTCCTTTATTCTGAAGCAGTAGAATTGTGGTTTCTTCATTGGGAAGCGTAATTACGTCCGGATTAAAGAAATCATCGTTCAATTCGACCACGACCTCATTATCTGCATTCTGAGCTTCAGTTTCCGCAACCCCATGTAGCGAGCCAAAACTAGAAAGAACCATGATCACCGCAAATACACTAACTAACCTTATTAACGGATTTTTAATAGACATTGTAATACCTCCTTTCTGCCTGTTAGTTTCTTCAATTTACAGGAAAATATCAAAGAATATTAGAAGTGATATATTTGCCTATATCAGATATGACAGAAAATCTTATCAAAAATTAATTACGAAGCATTTTCTTCTACACAACCCACCGTATAATCACTATGGTATAATAATATAAAATCTTATGACTAGGAGGAATATTTGTGAGTAGTATCGTTGATTTAGTTGAATCTCAAGTAATTGCTTCTGTAAAAAGTAAACAACAGTTAGAATTCGCAGCCAATTCTAAGGCTAATATTGTTTTTTTATTAACTGGAAATCTTATTACGACGAAAAAATACATAAATCATTTAAAAAAATATAATAAGATAATATTTGTTCATATAGATTTTATTGATGGATTAGCAAATACGAGAAGTGCGATTGAGTATATTGCAAATATCTGGCAACCGAAAGGAATTATTACGACGAAAAGTAATCTAATTAAATTTGCGAAGGAGGAAGGACTTATGGCTATACAGCGTATATTCCTAATCGATGGAAATGCGATGAAAAAAGGTATTGAAATTGCTCATTCAAGTAAACCTGATGCGATTGAAGTTCTTCCCGGAATCATGCCCGATATCATTGACAATTTGACAAAACTAACCCACCTTCCAATCATAGCAGGTGGGCTAGTAAGTAATAAAAAGCAAATTACAGATGGATTGCAAGCGGGCGCTTTGGCTATGTCCGCAGGTGATTCAAAGCTTTGGAATTTGAGTCTTTAGTTAACTCTGGTAAATCTTTAATACTATTAATTATAAAGTCTGGTTGATCTTCTGCGTGCTCTAACATTGCTTTTTCTGTTATGCCTGTTAGGACAAGAACTGAATTCAAACCATAGTCATTTCCCATTCGAATATCCGTCTCTAATCGATCTCCAACCATGTAACAACTACGATGCGGGAGCTTAAGTATATCCTCAACAATGAATTTGGCCGCTAACTGGGAGGGCTTTCCGAGAATGAGTTCTACTTTTTCACCGGTTGCCCCTTCCAGGGCTCCTATCATTGCGCCACAATCCGGTATTTGCCCTCCTTCAATAGGGCAAGTTCGATCCGGATTTGTAGCAATTACGATCGCTCCATTTTTCCAGGCTTGAAAAGCTTGATTCAACTTGTCATAGGTAAACTTCCTGTCCCATCCTATTACAACGTAACGAACTTCATTCTCATTTCCTGAAATTTTTATCCCCATATTCGTTATTTCGTCATATAATGGTTGTTCCCCAATGACCATCACCTTCTCGTTTGGAAGTAATTTGGATTTTAAATAGCGAGCTGTAAGATAGTTTGAGTTAACGACATTTTCTTGATTTACATCTATTCCTAGTTTCCTTAGTTTTTTCACATAGCTTGCAATTGTTTCAATTGATTTATTTGTTAAAAATACTATTTTATCGCCACGTTCTTTTAATTCTTGGATAGCCTCTCGTGCACCCTCAATTAATTGATCATCAATATAAACAGTTCCATCCAAATCAAAGATAAATCCCCTTTTCACCTTAATCCTCCCTTAAAATTTATCAAAAATGTTCCCTTTTTATTCGTGTGACTTATTTCCTCCAGATAACTTATTTGCGATAGCTTGCAGTACGAGAACTATAATAACTAAAATAACTGACATCGCTGCCGCTGAGTAGTATTCAGCTCTCAATACATTTTGAAAAATCGCCAGACTCATGGGTGCCCATTCAGCAGGAGCCATTAAAATAGAAACACTGGTTTCCTTTATAACTGTTACAAATACTAAAATAGAACCAGCAGCAATACCTGGAAGCATTAATGGACCAACGACTGTTGTAGCTGCCGTTAATGTAGAAGCTCCTAGGCTGACAGCAGCTTCTTCAATATCTTGTTTTATAGCTCTCATCGTTCCTACTGTAGAACGAACCATATATGGTAATCTACGGATACTATAGGCAATGATTAAAATTAATGCGGTTCCAGTCAACTGTAAAGGTGCAGTATTAAAGGTTTGAATTAAGGCGATACCAAAAGCAATTCCCGGTACAATCAACGGAATAGTTGTCATAAAATCTAAGGTTGTAGAGCGCTGACGGACAACAAAGTACGATACAAATGTAGCGATAACCGCACTTAGAATAAGTGCTCCACCTGCTAGGACTAAACTATTTTGGATATTCCCCAAAGAAGAAGTAAATATGGTACGATAATGATCAAATGTATATCCACTAGGTAATGGATCCCTTCCCCAGGTTGTCGCTATGGACTGCAAGAAAACTGTAATCATAGCAAGAATTGGAATCAATACAACTATGCCTGAGAATATAGTAAGCGGAATTGTTAAAGCTTTATTTTTATTAAGTTTCACTTGTTTCGGCTTGCCAGAAAGTACGTCATAATTTTTATCTTTAAGAAGATAGTTTTGCAACCAATAGACAACCCCAGCAACCGCAATCATAATTACAGTTAGAATAGCAGCCCCGCCCCAGTTAAAGAACCCAGAGATTTCCCGATAAGCATCCACAACGATAAGATTTAAATCATTTGGCGCCAAAATAATCGGTGTTCCGAAATCTGAAAAACTGACAGCAAATATTACTAATAAAGTCGAAAGCATACCGGGCAAAGCCAGTGGAAATGTGACTGTTATAAATGTTAACCAACCCCTAGAACCCATATTACGGGAGGCTTCTTCCAAGGATATATCACTAATCTTAAAAGCCGCGACCATTGGCCAAAGTGCATACGGGAAGAAAAAGAAAATTTGCACAATCGCTATCCCAGTCATCGAATACGGATCAATCAACATTCCTTCTCCACCCATTTTTTCATAAATATAAGTAACCCATCCGGAACGTCCAAACATAATAATGAACGCATAGGCAGAAATAAATGTCGGGATAACTAGAGGCACGGTGCATAATGCGCTAATCGTCCTTTTAAACGGCATCTTTGTGCGTGCAATTCCATATGCTATTGGAATACAAATAATAAGTACCCATAAAGAAACTATTAAAGAAAGCTTTAAACTATTAATTAATCCTCTAAAATAACTTCCATAAGTAAACATAGCTTTAAAATTATCTAATGTAGCGTTCTTTAACTGGTCAATTGTAATTTGCATTTGCTCCCAGCTAACGAGCGAACCAAACACATTAATAGGTTCATCTGTAAAAGCGACTAAAAAAACAGATAATAAAGGGATGATTAAAAACAAAAGAAAAAATCCGTATATTAATAATTTAATTAAACCCAATCCCATAAAGTTTTGTTTGAATTTGTTCATATTAGTAACACCCTTTCAGGTGATACACCTAAACGGATAGTTGAACCATTTTTCTTAATGCTGTCACCTGATTCATATGTCGTATCTATTAGTAATTGATGTTCACCGACTCTTACATCGTAGCGAACAATTGAGCCAAGATAGGTCGCTAAATGGATGGTCCCCTCAAAGGAATTACCAAAGTTATCCGGAGCACCATTTAACACATTAATATTTTCAGGTCGAATGATTACCTGTACATCTTTCTTATCCGTTTGGGCGGATGACTTAATTTGTTGATTACCGATCTGAACAATTGTCTCTCCCTTTTCACTTCCAACAACTTTACCAGATAAGATGTTAGACGTACCCACAAAATCTGCAATGAATGGCGTGTTGGGATTGCTGTATAAATCGGTAGGCGTTCCTACCTGTAATATCTTTCCATCCTTCATTACAGCTATCCGGTCTGCCATGCTCATTGCCTCTTCCTGGTCATGAGTTACAAAAATTGTAGTTATTTTTAAATCCTGTTGGATTCGCCGAATTGTATTTCGCATTGTATGACGTAGCTTTAAATCCAGATTGGACAAAGGCTCATCCATTAAAAGTACTTCAGGCTCCATTACTAGTGCTCTTGCCAATGCCACACGCTGTTGTTGCCCTCCAGATAATTCACTGGTAAGCTTTTTTGCATGTTCTGTTAATTCGACGTACTCTAATATGTCCATTACCTTTCTCTCGATATGTTGTGGATATTTTACAATTTTACTATTTAGCATTCGTGTATAAACTCCAGCTTTTTTAAAGAAATTGCTCTTTTTCAATTCCTTAATATTTAAACTATAAGCGACATTATCGAATACATTCATATGGGGAAAAAGTGCGTAGCTCTGGAAAACCATTCCACAATTTCGTTCGTTTGGTGCTAAATTCGCCACATTTTTATCTCCAATTTTAATGGTGCCACTAGTTGGTGTTTCAAAACCTGCTATACATCTCATTGTCGTTGTTTTCCCACAGCCGGATGGACCGAGGAGGGCAAAAAACTCGCCCTCTTTAATGTCCAGGTTTATATCTTGAAGTACAGTTAATCCCGAAAAATCCTTTCTAAGTTGCTCAATTAAAACTGACCCCATTTTATCAACATCCTTTAGTTTATTTTATTGGTCCACTCGTTACGAATTCGGTCATAATGTTCATTAACCCAATCAATATCCAAGTCCACCGCATTATCCTTTATGGAATCAATATTTAATGGTGTCTGAGACTCTACTTCTGGGTTGATAGGGATATGATACCAATTCGCTAAAATTTGCTGTGCTTCTTCCTCTAACATGAAGTCTATGAATTTCTTACCACCCTCTGGGTTTGGCCCATCTTTAACTAGAGTGGCTGGATTTACTAAAATAGGAGTTTTATCCGGCACAACAAAATCTACTGTTTCTCCTTTAGCTTGATGTTCATACGCCATAAAGTCAAAACCAATTGCAACATGGGCTTCCCCCATAGCTACAGCTTTTGTTGGAGCTGACCCGGAGTCAGGAATAGAATTGGAATGGGCAGCTAGCTGCTGAAAATATTCCCAACCTTCTTCCTCTCCATGTTGCATCATATAACTAAGTACCATTAAAGTAGCCGTTCCCGATGCTGCTGGATTGGGAAACTGAATTTTCCCTTCCCATTTCGGATCTAATAAATCCTCCCATGTCTTTGGAGCTTCTTCTTCCGTCACAAAGTCAGTATTATAAGAAAATCCTAGAACAAATAATTCTGTTCCGACATAATAGTCGTCTTCATGTTTCATCTTAATTCCATTTTCGACTACCTCCCAATCCTCTGCACTTTCCGGTATATACTGTGTTATGATGTCTTTTTCGACTGCAGATTCAAATGGAAGGATTCCTCCTCCCCCATACCATACATCCGCCTGGGGATTACCTTTTTCCGCCATCATTTGATTCACTAAAACGTTTGTTCCCGCATAGTGAACATTAACCTTCTGTCCGTATAATTCTTCATATTTTGCAGCAAGTTCATTAGTTAAATCCGGTGTCTCCGGTGAATACAATGTTATTGGATCACTTGAAGAGCCTTCCCCATCTTCAGACTCAGACTCTTCACCTGCACATGCTGTAAGAGCCCCTACAAATAAAACTAAAAATAATAAAGTCAATAGAAATTTCTTCATGTTACATCCCCCTTTTGCTATTTACGAAAAACTTTCGGAAATGAATAGAGAAGAGATTGAAAAAACATACTCCTGTGGCAGAAGTATTATTTCATTCTCTTCTCTTCTAATCTCCGAGAGTTATTCGATTAATCAACATTATAGCGAACGCTTACATATTTGTAAATACATAACCGTTAAAATATTGCGTTAAAGTGAAATATTGAGATATCCATTACCTATTCCTTAGATATTTTTCCAAAATGAACCATTAACCCCATAGACAAGGGATTTATTTCGCAGCTATACTGATGGTAATTTCATAATTACTTAGGTAGAGTCTTAGAGAAGATACCGTGAGTCACCCTTTTATGGGGGCTCTTCGGTGTCTTCTCTATTTTTTTTGTAAAGGAGGGATTAACCCAGGAACGTAGACCTCTTAGAATAGACAGAAACAAATATACAAGGAGGATTTAAATTGAAGAAATTCTTATCATTTCTATTAACATTCACCGTTACCTTTCTATGTGTTTGTTTTCTGAATTCCCAAAGTACCGCAGCAAGTGAGCAAATCCTGCTGGAAGAAGACTTCGAAAAAGAAGGATTACCAGATGGTTTTGAAGTAATTGAGGGTAATGCATCCGTTGTAGATGGGGCGCTTGAGCTGACGTCACCAAGTACGTCTCAACCTTCACGAGTTATATTTTCAGTTGGGGAGGATCTGGGTGATTATATCTTTGAGGCTGATGTCTCTTTTAAATCAGCAGTGAATGATGGTCGCTGGGCTTCTCTGATGTATAGAATTCAAGATGAAGACTATCCATACTACCAATTTGCTGTTAGAAAAGGCACAGCTGCACTAAATGGTATAGAGTTGGCTTTACGTACTCCTTCCAATACGTGGGATGTACAAGCGACAAACTTTTATCCAGAGGATTTCCAATATAATGAGACATATCGGTTAAAGGTAATTGCAAAGCATGATCGTGTACAACAATATATCAATGATCAATTAGTGATCGACTCAGATCTTGTCGGCACCTATTTAGAAGGAGATCTAGGATTTCAAGTTTCCGGTGCCACGGTTGCTTTTGACAATGTTAAAGTTACAACAAGAACCCAGGAACTCCCGCCACTGGAAGAATCAAATGCCTTTCTGCCAGATGAACCTGAAACAAATATCGTCAACGCACCAACTGTAATATCAAGTGAGATTCCTAATCAATTTGATGAACTTGAAGGAGTATCATCTGTATTATTTCCAGCAGAATTAAATGATGATGGACATGTTACGGTCGAGGGCTCCCCTTTAACGGATATTCTAGCCGCTTCAAAAGAAAAAGTCATCCCAATCATTCAAGTGGATGATCCGAATGCGGTTGAAGGTGTCATTGATGCTTTACAATCCACATCAATCAATGATGTGCATATATTATCAGCCAATGTAGACATATTGGAAAATATTAAATCTGCTTATCCAATCGCTCGTGGAGCCATTCTCTATGAGAAAAATCATTTGAATAAACATGACTTGAAGAAATTAGTGGAAGATGCAAATATTAGTCGTTCCTTTACAGTAGTTCTTCCGGAGAAACATATTTCCATTGACAATACACACTACTTCCATACCCGGGCAATTTCTGTGTGGGGCATTGGAGAAAATGCTAGTGATTTAATTCATGCTGGGGTCGATGGAATAATTTCCAGTAATCCTGCAGAAACTACAGCAGTTTTCGAAAATTACCCTGAAAGAACGATTGTTCAACGTCCAATAGTAGTCGCACACCGAGGTGTTCCATCCCTGGCACCTGAAAATACAATGGCTGGTTACCACTTATCATATGAATTGGGTACTGATTTAATTGAAACAGACGTCCAGCGTACAAAAGACGGTCATCTTGTGATCATGCACGATACTACAGTCGACCGTACAACAAATGGTACAGGTGCAGTAAGTGAATTGACACTGGAAGAAATTCGTGGGCTTGATGCCGGCAGTCACTTCGATGAAGAATTCGCAGGTGAAAAAGTTCCTACTTTCCGCGAGTTTTTAGAAGGCTTCAAGGGCAAAGATGTGCTGCTCCTTGTGGAATTGAAAGGAATTGGAATAGAAGAACAAGTACTTCAGGAAATCATCGAGATTGGCATGGAAGAAAATGTCGTCCTGCAAAGCTTTGACATGGAAAGTGTGAAAAAATTTCGGGAAATCGCACCGCAAATCAGTGTAGGTTATCTTTACTCTACATCAGTTCCCGATTCACCGGAACAACGAATAGAAGATGCTGAACGAATGTTGAACTATGCAACAAGTATTGGCGCCCGCTTGAATGCAAGTTATGGCAGCCTTTCTGAAGAATCTATAACATATATGAGACAACGGGGATTAATCAATATGCACTGGACTTTCCGCAGTCAAGAACCTTTTAAGGATTTATTGAAAAAAGGCTTAATAGGCCCAATCACTGACTATACACAATGGTTGAGCGACGGACCGACATTTATTGAAACGCCAATAAAAAAACGGAATTTAAAAGTTGGTAAATCCGCAACCATTCAAGCAAAAACATTTGTAAACTATCGAATGGATCGTTCAGAAAATCTGGAAACTACTCTTTATAGCCACGATAATGATAGTTATGTAAATGTGAGCGGCAATACTATAACAGCACTGGCACCGGGGAGAGCTGAAGTCTTCGCTGTGCATACATTTAATATGTTGGATGAAGACTGGAATTTGGTTTCCAAACCAATTGAAGTAAATGTCAGTAAGTAAGACAAGAGGAACAAACTATGAAAATGACATCGTACCACCACTTGAGTATTTAATCTAAACTGTATAATAAAAGAGCAACAACACTCATATGCTCCCCCTACAGGAGAAGAGACTTATATTATTTCTCAGTCTAATATACTATACGGGGGAGCATATCATATCTCAATATATAGCTATTTTTCTTTTACAACAATCAAGAAATCAATATTGTCATTTGGGACATGTTTTTCAAAATCGTAAGTATATGCGAAAGAAATCGCATCTAAAACGCCCCTACTCACTTTTTCTTAAAATCGAATTATCCAGCCGACTTACAGAACTTTGTCCGGCAAGTCCCATTGTAATATCCAAATCGGCGAGCATATGCTGCAATACTTCCTTAACTCCCCGCTGACCGGCAACTGCAAGACCATACATAAGGGGGCGACCAATTAATACCCCCTCCGCTCCTAGAGCTATTGCTTTTATAATATCCGAACCTCGGCGAATTCCACTATCCATGAGTACAGGGATATTTCCTTCGACTACATCTACAATCTCTGGAAGAGCATCCAATGCTCCGATTGCGCCATCTACCTGGCGTCCCCCATGATTAGATACAATAATACCGTCGACTCCCTGCTCCATAGCAAGTTTCGCATCATCCGGATGGAGGATTCCTTTTAAAATGATAGGAAGGTTCGTATGCTCTCGTAAAAAAGCAATATCCTTCCACGATAAAGATGTGTTTCCGAAAACTTTCGTCCAATGCATAATCGCGGCTTGTGGGTCTTCTTGAGGATTTTTTTCAAGTTTTGCTTGGAATGCTGGATCGGTAAAATAATTCCCTACTCCTTCACCAGCAAGAAACGGTAGATATACATTCTTCAAATCATACTCCCGCCAAGCCATCATTGGCGTATCTAACGTAACAACAATTGCTGAATAGCCAGACGCTTCTGCCCGTTTTAAAAAGCTTGCAGTAATATCCGGATCTCTGCTCCAATAAAGCTGGAACCAACGTGGTGCATCGCCCATGGCCTCCGCAATTTTTTCCATGGGAACAGTCGATGCAGAACTAGCTATATAAGGTACGCCCAATTCCGCGCAAGCTAATGCCGAACCAATTTCTCCATCTTTATGAATAATCGATTGCACACCAATGGGCGCATGCAGAACAGGAGACGGGAAAATATCACCGAATAAATTTATCGACAAGTCCCGCTTATCAACATCCCGAAGCATTCGCGGAACAATTTTCACGTCAGTAAACGCTTTCAAATTTTCTCGCATTGTATGTTCTCCACCAGCTCCACCCGCGATATAATAATATGGGCCATCTGCTAATTTTTCACGGGCAAGTTTTTCCCAATCTTCTAGAATCACTGGAAGTCTTTCGGGATCAGGACTGTGCATCGTTGAATAAATATCAAATTGAATCTTGTTTCCGATGTTCTCCATGAAATATACCTCCTTGATTTCTAACTTAAGTATTTTATTCGAGCCTTTACCTATCAATTGAAAATCGGCTTATTCACTCGTTACATTGTTTATATATTTCTCACGTAACTGATATTTTAGTAACTTTCCTTGTAGACTTCGCGGCAGTTCATCTACAAAATCAACGCGGTGCGGGATCTTATATTTAGCTAATTTCCCGGAACAAAAATCTATTATTTCCTCTTGATTTGCAGATTCACCTTCTCCTAAAACTATAATGGCAATTGGTATCTCTCCCCATTTTTCATGAGGTAGACCAATGACTGCCACGTCTGCAACTTTAGGATGCTCATGTAGAACTTCTTCAATCTCTGCAGGGTAAACATTTATAGCACCTGAAAGAATCATATCCTGTTCCCTATCAACGATATAGTAAAATCCCTCTTCATCCTGTACACCTATATCGCCTAAACCGAGCCATTCGCCTTTAAATGATTCGGCTGTTGCCTCAGGTCTATTATAATACTCATCAAACAATGTAATTCCCTTTACGTAAAATGCTCCCGCCTCGCCTGATTGGACAGTATTCCCTGCTTTATCCAGAAGCTTCACCTCCATGCCAAGCATTGGTACTCCAACAGAACGGTTTTTATCCCTTTGGTTTTCCGGGAATAAGTTTGCAGCACCACCAAGTTCCGTTGCTCCGTAAAATTCGTTAAGGTCCGCAGTATTGAAGTGTTTCATGATTTCATTTTTTGTACTTGTATGGAGAGGTGCTCCCACAGAGATTATAGATTGCAAGGATGAAACATCATACTTATTTTGAATGTTTTCCGGCAACGAAAAAATGGCATCAAACATTGGCGGGGCTAGGAAAGTAGAAGTCGGCTTTTCTCTTTCAATTGCTTCTAGAACTTCAATCGGATGAAACTTTTCTAGGATATGAACCGGGTTTCCGACAAAAAAGTTTGGCAACGCAATTGAAAAGGCTGCTGCACCATATAATGGACCTGATGCCAAGCCTTTACCATTTCTTCCTATAGAGAACTCGATACTGAAAAGCAAAGCAACCAAATATAAACTTCGATGCGTTCTTACAGCTCCTTTTGGACGGCCAGTTGTTCCACCAGTATACATGATCGATATCCTATGAAGTTCATGTAAAGTTTCAGATGGGACAGGCTCCTCATTCGAAAAACCAGAAATCCATGCTTCATACTCGAAAGCTGCGATATCTGCTGCACCCCCAACACTTATAAAATGCCTTGTCGTTCGAACCTCATTTGAAATAGCCATCATTTCATTTGAAAACCGACTATCGAAAATAAGAACAAGCGAATCTGAATCATCAAGTACGTGTTTAATCTCCGGGCCAACAAACCTGGAATTAATCGGAACAAAAACTGCACCAATTTTACTGCATGCAAAGACAATTTCAAATAACTGATTGCAATTCATTAACATAAACGCTACTTTATCACCTTTTTTAACTCCAATATGCTGCAAGGCATGTCCCAGCTGATTAATACGGTTATTGAATTGGTGATATGTAAATCTCTTCTCCATAAAGGATATTGCTTCTTTTTCTCCATAGCGAATTGCATTTAATTTGATTGGGTCGCTGAAAAGCATCTGTTGCATCCGTCATTCCCCCTCGGAATTTTTAAATTCTACTACAAGAACAGCCATGTTTTCTATCAATCCTGCCTCCCTTTCAGCAAGTTTACTTTATAGTTTACCACAAGATTGATTATTATGTATATATCATCTATATTTAGTATTCTGAAATTTATAGCTAACAGTTTGTCCAGTTATATAATAGCCGAGACATAACTTCCAAATATGGCGATCGATCTAAACAAAGTGCAGGAACAGCAACAGCCGCTCCAGGAATATAAGTTCGCGCTTCCTTTAGCGGCTGATTAGTCTCCTCAGGCGCGGTGCACTGCGAGGTCTCATTGATGCCTTTCTTACTACAGTATTCTCCTTATATTCTGGAACTAGTCAGTAGATTTGTTCAGATTTAATCCAAGTTAGAATCGTTATGTCCCTGCATCATTTTCAATTTCAGTAAAAACTACAGCTTAATCCCTTGCTTCTCAAATCGACTTTTCACAAGATAAGCCGCACCAATCATTCCTGCATCATTGTCCAATTGTGCGAGCTTCACTTCACAACATTCACTTACCCTAGGGAGGGCATACTTTTTGAATGCTGCTGTTATTTTAGCGAGCAGCGGCTCCCCTGCTTTAGAGACGCCGCCACCAATTATGATCTGACTAGGGTTGATCGTAACTGCCATATTTGCCATTGCCATACCTAACATATCGCTCATTCGATCAATAATCCTTTGACTCGCTTCATCTCCGGACGTTGCACAATCAAAAACATCTTTCGCTTCCAACGTACCCTGTTGATTATAACGCTCAGCCAACACACCGTGAGGAGCTTCTTTTATATGATCCATGGCCATGTGCACAATCCCTGTTGCTGAAGCTATTGTTTCCAAACATCCCATTCTTCCGCAATTACAGCGGTATTCGTTTGGCGCAACCAAGATGTGTCCAATTTCACCGGCAGTGCCATTCGTTCCGTTCAAAATCTCTCCATTTGCGATAATTCCGCCACCAACTCCGGTGCCAAGCGTAATGAATATAAGGTTTTCAGCAGAGTTGCCGCTCCCTTTCCAGTTCTCTGCTAATGCTGCTAAATTAGCATCATTTTCTATAAATACAGGTAAACTTGATAATCGGTGAAGTTCTTCTGTCAGATTGAAGTTTTTCCAGCCAATATTCACAGCCTCTTCAACGATACCAGTTTCTGGATGTATAAAACCGGGAGCGCCCACACCTATTCCTATTATTTTATTTTCTATTTTGTGCTTTGATAAGGTATCCGTTATCGATGCCCAAATATCTTTTACAATTGTCTTTCCTGCATTATCTTTGTTCGTTGGTATTTGCCATTTAACTAAAAGTTCTCCATTATGATTGATTAAGCCGATTTTTACAGTAGTGCCTCCAATATCTATACCTATCATCAACTCATCCATTTAGATGTACTCCTTATCATGTAAGATTAGCGGATTGCTTCCTTATGAGCAGGTTACTCCTGAATGATCAAGCAACATCTTATTTTATTTGATACACTCGGGCTTCATACGGACGGAAAGTCATCGTATCCAGTGTTTCATGAGCCTCTTCCACCTGATAGTTGCTTAATCGCAATTCCGCCTGCTTCCCTAGTAAATCTTCAGGGAACTCGAAATCAGCAGTACCATCCAATAAGTTTGTTAAAATAACATACTGCTCCTCGCCTAACGTTCGTACGTAAGCATAGATTTGCTCATGTTCTTCTAAGATAAGTTCATAGCTGCCGTATATGAGTGTCTCATTTCCACGGCGCAGCTCAATCAACTTTTTATAGTAATGATAAATCGAATCAGGATCTTTCAGCTCGGCTTCTACATTAATTTCCTTCACATTTGGGTTTACTTTCATCCATGGTGTTCCCGTTGTAAATCCGCCGTTTTCCTTACTATTCCATTGCATCGGTGTTCGGGAGTTGTCCCGGCCGCTCTTCCAGATGATTTTCATTACCTCTTCATGACTCTTACCGGCTTCCCGTTCTTCTTTATAAAGTGTTTTAATTGCAACATCATTATAATCATCAATGGAATCAAACTCGACGTTCGTCATCCCAATCTCTTGCCCTTGATAAATAAACGGTGTTCCTTGCATTAAAAAGTACATGGTTGCAAAGCTCTTTGCCGATTTTTCCCGCAAGTCCGTATCATTTCCCCATGTGGAAACAGAACGAGGCTGGTCATGGTTTTCTAAGAACAGCGCATTCCAACCGACACCATCCAGACCTTTTTGCCATTTACTGAGCGCTTTTTTAAGTCCTTGCATATCGAGTCCGCCTGTTGCACTCTTGCCCCAAAGGTCCAAGTGTTCAAATTGGAAGATCATATTGAAAAAGCCATTCTCCTCACCGACCCATGCATCCGCTTGTTCAACTTTGACTCCGTTCGCTTCTCCGACGGTCATAATATCATAGTTATCAAACGTTTCTTTTCTCAGTTCCTCCAGGAAAACTTCAATTCCAGGTCGATTCATATGTCCCTCATACGAAGGAACATATTTTAGATTGTCGGGATTCGGCATATCTGGAAACCCGGGAACTTTTTTAATATGTGAAATCGCATCGACCCGGAAACCATCGATTCCTTTGTCCAACCACCAATTCACCATTTTATACAAATCGTGACGAACTTCCGGGTTTTCCCAGTTGAGGTCTGGTTGTTTACTGGCGAAAACATGCATGTAATATTCTCCAGTCTTCTCATCGTACTCCCAGGCGGATCCTCCAAAGATAGATTCCCAATTATTCGGGGCTTTGCCGTTTTTTCCAGGATGCCAAATATAATAATCCCGGTAGGCATTGTCCTTTGAAGAACGGGATTCAATGAACCATTCATGCTCATCTGATGTATGGTTAATGACAAGGTCCATAATCAATTTCATACCACGGGCATGTACCTTCCGCAGCAATTCATCGAAATCTTCCATCGTTCCGTATTCGGCTGAAATCCCTTGGTAATCGCTAATATCATAACCATTATCAATGTTCGGAGACGGATAGATTGGTGAGACCCAAATGACATCAATCCCTAAATCCTGTAAATAATCCAATTTCGAGATGATACCCTGGATATCCCCGATGCCATCTCCATTTGAATCCATAAAACTTCGCGGATAAATTTGATAGGCTACCGCTTCCTTCCACCACTGGCTAGTCATACTTATTTCCTCCTTTAGCTGAACGGTTTGATATCAAACATCAGCTAATTGTTTTCCTGTAAAGCAAGATTATGCCCACCACATATTAGCGGGGGCCTCTTCCATATTGATAGCTTTCAAGTTTCGAACTGCTGCGCGAAAGCCTTCATCAATCGACATGATCGGATCTTCATGTTCAATGCTCATGACATAATCATAACCATACGTCCGTAACGCACTCACAATGTTAGACCATTCTTGGATACTATGACCGTACCCGACTGAACGGAAACTCCATGCACGCGTCTTTACATCTGCATATGGCTGCATGTCTGTCAGGCCATACATGTTTACATTATCTTGATCAATATATGTGTCTTTCGCATGGAAATGATGAATCGCATTTTCCTTACCTAATATTTTAATCGCTGCAACCGGGTCAATGCCTTGCCACCATAAATGACTTGGGTCCAGATTAGCACCGATTGCGTCGTTCGTTGCATCTCGCAGTTTCAGTAATGTATAAGGAGTATGAACGAGAAAACCTGCATGAAGTTCCAATCCAACTTTCACCCCATGATCTTTTGCAAATTGGGCTTGCTCTTTCCAATAAGGAATCAATTTTTTCTCCCATTGCCAATTTAAAATATCCGTGTATTCGGTTGGCCATGGTGTGACAGGCCAGTTAGGGTATTTGGAATCTTCATGCGCTCCTGGTGTACCGGAAAACGTGTTGACGACTGGTACATCCAACATTTGCGCAAGTTTCACGGTTTTCACGAACGTATCATGGGATTTTTTTGCATGTTCTTTATTTGGGGAAACCGGGTTATCGTGACAGCTGAATGCACTGATCGTTAAGCCCCTTGAATGAACTTTATCGATAAACTCCTTCCGTTTATCCTCACTCGCGAGTAGTTCATCCACATCACAATGAGCAGTACCAGGGTTCCCACCAGTACCAATTTCAACTGCTTGTAATCCAGCTTGCTTTACATGATCCAACATTTCTTCAAAAGGTTTTTCATTAAATAATACTGTAAATACGCCTAATTTCATGGATACCGCCTCCAGTTAATTTAATGTTATACTTGATTTGCTTTCACTACTTTTGTAAATCGCTTCAATTATTTTGGTAACCGTTCTCGCTTGCTCAGGTTTGTTCACTAATTCAGCTTCCCCAAGACAGCTTTCAATAAAGTTTTTAGCCTGAAGATATCCTGCTTTTGCTTGATCATCTTCCACTTTTGCTGTGGTTGTTAGGTATGCTCCAGTTTTTGACTGGTAGAATTCAAATGGGAATACATTCAATCCCCCATCCGAACCGGATATGCTTACATTTGTCGTATCTTCTTTTATATTTGCTGCCCAAGAGCATTCAAATAACATAGAGGCACCATTCTCAAATCGGATATAGGAAGATACATGATCATCCACATCAAAAGATTCATGATCAAAACTGCCCCAGTCGTTGAGCTGATTTGGCGTTTTGCTTAATCTGTTATACGTTGTTCCTGTTACTTCTACTGCGTTGGGTTCATCTAATAGCCAAAGTGCTGCATCCAAAAAATGGCAACCCCAATCTATCAGACTTCCTCCGCCTTGTAATTGTTTATTCGTAAACACACCCCAGCCTGGAACTTTCCGGCACCTCAATGCCTGGACCCTTGCTACAAGCGGGTCCCCGACTTCTTTCATCGTTTGTTTGGCCAGCTGAACAGAGTCCATGAACCGATAATGATACGCAATGCTTAAACATTTATTCGCTTTCTTTGCTGCTTCAATCATTAAATCGCACTCTTTGGCCGTGATGGCCATGGGTTTTTCACATAAAACATGGACTCCCGCTTCTAATGCCGCGATAGAGATTTCTGCATGGAATTTATTCGGTGTGCAAATTGTCACCGCATCAACGGCGGCAAAAAGTTCTTCATAATTGGAAAACACGTAAGGGATATTAAATTTTTTCGCTACTTCTTTTGCTTTTGTAATTTTAAGATCTTGTATTGCGGTAATTTCTACTTTGTCTGATAATGCCTGGTAGGCTGGGATATGGCGATCTTGCGCTATCCCACCTAGTCCGATGATTCCCATTTTCAATTTCCGCATCAATTTCACTTCTCCAAGCTGATAATTCGTTTCGTTTCCACTGATTCCAAAGCACCTAGAATCACTTGCAATGATTTCTTGCCTTCCTCGCCATCAATCAATGGATTTGTATCATGAAGAATGGATTCGACGAAATGATCGATTGTATGTGAGGTTGTTTGACCACCATCTTCATTCGATTGAATGCCATCCAACTCATACTTCACTACCTCCCCATTATTGTATTGCACAATAAGGGAATATTCGGGGTCATCCTCAAGCCTTAACGTTGCATTTTCCCCATAAAGAATCGTTGAATTATCTTCTTTTGCGGTATATGCCCAGCTTGCTGCCAGTGTACCGACGATGCCGCTTGTTGTTTTTAAAATTAACGTTGCATTATCATCGACATCGATATTTTCTTTCGCATTCGTTTCGACAAAAGCTCCTACCTCTACGAATTCCTCACCTAACAGATAACGCAGTAAATCCGCTTTATGTACACCAAGGTCACCCATTGCTCCGATAAAGGCCTGATCCTTTTTGAAGAACCAACTGTCCGCTCCGTCTGCACTCCAGCCTTCTGGACCACCATGTCCAAAACTCGTACGGAAACTATAAATTTTTCCAACTTCACCTTGTTCGATTAATTTCCTTGCTTTTTGATGAGAAGAAACGAAGCGCTGATTATGGCCGATCATGAGTTTCTTATTATTTCTCTCGGCTGCTTCAATCATCTGTTCAGCTTCTTCACGGGAAGTTGCCATCGGTTTTTCACATAAGACATGAGCGCCTGCATTTAGGGCAGCGATACTTACTGTTGCATGTAAATAGTTAGGGAGACAGACGCTCACTGCATCGATATTTTCTGATTCCAGCAATGCTTCATAACTTGTATATGCTTTAGCATGATATTTTTCAGCAGTTTCTTTTACTCTTGCTTCATTAATGTCACACACTGCGACAATCTCCACATGTGGGTTATTGTTGTATTCGATTAAGTGGCGGTGTTTTGCAATACTTCCACAGCCAATGACAGCAACACGAATTTTTGTCATAGGACGATTCCTCCTTCGTTTATTTCTCGGCTATTTCTCTGGTGAATCCGCTTTTCCATGCGCAGGGGTTTAGTCAATCTTCCATATTCACTCAGACTTATATTCACTTACGGATTCACGGTAAATTACGTTGTGCGGAATGATGATCCGTTTTGCCGGTTCCTTTTTATTAACTGTCTTTTCTATTAACGCTTTAGCTGATTGTGCGCCTAATTCATAGATTTGTATATCAATTGTTGTTAACGCAGGACGCGTAATTTCTGATAAATATACATTATTGAAGCTTACTAACGAAATATCCTTTGGAACATGCAATCCTGAATCTTCAAGCATGCTTAAAACACCTAAGCTAATTAAATCATCACTAATTACAATCGCTGTCGGAGGGGTCTCGAGCGCTAATAAACTCTCTACAGCTTCCCGCCCTCCTGATTTCAGAAATTCGGTATGAATCTGATACGCTTCTTTATTTTCTAGCCCAGCTTCATCCAGTGCTGCTTTATAGCCTTCCTCACGGTCAACTGTTACGAATAAATCCCTCGCCCCACCAATAAATGCGATTTTTTTATGCCCTTGTTCAATAAGATGTTCGGTAATTTCTTTTCCTGCTGAAAAGTTATCATTATCGACATGGGTTGTTTCGCTGATGTTCTCATAGGGTTTTCCAACGATGACAAATGGAAATTCTCTTTCCCTCAGGAACTGCGTAACAGGATCATTCATTCGGGAATAAAGTAAGATCATGCCGTCAACATAACTGCCATAAACCATACGTTCAACTTCCGCAAGTATTTCTTCCTCTGTTTGTCCGCTGGAAAGCATCATCGTATATTGTTCCTTATGTGTAACAGATCCAATTCCCCGCAATACTTCTGGGAAAAATGGGTTTTGCAATGCTTTGTCAGCAGATGACGGCAAGATAACACCGATTGCCTTTGTTGATTTGGCAACTAAGTTTCGTGCATGGATATTCGGATGATAACCTAGCTTTTTCATTGCTTTTCGTACTTTTTTCTTTGTATCTGGACTAATTCTCGGATTATCGGCAATTACCCTAGAAACAGTAGAGGGTGATACACCTGTTGCCTTTGCTATGTCTTTTATTGTTACCATTTTCCATTTCACCCTCCTGTTTATTTATCATTCAACTTTTGCAGTCTGAAATAGCAAGCTGTCCTCTGGTATAATTAATGAAATCAATAATTCATCATAGAATGGACAGGATTCCAAGACTTTAAGAATTTTTAGTGTTTCTATTAAGAAGTTTAACCTTTCGTTCCCCCAGCTGCCAGTCCTGATATCAGATATCGCTGCAAGAATAAATATACTGCTGCAATAGGTACTGCCACTAAGACAGATCCTGCGGCAAACCTAGTAAAGTTATTTGAAAATTGATCATTAATAAAGTTGTATAGACCAACCGCTAATGTATAATTTTCCTCACTTGAAAGTACAATTGAGGGTAGCAAAAAATCAAATAAAGGAGTCATAAAGTTGAATAAAGCTACTACTGCAAGAATGGGTTTTGCGAGTGGTAGCATTACACTCCAAAACACCCTTAGATGTCCTGCTCCGTCTATTCTTGCTGCCTCATCTAATTCGCGAGGTATTGTATCAAAATATCCTTTAACAAGCCATGCATTAAACGGAATTTGACCACCAAGATATATTAAAATCAAACCAGACAGGGTGTCTAATAAACCTAGCATATTCAAAAAGATATACAAAGCAACCATCGCCATCATAACTGGAAACATTTGCAAGAGTAAGAAGATATATAAACCATTTTTCCTTCCAACAAATTTATATCGAGAAAATGCATAAGCAACTAATGAAGTTAGAACTACACTTCCTATTGCATTTGCAATAGAAACAATTAATGAATTTTTGTACCATACTAAATAATCACTGTCTGGACTAAATAGCCATTTATAATGATCTAATGAGAAATTTTCTGGTATTAAACTGGATGAATATAGACTAGTACTTTGGTTGAAAGACATACCAACTGTCCATACTAAAGGATAAAATATAATAATTGCTACAACTGCAATTATTATATAAATGAAGGCTAACTCCATTCTGGACTTTTGCTTTCTATTCATTAGATTTCACCCTCTTCTTTAAATGATCTTGTCTTTCTGAATTGATAAAATGCAAATCCTGAAACAATTAACCCCATTATAATTGAGATTACTGCAGCCATAGAGTAATTATTTGTATCAAAAGTTAGCTTATATACCCAGGAAATTAATATATCCGTTCCTCCAGCATTCTGCCCTCGAATAGGTGGGCCACCTTCATTAAATAAATAAATGACATTGAAATTATTAAAGTTTGAAGCATATTGCATAATTAATAATGGTGCAGTAGCAAACATCACGTGGGGAAATGTTATGTTTCTAAACTTTTGAAAACGCGAGGCACCATCCATGTCAGCTGCTTCGTACCAATCTTTGGAAATACTCTGTAATATCCCAGTAATTAAAGCAAAAATAAACGGAAATCCAAGCCACGTTTGAATCATGACAATAGCTATTCTAGTATATAAAGGATCGCTCAACCAAGATACGCCATTTCCACCTAATAACGGAATAATAATATCCCTGTTTATAGCTCCAAAATCATCATTAAACATCGCTGAGAACACTAGTATAGTTACAAACGCTGGTACTGCCCAAGGTAGAATTAAAATGGTACGAATCAATTTTTTAAATTTAACTCGTGGATCATTTACAAGAACAGCCAAAAAGAAACCAAGTGCAATTTGTAATGTAGTTGCAACAACTGTCCATACAATAGTCCACGAAAACACACTTATAAATGTATCTTGCCAGATTGGTACTGTGACCAAGTTTTTAAAATTATCAAATCCTACCCAATCGACTAGATTACGAGGTGGTGAATTATATAAATCATAATTCGTAAAAGCCAAAAGCACAGAAAATAATAAAGGGAAGATAACAACAAAAATCATAAGTAGTAAACCGGGAAACGTCATTATATAAGGAAATGCACGGTCATAAAATTCTTTAAATGATGCTCTCAACTTTAATGGCTTCCAACCATCTCGTAATTTTTCAGCTTGTTTTTTTGCATCGATAACATTAAATACATAAAGAGTGATCACAATAACGGTTACAATCAATGACAATACACCTAAAACTAACAATCTGATAGAATGGTCCGTACCGGGAATAGTTCCTAATGTACGTAGACCCCATAAACCATAGTTAATAGATTCTAAAAATGCAACAAGGAAAGCTAATTCCATGATAATAAAGATTGTTCCTTTTAGATATCGCCTATTGTATAATTGACCGAACCCTGCAAAAACAATCGATAATATCATTGCCACTTTCGGACTATGTTTCTTCCATTTGTCATTCTTCCTTACTTTCTTTTGTTCTATATTTTCATCTGGATTTTTCTTTGCTGGAGTAGACAAAACGGTTTGCCTCCTTTTTTCTATTAAACATTAAAAGTAATAATGGGAAGAATAACCTTCCCATTATTATTTTGCTTTTATTGACCTCCACCACTTGCATTTATATTTGTTTGAATTTGCTCAGCTGCTTCGTCAAGAACTGCTTGCGCTTCTTCACCCTCAGCAAGGAATTGTAAAGCATTGTTCATTGGTTCCCAAACTTGAGACATTTGAGGTGTACTTGGCATTGGTACGCCATATTCAATTTGTTCTGCAAACGCAGCATAAATTGGGTCATCAATACTTTCTAATGCTGCCGTATTTGGAGGGAGCTCTCCTGCCACATCAAAGTAATATTCCAAATTCTCCTCATTTGTCATAAACAAAGCTAAATCTTTAGCCCAATCTTTATTTTCAGAGTAATAAGATACCATCCAAGCCTTTACTCCAACTAAAGTGGAACTTGGTTCACCATTAATTGCAGGAAATGGAGCAAATCCAAGACTATCACCAATTGCTTCTTTATAACCTGGTATACTCCACGGTCCGTTAATAACTGCGCCTACTTTTCCTTCTGAGAATAATCCATCAATTACATCAATTGTTGTTGATGAAGGAATCAATCCTTTCCCAAAGAATGATTGGAATAGCTCTCCACCTTCTATAGCGCCCTTATTATTTAAACCAATATCGGAAGTATCATACTCCCCTATATCTCCACCAAAAATATAACCACCATAATTTTTGAAGAACGGATAAGCAAAGTATAAATCATCTGGTTTCATTAAGAATCCATATTTGTCCTCAGCTGCATTCGTATTCTCTTCTAAGATCGTCTTCAAGTCTTCTATCGTTTCAGGAGCTTCTGGCACAATATCAGTATTGTAAAATAACCCATATGTTTCAAATACTGCCGGGATTCCGTATATATCAGTTTCACCATCAAAGTTGTACGTTACTGCTTCCACTGCAGCATCAGCATAGGGACTTAGTTCATCATCTGTCAGATTAATCGGGTCTGCAAGACCTTGAGCCACAATATTCCCTATTTGGTCATGCGGTTGATAGAATAAATCTGGGCCATTTCCTTCTGGGCCAGCTAATGACAATTCTTGTAATTGATCCAGCATACTTTTCGCTTCCACATTAACTTTAATTCCTTCTTGCTCTTCATAATCGGCAGCTATTTTCCGAACAGCTTCTAGTTGTTCTTCTTGATCATTTGCCCAGACTGTTAACTCCTCTGGTTTTTCCGCCTGTTCTCCATTATCTTCACCTTCACTTCCACTGTTCACTTCTTCCTCCCGGTCTGGTGCACAGGCTGCCAAAAAAACAAATAGGGACAAAAACATAACGAACGATAATAACAAGTATCTTTTCTTCATCTCAATTCCTCTCCCCTTTTAAATTAATTTAGCTAGCAACGAAACATATGCCTAAATCAGATTAGTACAATAGCTTTGCGCAAACGTTTGCTCTAGCTTTGATATCATTCTATAACGAGCTATTTAATTTGGCAAGCGTTTTCATAAACTTTTCAAAAATGATAAAAGCAATACTAAATACCCATTGATAAGTCCCTTTATTTATGATATTAATTGAGTAACATCCATGAAAATACTTAAATATAAAATTTGAGGGCAATGATTTGTTATCACAGACAACCCCGGCTTTTATTCAATTAAAAGCCGGGGTTAATTATATTGCTAGGAAGGAGAGTGTAGTTAAAAAATCTCATACTATTAAGGAGTGATATGGTGAATAAAAGAAGACTTTTAATGAAATCGATTGCATTAAGTTTATTTTTATTTTTCACTTTTTCTTTTTCAACGGCTGCGCAGTCTGATGTTTCAAACAAGGTTGATTATTCTAGAGATGTTATCTATCAAATAGTAACTGATAGATTTTACGACGGAGATTCAACAAATAATCCATCTGGCAATATTTATAGTTCAGACTGCAGTAATCTTCACAAATATTGTGGAGGAGACTGGCAAGGGATTATCGATAAAATAGACGATGGTTACCTAACTGGATTAGGAATAACTGCACTTTGGATCTCACAACCTGTTGAAAACGTTTATGCACTTCATCCCAGTGGGTATACATCTTATCATGGGTATTGGGCTAGAGATTATAAGAAAACGAATCCTTATTATGGAGATTTCAATGATTTTGACCGTTTAATCGAAACGGCACATGCAAATAATATAAAAGTCATTGTAGATTTCACGCCTAATCATTCTTCCCCTGCTTTAGAGACTGATCCTTCTTATGCAGAAAATGGCGCCATATACGATAACGGAACATTATTGGGAAGCTATTCAAATGATCCATTAAATATATTTCATCATAATGGCGGGACAGACTTTTCCTCCTATGAAGACAGTATCTATAGAAACTTATACGATTTGGCAGATTATAACTTGCATAATGATACAATGGATCAATATTTAAAAGATTCTATTAAGCTATGGTTAGATAAAGGCATAGATGGAATCAGAGTTGATGCTGTTAAACATATGCCAGAGGGTTGGCAAACTTCTTTAATGAGTGAGATATATGCTTATGAACCCGTTTTTACATTTGGTGAGTGGTTTTTAGGATCGGGTGAGATTGATCCACAAAATCATCATTTTGCAAATGAGAGCGGCATGAGTCTTCTGGATTTTCAATTCGGACAATCAATCCGTGATGTATTGAAAGACGGGAGTTCTGACTGGTACGATTTCCATGAAATGATTGACAGCTCTGCTGTAGATTATAATGAAGTTATCGATCAAGTAACTTTTATAGACAATCATGACATGAGCAGGTTTTCAGAAGAAGCATCCTCGAATAGACATACAGATATCGCCCTTGCTGTATTACTTACCTCTCGAGGTGTTCCGACTATATATTATGGAACTGAACAGTATTTAACTGGAGATAGCGATCCTGATAACAGAAAACCGCTGACTAATTTTGATACATCAACAAACGCCTATCAAATTACTAGTCAACTTACATCGCTGAGACAATCCAACCCTGCACTTGGATACGGAGATACCAATGAACGTTGGATAAACTCTGATGTTTATATTTATGAAAGAAAATTTGGAAATAATGTTGTTGTTACCGCTGTAAATCGTGGACATGAAAGTTATAATATTACCAATTTGAATACCTCTTTACCAGAGGGAGGGTATAATGATGAACTGAACACTCTATTAGACGGTGCTAATATAACCGTAAGTTCAAATAGTTCAGTTGATTCGTTTAATCTCAGCCCAAGAGCCGTATCGGTTTGGCAGTACACTGAGTCTTCTACTACACCACTTATAGGACATGTCGGTCCGATGGTAGGTAAAGCTGGAAATACGGTTACGATAAATGGGGAGGGATTTGGTACTGAAGAGGGAACAGTTCAATTAGGTTCATCTACTGTAGAGATTCAATCTTGGTCTGACACAGAGATAGAAATTCTTCTTCCAAACATCAATCCTGGTAAACATGATATAACCGTAAACACAGCAAATAATAATAGTAGTAATTCATATAATGATTTCGAATTACTAACTGGTAAACAAATAACGATGCGTTTTGTGGTAAATAACGCATTTACTACTCTTGGTTCGAACGTTTATATTGTTGGTAATGTAAGTGAACTAGGAAATTGGAATCCTGATGAAGCAATAGGGCCAATGTTTAATCAGGTTGTATATGAGTATCCTAGTTGGTATTATGATATAAGTGTTCCTGCCAATGAAAGCATAGAGTTTAAATTCATTAAAAAAGACGCTGTAGGAAACGTGGAGTGGGAGTCCGGTATTAACCATTCTGTTACAACTCCTCACGATGGGACTGATACAGTAATTGTAGACTGGCAACAATAAATTTTGTTGACAACCTAATCCGCTTACATTACATTAAATGGAGAACAACTTAAGGGCAATGCTTTGTACAAATGACAACAACCCCGATTTCCAACACTATGGAAATCGGGGTTTTTATTTCAGAAAGGAGAAAAATTAAATGCTAAAAGAAGCAATCTACCACCGTCCAAAGAATAACTTCGCATACGCTTATGACAAAGACACATTACATATCGTACTGCAAACGAAAAAGAATGATATGGAGTCTGTTGCACTTCTGTTTGGAGACCCGTATGACTGGAAAGATGAGGTATGGCAGACGCAAACGGTTGAAATGATCAAGTCGGGATCGACCGCCTTACATGATTATTGGTTTATCGCGGTAAAACCTGAGTTCTACCGGATGCGCTATGGATTTCGCTGCACGGATTCTAGTGAAACATGCTATTACACGGAGAGTGGTATTTATTCTGATCCTCCAGCAGAAATCTCCAATTACTTCTGCTTCCCGTACTTGAATCAAATCGATGTCTTCCAGGCACCAGACTGGGTTAAGGACACTGTTTGGTATCAAATTTTCCCGGAACGATTTGGAAACGGCGACCCATCATTAAATCCAGAGGGAACTTTACCATGGGGGTCAGCTGCACCGACTGCAACAAACTTCTTTGGCGGTGATTTCCAAGGTGTTATTGATTCCCTGGATTATCTTGTTGATTTAGGAATTAATGGCATCTATTTCACACCGATTTTTAAAGCGTATTCCAATCATAAATATGACACGATTGATTACATGGAAATTGATCCGCAATTTGGGGATAAGGAAACGTTCCGCCGCCTTGTTCGTGAATGTCACCAGCGGGGAATTCGTGTCATGCTTGATGCGGTATTTAATCATAGCGGCTATTATTTCCCACCATTTCAAGATGTACTGGATAAACAAGAGAAATCAGCTTATACGGAGTGGTTCCATCTTCGAGAATTCCCTGTAAAACCAGAGCCAGTACCAAACTATCATGCGTTTGGCTTTGTTGGATCCATGCCGAAGCTCAATACGGAAAATCCGGAAGTGAAAGCCTATTTATTGAAAGTTGCCCGCTACTGGATTGAAGAATTTGATATTGACGGGTGGCGTTTAGATGTCGCGAATGAGGTGGATCACCATTTTTGGAGAGATTTCAGAAGTGTAGTAAAAGCAGTGAAACCGGACGCTTATATATTAGGAGAAATTTGGCATGATTCAATGCCTTGGCTTGGCGGCGATCAATTCGATGCTGTCATGAATTATCCGTTTACAAATAGTGCAATCAATTTCCTTGCAAAAAATGAGCGCTCTCCTGAAGACTTCGCGAATTCCATTACCAATGTATTGCATATGTATCCGGCGAATGTAAATGAAGTTGCCTTTAATTTGCTTGATAGTCACGACACACCGCGGATTTTGACATTAGCAGATGGCGAGATAGATCGTGTGAAACTTCTATATCTCTTTCAACTCTCTTTCATTGGTACACCTTGTATCTATTATGGGGATGAAATTGGGATGGAAGGCGGTCAAGATCCGGGTTGCCGCGCATGTATGATATGGGACGAAACGAAGCAGAATCGAGAGCTGTTTACGTATGTTAAAAATCTGATTGCAATGCGAAAAACAATTCCTGCTTTTGGGAATGATGGTACATTCCAAATCGTTATGTACGATAATGAAGCAAATACATTGGTTTATCAAAAGAAAGCAGATAACCGGCGTATCCTTTTTGTTATAAATAATAGCACGGAGGAACAGACGTTAGGTTTACCAGATTTTCCCGAAAAATATCGTAGCGAACTAGTTGTTGGAACTCGTATAGATACAGTCTATTCTCGGGAGCCTGTTCAACTGACAGCGTTGGATAAGATAAAAGTCTCTCCATTAGGATTTCGCATTTTTGAGTATAGGAATGAAGAGATGGTTTAAAGCAAGAATGTTACGATACTAGATGATTCAATTACCTAAGGACAGTTCTTGTTAAAATAAACCACAAGAACTGTCCTGACATCAAATTTTATCCGTCCATTTATGCTATGTGTTACTTTTTTCTATAGTAAAAAACCACAGGGAGGATAACATCCCTGTGGTTTCCTTAATCGTTATAGATGATTAGTGCGTCGCCCCACCAACCACTTTCACATCTTCTTTTCCATCAAATTCAACAATTGCTTCGATTGCAGCTGTGATCCCTTTTACTAAATCATCCAGGCTCATCGATGCTGTCTCCGGGCGATCAATCACTTGATCCGTTAAGAACGGGATATGCATGAAACCAGCCTTCGCATTTGGAAATTCTGTATGCGTCAAATAAAGTGTTTGGTACATGATGTGGTTACAAACGAAAGTACCTGCCGTATTGGAAATAGATGCTGGAACACCTGCATTCTTCATCGCATCGACCATCGCTTTTATCGGCAATTGGGAGAAATAAGCACTTTCTCCGTCTGGCTGAATCGGCGTATCAATTGGCTGATTCCCTTCATTATCAGGAATGCGTGCATCATCTTGGTTGATTGCTACACGCTCAGGTGTTAACCCGAAACGGCCTCCTGCCTGGCCAATGTTTAGTATATAATCCGGCTCCTCTTTCTTCATTGCGTCTTTTACAACTTCAGCACTTTTAAAGAAAACAGTCGGGATTTCCAATTTGATGATTGTAGCCCCTTTGATTTCATCAGGCAGTCTTTTCACTGCTTCAATCGCAGGGTTCGTCGTATCTCCACCGAATGGATCAAAACCTGTAACTAAAATTTTCATTTCTTTCATCTCCTATATCTCATGTTGTGTGTGTTAATGAATACTAAAATGCCCAGAAATACATTAACCCGATATGGATAACGATCATTGTAACAGCAACTGGTGCTTGAGCTTTTATGACGCCAAATTGATCCTTCATTTGCAGGAGTGCAACCGGGAGAGCATTGAAGTTCCCAGCCATCGGTGTTAAGAGCGTCCCGCAGAATCCGGCAGTCATGGCGAGCGCACTGGCAATAACAGGGTCACCGCCCGCGGCCATGACAAACGGAACTCCAATTCCTGCTGTAATAACCGTGAATGCCGCAAATGCATTACCCATAATCATCGAAAAGATAACCATCCCCATGACGTATGCAATAACACCTGCTAACTGGCTGCCCTCGGGAACAATACCACCAATTATATCAGCAATAACGTCTCCAACACCAGAGATCGTAAAAATGACTCCAAGGGCTGCAAGTAATTGCGGCAGCATACCTGTTGTACCGACTTGCTGTACCATCCGATCACTTTCAATAAGAATCTCTCTATTTTTAGGTTTAATAATAACAACAGCAACGATCGTCGCAATGACAGATGAAATACCGATTACCGATGCACTAGATTCAGGTATTATTGTAGCAACCACTAATGCAATTAATGCTAGTAAAATGACCGGGATAAAAATTTTGTTATTCAAACGGTCGGATTCAGCATCAGCTTTCTTCGGATCCGGATTATAGACGTCTCCCATATTTACTTGTTTGAACAGTGTCAACACACCAAGAATGACTACTAAAATACCACTTATCATAGAAGGGATGTATTCACCTACAGCGAATAGAACCCCGATAATCAACCAGAATAAACCACTGCCTAAGCGGGTAGGGTTTGTTTCATCCATAAATACGCGAACTGCTGTATAAACTAATTGAATTCCGATAAGAATAAAGAAAAATTCTAATAAATTAGCGAAAAATGTTTCCATAACCTCTACCCCCTATTCCTTTTAGATTGATTGTTTTTAAGTTTTTTATCAAATCGCTGGTTATCTATAATCCCAACGATAATCATGATAATTGCAATAGGAATAGAGGCTTTTGCAATTTCAATAGCTGGTGCATGATAGCCTAGTGACTCTAGTGAACCAGAGATTAATAGGACACCACCCGCTGCAACGAACGTATTTTGACCAAAGAAATTACCGTAGTTTTCCATAGCTGCGGATCGAGCTTTAATTTGTTCTTTTTCTTTCTCATCTAATTCACCAACAGTAGTTTTTGCAGCAGCCTCCGCCATTGGTTGAACTAATGGACGAACAAATTGCGGATGTCCACCTAGACGGATCGAGAACAATCCCGCCAATTCGCGGATAAATAAATAAACGCTTAAGAATTTCCCTGCTGTTAAACTTTTCACCTTTTGAATGATTTTTACTGCTTGTTCTTTTAACCCATGCGATTCAGCTAGTCCAATCAATGGCAGCGTAAGTAAGAATAAGGTAACAATGCGGTTATCCACGAATGCTTGCCCTAAACTGGACAAAAATTCCGGGAAAGATAAACCAGAAACAAGTGCAGTTGCAAGAGCTGCGATGATTACAATTGCTATCGTGTCAAATTTCAGTAAAAAGCCGACTACGATAACGACAATACCAATTAACTTTATCCATTCCAAACGATCACTTCCCTCTTAGATGTAAAAATCTTGCTGATTAAAGAATCAAAAAAATGCTTATAATGCTTATTATCATAGCTTATTGAAGTTTATTGCTCAAGTGGGGAAAAATGGCAAACAAAGCCATCGTTTTGAGCGTTTGGTTGAAATGATGGGAATGTAAACGGTAAACAAATAGATAAAAATATTTTAGAAAAAGTTACTGGAAATGTTAACTGTCGATGAGAAATGGAGAAAACAAGAATATCGCGTCCTAAGCAAGTACGTACCGTTCCTTATACGGCGGTTCAACTATATGAAGCAAGAATTCGTAACGTTCCCTGGAGACTTTTAAGCCCTTGAAGACTTCAATGGAAGTTGCCAAGGGCTTTATTGTAAGGAAATATTATCGTATGGGGGGACAGTTATTGTGTGTTAATGTGGCGAAGTTCTTTCTCGTGTTGAATAACTTTACTTGCGGCAAATTCAGCTGTTTCCTGCGTTTCGTGAAGTTCAATCCGAATTCCACCTACTTTTTGGTTTAGGCTATCGAACTTTTGATCAATTTTATCAAAGCGTTTATCCACTTCTTGGAAA
>NZ_BMOS01000005.1:0-579 GCF_014647195.1 Oceanobacillus indicireducens | reverse complement strand
AGCGCTTGTCCACTTCTTGGAAGCGCTGATCGACTTCATCAAAGCGCTTCTCCACTTCTTGGAAACGCTGATCGACTTCATCAAAGCGCTTGTCCATTTTTTCATTGATCTGCTTCGAATGTTCATGTAATGCATTTAAAATTTCCTTCAAAACTACCTTTTCTTCCACCGGTTCTCACCTCCTTGTTCCTATTATAGCTTGTCTACGGAGATTTGAGAAGCCTGCATTTATAATTGAAGCGCATCTGGGGCGCCGACTAAGAACAAAAAGCTGTCGTTCGATTTATTGAACTCCAGCTTTTTTCCCGTTACCGAGGCTATTGACGCTTCTTCGTTTTTTTATTATTAAGCTTTTCATTCGCTGTTAATGGTTCATTGGCAAATTCATGGTCAAAACTCTTGGAAAGTTTTTTCCGCACAGCTTGCTCATCACTGAAGCCACCATTACTTAACTTTTTCTTCGTCATCGGAACACCTCCTTATTATATATTTTAGCGTTTGAAGGGAAATTATAAGCTGATACAAAGATTCGTATGTGTAAAATAGTTCTCGGTGATATTATTTCAAAATCCTAGCCAA
>NZ_BMOS01000004.1:58011-180206 GCF_014647195.1 Oceanobacillus indicireducens | reverse complement strand
TGGCTAGGATTTTGAAATAATATCACCGAGAACTATTTTACACATACCCTGATCGGCTACGTATGCAATTAACTTGGAGATTACGAACCTGCATGAAAGTAATATACTAAAAAGTAAGGAGGAGACAGAAGTATAGGTGAAAGGTCTGGTTTTATAGAAGGGAAGTCATTGATTTCGTTCATACTATCTACATAGAAGGAGAGGGTTTTATAAGAATAATTGCTCAATTCCGATAAAGAACTTTGCAATAATTTGTAAAAAAAGTAATGTACAATTATTTAAATTGTAGTATAATATATCCTGAAACTATATAAAGAAAAGGGTGGGTTTACGAATGAAAA
This sequence comes from Oceanobacillus indicireducens, assembly GCF_014647195.1. Lineage (GTDB taxonomy): Bacteria > Bacillota > Bacilli > Bacillales > Amphibacillaceae > Oceanobacillus > Oceanobacillus indicireducens. The sequence continues at coordinate 179,865 of NZ_BMOS01000004.1, read as the reverse complement.
AGTCAAAATATTATCTTTTTATTGTACTAGCCTTGATGCTGGTACTCGCTCTTTCAGCTTGTAGCGGTTCTGACTCAGACTCAGGTGCAGATTCAGGCTCAGAGCCGGATTCAAGCTCGGACACAAGTAGCGAGGAAACTGATGAAGGTTCAGATGGTGGAGAAGCCACAGGTGAGCAAGTGTTTAATATGATTGAAACAGCTGAGATTCCTACGGGTGACCCGTCACTTGCTACAGACGCAGCTAGCTTTATCGTGTTTGGGCAAACAATGGAAGGTCTTTATGTTTTAGATGAGAATGATACACCTGTCCCTGCGATTGCAGATGGCGAACCAGAGATAAGTGAAGATGGTAAGGTCTATACATTTAAATTACGAGAAGATGCTGAGTGGTCTAATGGTGACCCTGTCACTGCCAATGACTTTGTATATTCTTGGCAAAGAGCAGTAAATCCTGAGACTGGATCAGAGTATGCATATATGTTCTCCGGAATTATTGAAAATGCAACAGAAATTATGAATGGGGATAAAGATCCAGAAGAGTTAAAAGTCGAAGCTATTGATGATTACACGCTAGAAGTAACATTGGAACAACCTGTTGAATATTTGGATTCCCTATTGGCATTTGGAACATACTTACCTCTTAATGAAGAGTTTGTTGAGGAGCAAGGTGACAGCTTTGGAACAAATAGTGACACGATGCTTGCAAACGGACCATTCGTACTAACAGAGTGGGACGGAAGCGGTCTAACTTGGAAGTATGTGAGAAATGACCATTATTATGATAAAGAAAACGTTGCTTTAGATGAAGTTAACGTACAAGTTGTAAAAGAACCAAGTACAGCGGTCAATTTATTTGAAACAGGCGAAGCAGATCGTACAGCTGCTTTAAGCGCTGAATATGCACAACAATATCAAAATGATGAGAATGCTTCTACATTTGAAGAAGGTAGTTCTTGGTATTTGAAGTTCAACCAGGTACGTGATGGCGAAGAAACTCCATTAGCGAATGAGAATATTCGTAAAGCAATAGCAATGGCGTTTGACAAAGAAGCATATACAACAACAGTTTTAGCAAACGGTTCTGTTCCAAGTGATGGATATGTACCAAGAGGTTTGGCGAAAAATCCTGAAACTGGCGAAGATTTCCGTGAAGAAAGCGGCGACTTGATTGGATTTGACCTAGAAAAAGCACAAGAGTATTGGGAAAAAGGTTTAGAAGAGTTAGGAGTGGAAGAAATTACGCTTGATTATTTAAGTGATGATACAGAAAACGCTAAGAAAACAAGTGAATATTTCCAGAGCCAACTCGAAACAAATCTAGAAGGTTTGAAACTTGAGTTAAGAAACGTACCATTTAAAGTGCGTCTGCAAGATACGACCAATCAGGACTATGACATTGTCATGCATGGTTGGGGACCAGACTACTTAGACCCAATGACATTCCTTGATCTATACGTTACAGATGGAACGAACAACAATACTGGTTATTCAAATGAAGAATATGATCAATTAATTGAAGACGCGAAAGTGAAATATGCGAATGACCCTGAAAAACGTTGGGAAGCAATGTTAGAAGCTGAAAAGCTATTGATTCAAGAGGATACTGTAGTTGCTCCAATCTATCAAAGAGGACGACTTGTTCTTATTAAACCAAATGTAAAAGGTTTTGAAGAGCATTTATTCGGACCGGACTATACATTGAAGAACGTGTATATGGAAAACTAATTTTGCTATCAAGTGAACAGCAACGGTTAAAGGAAAAGAGAGTATTCCGTAAAGATACTCTCTTTTCCTCATGTATGCACCTTTTTTATTAGAAAATTTCTATTTATTAGCATATAGGAGGAAACACCAATGGCGAAGTATCTCATAAAGCGTATAATTTATTTGGTTATTACGCTGTTTATTATAGCTTCATTAACATTCTTTTTAATGAAGTTCTTGCCTGGTAGCCCATTCCAAAATGAAGAAAAGCTCACGGAAGATCAGCGAGTAATCTTAGATGAGAAGTATGGGCTAGATAAGCCGATTCCTGTGCAATACGCCAATTATATGATGAATGTTGTGAAGGGTGACTTAGGTGTGTCGTTTCAGTTCGACAATCAACCCGTGACAAAACTTTTAAAGAATCGTATGGGGCCATCCTTACAGCTTGGTTTTCAGGCGATGTTTATTGGAACCATTATTGGTATATTACTTGGCGTTTTAGCTGCTATGTTTCAAAATACATGGATTGATTATGGCAGTACATTTTTAGCAGTCTTAGGGAAATCAATTCCCTCTTTCGTATTTGCAGCACTCTTGCAGTATGTAATCGGAGTTAAGCTCGGATGGCTGCCTGTTGCATCCTGGAATGGATTTGCTTCGTCAATTATGCCAACGATTGCTCTGGCGATATTCCCTATTGCAACCGCGGCCCGTTTTATGAGAACAGAGCTGATTGAGGTCTTTAGCTCGGATTATATTACTCTCGCAAAAGCAAAAGGGAACTCAAGAATGGAAGTATCCTTCAAACATGCTATCCGCAACGGATTAATTCCTCTTGTAACCGTACTTGGACCTATGGCTGTAGGATTGATGACGGGGTCGATGGTCGTAGAAAAGATATTTGCGATTCCGGGAATCGGAGAACAGTTTGTAAAATCAATTATGACAAATGATTTTCCAATTATCATGGGAACAACCATCTTTTTTGCCTTCTTGTTGACAGTGATTATTTTAATCGTGGACATATTATATGGAATTATTGATCCAAGGATTCGTTTACAAGGAGGGGATAAATCATGATGAATGTTCCGGAAAAAATTGAAAAACATCGATTTGATCCCGCTCCAAAGGATCATTCTGATTTAGAAAAGATTGAGAAACCACAACTTTCATTCGGTAAAGATGCATGGCTACGGGTCCGGAAAAATAAAGCAGCAATTGTTAGTGCAGTCTTATTATTGCTTATAGTTGTGATGGCAATTATTGGACCGTCCCTTTCAAAATTTGACCCCTATGCGCAAAACGTTGCCCATGGGAATCTTCCTCCTCGTGTGCCTGTTTTAGAGGATATTGGGATATTTGATGGCAGTCAAAAAATCGGCGGTGTAGAAACAAATAAATATGAAGAACTTGGTATAGAAGAGTATTATTGGTTTGGAACGGACAGTCTGGGACGTGACCTGTTCTCCCGTGTCTGGGTAGGAACAAGGGTGTCACTTTATATTGCCCTTTTAGCGGCAGTAATTGACATGGTAATTGGTGTTGTCTACGGATTAATCTCCGGTTTCAAAGGCGGCAGAGTTGATAACGTGATGCAACGTATCCTGGAGGTAATATCTGGTATTCCTAACCTAATTGTCGTCATATTAATGCTTTTAATCTTAAAGCCAGGTATTATGTCGATTACAATAGCTTTGGTTATCACCGGCTGGATAGGTATGGCAAGGGTTGTAAGGGGACAAGTGCTTAAGTTGAGGAATCAGGAGTATATACTTGCCTCAAGGACACTCGGAGCAAGTAACTTCAGATTATTATTCAAACATTTACTACCCAATTTATCCGGGGTTATTATCATTAATACCATGTTCACGATTCCTAGTGCCATCTTTTTTGAAGCCTTCCTAAGCTTTATCGGAATTGGTTTACAAGCACCAGAGGCATCTCTTGGTACACTAATTGAGGATGGATATAAAACATTTCAGTTCTTACCTCATTTAATGGTTATTCCGTGTATTGTTATTTGTATTATCTTAATAGCTTGTAATTTAATGGGAGATGGACTTCGTGACGCGTTTGATCCAAAAATGCGTGATTAATAAATGAGGTGAAACGACATGAAAAAGATATTGGAAGTTTCAGATCTGCATATTTCTTTCCATACATTCGCAGGGGAAGTGCAGGCCATCCGTGGCGTGAACTTTGATCTTTTTGAAGGAGAAACACTTGCTATAGTTGGAGAGTCTGGATCTGGAAAATCGGTAACAACGAAGTCGATCATGCGATTGTTACCACCTGACAACTCGGAAATAAAAAAAGGGAAAATTCTTTTTAAAGATACAGATATTGCTCAAGCAACGGAAAAACAGATGCAAAAAATTCGTGGAAAAGATATTTCAATGATCTTTCAGGATCCCATGACCTCGTTAAATCCAACGATGACAATTGGAAAGCAGATTATGGAACCACTTTTAAAGCATCAAAAGTTGAGTAAAGACAAGGCAAGGGAACGGGCTTTGAAACTGCTTGATCTTGTAGGTATTCCAAAACCGGAAATTCGTATTAAACAATACCCGCACCAATTCTCAGGTGGAATGAGACAGCGTGTTGTAATTGCGATTGCACTTGCTTGTGCTCCGAAAGTGTTGATTGCGGATGAGCCAACAACGGCCTTAGATGTTACCATTCAGGCGCAGATATTAGATTTAATGAAAGAATTGCAAAAACAAATCGAAACATCGATTATTTTTATCACACATGATTTAGGTGTTGTTGCTAATGTTGCTGATCGTGTAGCTGTCATGTACGGGGGTAAGATTGTAGAAATTGGCACCGTAGATGAGATATTTTATAATCCACAACATCCTTATACATGGGGGTTAATAAGTTCCATGCCAAGCTTGGATTCAGGAGATGAGGAGTTATTTGTAATTCCTGGTACACCACCAGATTTACTGCATCCGCCAAAGGGAGATGCGTTTGCTCCAAGAAATCCATATGCTATGAAAATAGACTTGGAGGAAGAACCGCCAATGTTTCAAGTTTCGGATACCCATTTTGCTGCTACCTGGTTGCTTCATCCCGATGCACCTAAAGTAGACCCTCCAGCAGCAGTCAAAGAAAGAAAGGCTATATACCAAGCGAAACAAGCGGCTTCTTTAAAGGGGGGACAGTGAAGTGGCGGAATCAGAAAAGTTGTTAGAAGTTAAAAATCTTAAGCGACACTTTAACGTTGGCAAACCAAGTGAAGTCAGAGCAGTGGACGATGTCACTTTTGATATATATAAAGGAGAAACATTAGGACTTGTTGGCGAATCAGGATGTGGCAAATCAACTACTGGAAGGACCATTATCCGTTTGTATGACGCAACAGACGGTGAAGTGCTTTATAGAGGCAAAAATGTACATGGGAAAAAGTCAAATTCGGAAATGAAGGAATTCAACCGTAAAATGCAGATGATTTTCCAGGATCCTTACGCCTCATTAAATCCAAGGATGAAGGTATCAGACCTGATCGCTGAGGGGATTGATATCCATCGTCTAGCCAAATCGCCTAAAGAGCGTATGGAAAAAGTTCATTCGCTTTTGGAAACAGTTGGTTTAAATCGAGAACACGCGAACCGTTTCCCGCATGAGTTCTCCGGGGGACAAAGGCAAAGAATAGGTATTGCGCGGGCATTAGCAGTGGAACCGGAATTTATTATCGCGGATGAACCCATTTCGGCTTTGGATGTATCAATCCAAGCCCAGGTAGTTAACTTACTCAAAAAACTACAAAGGGAAAAAGGACTAACTTATTTATTCATTGCCCACGATTTATCGATGGTGAAATATATTAGTGATCGAATCGGTGTGATGTATTTTGGTAAATTAGTCGAACTTGCGCCTGCCGAGGATTTATACCGCAATCCGATGCATCCATATACACAGTCATTACTTTCCGCAATCCCGTTACCGGATCCGGACTATGAACGCACCCGTAAACGGCAATCATACAATCCTGCAATTCATCAGTACGCTGAAGGTGAAGAAGTGACCATGCGAGAGGTTGCTCCAGGACACTTTGTCAATTGTTCGGAAAAAGAATTTGAACAGATCCAGAAAGACTATAAAATTTAATAAGCTTTGAGCGTGGTATCCACTATGATCCGTGCCACATTTTAGTAAACTTGATTGTTAGCTAGATTCCTCGAAGTTTATTCGCTAAACATAAAATACCTCCATCAATAGGATGATGGAGGTATTTTATGTTTAAGCAGATTCTATATCTAACTGCATGTAGAATAATAAATGGGGATTTCACTTCATCTATTATCTACTTTCTCCGGATACATATCATGCTTAAACATTCGTTCTCTTGCCATTTCTTCATATATCGTATTGGGCTTTCCGTAATTGCAATACGGATCAATGGAGATTCCTCCGCGTGGGGTGAATTTTGCCCAGACTTCGATATACTTCGGATCTAATAATTTAATCAAGTCTTTCATGATTATATTTGCACAGTCTTCATGGAATCCTGGTTGGTTCCTGAAACTGACCATATACAGTTTCAGTGATTTGCTTTCCACCATCTTAACATCAGGCATATACGAAAGGTAAATCGTGGCATAATCCGGCTGTCCTGTCATCGGACAAAGGCTTGTAAATTCAGGGATATTGAATTTAACGAAATAATCATTTTCTCTATGTTGATTTTCAAATGTTTCCAAAATGTCGGGATTGTATTTGTAATTGTATTCCGTATTTTGATTTCCTAGTAATGTTAAATCGTTTGTGTCACTTTTTCGCATGCTTTATCCTCCTCTAATTTCCTATCCGTAATATTCGGTTCATACAGATCCATTTTTATAACGACTTTCCTAATTCCACCAGCAACTACTAATTGCATCACAACCTTGGCAACCCATTGACCTAATATGGCATAGGGCACTAGATTCCACGGAACGAATTCCAGTCCAAGCGGTCCAATACCGATAATGACAAAGATTGCTGAATCCAAAAATCCTGCAACGATACCTGAATACATGACCCTTTTTACAAATGGTAATTTAAACCGTGTATAAATTTCGGTGTCGGCTGTCTCGGAAATAATGAAGCTTAATGTACTTGCAAAAACGACCCATAATGGATCCCCTATTAAATAGCTTGAAAGAGCTGAGAGTAACAGGGCTAGCCCAATGAGCAGATAGGTCCGTAATCTGCCGAATCTATTTTGCACCATATCTCTCATGACAAGGGTTAATCCGATCAGCAAGGTACCATACGGGATGATGAGTGGACCTAGTTCCAAGGGAGCGAATCTTGCAGTAATGACATTGGCTAAAATGATAGATAATAGGTAGATAGCTATTCGAATCATACTACATGTCGCCCTTGTAGATAGGTTTCTAACCCATCATTTCTTAGTTTACAAGCAGGGCATTCACCACAACCATCCCCGATAATCCCGTTATAGCATGTCAACGTGTTTTCCCTAATATACGCTAGGCGATCCATCCGATCTGCCATTTTCCAAACCTCTGATTTATCTTTCCACATGAGAGGGGTGATTAATTTAAAAGGAAAATCCATTGCAAGATTTAACGACGTGTTGAGTGATTGAATAAAAACATTTCGACAATCCGGATATCCGCTGGACTCTGTTTCACTGACCCCGGTGATAATATTTTTTATGCCCATTGATTTTGCATAAATGGCAGCAAATGAAAGGAAGATATGATTTCTTCCTTCTACATATGTATTTGGTATTGTTCCTTCTTCTATTTCCATATCTTTTCTCGTTAAGGAATTTTCAGTTAATTGATTCAGTAGATCCATCTGAATAATTTTCTGATTGACACCGAGATCCTTTGCTATTTTCTTCGCGCATTCGACCTCCGATTCATGTCTTTGCCCATACAAAAAAGTGACGGTTTCCACTTGATCGAATTCTTCCAATGTCCATAACAAGCATGTGGTCGAATCCTGTCCGCCACTAAATACAACCATTGCCTTTTCCATTGTACATTCCTCCATAGTTTTTATTTAAGAGGGGATGGTTTCGAACCCTCTATGAGTAGTTAGAACGAGATATCCATTATTGTTGGTCTTCCTATTCTAACCGTTTCCTTTATAGGATGGATAATAAAGTAACCAAATTTTTATATTCACCATTATAAGGAAAGAAAAGTGGAAACGCAATAGTAGTAAAAAATTGTATGGAGTTGTGTTAATTCTGGCGTTGGGTGTACTGAATTATCGAGGACGCTGTCGTAAGTTAAATTTCTAACTCAAACCTTCTGCGTCTGCCCCGAACCCTAGCATTCTCTTTTCGTTTTTTCAGTATGGATAACCATCTCGCAGTTATCCGTACTGGTTATATAATTAAGGATTGTTCAGTAAACCCTTCCTAAAACATTAAATCCTATTCCTTTAAAAGCTTATAAATACAACACTGTCCACTACTACTATTTGTTAGTAATTGTGATCTCCGTTACAGTCAAATTATCACGCGGTTCAACATTGTTCATAATAATTTCTGCTACGTCGTCCGGATTCATTAAGTGTTTTGTTTCTTCTTCCGTATAAATCCCATCCCAAAATTCAGTTTTCATGCCTCCCATGTATGCAGCATAAACATGAATATTCGTATTTTTTAATTCGGCTACTAGGCTCTCTGTAAATCCTCGTACTCCAAATTTGCTAGCACAGTATACCGATTCGTTTATTTTACCAGTCTTTCCTGCTGTTGAGACAACGTTAATAATTCTTCCTTGGTTCCTTGCTTTCATCTCTTTTAGGGCTTCTTGCGTACAAAAGATGGTTCCTTTCAAATTAATATCAATCATTTGGTTTATATGGGTTTCTTCGATATTTTCAGCGAGATCAAATACACCTAGCCCAGCATTATTTATTAACAGATCTATGGTACCGACTTCACGCTTAATGGAATTAAAGACATTTACTACCTCTGTTTTAGAGGAAACGTCAAGCTCGTAAATTGTATAATCTGATACGAGTGACTCTGAAACCTTAAGAAGCTTCTGTTTCGTGCGTCCTAATAAAACAACATGAAACCCTAATTTCGAATATTTTATTGCTAAAGAGGCACCTAGTCCGCTTCCTGCACCTGTTATGATCACATTCTTTTTCCTCATCTTTACATTCATTCTCCTTTGTGAATAAAGTATTTTAAGTAATATACGTTTGTTTTTAATCGCTAGCCTATGTCAAAATAGAATAATGTGTAACCCTTTACACATATATGATAAAATACTTCTAATTTGATTTCAACTCTCTAATGTAATTGTTTATAATTATTTATTTCCAGTTGAACATGGAATGATTCAAATTTAAAATAAGTATCTGCTCGTAATATCATCATATCGTATTGCAATAATGTTTTATAACAATATATAGCTTATAATAGAGATTAAACTATGATCCTATCTTACTTAGTCTTTACATAGGATCTAAATAGGTGGGGGTTTGTATGGTTACGATAAAAGAAGTGGCAGAAGAAGCAGGGGTTTCGGTTGCAACTGTTTCCCGGGTAATCAATCAAAATGGTTATGTTAGTGAAGAAACTTTGGAAAAAGTAAAAAGTGTAATTGACAAATTAAATTATAAGCCGAATTCAATAGCTAGATCACTTTATCATAAAACTTCAAATATGATTGGTCTCATTATTCCTGACATAACTAACCCTTTTTTTCCAGAATTGGCAAGGGCAGTTGAAGATGTTGCAATGATGTATGGATTTAAAGTTGTACTTTGCAACTCAGATCAAAACCCAGAAAAAGAAATGAAATATCTCGATTTGTTTAAGGAAAAATATGTTGATGGCATTATCTTTACTACACAATCACAAGAATCAACGGTTTATTCAGATTTAAATGTCCCTATAGTTGCTTTGGACCGTATTGGAGATACGACGATCCCTTCCGTTGTTTCAAATAACTATAAAGGTGCTAAGAAAGCTACTGAGCTATTGTTGCAAAAAGGTGTAAAAAATATTGCTCATATTAGAGGTCCAAAAAATATCGCACCTTCAGAAGCACGTTATCACGGTTTTATCGATGCCGTGGAAGGAAAAGGAGTTAATTATACGATAAGTGAAGCTGAATTTCAGCTGAAAGATGCGGAAAGAAAAGCCGAGCAATTCTTTGAAACTCACACAGGTATAGATGGAATTTTTTGTAGTAATGATACAATTGCAGCTGGGTTTTTGAAAGTAGCTTTAAAAAAAGGAATTAAAGTACCCGAAGACCTTCAAATTGTTGGATTCGATGGATCGTTTTTTGGCGAATTTATTTATCCAGAATTAACGACTGTATCCCAGCCTATATATGATATGGGAGCAGTAGCTACTCGATTGTTAATAAAAATAATTCAGGGCAATCAACCGGAAAAGTTACTATATGAAATGCCAACGACAATTATAGAGAGAGGTACGACCAGATAGTAATGGAGGAGATTGTATGAAGAAACCAGTGGTTTCAGTAGTTGGAAGTATAAATATGGACTTAGTGGTGAGTGCCTCCAAGCGTCCCATAGCCGGTGAAACAATCTTAGGAAATGACTTCCAGATTATTCCGGGCGGGAAAGGGGCGAATCAAGCTGTTGCCATTTCGCGTCTTGGGGCTGAAGTTCATATGATTGGAAGAGTTGGAGAAGATACGTTTGGTGCCAATTTAATAGAATTTCTAGAGAAGGAAAGTATATTCTTAGGTGGAGTAGAAACATTACCTGATATATCTTCAGGAGTAGCAGTTGTTACTTTAGCAGATCAAGACAATGATATTATTGTCGTACAAGGAGCCAATAAATATGTAACACCTGATTATATAAGAAAGTTCGAAAAGCAAATTGCGGAAAGTGACGTTGTGCTTGCCCAACTAGAGATTCCTATTGAATCAGTAGACGAGGCTGCAAGGCTTTGTCATAAGTATGGAACTACATTTATCTTAGATCCAGCTCCTGCCCAAGAACTTCCTTCTTCATTAGTAGAATATGCGGATTATATTACACCTAATCAATCAGAGCTTTCTCAGTTAACGTCAGAAGGAATGATGAGTTTAAAACAATACCCACAAAAACTGATTGTTACAGAGGGGAAAAGTGGAGTTATGTATTTTGATGGAAATGATATTATTAAAATATCTAGTTACCCTGTTAAAGCAGTAGATACTACGGGTGCCGGTGATACGTTTAACGGAGCATTCGGTTATGCTATCAGTCAAAAATACGATTTACAAACTGCTTGTGAATTTGCAAATGCAGCAGCAGCCTTATCTGTTACGAAGCTGGGAGCTCAAGGTGGAATGCCAACGATGGATGAGGTTAAAGAATTTCTTTATAAAAATGGAAAAGGAGATATTGTAATTGCTTGAAATAATTAAAAAAGAGAAGTACTAAAAGTTGTGGTATCTAAATTATTCTAAGTTTTTTATTGACTCTAGCTTGTGAATTTATTTTCCCTTTAAGCACCAACTACTATCTCTTCGGGGCCAGTTTACGATAAAGGCATAAAGTATACCAATCAGAAGCAACGATGCGGGAATGTTAAGGGAGGGGGGAACGAGAGTCCCCGACATTCCCCCATGTAACTTAATTATTTTTCGTTTGAGCCAAATTCATAATCGTCATATCATCCATCGGCGGGTTATGAAGGCCGGCACGAACATCGCGGTAATAGCGCTGTAATGGATTGTTCTCTGACAGACTTCGGGCACCGACGATACGCATCGCTAGATCCACTACATGAATTGCCTTGTTGACAACCGATAATTTTACGGCGCCAAGCTCTGGTCCCATTGTTTGCCTCATGCTTTCATCTGCTCCGTCCCATTTTCTAGCTACAGAGAAAAGGAAGTGTTTTGATTCTAATATCGCTAATTCCATTTCTCCCATCTTCTGTTTGACGTTTGGCAAGTCGGAAATGGTTCCGGATATGCTGTTAGGTGAATAAGTTCTAGCAAATTGATTAGCATAATCCTGAGCAGCGCGGGCGATACCGAGATAACAGGCTGGAATATGAAGCAGCCAACCCGTTGCTTTTCTCTTTCCACCTGTGAGTTCTTCCACGAGATCATCTTTTTCTACCTGCACATTTTCGAGAACGAGGTCGTGACTGCCTGTTCCTCTCATAGCAATGGAATCCCAGGTTTCATCAATGCTTACTCCTTTAATATCATGTTTAATTAAAAAGTTACCTATTTTCTCCGTCCCATCAATCGAGGCACTTACTACAAAATAATCAAGAATTGGAGCGAGGGTCGTGAATGTTTTTCTGCCATTAATTACCCACCCTTGTTCGGTTTTCTTGGCATACGTTTCCGGCTTTCCTCCACGTGTCGGACTGCCAGTGGCCGGTTCGGATGCTGCGTTATTCAGCAAGGAACCAGTTGCAACCACGTCTTTTGCTACGCTTGCAAACTTATCCTTATCCCAGATATTATTTTCGCCAAGATGTTTCATGATTCCCATATGCCAGCCAATGGAAAGGGCTGTTGACCCGTCTGCTTTACCGATGATCGCTTGCAGGTAAAGCATTTCACTGAGAGAAATCTCGCCACCACCATACTTTTTAGGTAATGTAAGAGCTGGATAACCGATACTTTTTAGTGCGTTGAAGTTTTCAAAAGGAAAAGTGCCTTTCTTATCATGCTGTGCAGCTCGTTCTGTAAAGGGAGCAACTGTTTTCTTGAGTAAATCAGCACGTTCCTCCATCGTTTGTAGCTCTGTGATTTTCATTCCATATCCCTCCGTTAGTTTGAGTAACCTTCCGTAAGTTGTAATCCTATTAATTTACTTGGTTTTATACAATTTATTATGTCATTAGGAGGTAGAAAGTTCAATAAATAGGTGGATTGGTCTCCCGTGATGGTAAGCAAAGTATGCCATTGACACGTTATATTTACTTAGGATGCTAACACGTATTCGTGGTAAATGTGAATTAGTGTATTAACTACATATTTAACTAACAAAATCAACACTTACATAAACTGAAACTTCATTCAGTGGAAGAAAAACAAAAACTCCGACTGAATGAAGTTTCAGTTTATAAGAAGGTACATGGATACCTTTGCCTAATCGTTTACTTATTCAACACACTTCCCTTTTCATAAGCAAGTGGTGTTACTTCCTTCTTGTTTCGGATTCTTTTTATATCTAGTCGTATCCATAAGGAAAGTGCCAAGGCGACGACGAATAATAAACTAAAAATCATCATAGTCAAATCATAACTATTGGTTGAATCATAAATCAGGGATAAAAGAAGCGGTCCAGCTAAACCAGCCATTGCCCAGGCAGTCAAGATGTAACCGTGTATAGCGCCCAGCTGCTTTGTACCGAATAAATCCCCAATATACGCAGGAATCGAAGCGAATCCTCCACCATAACACGAAAGAATTGCAAACAATAAAATTTGGAAAACGATTGGGTTGCTTGCAAAAGGTAATATAAAGAATGCAGCAACTTGAATAACAAAAAATACGGTGTATACATTCGGGCGTCCAATATAATCACTTAACGAGGCCCAGCCTAGTCGACCGGCACCATTAAACACACCCATGATGCCGACCATCGTAGCTGCAGCAAGCGCGGTCATCCCTGTGATCTCCTGTGCCATTGGAGATGCAACTGCAAGAATCGCAATGCCACATGTAATATTGATAAATAACATGAACCAAAGAAACCAGAAACGTCGTGTTTTAATTGCTTCATTTGCTGTTAACTGAGATAGATCGGGTTTGATCTTTTGGTTACTGGATTTCTTTTCCTCAAATCCTTTTGGTACCCAATCTTTTGGTGGCGGCGCTAAATAAAGGGAGGAAAGGTTCATGACAGTAAAGTATATTACTCCTAATATAAAGAAGGTGGCGGGAATATTGATTGCGTCAATTAACGCTGCAGCAAGAGGGCCGGAAATCATTGCCGCAAATCCAAATCCCATAATAGCTAGTCCAGTAGCAAGCCCCCTGCGATCCGGGAACCATTTCACAAGTGTAGAAACCGGCGCGATGTAACCAATTCCGAGCCCAATCCCACCAATAACACCATAGAATAAGTATAATAATAGTAAGGATTCTGTTAATGTAGCAAGTCCCGAACCAGCGACTCCAACGCTGAAAAATAAGGCAGAAAGCATCCCGGATTTTTTAGGACCATGCTTCTCTACAAATCTACCCATAAAAGCGGCGGACATTCCTAAAAAGAAAATTGCGATACTGAATGCTGTAGATACCTGCGCCGTGTCCCATCCGTACTGCTCGACCATAGGATTTGTAAACACACTCCATGCATAAGCAGAACCAATGGAAAGATGAATACCTAAGGCTGAAGCAGCAATTAACCATCTGTTTTTAACTTTTCCCATCTAACATCCTCCTTTTTTAATATATGGAAAATTCTTGGTTGATATAATATTCTCTATCTATTAATCTAAAATATACACCAATTTGTAAGCGATTTCAATTCCGGATTTTATTTTGTTTTTGTCTGTCCACAGCTGAATAATGATAGACCTTTCTGTAATAATTAATGGTGAATTCTATGATGAAGAAGTTAAACTCGGATTTTTAGTTGGAAAGGAGGTCGGCAAGCCTGTTTTATTCCGAGCAAGGTTTTACAGTAAAGAAATGGATTAGGTCTTCAAGACTGCATTTTACGGTAGTGATTGGCAATAAAAGTTAAATCCTCAATGAATAATGAGCGTAAATTCGGTCGGCGTCTGACAGCTAATGGATGATAAGCCACCGCTGTCTTAAACCCATGTATTTCATGCATGAAGCCGCGCAGTGATTTTACATCTACATCGGGATCTTGGAAAAAAGATTGGACTGCAACATTTCCTAAACAGAGAATAAAATCTGGCTGTTTAAGTTGAAGCTGTTGAGTCAAGTGCATCATGCAGACTTGTCGGACTAGCTCTTTATCATAAGCACGTACCGGCCTTCTTTTTAAAATGTATGTAATATACAATTCCTCCATTTCTAGTCCAACCTCTTTGGCACCCTGCTGAAGTGTCTGCCTTGTGCCACAAACAAATGCATTACCTTCACGATCTTCACGTGCACCAGGATTATCAAGAATAACCATAATAGGTGCATTTGGATGTCCTTCACCCCACACCATACGTGAGCCTTGTAGGTATAACCCGCATTCCTTGCACTCTCTAACGTCTTTTGGGACCGGTTCCTCAGGCCACGGCATCGGACAAAAATCAGACAAAGAATTCGCCTCCTTTTGCTTGCAAAATGTATACATCTTAATCTGCCCAAATATCCTCAGTTCATAACTTCCCCTGTAGATATTCATTGCTTCTTCATCACCTATTAGTCTAAACTCTTACATAGGAGTAGATAAACTATGAATGAAAGACAAAAAGAACTTCTAAAAATACTTTTAACTGAATATCAAGTCCCGCTCCTTATCCAAGAACTTGCCTCGCGACTAGATTGTTCAGAGAAGACAGTGCGAAATGATTTAAAACAAATTGATTTATATTTAGTCGAGGTGTCAAATGGCAGTATCGAGCGAAAGCCAGGTGTTGGTGTTACGCTTGAAATGGATGAAACGGAACGTATAGAAGTATTGCACTTGCTTTTATCAACGTCTCCTTTTCAAGGTAAGGGAGAGCGAATTATAGAAATTGCTTTTCAATTACTTACAAGTAATAATCCGGTTACAATCCAAGCCTTTGTAAATAAATATTATGTGGCAAAGACTGTGATTAAGAAAGAATTGGACAACATACAGCATTGGTTAGCGTCTTTTGACCTGGAATTGATTTCTAAACCAGGGCTTGGGCACATGATTAAGGGGACAGAATTGCAGAAACGCCAAGCATTATCACGGCTGCCGCTACTAGTTTCAACGGCCGATCGAAAATACGTCCTTGATTTATTTTTGCCCCATGAGATTACGACAATTAAGAAAGCGTTGCGTGATCTGCGGCTGAACTATCGTTTATCTTTTACAGATGAAGCAATGGAGAGTCTCCTTGTACATGCTCTCATTATGCTAAAGCGTACGAGACAAAAATCGCCTGTGCTTGTTAATGAAAAAGAAAAAGTACACGTTTTTGGTCAGGAAGAGTATCGCTATGCTGTCTCTTTTTTTGAACAACTGGAAGCCGTATTTCGAATTTCTTTTCCTGAAGATGAACGTGTTTATTTTACTTGGCATCTTATAAGCAGTAAGGTGACTGAAGACGGTCTAAATGATAAATTAAGTTCCGATTCCTTTTTACTGGAAGTAGTATCTAATCTAATTAGGAAGCTAAGCAAACTAACATTGTTTCCATTTAAAAAAGATGCGGTACTAGAAAAAGGATTAGTTGTGCATATGCATTCTGTGATTAATCGCATCCGATATGGTTTTCCCATTACGAACCCAATGTTACTTGAAATTAAAAAGATGTACCCGTACATGTTTAGCATGATTATTTTGGCATTGGGAGAGATAAGGCAAACATATAATCTTGATATTAAAGAGGATGAGGCTGCATATCTCGTTTTACATTTCCAAGCCTCTATAGAAAGAATGGAAGGATTCAAAAATGAACGTAGGAAAACTTTAATTGTCTGTCATATGGGTGTAGGGATGTCCCATTTACTTGAGGCTAAAATTGCTCAAAATTATAAGGGAATTGAAATTGTCGCTTGTATAAGTAGAGCAGAGATAGATCAAGTTTTAAAGACAAAAGAAGTAGATTTTATTATTTCTACCGTTCCACTAGAAAAAGTGGAGGTACCCTTTATTGTTATTTCTCCTTTGCTGGAGACAAAAGATAAGGAAAAGCTTAGTCAGTTTTTGGATGAGCTAGATCATAAGGTTGAAAAAAGTAGCGGTTCTTTAATTCAAAGCTTCATCTCTAAAGATTTGTTCTTCCTCGAAGTGGACAGGGAACATCGTTATGAAGTAGTTGAGTTACTCGGAAATGCACTGATTCAAAAAGGATATGTAAAGGAAAACTTTACTCATAGCGCACTACTTAGAGAAAGAAAATCTGCAACCTCAATTGGCGGAGGTATTGCTATACCACACGCTGATCCTGTTCTTATAAAAAAATCGGCGATCGCAGTAGCTGTTTTGAAGGATCCGATTGAATGGGGAAATGAATTTGTCTCTGTTGTCTTCATGCTTGCAATAGCAAATGCCGATCAAAAAATAACTAGGGAAGTTATCGGACAAATTGCAGCAATCAGCGAGGAACCGTTAATAGGGAAGGAACTAGCAAATGTGCAAAACATGCAAACATTTATAGACGTTTTAGAGAAGAGAGTAGGTTATTAAGCCTGCTTTCTTTTTTATGTATGGTAAGGTCTAATTGATCATTTATTACCACTAGTTCCGGTAAAAATAAAAACTTATTCATGGACAAGCTAGAGTTATAATAAGTTTAGAACGCAATTACTTTTCAAGGAGGATACATGATGAAAGTATTAGCTGTGACAGCTTGTCCAGTTGGAATTGCTCATACGTACATGGCTGCAGAAAATTTACAAAAAGCAGGCGAAGAAATGGGTATTGACATAAAAGTGGAGACGCAAGGATCAATTGGTGTAGAGAATCCATTAACGGAACAAGACATCGAAGAAGCAGATGCAATTATTATTGCTGCTGATAAAGAGGTATCAAAGGAACGTTTTGTAGGGAAGAAACTGATTGTGACAGGTGTACAGGATGGAATTCGTAAACCAAAGGAATTGATTGAACAAATCCAAAGTGGTGATGTAGCTATTTATCGTCCTGCATTAAGAGATGCAGAAAATATTAAGAACGAACGTAAGAAAAAGGAAAATCCTATTTATAAACATCTAATGAATGGTGTTTCCTATATGGTGCCATTTATTGTTGTCGGTGGTTTATTGATTGCGATTGCATTGACACTTGGTGGAGAGCAAACTCCAGGTGGAATCGTGATACCGGAAGATTCGATCTGGAAACAAATTGAATCTCTTGGCAGTACAGCATTTATGTTTATGGTTCCGATATTAGCTGGATTCATTGCTGTAAGTATTGCTGATAGACCAGGCCTTGTACCAGGTATGATTGGTGGTTATATTGCTGCTAACGGAAGTTTTTACGGTAGTGAAGCTGGCGCAGGTTTTATCGGTGGGATTATTGCTGGTTTTCTAGCTGGTTATGTTGCATTGGCTATTAAGAAAATTAAAGTACCAAAAGCTGTTCAACCTGTTATGCCGATCATATTTATTCCAATTATTGCATCCTTTATTGTTGGATTATTATTTATCTTTGTTATCGGTGCACCAGTTGCACAAATCTTTGAGGCGTTAACGGTATGGCTTGCAGGTATGGAAGGATCAAGCTCGATTTTATTGGCACTTATTCTTGGTGCGATGATTGCGATAGATATGGGTGGACCATTCAATAAAGTTGCTTTCTTATTTGGATCTGCCATGATAGCAGAAGGTAACTATGAAATTATGGGACCAATTGCTGTTGCTATTTGTATCCCACCAATTGGAATGGGACTAGCAACGATGATGAATAAGAAAAAATATCTAGATAATGAAAAAGAAGCTGGAAAAGCCTCTTTTACGATGGGCCTTTTTGGCATTACAGAAGGTGCGATACCATTCGCAGCACAAGATCCACTTCGTGTAATACCAAGTATTGTTGTTGGTTCTATGGTTGGATCCGTTATTGCGATGATTGGTAATGTAGGTGATCGGGTTGCCCATGGTGGACCAATCGTAGCTGTGTTAGGTGCGGTAGATAATGTAGCGATGTTCTTTATTGCATCCATTATTGGAGTTATTGTAACGGCATTTATGGTTAACTTCTTGAAGAAAGACGTGGTTGACGAGTCAACTCTTGCAGTGGCAGGTGGAGGTACGATCGGTGATTTAAATGAGGAAGTTCAAGAAGATGCTGAATCCGAGGAAGTTGAAATAGAAGAAATCAATAAACTAACCTCTATTACGAATATTGATTTAATTGAAACGGATTTAGCTGGTGAAACTCGTGATGATGTTATCGATGAGCTTATTGGAAAGTTTGATGCATCCGGAATTTTAAATTCGAAAGAGGTTTTTAGACAAGCAATTTTAAATCGTGAAAGTCAAAGCACAACAGGACTCGGTATGAATATCGCAATTCCGCACGGCAAGTCAAACACAGTGAAACGCCCTGCGGTTGCATTTGGTATTAAGCGAGACGGTGTTGACTGGCAAAGTTTAGACGGAACGAAGGCGAAGCTCATCTTTATGATTGCAGTACCAGAGGAAAGTGCTGGAGACACTCATTTAAAGATTTTACAAATGTTATCCCGTAAATTGATGGACGAAGAGTTTAGAGAGCAGCTTTTGAATGTGCGCAGTTCAGAAGAAGCTTATGAGCTGTTAGATACGATAAGCTAGTTTGAGGGGCTATCTACTAAAATGACAGAAGGGAACCTTGTGTTTTCTTCTGTTCCTCTTATGATAGAATGACACTGTACATAAAAGAAAAATTAGATTAATGGAGGTCACTATGTATAACGAACCTATTTTTCTACAACCTGTATTTCAAGAAAGAATCTGGGGTGGACAAAAACTAAATACACAATTTAATTATGACATTCCTTATGAACACACTGGTGAGGCTTGGGTTGTCTCTGCTCATCCTAATGGGCCAAGCATTATAGAGAATGGTCCATTAAAGGGAAAGACTTTAGCAGATGCTTGGATGTCGCATGGTGAATTATTTAATAGGCGTAAAGACTATGAGGGTGATTATCCTTTATTAGTAAAAATTTTAGATGCAGCTGATAATCTGTCCGTGCAAGTACACCCGAATGATCAATTTGCACAAGAAGTAGAAGACGTACCATATGGAAAGACAGAGTGCTGGTATGTTTTAAGTGCAGAAGAGGGTGCGGAGCTTGTGTTAGGACATCATGCAACGACACAAGAAGAACTTGAAGATATGATCAATCGTGGTGAATGGGATCAATTGTTACGCCGTGTCAGTGTAAAGGCCGGAGATTTTGTATATGTTCCAAGTGGTACGATTCATGCAATTGGAAAAGGTATTGTAATCTTGGAAATACAACAAAGTTCAGACATTACGTATCGAGTATATGATTATAACCGAACAGATGTAGCGGGGAATAAGCGTGAACTGCATTTAGAACGTGCAAAACAAGTAACAACAGTTCCACATCAAGATGCAGAGGTAGAACAAACGGAAAATGTGGTAGGCGATTTAACAGTTAAGAAATTGGTGGAAGAGAAGTATTTTTCTGTGTATCACTGGGAGTTAAACGGTAATGCTGCACTTACGATGGATGAGGACTTTTTACAGGTGAGTGTCATTGCAGGTCAAGCAAAGCTAACAGTGAATGGTCAGGATTTTGAAATAGAGAAGGGGAGTCACTTTGTAATCCCACATAGTGTTGAAACATATGAGCTTACCGGTGAAGCGGAGTTGGTTGTTTCTCATACTTAAATGAAATTACTTAGAATAGTTATAAAGATGTAAGAACAGAAACCAACTGATAGTTCATGAAAATCACCCTACAAAAAGGTTCCGTCACAAATGATCGGAACCTTTTTTCGATACTCATGACTGTTTATGAGTTATGTCTCAGTTTTTCCCATTCAGCCCAACAAAGCCAGCGCAATAGCACCTTTAATCCCCTGTTCATCATTTAATGTAGGTGCTACAATCATTTCATCCAAATTTTC
Organism: Oceanobacillus indicireducens; assembly: GCF_014647195.1. Classification (GTDB taxonomy): domain Bacteria; phylum Bacillota; class Bacilli; order Bacillales; family Amphibacillaceae; genus Oceanobacillus; species Oceanobacillus indicireducens. Next base: position 159,479 of record NZ_BMOS01000004.1, on the reverse strand, counting down.
AAGCTGCATGTATGTATTCGACAATGCCATTACTTTTTTACGAATAAGTGGATATAGCTGCTCCTGTTTCATTACGCCACCACCAATGATTACTTTTTCAGGAGAAAGAATAAGAAGATAATTAATGATAGCTTGTGCTAAATAGTCTGCTGTCATTTCCCATGCAACATGATCTGTTCCTAATAAATCTCCTTTTTTACCAAAGCGCTTTTCAATCGCTGGTCCTGAAGCCAAACCTTCTAAACAGGTACCATGGTAAGGACAGTTTCCTTCAAAATTATCGTCTTTTCTTTGCTGAATAAAGATGTGTCCCATCTCGGGATGATTTTTGCCAATATAAGTCTGTCCGTCTTTCACAAATCCGGCTCCAATACCTGTGCCTACAGTGATATAAAGGACACTAGCAGCATTTTTTGCAGCACCATATTTGAATTCTCCTAATGCTGCAGCATTGACATCCGTATCTAACGTTATTGGTATATTATAATCTAGTTTTAGCTGATCTAATAGACGGTACTGCTTCCATTCTAGCTTCGGTGTGTTTAAAATCCTGCCAAATGTTTTACTTTTTTTATTCAAGTCAACAGGGCCAAAACTTCCTACGCCTAGTGCTTGGATATTATAATTGTTGAAGAATTGCTTTGCTGCACCCAGTGTATTTACAGGGTCTTCTGTAGGGAATGTTACCTTGTCTAAAACATTTCCTGATTCATCTCCAACAGCACATACAAATTTGGTACCACCTGCTTCAATCCCACCTATAAGCATGTTTCTCATCTCCTAAGTACTAGTTTTCTTACTCAATATAAAATAACATGAAAGCGCATAAAGAAAAAGAATAACTTAGATGAGAAGTGTTTTAAAGAAACTACCAAGAAGAATCTTTATGATTTGACTTGGAGGCATTGCACAAGCAAAAAACTAAAACAGATTGTTATTATGCGGAGTCTGTTATAAATTTACGAGAAGTGAAAAAGTAGTGAGAGCGTTTAATAACTTCCCCTTCCTAGAGGAAAAACAATGCGTGTTAATGAAATCGCTTTAGCGTTACTATAAATAATAGATAGGAAATAAATTACATTAGAAACTAGGAGGAATTATCAAATGAAAAATATATTATTAGCATGCTCGTCAGGAATGTCAACAAGTCTTTTAGTTAACAAGATGAAAGAAGCAGCTGCTTCTAGAGGAGTAGAAGTCAATATTTGGGCTGTTGCACAAGATAAAGCACCAACTGAAATCGAAAAGGCTGATGTTCTTTTAATCGGCCCGCAAATGAGATTTATGAAGAAGAAATTCTCAGTAGTGGCAGAGAAGGCTGGAGTTCCATTAGATATTATTGATCCCATGGCTTATGGTCGTGTAGATGGAGAAGCGGTTTTAAATAAAGCATTGGAGCTAATTGGTGAATAATTATTAAGAGGGGGAGCAAAAAATGAACAGGTTTATGGAAGTCTTGGAAAATATACTGTTACCAATTGCAGACAAACTTAACAATAATAAATATTTGACGGCATTACGTGACGGCTTCATGGTTTCATTACCATTAATTATTTTTGGTTCAATATTCGTTGTGCTCGCAAATCTGCCATTTTTAGATAAATTGATTGGGGAAAAAGCATTTGTAACCTATCAAGATGCATTAGGGCCTGCTTCAGCCGCAACCTTAAGTATTATGGGTTTGTTTGTCATTATTGGTATTGGATATAAGCTAACCGAGCAATATGGTTTGGAGGCTATTTATGGTGGGGCGGTTGCTTTAGCTTCATTCTTAATCTTAACACCGCAAGTGGTTGAGGGAGTGTCAGGTGTTATTCCAACAGTAAGCTTAGGTGCACAAGGGATGTTCTTAGGAATCATTACAGCATTCGTTTCGGCTGAACTATACCGGTTTTTTACACAGAAAGATTGGACAATCAAAATGCCACCAGGCGTTCCAGATGCAGTTTCTAAATCATTTAGTGCGTTAATTCCAATCACATTAACATTATCATTCTTTTTAATCATTCGTATTATTTTTAGCTATACACCATTTGAAACCATACAGAACTTTATCTATACCATCATTCAACAGCCATTGACTGCTCTAGGTAGTGGCTTGCCAGCAACTATTGTTGCAGTACTTTTAATTCAAGTTTTCTGGTTCTTTGGTTTACATGGTCAAATTATCGTAAACTCTGTATTTGATCCAATTTGGTACGCATTAAACGATGAAAACCTACAAGCGTTCCAAGCTGGTCTTGAGTTGCCAAACGTTGTAACAAAACAGTTTATTGATACTTTCTTGGTTGGTATGGGTGGGACTGGTATGACGTTAGCGGTCATCATCCTTATCTTTATGATTGGGCGAAGCAGGCAGTTAAAAGAGTTAGGAAAGCTTGGTGCGCCAGCGGGTATATTCAACGTAAACGAGCCAATTATCTTTGGATTACCGATTGTTATGAATCCATTAGTTCTGATTCCTTGGATTATCTCTCCGGTTGTTATAACAATTATTACGTATATTGCGATGTCAACTGGAATCGTACCGAAGCCAGCTGGAATTATTGTCCCCTGGACTACACCACCGCTTATAAGCGGATTTTTAGCAACAGGTAATGCATGGCAAGGTGCGGTACTGCAGGCATTTAATATAATGGTCGTAATGGTAATCTGGTGGCCGTTTTTGAAAATTCTAGATAAAAACTATTATGAGAAAGAGAAAAGCGGGAATAAGTAAATAAAAAAATGGCCCGATTTTTAAAATGGGTTTCATCTTATTTGGGATGTATGATGCTAGCAACTTATGAGAGGTGAAGGAGTATGGACAACATAACAGAAATTGCATTTCAAATCATTTTATATGCAGGAAATGGTCGTTCTAGTGCGATGGAGGCTATTCAAGATGCCAAAGAGGGGATTTTTGAAGAGGCTGATCGAAAAATTGTAGAAGCGGGTGAAGAACTAACGAAGGCACATGATTTTCAGACAAAGCTATTACAAGAGGAAGCTAATGGAGGAGGGGCGAATGTGAATGTTATTTTAATTCATTCACAGGATCATTTAATGAACGCTATGACTATACGGGATCTAGCAGTAGAATTCATTGAAATCTATCGCAGAAAATAATAAGGAGGCACATAAAATGTCAATTCAATATAAGTTCCCAGAAGGATTTTGGTGGGGAAGTGCAACCTCGGCAACGCAAATGGAGGGGGCTGCCAATGAGGAAGGAAAGGGAAAAAATATCTGGGATCATTGGTACGAAATTGAACCAAATCGCTTTTTTGAAGGCGTAGGACCAGAATCTACTTCTGACTTTTATTACCGTTATAAAGAGGATATCCAATTAATGAAGAAAATTGGTCACAACACATTTCGGCTATCAATCTCTTGGTCTCGGCTAATCCCTGGTGGACGTGGTGAAGTCAATCAAGAGGCTGTGAAATTTTACAATAATGTTATTGATGAACTACTTGCTAATGGGATTGAGCCTTTTGTAAACCTATACCATTTTGATATGCCATTCGAGTTACAAGAAGAAGGTGGCTGGGAAAGCAGATCTGTTGTTGATGCATATGCAGCATATGCTAAAGAGGCTTTCCATCTATTTGGTGATCGTGTTTCAAAATGGTTTACTTTCAACGAGCCAATTGTGCCAGTTGAAGGCGGTTACCTATATGACTTTCATTATCCTAATGTAGTGGATGGAAGACGAGCGGTACAAGTTGCATACAACACAATGATTGCTCATGCAAAAGCGGTGGAAGTTTTCCGTACATTTGCGATTAAAGATGGAAAAGTAGGTATAATTTTAAATCTAACGCCATCTTATCCGCGTAGTCAAAACCCTGCTGACTTAAAAGCTTCTCAGATTGCAGATTTATTTTTCAACCGTAGCTTCTTGGATCCAGCAGTCTTAGGGGAGTATCCTGAAGAATTAATCGAAATTTTACGGGAACACGGTCAATTACCTATTACAGAAAATGGAGATCGTGAGCTAATTAAAGCAAACACTACTGATATTCTAGGTGTCAATTATTATCAACCACGTCGTGTAAAAGCAAAAGAGCATTTGCCAAACCCACATGGGCCTTTCATGCCTGATTGGTTCTTCGATAACTATGATATGCCGGGGCGTAAAATGAATCCTTATCGCGGCTGGGAAATTTACGAAAAAGGTATCTATGATATTATGATTAATTTAAAAGAAAACTATGGCAACATTGAATCCTTCATCTCGGAAAATGGTATGGGAGTTCAGGATGAAGAACGCTTCTTAGAAGAAGGAGAAATTCAAGACGACTACCGAATTGACTTTATCCGTGAGCATCTAAAGTGGTTACATAAAGCAATCCAGGAAGGGTGTAACGCAAAAGGCTACCACCTCTGGACATTTATGGACAACTGGTCTTGGATGAACGCTTATAAAAATCGATATGGATTCTTTTCAGTCGATGTAAAGACAAAGGAACGCACACCGAAGAAAAGTGCATACTGGATTAAAGAGGTGTCCGAGCAAAACGGGTTTTAATAAGAATCAAGTAGTATTTCTTTTGTTAGTAAAGTCAATATTAGTAAAATAAGAAGAAGGTATTGATGACTCTATTATATTAGTATTTTTTCTAAAAGGTTCTGGCTCGAGATGTGTATCAGAGCCTTTTATCACGTATTAACGGTCTGTAATCCCCACTGAATGAATTTCACTTTACGGTTAAAATAATGATAAAGGAATCATGTTAATAGGAACTGGTACACCGGAAGAAGGTGGAATAAGATGCTAGAATATAGAACAAAAACGATATTACGAGAATTAATCGCAGTTGAAGCTCCCGTTACCGGTAGTTACTTAGCTTCTTTAACTCAAGTAACAGTTCGAACCACGAGGGAAGATATTAAAAATCTTTCGATGCTATTAAAGGGAAATGGGGCTATTATTGAGTCATTAAAAGGGAAGGGGTATCAGCTGAAAATTATAGATGAACAACTTTTCCGAGACTTTTTAACAGAAATATCAAGTAATAGCCAATCAATGAACGAGTTTGTTCCAGATACACCTGAGGAAAGAACGAAATATATCATTATACGACTTCTACTTAATAAGAATTATATTAAATTAGATGATTTAGCGGATGAGATGTATATCAGTAGGTCTACTATTCAAAATGATTTAAAGCAAGTAAGAAAAATATTGCTTAAATACGAACTTAGCTTAGAAGTACGTCCGAATTATGGTTTTAAAGTGAATGGAAATGAAATGAAACTTCGCTTTTGTATGGCTGAATATATTTTTGACTGGAATGAAGATATTGGGGAGCAACTGATGGACCCATATCTCGCTTCCTTTGATCAGAAAGTACTTGATGTTTTTTTGAAGATTATCATAGAGCAAATTAATTCCCATTCTATCACTCTTTCAGACATAGCGTTAAATAATTTACTCGTTCATATTGCCATTGCTTATAAGCGGATAAAAAGTGGTAATCATGTGAAATTATATAATATGGACTTACAGGATATTTTGAACCAAAAAGAATATAAAGTTGCGCAGGAGATCGTAGAAGAGATAGAAGAAAAGTTCCAAGTTGAATTTCCGCAATTAGAGGTAGCCTATATTGCCATACATTTACTTGGGACAAAAATGCTTTCTCAGGCGAATCATGCTGTTGAAGAGGTAATTGATAAGGATATCTTTCATCTTGTTAAATCGGCGTTGAATAAAGTCGAGCAAGAATTGAACCTTGGAATTGATGAGGATAAGGAGTTAATATTTGGGTTATGTCTTCATTTAAAGCCGGCTGTTAATCGGTATAAGTATGGCATGAATATACGGAATCCAATGCTGGAAGATATTAAAAAGAATTATCCATTGGCATTTGAAGCGGCTGTCTATGCCGGAATAATAATCGGAGAAGAAACAGGAACTGAAATAGATGAACCTGAGGTTGGCTATATTGCCCTTCATATAGGAGCAGCGATTGAAAGAAGGAAGTTGAAAAGTGGACCAAAGCGCTGTTTAATCGTATGTGCGTCTGGCTTTGGAACAGCACAATTAATCTATTATAAATTGAAAAATCAATTCGGTGAGGATTTAGATGTTGTTGGGACAACGGAATATTATAAATTACGTGATTATAATTTGTATGATATAGATTTTATTGTCAGTTCGATTCCAATTCAAGATAATATTCCAGTACCAGTTATTCAAGTTAATGCCATTTTAGGAGATCGCGATTTAACGAAGATTGGACGATTTGTGGGAGAGCAAGGCCAATCGATGAATCGTTATTTTAGTGAGGAGTTAACGTTTCTTCGGAAAAAACACCAAACCATGGATGAGGTTTTGAGTTTTCTAAATGATGAATTGCTTAAGAGAGGTATAGTAGACGAGACGTTTCTAGAAGCGGTTTACGAAAGAGAAAAAGTGGCTCCGACTTCATATGGCAATTTAGTAGCAATACCACATCCGATAACACCAAAGACTAAAAAAACCTTTCTAACTATATGTACTTTAGAAAAGCCAATAAGATGGGAAGACAAACCGGTTCAATTTATTTGCCTTCTATGTGTTAAGAAAAATTCCCAAGAAGACCTACAGGCAATGTATGAAATGCTTGGTGAGATAATTGACAGTAGCACAATGGTTGAAAGGCTGATTAAAGCTAGAAATTATAAGGAGTTTGTTGGGAGTTTTTTAAGCTAAGGGATGGTGTTATAATGTGCCCGAGCGAAATATCACTCTGCAACAAGTTTTCTCATTTTCATTTCGTTCTCACCCATCCAAATCAACTGCATTCCCCACATAATCCCGTAAAAAAAATAATAGAAATACCATAGAGAGAGGTATACACTGCAGTATAAAAAACTACCTAATTAGAAGATAGCACGATAATTAGGTAGTTTTATAGTCCAGCGCTCCTCATCGTACAACTCGCGAAGTTAAGAATGATATTCATTTCATCAATTTTTCGGGTAAACAATCGAAATTCAAGTTGATAAATTTGTAGGAAATATATTCTTGAGGTAGAGGGGGTATATTACTTTAAATCCCTCCTTATCCTTCCCAGTTCTAGTTATCATCATCGTTTCTTGAATATATGCTTTCTTCTTCGCTGAATCATCCATGCTTCCAAACCTCCGGAACCAAAGATTACACCTGAAACAATAAAAATGAGTCCGATAAAATGCGAAAATAGTATGGCTTCATTTAGGAAGATTGCTGCCCCAATAAGGGAGAAAAATGTATTTAAATTTAAAAATATAGACGTTTCCGCTGGTCCCAATTGACTAATGGCATAATTGTAGGTCATATGGCCAACTCCAGTTGCAATAATAGCTGAAAAAAGAAACACGAGCCAGATGGAGTAATCAACATTGCCTAAAGAAGCGATCCCCTTTGGCTCTGTCCCAAGACTAATCAGAAATAGAACGATAGAGCCAATCACTAACATGTAACCAGTCAGCAGTCTTGGATCCATTGTTTCTGCTGCTTGCTTGATGACGATAAAACTAAGTGCCTGAGCAAGGATCGCCAATAAAATATAAAAATCGCCGATGTTAATTGTATTTAGTCCTCCATTTCCTGCTAACACTGTGAAGCTCACACCGATAAAACCTAAGATAAAACCGATAAATTGAAGTATCGTTGGTTTTCGTTTTAAAATGATCGTTGCAAAGATAACGGTTAAAACTGGTCCCATACCTAAAATCAACCCAGCATTTGTCGCACTTGTCATCGTTAAGCCGCTTGCTAAGAAATAATGATGCATGACCACACTAAAGATAGATCCGCCGACTACATAAAACCATTCTTTATTCTTGGGAAGTCTTACCAACTTTGTAAAGGTTAATATGATAAATACAACCAACCCAGCAGTTAAAATTCGTAAGGAGGTAATTGTAATTGGCATAAAGTTTTCAACAATTACTTTAAGGGCAGATACATTTATCCCCCACATAAGCATGACGAATATAACGACAAGATACGTATTGCGTGTCTTCTTATTCAATCTTGAAGCACCACCTGAGGATTTAATAGCTACCAACTACCAATCTGTATGGGCAGGATATGTTTTATGTTAGTCTATCATATATTATTTGGATTAGAGAAAAAAATACAAAAAAAGGCCAACGACCGATACCTGTTCAATAACCAAAATCAGGTGTTGATTGTTGACCGTTAAAGCATAGGTTGTTTGAATTTATCCGCGTGTGCAATTACTTTTTAAAAATTACTCTACATCAATCTGGGCACGTTGTAATTTACCGCTATAATCTACATAGACTGCTTTCCATTCTGTGAAAACATCTAAAGCTTGAACACCAGAGTCACGATGACCATTTCCAGTACCTTTTGTTCCACCGAACGGCAGATGAATTTCTGCTCCAGTTGTTCCTGCGTTTACGTATACAATTCCAGTATCTAAATCTCTTTGCGCCTTAAATACTTTATTCACATCCCGAGTGAAAATAGAGCTGGATAAACCGTATTCCACACTGTTATTGACTTCTATAGCCTCTTCAAACGATCCAACAGGAATTAATGATACAACTGGACCAAAAATTTCTTCTTGAGAAATCCTCATATCAATTGTTGCATCCGTAAACACAGTTGGTTCAAAGTATAAACCTGCAGCATACTCATCCCCAGTTAGTTCATTTCCCCCAGCAATTAGTTTTGCGCCTTCATCTTTGCCGATTTTTATATAGGACTTAATTTTTTCCAAACCAGCTTTATTGATGATTGGTCCGACCTTAACGTCATCATGCAAGCCATTTCCAATTTTTAACTCTTTTATTTTCTTTAATATGAGTTGTTCGAGGTCCTCTTTCACAGCTTCATGTACAATTACACGGCTACATGCTGTACATCTCTGTCCGCTCGTACCGAATGCACTCCATACGATTCCTTCTGCAGCAAGTTCCAAATCTGCATCATCCATCACAGTTACTGCATTTTTGCCACCCATTTCAAGGGAAACTTTTTTCAATTGCTCTCCGCATTTAGCTGCGATGCGTCTTCCTGTATCATTCGAACCTGTAAATGAAATGACCCGAATATCTTTATGGTTCACAAGAGCATCTCCAACTGTTCCTCCAGATCCAAATACAACGTTTAAAACTCCCTTAGGAAGACCAGCCTCGATAAAAATCTTCATCAGTTCATTCGCCATTAAAGGTGTTTCTGTTGCGGGCTTCCAAACGACAGCATTACCTGCAACAATTGCCGGAAAGGATTTCCATGTAGCAATTGCAATTGGGAAATTCCAAGGTGTGATCAGACCAACAACACCAATTGGGGCTCGTACACTCATTGCGAACTTATCCTTTAATTCGGCATTTGTTGTCTGGCCAAAAAGACGACGTCCTTCCCCAGCCATATAATATGCCATATCGATTCCTTCTTGAACTTCTCCACGAGCTTCTTCGAGTACTTTTCCATTTTCCATCGTGAGCAGCTTAGATAAATGTTCTTTCTTTTCTTTCATGATCCTGCCCACTTCAAATAAAACTTCTGCTCTCATAGGTGCTGGCACGAGTGCCCATTCTTTTTGTGCAGCTTTTGCAGCTTTCACTGCCTGATCCACATCCTCCTGAGAAGAAAGAGGGACTTTAATAATACTTTCTCCAGTTGCCGGATTAATTACATCTGTTGTTTCATTCGCTTCAATCCACTCACCATTAACATAATTCATCAGCACTTCTTTATCTAACAATTTTTCTGTCATTTACACCTCTCCTTATCCAACTTTGTATTACTTTACCTAAAGATTTTAATTCACCATAGCGCACATTCCTTTTAATTTCTATGGTTATTATGCACAAATAATTAGGAGAAGGGGCAGAATCTGGTTTCGAATTAGCAAAAGAACGGAAAAAGGGAGCTGTTCCTCTGTTCTAAAATTAATTGTATGAGTTACACAAAATATCTAGCGATAAAGTGAAACTTCATTCGGTTGGGGTTTCCTTCCCTCCTGTTTAGAGGTAGGGGTATTACAGACCGTTAATGCGTGATAAATAATATACGTTGTCAAATTGAAAGTTGGGCAGTATAATAAAAAAATGATACATAATTTACAGATAATTCTATCATAAGAGGGGAGAGGGAGTTACATGAAAATTCTTGTAACAGAACTAATGTGGGAAGACGGGATTGAAGAATTGAGAAGAAAGGGATATACGGTGGATTACGATATGGAATTAAGCCGGAAAAGAGAGGAATTGCTGCGTTTACTTCCGGGATATGATGCCTTAATCGTTCGTAATGAGACGAAAGTAGATACAGAGTTTCTTGAAGCTGCAAAGAAAACGCAGGTAATTGGCCGTCTGGGTGTCGGGCTTGATAATATCGATTTGCAAGGTGCGAGGGAAAGGGGTATCCCTGTAATCTCTGCTCGGAATGCAAATGCTACTTCTGTTGCAGAATACGTAATGGCGGCGATGCTTGATGCTTCTCGACCACTTGCAGCTGCGGATGCAGATGTACGTGAGGGAAACTGGAATCGTAAATTCTTCACAGGGTATGAACTGAGTAAACGGACACTTGGACTTGTCGGTATGGGGGAAATCGCTCATCGTGTAGCGAAGCGGGCAAAAGCGTTTGGAATGAACGTGATTGGTTATGACCCGTTTATTGCTCCTTTTGATCATGTCATTCAGGAAACCGGAATCAAACAAGTGGAAATGGATGAGTTACTAAAGGAGTCCGACTTTGTTTCCATTCATGTACCGTTGAACAAAGCAACAAAACACCTGATTAATCGTAAAAAGTTCCCGCTAATGAAGCCACATGCATATGTAATTAATTCAGCAAGAGGCGGAATTATTCATGAAGAAGATCTGGTCGAAGCAGTGGAGGCAAAACAAATTGCTGGTGCTTACCTTGATGTGCTGGAAAAAGAACCAGTGCAAAAAGATTCTCCGTTAGCAAGGGTTGACTCTATTAAGCTTTCGCCACATATCGCAGGGTTAACGATTGAAGCCCAATCTCGGACAGCGATGCTAATTGCTGAAGAAGTAGATCGGGTAATGAATGGCGGACAGTCACTTTGTCGAGTAAATTAATTAAAGTAATATGAAAAAGCAGCCGATGAAAGGCTGCTTTTTTATTACCAAACTTTCGCACTGATTAACTTCATAAAATGATTTAATCTTTAAATAATCCCTTTATAAAGATTTGTTAAAAAATTTTGACGAGTCATTGACATTTTACAAATCGATGACTATAATAAAATTTAACATAATGTAGAATAATCATTCCGTAAAGTGGAATAAAATCTAATGCTATTTTCTATTAAAGATCAAGTGACGATGAAGTGTTTCAATGATTCATAGGATATGAGATTTTAGTAATGAAGGAGGAAACTTAGTGAATAAATTAATTGATAAGTCGGAAATAAACAAATACATAAAGGACGGTGATACTTTACTTGTCGGTGGTTTCGGACTATCAGGAACACCATTCACACTAATTGATGAGTTAGCGATATTAGGGAAAAAAGAATTAACAGTTGTCAGTAATAATCTCGGTGAAAAGGATAAAGGACTTGGAATACTTTTGCACACGGGGAGTTTGAAAAAAGCGATGGGCTCCTACTTTACATCCAATCGTGATGCAGTGAGTGAGTGGTCAAAAGGCAATTTGGAAATAGAATTAATTCCACAAGGAACATTGGCGGAGCGAATCCGTTGCGGTGGAGCTGGGATTGCAGGGTTCTATACGAAGACAGCTGCCGGAACGAAGCTTGCTGAAGGAAAAGAGGAAAAGGTTTTTGATGGGGAAACTTATATATTAGAAAGAGCAATTAAAGGGGACGTTTCCTTAGTTAAAGCTTTGAAAGCGGATACACTCGGAAACTTAATTTATGACCATACCGGAAGAAACTTTAACCCGGTAATGGCAACTGCAGGAAAAATCGTGATTGCTGAAGTTGATGAAATTGTCGAAGTCGGTGAATTGAAACCTGATGAAATAACGACTCCACATGTATATGTTGATTATCTCGTGATGAATGAATATGAAAAGATAGGGGGTAAATACGTTGTCCCAACAAGATCGAATTAAAATAGCTAAACGAATTTCAAAGGAATTACCGGATGGCGCTTCCATTAATCTAGGTGTTGGGATTCCTACACTTATTCCTGATTACCTTGGCGATAAAAAAGTAGATTTACATTCAGAAAATGGACTTCTTGGAATGGGGCCGACACCGGATGAGGAAAATATAAATATGGATTTGATCAGTGCAAGCAAGAAACCGATTACCATGGATAAAGGCGCTTGCTTATTTGACAGCGCAGATTCGTTTGTTATGATTCGTGGCGGTCATATAGATGTAGCTGTTATGGGAGCGCTGCAAATTGATCAATATGGAGAAATTGCAAATTGGGCGATTCCTGGAAAGGATATTTTGGGTGTCGGTGGTGCGATGGATTTAGTTGCTGGTGCGAAGAGAATTATTATTGCTTCCATGCACCAGGCGAAAGACGGTTCACCAAAGTTTGTAGAAAAACTTACTTTCCCAACTAGTGGTAACGGAAGAGCAGATTTACTTGTTACGGAACACGCGGTATTTAAGTTTACTGAAAATGGCGCAGAACTAGTAGAACAGTTGTCAGATTTGAGTTTAGAAGAGTTAAAGGACATAACTGGTGCAAAGTTCACCTATTAAAAAAATTAGATTGCTAAATGAAATGGAGGAGATGAAATTGAGAAAGAAGATTTTCCTATTTATAGTTTCAATACTTTTGTTAGCGTTAGTCGCATGCGACAACAATGGGGATGAAGCAAAATCAGATAACACGAAGGAAAATGGAAATATTACAACTCCGGATTCGATTGGATTCGGTGCTGCTAGTGTAGGTGGATTCTGGTATACGCTAGCAGGAGCGATGGGCGATCAAATGAAAGAAATATTTTCAGATTCAACGGTTTCTATTGTAGAAGGTGGCTCAATTGCGAATCTAATGGGACTTGGAAATGGTACGTTCGATGTAGCTTTTACGAATAGTGAAGCAATTTCTGAGGCGAATAATGGGGAGGGTGAATTTGATGAACCGATTGATAACTTCAGTACGATTGCAACATTGTATCCGAACCCACTTCAAATTGTAGTGCGAGCTGATTCTGATATCTATTCGATTAAGGATTTGAAAGGAAAAAAAGTGAGTCCAGGAATTAAAGGATATAGTGGAGAAATTGCTTTTCAGAAAATATTAGGCTTAGTTGGTATGAGTTACGATGATTTAAAAGGAATTGAATATATCGGGACAGAAGATGCATCTGAGTTAATGCGTGATAACCATCTTGATGCTTGGGTAGGAGTGCTAGATACACCAGCTGCTACTTGGCAAGAGCTAGATACGACAGTAGGTATTCGCCTTATCTCATTAGAACAAGAGACGATTGACGGATTGAATGAGGATAATCCAGGTTATATCCCTCATACGATTGAAGAAGGAACCTATCCGAATCAGGATGAGGATGTTGAGACGGTAGCACCTTACACTGTACTTCTGGTAAATGACGATACGATGTCAGAAGAAGATGTATACAATTTGACAAAGTTAGTAGTGGAAAAAAAGGAAGTCTGGCAAAATCTATCTGCTACATTTAATGACTTTAATGCAGAGTATTCGGTAGAGAACAACGTAGGCGATATGCACCCAGGTGCAGTAAGATACTATGAAGAAATCGGGGCGATGGAATAATCGGTATCTAGGATACGTATCTAAGTAAAGGAAGGTGAAAATAAATGGAAAAGTCGAATCAACAAATACAATTAAATGTGGAAAAACACGAAGATTATGATGATGACGGTAATAAACAAGCAAAGCTTCGAGTACTGGGGGGGAAAGCTGGCCTCATTATTTCGATACTTGCAATTGCAATGTCCTTATTCCACTTATACACTGGATTATTCGGTGTATTTGAATCGATACTACAAAGGTCTGCGCACCTTGGGTTCGCATTGATGCTAGTCTTTGCTATCTATAAGCCAGCATCTAAAGCAGCCAAATCAAAAAGTATTCCGTGGTATGACTGGTTGCTTATTTTAACATCTGGTTTAATATATAGTTATTTTGTGTTTAATGCAACAGATATTGCAGCTAGAATGACCTATATTGAACCTCTATCTGGGCTGCAGATCGGACTTGCTATTGTAGGTGGATTGATCTTAATTGAAGCTACAAGAAGAGTAATTGGGAATGTACTTGTCATCATTATTGCTCTATTTTTACTTTATGGCATCTTCGGGGATAAACTACCTGGGCCAATCGCGCATGGTGGATTCGATTTGCAATGGATTACCGATCATTTATTTTTCACAACGACAGGTGTATTTAGTACACCACTTGGAGTATCCGCTACCTTTATCTTTCTGTTTATTTTATTTGGGAAATTTTTGGAAGTATCTGGAGCAGGTCAATTTTTTATCGACTTATCTGTATCGGCGATGGGGAAATATCGTGGGGGACCAGCTAAGGTAGCTGTTGTAGCGAGTGCTATCATGGGAACAATTTCAGGAAGTGCAGTCGCTAACACAGTTACAACAGGAGCTTTTACCATTCCTATGATGAAAAAGACAGGGTATAAAGGACACTTTGCAGGAGCAGTTGAATCAGTTGCCTCTACAGGTGGACAAATAACACCACCAATCATGGGTGCATCAGCATTTATTATTGCAAGTTATTTGGGAGTTCCATATATTGAGATTGCTATTGCAGCAATTATCCCTGCAGTACTGTTTTATATTAGTGTGTTTATGCAGGTCGATTTACGAGCAAAGCGAATAGGATTACACGGCCTTAACAAGGAAAATCTAGAAAGTACGTGGTCAGTATTTAAGAAAGGTTTCATTTTCTTCCTGCCTCTTATCGTTATTGTTGTAATGTTAGCTGGTGGTAGTTCTCCAATGAGAGCGGGTTTATTTGCTATCGGCGCCACGATACTAGTTGGGATCATTAATCGTATTGCAAAAATGGATTTCAAACCCATTGTAAAGGCATTGGATCTTGGAGCAAGAGCTTCATTAGAGACAGCCATTGCATGTGCCGCCGCTGGTTTAATTGTTGGAGTTATTGGATTTACAGGAATTGGGCTACAGTTTAGTAGTCTTATTATCAGTCTTGCTGGTGGAGTACTATTAATTACATTGGTACTAACAGCGATTACAAGTATTATTTTAGGGATGGGGCTTCCAACAGTAGCTGCATATATTGTACAAGTTCCATTAACCATTCCAGCTTTAATAGAACTAGGAGTTTCGCCACTTGCTGCGCATTTCTTTGTATTCTACTTTGCGTCTATTTCAGCAATTACACCACCTGTTGCACTTGCAGCATTTGCAGCATCTGGAATTGCTGGTTCAGATCCAATGAAGACTAGTCTATCAGCTTTAAAACTTGGTATTGCTGCATTTATAGTACCTTTCATTTTTGTCTATGGGGAACAACTTTTATTAGTTGGAAGTCCAGGGGATATCATTCTCGCAACGGTTACTGCAATAATAGGAATTATCGGAGTTGCGGCAGCTGTTGAAGGTTGGGTGTTAAGAAACGCTTTCTGGTATGAACGAATTCTCTTGTTTATAGGTTCAATCATTATGATTATGACTGGAATTTGGACAGACTTAATAGGAATTGTCATACTGGCAGGTATCTATCTATTGCAACGTTTTTATCGCAAAGATTTATTAACAGGTATATAAAAGTCTGTTAATAGCTGTAAACTTCAGTTTGATTTTGAGTTTTATAGAAGATTATATAAAAGGATGATTACATGAGAAAAGTTACCGTTGTCGGTTCGGGAGTAATGGGAACAGGAATTGCCTATGCATTTTCCATTAGTGGGTATGATGTATGTGTCAATGATATAAATGAACAGGCTTTAAATAAGGCAAAGGAAAATATTTATGCATTAATGGATGGGAGTGTTAAAAAAGGCTATTTAAAAGAAGAAGTCTATCAATCCGCAAAAAATAATTTGAAATTTGAATCTGATTTAAAAATGGCAGCCGACGGAGCAGAACTAGTAATCGAGGCTGTTTTAGAAAGAATGGATGTAAAGGTTGATGTGTTCAAGCAATTGGATGAAATCTGCGGTCCTGACACGGTACTTGCAACAAATACATCCACGATGAGCCCAACGGAAATTGGTGCACAAACATCGAGACCGGATAAAGTAGTTGCGATGCACTTCTTCAATCCAGTGCATAAAATGAAGCTAATTGAAGTTATTCGCGGATTGGAGACATCGGATGAAACGATGAAATATGTACATGATACAGCTGCAAAAATTAATAAAACTACCGTTGAAGTCAACGAATTTCCGGGATTTGTCACTTCTCGCATGAATTGCTTGATCGGCAATGAAGCAATGAATCTATTAATGGAAGGTGTAGCTTCAGCGGAGGATATTGATAATGCGATGAAGCTAGGTCTAAATCATCCAATGGGTCCTCTAGAGCTTGCAGATTTAGTAGGACTCGATACGAGATTAAGAAACATGGAATATTTATATGAAACCTTGGGTGAGAAATACCGTCCATGTCCACTCTTAGTGAAATATGTGAAAGCAGGCCGTTTAGGTAAGAAGTCAGGTCGCGGCTTTTATGAATACAGTTAGGAGGAAAAACATGAGGACTGAATATAAAAGTGTGAAGGTTGAATTGGAAGACGGAATTTTTTGGCTAACGTTGAATCGTCCAGAAGCACGGAATGCATTAGATGCAAACATGCTTCATGAAATAGATGCGGCGATACAGGAAGCTGAAGCACATAAGGATGTAAAAGTGATTGTCATTCAGGGAGCTGGCGAAAAGTCATTTGCAGCAGGAGCCGATATTCGTCAGCTAAATGAAAGAGACCCACTGGAAGCACTTGTACCGGGGATGCAAGGCGTATATAGCAAAATTGAGAGTTGCACGAAAGTCACCATTGCTGCTGTTCGCGGCTTTGCATTGGGTGGCGGCTGTGAGCTTGCGATGGCATGTGATATCCGTCTGGCAACAAAAAATGCTAAATTTGGATTGCCAGAATTGAATTTAGGGATTGTTCCGGCAGCCGGCGGTACACAGCGTTTGTCACGTATGGTTGGAAAAGGTAGAGCATTGGATATGATATTAACCGGAAAGATTATTGATGGTGAAGAAGCGGAACGAATTGGACTTGTATCGTATTTCGTTGAAGAAGAAGCGCTTCAGGAAAAAATTCAGGAAGTAGCTGAACAGACGTTGAAAAAAGGTCCTGTTGCAGTAATGCTTGCAAAACGCGCTGTACATAAAGGTTATGACATTGATACAGATACTGCGCTATGGATGGAAAAATTGTCCCAAGCTGTAGCTTTCGGGACAGAAGATAAGCATGAGGGAACATTGGCTTTCCTCGAAAAAAGACAAGCAGAATTTAGAAATCGATAAGGAGAGGTTAGGATGGACTTTAAATTTTCTGAGGATATTGAGTTTTTAAGACAGAATGTACGTAAATTTGTAAGAGAAGAAGTAGAACCTGTTGCTATGGAAATCGAGGAGAAGAATGAAATCCCAGAAAGAATTGTTGAACAGTCAAAAGAAATGGGGTTATTCAGCTTAGGAATCCCTGAAGAATATGGCGGACTTGGTTTAGATATGGTAGGAAAATGTGCGATTTACGAAGAGCTTGGAAAAACACATAACGGATACACAACATTGATTGGAGCGCATACAGGGATCGGTTCTGTTGGTATTGTGGAACTTGGAAATGAGCAACAAAAAGAAAAATTCCTGCCAAAATTAGCTTCAGGTGAATGGATAGGATCCTTCGCGCTTACAGAGCCTAGTGCTGGTTCAAATGCAGCTAATATGAAAACAACGGCCGAGAAAAAAGGCGATAAATATGTTATTAACGGTTCAAAGCACTATATTACAAATGCTGTAGATGGCCATGTGTTTACTGTCATGGCAGTAACTGATCCTTCCAAAGGTGCAAAAGGGATTACATCATTTATCGTTGAAAAAGACACGCCAGGATTTATCGTAGGCGCTGTGGAAGACAAAATGGGGCTACGTGGTTCTCATTCTGCAGAGCTCTTCTTTGAAGATATGGAAGTCCCAGCAGAGAACATACTTGGAGAAGAAGGACACGGCTATGTAAACGCGTTAAAAATTTTAGCAAATGGCCGCGCAGGTCTTGCAGCGCGTAACCTTGGATCAAGTAAACGTCTATTGGAGCATTGCTTGGATTACGCACAGGAACGTGAGCAATTCGGTAAACCAATCATTGAAATGCAGGCGATCCAGCATATGCTTGCAGAAATCAGCAAAGAGATCGCTGCATTAGAAGCTCTAACGTATAAAGTTGCTTGGATGACAGATCAAGGTCAGCGTGTTGTTAAAGATGCAGCAATTGCAAAATTATATGGTTCGGAAGTTTACAACAAAGTAGCTGATTTAGCTGTACAAATTCACGGGGGAATTGGTTATATGAGAGATTATCCGATTGAGCGTTATTACCGTGATGCACGAATTACGAAAATCTATGAAGGAACATCTGAAATTCAAAAAAATATCATCGCTGGTGAATTAAAACGCGAATTGAAGAAATAGGAGTGTTAGGGAATGAATGAATCGTATATTGTTGGCTCAGTAAGGACAGCTGTCGGTAAAATGGGCGGGACATTAAAGGATGTACCTGTTGATTATTTAGCTGAAAAAGTAATTCGTGAATTGATGGAACGAAACGGTTCAGACATTAGCGTAGATGAAGTCATTCTTGGCCAGGCAAAACAGAGCGCAGATACTTCCAATTTGGCACGTCTTGCTGCATTGCGCGCTGAATTACCGGTTGATGTGAGCGGCTATACCGTTCACCGCCAGTGTGGTTCAGGACTGCAGGCAATTAATAATGCTGACATGCAAATAAAACTTGGATTATCTGACGTCGTTATTGCTGGTGGGGCGGAAAGCATGAGTACGGCACCTTACTATTTAAGGCATGCTCGCTTTGGTTACCGTGCTGGAAATGGGGTCTTGCTTGATCCGAACACAGAGAGCCAGCCATGCTCTCAGCCACAGGAGAAATATGGTAATCTGACAATGGGTCTCACTGCTGAAAATCTAGCGGAGCAGTACAAGATATCCAGAGAAGAGCAGGATGAATTTGCACATCGCAGTCAAACATTGACAGATCAGGCGATTAAAGCGGGCCGTTTTGAAAAAGAAATTGTTCCTTATGAAGTAAAAGAACGTAAAAAAACAATTATCTTTGATACAGATGAACATCCATTCCTGACTTCACTGGAAAAACTTGCTACATTACCAGCCGTGTTTAAAAAAGGTGGTTCTGTAACTCCAGGGAATGCAAGTGGGAGAAATGATGGGGCTTCCGTTGTTCTCATGATGAACAAAGAGAAAGTGAATGCGTATGATCTAAAGCCAAAAGCAAGAATTCTTGGTCAGGCTACAAGTGGTGTATCACCTGAGATTATGGGGATTGGACCAGTTGAGTCAACCTATAAAGCTTTAAAACAAGCAAATCTTAAAATGGAAGACCTTGGTTTAATTGAATTAAATGAGGCTTTCGCGGCACAATCACTTGCGGTGATCAAAGAAGCGAAAATGGATATCAATAAAGTGAACGTAAATGGCGGGGCAATCGCACTTGGCCACCCAATCGGTGCAACAGGGGCTATTCTGATGACAAAGCTTCTTCATGAAATGGAAAGAAGAGGGGAAAGATACGGTCTTGTAACACTTTGTATTGGTGGAGGGCAAGGGATTTCCACAGTGATTGAATATCTGGGTTAATTCATTCGGATGGTGATTCAAACGAATCACCATCTGATTTATAACAAGGATATATATAAATCAAGGAGGTAACTTTGTGAAATCCATACATATTGTACAAATTCTCTCTATGTATCATACAGACGGGGAAGATGTTTTAAATGAAAATGCAAAGGTAACAAAGTTTGATACCTTTGATGAGAAGGAAATTATATCATTCTTAAATAATAACAAAGTCGATGGCATCATTCTTCGGGCACCAGCCCGGATTACGCCTGCTATTTTAGATGCATGTGAAAATGTGAAGGCGATATCCGGAGCAGGAGTAGGACTGGATAATATCGATGTTGATTATGCAACAAAAAAAGGAATCCGCATCCTTCATGCGCCAAAAATCAACACCAATTCGACGGCTGAACATGCGGTAAGCTTGATTCTTGCCGTAATGAAAAATATTGTAAAGTTCAACGATGAAATGGAAAAAGGAAACTACTCCTATCGGGATGGAAAATATACGAGCGAGCTGAAAGGGAAGACCCTTGGGCTTGTTGGATTTGGCTCTATTTCACAGAGAGTAGCCAAGATCATGAAGCATGGCTTTGAAATGAATGTAACAGCGTATGTAAGAAGAATTCCGGAAGAAAGGCAGAAAATAGCTAATACAATCGGGGTTGAACTTACAAAGGATATGGGAGAAGTGTTTAAGAATAGCGATGTAATCAGTTTGCATATCCCGTTGAATGAAAATACAGATGGCAGTATCGATAAAACATATTTTGACATGATGAAGTTAGATGCGGTGCTGATCAATACGGCACGTGGTGGTGTGATTAATGAAGGTGATCTGGTAGCTGCAATTAAAAATAAACAAATCCGTGCTGCGGGTGTAGATGTGTTCCGAGTCGAACCAGCTCCGGCAGATCATCCATTTCTTGGTGTGGAAGAGATCATCAAAACACCTCATATTGGTGGCATCAGTCTGGAAGCAGCGAAACAAACAAGTACAACGATAGCTTCCAATCTAATTAAAGCAGTTGAAGGGGAACAATTACCGACAATCGTCAATTGGGATGAGCTGTCTGCAGGAGAGTGAAAAAATGGATACTGAAAAAATGTTACAGGATTTTGAAGGAAGTAATTTTTGGCAGTTTATTGGTCTAGAAATGGAAAAGGTGGAAAAGGGAAGTGTGACACTGAAGCTTCCTGTTATTCCTTCATTTTTTAATGTAAAAAATTCCGTACATGGTGGAATTTATGCTTCGATCCTTGATACTTCGATGGGTTTCTCAGCTCGTTCTCTTGGATTCGATGAAGTAACGACACTGGAAATGGATGTTCATTTTTTAAAGGGCGTCAAAGAAGGAACGATTTATGCGACGGGGAATGTGATTCATCAGAATCGTTCCACCGTGCTGGTCGAGGCCGGATTATATGATGAAGAAGGCGATAGACTTGCCCATTCAACAGGAACGTTCCGCGTTGTGAAGTTTGCTAAATAAGCCAAGTGAATTTGAATTAAACTCAGAATGACAAAGATCATGCAGGAAGAGCTGGTTGATCAATGTTTCGTTATATTATTTTCAGCAGGTATACTTATTCATTACTTTTACGGAAACAGTGGGCTCGATTTATTGGAAGGTCTTACGCAAAACCTTGTCCTTCTTGTTATTATCTTACTTGCGCCATTGATTTTTCTGCCGCTTGAAGGAGAAGGAGTCATCAGCACAGAATCAGCTCCTGCGTGCATGTAAATGGAGTAAAAGTAGGGATTGGTTGGAATGGGAAATATTTTCTGGCTACCTTTATAATAGCAATGGGATATATCTCAATTATAATATAGTTTCAGGCATGTTATTTAGTATCAAAAAAATAACTGAGGTGGTTAATATTGAGCAAAAGTTTAGTAAGAGCGATTCAAGTACTCGATTGTTTTTTAGAACAGCCGGTCATGACAATTAATGAATTGGCTGAAAGGGCGAATATGCCCAAGACCACAGTATTTCGGCTAGCTGGCGGATTAGAGGAAGCTGGATTACTGATAAAAGACAGAAAAACAAGTCATGATGTAACCTACCGGATGTCTCTGAAGTTCCTTACATATGGTAAACATGTAAGTGAACAGCTGGAATATAATAAAATCGCACTTCGTTATATGAAGGAATTAAATGAAGAAATCGATGAGCTTATCCACGTTACGATCATGGAAGGTAATGAAGCAGTTTATGTAGAAACAGTGAATAGCTCCAAGCCAGTGCGCCTCGTCGTAAAAGTTGGTGCGAGAGCGCCTTTATATGCTGGTTCAGCTCCAAAATTGCTCTTATCAAGTATGACCGATGAAGAATTAGACGTTTATTTAAACGAGGTCGAACTGAAAAAGCGTTCATTAAATACACTGACAGATAAAGAAAAAATAAAAGAAGAAGTAGAAAAAATAAGAAAGCGTGGCTATTCCATCAGTTATTCGGAAAACTTCGAAGCGACAGTTGGGATGTCTTATCCAATTTATAACTACGACGGAAAAATGGTTGCAGCAATCGGGATAAGTATTCCGGATATAGACCATACGAAGGAGAGGGAAGAATTTCTGTTGGATAAACTGGAGAAAACAGCATGGAAAATATGGGAGGAACTTGGTTATACAGACTAATAGTTTAAGCAGGTTCTTGAAACTGTAACCCATTGTATTCTTATGGAGAGGAGTCTGATCTGAAAATTGAAAGTATCTGCATCTGGTCTGAAAGAATTTTACGCAGATGTTCCAGAAAAAAATCTGATACCTGCAAAAGAAGCAGAAGTGATTGCTGATAGTCTTGTTGATGCTGATTTAATCGGGATCAAGTCACATGGTATAACAAAAATAAAGTTAGTCATGACGGAAGAATAGACCGGGAACACGTTGGGAATAACGAACTGAAACTGAGGTGTTCTCATCAGGATACCGATAGCTCCAAACAGAATCCGAAAATATATGTAGCTTTGGAGTTATGCGCGTATTCCTGATGGAGCTGGCATTCGTCTGGCATCTGTTTAACTATCTTTATTTTGCAAACGCTTCCAATTCTATGTGTGCAAAATGACCAATAATTTATTTCGTTTTATTTTTTCTGTTATGGTGTTATTTCAATTTGTATCTTTGAAGAACAAAAATTAACGAAGTATTTAAGCGTATTTTTTAGGCAAACTGACTATAGAAATATTATTTGAAGTGAGTTATAAATTAAAATAGTTCAATAATTCTGATGAAACGTTATCTAACTGATTAAGTATATAGGGAGGTTATATTTTGTTGTATTTAAATGAACAAGCTATTCGAGATGCGGTTACGATGAAGGATGCAGTAAATGCAATAGACACAGCCTACAAGCTTTATGAAAAAAATGAATTTCAGATGCCGGATAGACTGCAGGTGAAGGAAAATGACAATACATTGTTGTTAATGCCAAGTATTATCGAAGGTGCAATCGGGACCAAGCTTGTCACAATATTTCCAAATAATATAGAGCATCCAACACTGCACGGGCTGGTTATTTTAATTGACAGTAAAACAGGTCAGATTAAATCTCTAATCGATGGTTCTTTCCTGACAGGATTGCGGACAGGCGCTATAGGAGGATCAGCAGTTAGAAATTTGACTGATGAAGGTGTTTCTAAACTGGCTGTTATCGGAACAGGAGTACAAGGTTTGTATCAAACAATTGCAGCCTGTGTTGAAAGAGAATTTAAAGATATATATTTATACAATAGAAGTCCTGAAAAGATTCCAGCATTTCAAGAGGAGTTACGAAGCTGGCTTGGGGAGGACATTCGGTTGCACGCAGCAGATTCCCGGGAAGCAGCTGTACGAAATGCAGAAGTAATTATTACGGCGACCACTTCGGATAATCCAGTTTTACCTGATGATAAAGAACTTCTAAAAGATAAAGTCGTCATAGGCGTTGGTTCATTTCAGCCGACCATGCGTGAATTTCCAAAGTCTCTCTATGAATTAGCGGATAAAATATATTTGGATACAGATCATGCCATAGAGGAATCTGGTGATATTATTCATCCGTTGGAACAAGGCTGGATTACCGAAGAGAAACTAGAAAATATGGCATCCTTTATAGCGGGTTCAAAGAAAGTTAATAAGGAAGCAGGAAGGAGTGTTGTCTTTAAATCAACAGGTATGGCGTTATTTGATGTGGTTGTCGGAAAGTTGGTGTATCAAAAGGCGCTGGAAAAAGGGGTTGGTATGAAACTGGATTGACAGATAAGATTCAGTTCCATTTAACATTTGGATACTAAAAAAATGCAAGGGGGAAAGTGAAATGAATTCAAAGCTGAAAGACCCTGGAATTATTTTATTGTATGTACTAGTAGCAGTGGTCGCAATCGTACTGATATGGTGGCCAACGGACATTTATCTATTGGGTATTTCTTTAGCTGGTTGGTTAATGTTTTCCACTTATCTCATCTGGTTTTTATTAGCTATCATTTATGTGTTATGGATAGAAAGGGTACAAAAAGAAAAAGAAAATGAATAGATAGGGGGGACGACAATGCAATTAACTGAAACAATTATATTGGTGATCTATTTAATCTTAATGACGTTAATGGGTATTTATTTTACAAAACGTGCTCATACATCTGAAAGTGATTATTGGACAGCAGGTAGACAAATAAATACATTTGTCGGTGCATTTGCATTATTTGCCGCACTTGCAAGCTCTAGTTCGTTAATGGGAGCGGTTGGATCAGGAGTCTCACTGGGCGTTCCGTTCCTTTTTGCCTATGGTTTTGGTGCGGTAGCTATTCTTCCATTTACAATGTTTCTCGTTTCTGGGCAAATAAGAAGGTCAGGTGTTGCTACATTACCGGAGTTTTTTAAACAAAGATATGGGAATAAGGTACAACTATTAGCTGTAGCGATTGTAGTTATCGGGATGACATTTTACATGGTGCCGCAATTAACCGCTTCCGGATTAATTGGTTCATATATACTTGGTGTTGAATATACAACCGCAGTTATTGTACTTGGTATCGGCTTCACGCTTTACGCTGCCCTTGGAGGTATGTGGGCAATCACTTATACCGACCTCGTCCAGGGAGCACTTATTCTTGTAGGTATGTTCATTCTGTCAATTATTATTTTAATACAGCATAATGGTTTTGGCTCGCTTTTACAGGATGCTCTGGCGGTTACACCCCATTTTGGAGATATAACACAACCATGGATGTCCTATTTTGGTTTGTTTTTAGCTTTCCTTTGGTTTGGAATTGTTTCCCCATCCGCGGTTATGCGCAACTTCGCTTCACGCGATGCCCGAGTAGCCCGTCGCTCGGCAATGTGGGCTTGTTTGCTCTATTTGACCATATTTATCTTTGGATTCATTGTTGCTTCTGCAGGAGCTACTCTAGGGATTGCTGAGAGCCTGACGAATCAGGATATGATTTTTATTTCAGTGATTGAGCATTATATGACACCAATACTGGCCGGAATCATGTTTGCGGGATTGATTGCAGCTATTATGTCGTCTGCTGATGCAATGCTACTAGCAATTTCCGCTGGTGTCGCCCGCGATATTTATAAAGAATATATTAAGAAAGATGCCTCGGAAAAACAGGTTACAAGGTTAGGTTTCGTTGTTATGTTCATTGCGAGTTTAATAGGAATTCTTATTGCTATCAATCCTCCTCAGCTGATAGCAATTATGGTTGGCTGGGTTGGTGGAGGTCTTCTTTCCACATTTGGTTTTCCGCTTGTTCTTGGTATCTGGTGGAAACGGGCAAATACAGCTGGTGCACTTGCAGGAATGATTGGTGGAGGATTGACTTTTGTTATTCTCGTTATTACAGAGCCGTTTGGAGTAGTGGCCGAGCCGATCATTGCAGCACCTGTTTCGTTAATTTTATTAATAGTTGTAAGTTTAATGACACCACCGCCACCAGAAGAAACGCAAAAACAGGTAGATCGTTATCATGGCGAAAGAATAGTATCTTAAATTGTTTTGCTTTTGAAAGCTAAATTGGGATAAAGCCTGTCTTCGTGAAAAATATGGGGCAGGCTTTATTTCCAAAAGTTTCCATATTTCGTTTCATTACAGCTTGTTGCAGGAAAAGAGAGGAGAAATAATGATGCAAGCAACTGAAATATCTACAAAAAAAATTCAGCGTATCGGCAGTGAAACAATTTCCGATAAGATTCTTTATAAAGCAATCTATAAAAGTATTGGTGTAAAGAGAAGATTTAACAAGACATGGAGCCCCGATTATATTCGTAATCACCTTGTGAAAAAGGAACTAATCTATCACCCGTTCTGGATCGTAAAAAACTTAGTGGTTGCAGCACGCCCGCCATTTCCTCCTAAAAAAACTCCAAATATTATTTTTATTGATGCCGTGTCAGGATACCGTGGTTTGTTTACAAAAGTTCCTCCTTTAAAGGATGAAGAAGTGGAGATGGATGTACTGGTAAAAGTGCAGTTACCAGAGGAAGAATTAGATAAATATATAAAAAACGTGCAGCAGAAGCAAATCAATCGTTCCTATGTTTTAAAAAAACCGCACCATGAAGTGAAGGAGGTTTCCCTTGTTTATTTGCCGATATGGAAGGCGAAAATAAAGGGTGATCAAATAAATGAAACCTTCTATATTAATGGGAATTCTGGTGAATCGGAGAAATATATGAGCGAACGGTGGAAGAACAGAAAGGATTTGCTTGAATAATTACTGTGTGAAAAGGCCTATATGGATATTGAATACAAGAAATTGTGACTTTGTATTTAATATCGATTGTCATTTACTCTGGAACTAACAGGATAAAATCAAGCAAGGAGGAATGATAATGAAAGTATTTGCTCTATATGGCAGTTCTCGAAAAAATGGTAACTCTGATTTGCTTGCTGATAAGGTGCTCTATAATATCAAGCATACCAAGCGTTATCTCACTGATTATAATATTACACCAATTGACGATAAGAGACATGAGCCGGAAGGGTTTTTAGAACGGGTGAATGATGACTATAATGAGTTGGTTTCTGAAATGCTTGATCATGATGTTGTCATCTATGTTACACCTCTGTATTGGTATGGGATGTCTGGTCTGATGAAGAACTTTATTGACAGATCTACAGAAAGCATGCGTATTCCGGAACGCAACTTTACGGAGAGAATGAAGGAGATGAAACATTATGTAGTTATTGCGGGTGGCGATTCGCCTTATGAAAAAGGAAAGCCATTAGTGCAGCAATTTGCATATATTTTTGATTTCATGGGTACCAGGCTGGAAGGTTGGATTATTGGTGATGGAAATAAGCCTGGAGAAGTATTGGAAGATAAAGTTGCCATGGAAAATGCAAGTAAAATGAATGCAGAGGTTAAACAACTATTCTCACATAAATAAAAAAGCGGCAGGAACGATACACATATATATGGAAGCTGTGTAAACGACCTGCTGCTTTATTTTTTTAACGCCAAGTAGAGAAGTATGCAGTCCTGAAAATTACTCGTGTTGAGCCCAGTCATTTCCTCTATTTTCTTTAATCTGTAAATAAGCGTATTTCTGTGAATGAACAGTACTTTTGCTGTTTGGCTAATATTCATATTGTTTTCGCAGTATGCTATAAAGAGATCCGCCATTTCCTTAAATCGATCATGTTCCATAAGAGTATGGATCCGAAATTGAATTTTGTTACGATATTCTTTAGATGTTTCTAGTGGTAATTGTTCTAAAATGATTTCCCAATCAAATATGGTATGTATGTTTGATTCGAGGCTACGTTCTTTGGCGAACTGTATTAGTTTCACTGCCTCATGGTAAGACTCACTTACTTGTTCAATAGCAGGTGAAAGACTACCAGCTGCAATTGAAGGGTCTTTAATTGAATATATCCTATATAATCTGATTAATTCCCTGCTTTGTTTCTCAAATTGCTGCAGGAGCTCCCTGTATTCCCCCTCACTCCCCACTTGCCTCACAACAACTATTTTTTCGCTATTTAAAAATGTAGCTAACCCACAATCAGTGCATATATAGGCTTCCTGAGTGCATCTTAACAGGTTATCTTTCAGCTGGTCGATGGAAATATGTTTTTTAGCGCTGTGCAGTAAGGAATTGCCAATATCAATGACAATACAAAAGCTCTTTTTTCCATAAGGAATGCCAAGCACCCCACAGTATTGTTTGACCCTTTCTGTTTGGACTACTTCATTTAATAATATATATTGTGCAAATGTTTCCCTGGTTTTTGCCTTCATATCCGTTATTTGCCGATGAAAAGTTTCCTGCCACATTATTTCAACATAATTTTTAATTAATAATCCATAAGGTTTGACTTGAGCGGGCGGCCCAATTATTCCCAAGACTCCAACTGTTTTGTGATCAAATTGAAGCGGAAATGCGATGCCCTCATACACATTAACCATATTTTTTATTTGTACTTTATCAAATATAATGTGATCGTTCTTTTCAATTACTTCTTTTGAAGGCAAGTGGTAGGTGCCAACCCTGCTGGAGTCCGTAGAACCAATAATATAACCGTTGTGATCGCTCAGGCTGATAGCAAATGGTGAAATTTTTGAAACCGCTTCCACTACTTTTTGTGCAAATTGTACTAAGAGGTCCACTACACACCACCCTTTCAATCTTCTGTTTTTGTATTTATATCATATCATAATAAAGATAAATAGATAAGGTTAAATATTTAGAAAGCTTAAATATTTAGGCGGATTGTCCATAGTATAAGAGAAAAAAATAAGGTATAACTAATGAAAATTATAAATAAACAATGGATATTATTCTTAGTGAGAGGTGGTTTATATGTCAAAGAAAACAGATATTATAATTGTTGGTGGTGGTGTCATTGGTTCCAGTATTGCTTATAATTTATTGAATGACGGATTTACAGGTGAAATTACCGTATTTGAAAAAGATAAAGTATACGAGTTTTCTTCGACTCCAAGAAGTGCCGGAGGGATCAGACAGCTATTTACAACAGGAATTAATATACAAATTAGCAGGTATAGCTTAAAAAAATATATGACATTCGCGGAAGATATGGCGATAGGAGGCGAAAAAGCGGAAATTGATTTTAAAAATCCGGGTTACCTTTTTCTCGCTAAAAATGAAAACATCAGTCAGTTAAAAAGGCAGATGGAGCTGCAGCGAAGTTTCGGGGTACCTTCAGAGTTTCTTGAACAAGAAGAATTGTTATCAATCATCCCAGAATTAAATAATGAAGATTTGCAGGGAGGACTTTATTGCGGGGAAGATGGATACTTAGATCCGTATTCTGTCATGCAGGGTTATGCTCGAAAAGCAAAAGAGCTGGGAGCAAATTATGTGTATGAAGAGGTCGATGTTGTTACGACGGAGAGCGGAAAAGTAACTGGTGTGCAATGTAAAAATGGAGAGAGATATGAGGCCCATACGGTAATAAATTCAGCAGGTCCATGGGCACCTGAGCTAAGTAAAAAGATAGGACTGCCAATTCCGGTAGTTCCGCTCAAGAGACAAATCATTCAATTTGATATTGCTGAACCGTTGAAAAACAAATTGCCGTTAACGGTAGACCCAACCGGTGTTTATTTCAGGCATGAAGGATCATCGATAATTTCAGGATTTGGTGAGAAGGTGAAGCCGGGCATTGATTTCAGGTGGAATCGTTCTTTTTTCGAAGAGCAGCTATGGCCGGTATTGGCTACGCGGATATCCAATTTTGAAAGAGCAAAAATAACCGCTGGATGGGCGGGTATGTACAGTCATAATACAGAAGATCAAAATGCGATTATCGGAGGTCACCCGAAAATGAAAGGATATTTTATGGCAGTTGGGTTTAGTGGTCATGGCATGCAGCAAGCGCCAGCTGTAGGGAAAGGTTTGTCTGAGCTGATTCGAACAGGAAAATATGAAACATTAGATCTCAGTCCACTTCGATTTGAACGTTTTGCGGAAAAAGAATTGATAATTGAAGGCGCAATCGTTTAGTTACTAAGTATACGAAAATAATAGGGAGGGGAATTTCATGAGTGATCCTAAAACGGATAAAAAAAGAGAAACATGGGGATCAAGATTTGGGTTTATCATGGCCGCTGCAGGATTTGCCATTGGTTTAGGGAACATATGGCGATTTCCCTATTTAGTAGGTGAAAACGGTGGTGGAGCTTTTCTATTAATCTATATTGCTATTATTATTGTCATTGGGATTCCCTTATTTTATGTTGAAGCAGGTCTTGGTAGAAAAGCACAGTCTGGTGCTATTACTGGTTTGCGTAAACTAACTAAAAAGGGCAGTACTTGGGTGTCGATAGGATGGCTTGGCGTGTTTACGTCGTTACTTATCTTTTCGTACTATCTGATGATCATGGGCTGGCTATTTGCTTATTTTGTAAAGGTAGGTCTTGGTACATTTCAAGGAGTTACATTTGATCAGGCAGCCGATATTTATGATAAGTTTGTCGCAAACCCATGGCTTGTTACTGGATACGCAATTATCCCAATGTTGATTCTTGCGTTTGTAGTAGTGAAAGGATTGAAAGATGGTACAGAAAAATTTGTGCGACTATTAATGCCTTTACTCATCATCATGTTACTAGCTCTAAGTGTATTTTCACTTTCTTTAGAGGGTTCATGGGAGGGGGTTGTATGGTATTTGAAACCAGACTTTTCACAAATTAGTGGAGATTCTGTACTGCAGGCTTTGGGGCAGGCTTTCTTCTCCATTGGTATTGGGATGGCTGCTGCCTTCACTTATGGAAGTTATCTGAAGAGAGAGAAGTCCAATCTAGTTGTAGACGGAGTGTGGGTAATTTCGCTTGACACATTTGTTGCTTTTATCTCAGGAATGGTCATATTTCCGGCAATATTTGCTTTTAATGTTGCCCCAAATTCAGGACCAGGTTTGATTTTCCTGACATTGCCGACTATATTTGATCAAATGCCTGGTGGAACAATTTTTGGTCTTTTATTCTTCTTCCTGGTTATAGTAGCCGCACTTACAACCGGGGTTGGTTTTGTGGAAACGTTAGCAGCTAATGCATCCGAATTATTTAATCTGAATCGTAAAACAAGTGTTTGGCTTGTGAGTATTGCTAGTTTGGTGTTGGCAATTCCGTCTATTTTATCACAGGGACCATGGTCAAACATTCAGATTTTCGGTATGGATATATTCACATTTATTGATTACTTCTCTGGCAATATAATGCTTGTCGTTGGTGCACTTTTGCTTTCTTTGTATGTTGTATTTAAGTGGAAAACGGAGAACTTCATTGATGAAATCAATATTGGAACAACAGGAGTGAAAATTCCTTATGCTGTTAAACCAATCTTTGCTTTTGTTATTCCGGTGGTAATCGCTGTAATTTTCATAACTGGTATTCTATAAAGAACTAAAGTTTTAAATATAAAAAATGGATTGCTGGGGAGAGAGAGAGTTTGAATATTGGAGAAAAACAAATTATTGTAAGTGAAAAGGATATTGATGGACTCAACCATGTAAATAATAGTGTATACCTTAATTATCTGGAGAGCGGAAGAGAAGCATGGTACATAAAGTACGCTGGTTATTCTTATGATGATTTTCATAGAAATAATCTTGGGACGGTCGTTTTGAGGATTGACATTATGTATAAAAAGGAAGCGGTAATTCACGATCAGCTTCAAGTGATTACGATACCGAAGGAGCTTGGGAATACGAGTTTTGTATTTGAACAAAAAATAATGAATCAAAATGAAGAAGTGGTCTGTGAAGCGACAATTACGAAAGTGATGATTGATTTGACTACAAGGAAAAGCAGACCAGTGATTGAAGAGATTGCACGGAATTTTAGGCAATAGAAAACATAACCTAAATAGATAATAGCTATAGTCCACATCAAAAAACACTATTACAAGTAAAACGTATCTACGTGATACCATTTGCGGGAAAATATTGATATCAAATTGCGTATCAGGTTGAAAGTTCTAATAAAAAGCTTTATTAAATAAGAGTAAATAACATGTGGGGGGATAGTAATGGGTTATATAGAATTAAAAACAGAAATTCCAGGACCAAGGTCAAAAGAGTTATTAAAGAAGCGTGAAGATTCTATTGCAAGAGGTTTAGCAACAAATTTATCTATAGGAATCGCTGAAGCTGATGGAGCTATAGTAATGGATATAGATGGGAACCGTTTAATTGATCTTGCGGGAGGTATTGGAAGTTTAAATGCCGGACACACCCCTAAAGCAGTAGTGGATGCACTAAAGAGACAATTGGATCATTATATAAATCCGGTATTTCCCGTCGTTTTGTATGATTCCTATATTCAGCTTGCAGAAAAGCTTAATCACTTAGTTCCCGGTAATTTCTCAAAAAAAACCGTTTTATTTAATAGTGGTGCAGAAGCGAATGAAAATGCTATAAAAATTGCACGGAGATATACAAAACGTTCAGGGGTCATTTCATTTGAAAGAGGGTTTCATGGAAGAACCTTTATGACCATGTCCATGACAAGTAAGGTAAAGGGATTTAAAAAAGGATTTGGTACAATGGCGACGGAAGTATATCATTTACCCTACCCATATCCTTACCGGGATACTCGGACAACAATAGAATTATTAGAAGCTATTGACAATCTGTTTCAAATGACAGTGGATCCCTCGGAAATTGCAGCTATTATAATAGAACCTGTCCAAGGGGATGGGGGGATTGTTGTCCCTAATAGAGAGTTTTTTGAAGGCATACGAAAATTGTGTACGCAACATGGAATCGTATTTATAGCTGATGAAGTGCAGACCGGATTTGCACGTACAGGTAAGTTCTTTGCAATGGAGCATTTTGGAGTAGCTGCAGATATTACAGTAATGGGAAAATCGATTGGTGCTGGAATACCTTTATCTGCGGTGACAGGTAATGCGGAGATAATGGATGCTCCGGAGAAAAAGGAGTTAGGTACAACATTGGGTGGGACCCCTTTAGGTTGTGTTGCTGGACTTAAAGTAATTGAGGATATTGAGAATAACAATTTGATGGATAGAGCTCAAGAAATAGGAAATAAAATTCGTTCTAAACTAACATTCCCATCAAAATTTGTTGGTGAAGTGCGGGGACTAGGGGCGATGATTGGTATAGAGTTTGTAAAAGATTTGGAGACAAAAGAACCCTACCCGGAATTAGTGAAGAATGTCGTTCGAAAATGTCACGAAAACGGGGTGATTGTGATTACCGCAGGATCTCGTGGTAATATAATCCGTTTACTTCCACCATTAATCATTAATGATAAACAATTGAATGAAGCATTAGATGTAATAGTTAATGTGATTAAACAAATAGAAAATAATGAAGAAACATTAACACATATAGAGTAGGTTATGATTCAATAATTTATCCCAGAGAGTCTTACTTGTCGTTTATTTTTAACTTCCCAAAATAAAGTCGAAAATCAACATATGATCCTATCGTTGATGTAACGGAAGATCATATTATTGTTTTACGAAATGCTGGACCAAAGGGCGGATCTGGAATGCCAGAGTGGGGAATGCTCCCTACCGAAGAAGCTTATTAAAAAAGGGGTGCGACTTTGATTATTTAGAGACAGGATTCGGCGCCCCGACGAGAAAACCAGAGATTAATTAATCATTTATTTGAATTATAACATGAAATTCCGGAATAAAAACTGGATAAAGTAAATTGTGAGGTTAACAAGTATAAAGCCATTAGTGTTGCATAAACAATAAACTCAGTATCAAATATTAATCGAATGAGTTTGTGCCAAGCCTTTCTCAGTACCCTTTTCACGCTAGTGTTTCAGACATTCTATTTTTGTACGCTTTTTCAGCTACCGCGCGAATGTCTTCGCTTGGTTCCCGGTCATTTTAAAGTTACGTTCTAATATCAAGAACGTAACTTAAAATGCGAGGATGGTTATCTAAAACTTTTGGCTAGCTTCCCAATCGCGGATGAATGAGGTTTGTATACACCGATTGAATCACCTCTATACCTCTTGGATACCAATGCATGCCTCGCTTTTTCATACGGCAAGTAACGCGACGTTTGTTGGATTCCATTTGGTGACTTCCGGTGGGTGGTGAGGGGGTGTCTTCCAATTTTACAGCTTACCCAACGTATGCAATAATCCCAGCCTCATCATCTAATTCCAGTTTAATCCCTGCGAAAGGATCCTCATTAAGGAATTCATCTAGCCATAACCGTAGTGCTTCGATAATGTTTGACATTACGAGTACTTGTTTCCTACCATTCCAGAATGATTCTGCAGAAAAGCCAGTATCATCGTCATACATTAATTCTACTTCGACTTCTTCTGGTTTTATGTGTTTTTTCCGAGAAACATAAACGCAAATT
The DNA here is from genome assembly GCF_014647195.1 of Oceanobacillus indicireducens. GTDB lineage: Bacteria > Bacillota > Bacilli > Bacillales > Amphibacillaceae > Oceanobacillus > Oceanobacillus indicireducens. Next base: position 125,419 of record NZ_BMOS01000004.1, on the reverse strand, counting down.
GCGTTAATAATATCTTGTTCAGGAAGGACTAATTTCTCCATACATTAGCTTCCTCTTTTCTTTTCCTTTTGAAAAAGTGATAAATTTTTACTGCCACTAAGATCGAGAAAATAATTGCGAGCCCGTTGATTAACAAGCCTAGAATAGATCCAAAGATACCCATGTTACCAAGCAGCCCACCGAATAATAATCCAGCAAGCCCACCGAGCATGAGGCCCTTCATTAGACCACCTGACATCATGCCGCCTTTATTGTCCGTATTTTGTTTTGTCGTGGATTTGTTCACTTTAGAATCTTTTTTATTATTTTGGAATAAGGAATTATTGTTGTTAGAGTTGATGCCGCTATTTCCTGGGTTAAATGACTTTTCCCGGATTTATAACGTTTCGCCTCCACCGTTGTGTCCTGATCTTGGAAAACAACATCTCCAATTGGTGAAAATACTAGTGCGATGGCACATAATGCTACGATAATTTTCTTCATTAATCTTTTTCCCCCTGATGATATCTTTGTATAGTCATCCTCCCATTATAATATAGCTTTATGCTTTTGTCTGTTTGGAGGAAGGAAATGGCTTTATATAAAAGAACGAAATCCGTTCCATTAATTAAGAAAAGTTAGGATAGCATCAACCAAACTGTAGGTACCAAGTCCGGTACAAATCAGTGCTACTATTCCGCCGATAATATTAGCCTTTAAAGAGTTTGTATAGTTGCCGAGACGCTTTTTGTTATTCATGATAACAAGGAGCGTAATTGCAATCACAGGGAGCAGGATACCATTCAAGGCTTGTGCGAATAGCAGAACGCTCAGAGGATTAAGTTCAAGGGCTGAGCCGATGATCCCAATTGATATAATGATGACAAACACGATTTTAAAGCGTTTGTCTTTCATATTGTTGCCCCATTTTAAGACACTGCTTACTGTCATCGCTGCACCAAGTGGAGCGGCAAGCGCAGAAGATAAGCCAGCTGCAAATAAACCGATACTGATGAAAATCAGTGCCCACTCTCCCATGATTGGTTCGAGCTGAAGTGACAAGTCAGCGCCACTTTGTATTTCCATACCTTTGATCGTCGCACCAGCTGTAATCAGTACCGCTGCAGTAATCAATCCTCCCACACAAATGGATATGATCGTGTCCCATCGCGAATCTTTTAAATCAGACGGCTTGTTCCAGCGTTCCTGCACATTTGAAGCATGAAGAAAAAGGTTGTAAGGGACGACAGTTGTACCGATTAATGCGATAATCATAATGATGGAACCGGGAGGGATGTTTGGGATAAAAGTTCCCTTGAATAATTCTCCAATAGCCGGCTGTGTCATAAACATGGTCGTAATAAATGTAATAGACATGATGACGATGAGGAAAATCATCAATTTTTCTATCAGTTTATAACTGCCGGAAAGGCCGAGAAATAAAATAATGACTCCTACAATCGGTCCAAGTACATTCGTCGGTATTCCGGTAATAGTGGAAATGCCTAGTGATGTGCCGAGCAGATCACCCGCCATATAAGCGGCACAGCCAACACTGATAGCAATAATCACAAGCCACATGGAGCCGTATTTCAATATTGGATTTATGAATTGTTCGCGGACCGCATCCCCAAGCCCTTTCCGCGTAATGATTCCGAGCCTTCCTGTCATTTCCTGAAGCACAATTGTTGCGATAATGGAAAAAACGATCGCCCACAACAATGCGAAGCCAAATGATGCTCCTGCTCGTGTCGCAGTTGTTACGGTGCCAGGACCAATAAAGGAAGCAGTGACAATTGCCCCTGGCCCAATGATATTCAATCTATCTTTCCATGTTCTTTTCCCTGAATCAGAGTTACTTATTCTATTAGGTATTGCCATATTTTTTCTCCTCCACCTTCATTTCATCTTCGGTTCTGTTACTTTTCGACCCCAGCAAATATTATTTAGCTCTTCTCACTGGGGCGTCTATATTTAAAAACAGCACAAGTATCCTTGTTTATACTTGTGCTGAACTGCCAATATCACTATTTGCTATTAATCAAACCCGCGAGCGCATATAAAATAACTGTAGAAACAAAGTGGGCAGAATTTTGATTTGCGTCCTGCTGCGGATATACTTCCACAAAGTCCATGCCAATGACGCCTTGCTTGCAGATTTCGTGGACGAGTGTTACAAGTTCAAAAGAAGTAAGTCCATTTCCATCAACAGGACCGCCGGGATTAAAAGCAAAATCTAAAACATCACTGCAAATGCTCAAGTACACACAGTCCACATCTTCCTTCGCTTGGGCATGAAGTTCACGGGCAAGCTCCGATAAATCATGATGCTTTCGGATATCGTTGATTGTTACCGTAACAGCACCTGCATCGCGGGCATTCCGACCTGCTTCAGGCTGATTTCTCGGTCCATGAATACCTGTGTGAATAATACTTTCATTGCGTACACCTTCCTGTTCATATAAACGGGCGAAAGGACTGCAACGTGCATACTGATCACCTTGATGGGAAGGAAGGTTGTCGAAGTGCGCGTCCAGATGAATGATGCCGACTTTCTTTCCTTGTTCTGTAAGTGCCCTCACGATAGGGTAAGTGATGCCATGATCTCCTCCGAGACCGATTAGAAATTTCCCGCTCTCCCAAAGCTTACCCGAGAAATTTGTAATTCGTTGCATCGTTTCTTCCACATCAGCGGGAACAACATCTACATCACCAACATCCCCAAGCTCGATATGTTCGAACACGTCAATATGGTCGAGCTCCGGCAAGTAGCCACTGTACCTTGCAGATGTCAGCCGCATTACTTTCGGTCCAAGTGCACATCCTGTGTAATCGCCCCATGTAACTGCACCTTCCCATGGAACTCCGTATACGATAGCGTCAATGTCTCCTAATGAATCGAGAGAAGAAGAAAGATTCTTTGCCCCGAGAAAAGTTGGTGTGTTTCCGTAAAGATAATTATTCAACGTGTATCCCTTCCTTTTTTGAATAATGGAGCAGGCTGATTCACGTGTAACGATTCACCTGCATCATACTTGTTTGGTTGGCTGTTTCATTAATAAGTATTGCTTGTTAAATATCTGGTTTCCCTTCCATTAAGGAGATGAAACTCGGAAAGGCTCATATCCCCACCATTTGGCTTGGAATATGAATATTTATATGATTGAGAAAGGGAAATATGAGGGAATTCGTCCGTTGAATGGTGAGGTTTTTGAAGAGGTCTTCATTTAAAAAATGATAAACCGCATGAAATGGGATAACAACCAATTCATGCGGCTTTTTTAGATAATACTAAAATCGATTTATACCCATTCTCAGTCAATGGTTATAGGTAAATGTTTCCTTTATAAATAAAACATCTCCGCAAAAACTAAGTTCACCGAAAAAAGCGAGGTGACTTTATGGAAAATAATACAAAATATACAGCATCCGGTACCAATATTGAAGAAGTAAAACGGGCAAATGAAAATTCTGGTATGTCATATAACGAAGCAAAAGAGTATATTGCAAGGACTACTGGTGGCCATGGAACTGAAATTTATAGCAATACAAACGCTGAACAAGTTCGGAAAAAGAATCAACAAGGACAATAAAAAAAGCTAATCCTGCTGGTTCATGTGTTAAAACCAGCAGGAGAGTCTTAATTATTTGTTTGCAATCTGCTCTTTTGCCATTTTAACCATTTCTTTAACCATATTGCCACCGATTGGTCCGCCAACTTTTCCTGCTTGCTCAGAGGTAAGATGTCCGTTATTTCCTTTTTGTAAAGGTACGCCTTGTTCTTCAGCAACTTCGTATTTTATCGATTCTGGATTATTAAGATCTACGTCATATCCAGCTTCCTTCATTACACGTCCTTTAAACTGACTGAGATTTTTCTTTGCCACGTAAAACACCTCCTTATGAATAGAATTTCCGAAAAATTTTGGTTTATCCTGTTAAAGGTTTTCAATTATTTGTTATCAAAATCTAAAGTGGCTAATATGGATAATATAGTGATGTTTCTTTAAGGGGATAATTGCTTGTCGGGGGCATTTATGCTGTTTTTTTAAATTTAAAAAGCACGAAATACGGTAGAGTGGAATTCACATGGAAAGGAGATTATGATGCAAAGTAATATAGGTAAACTTTACTTGAAGTTGTGTGAAGATTATATTAAAAATTAAATCATTCTGGTATAAGTGGTGAAAGACTGGCTAAACGATTGGATGAACTTTCACAGCTTCCTTCTTGAGTTTACTTTGACATCGATTCCAAATAAGTATATCATTTCGGTAAAATGATTGGTTCAGAGAGAACCGATACATCTAGAAAAGACCATTATCTATCAAACTCTGATCATAGGAGGGTATCTATCATGGCGATACAAGAAGTCCAGTTTAAATCATTTAATGAAAAGGACACTATAAAAGCATGGATTTACACGCCAATTCGTAAGCCGAGAGGAATTGTCCAGATTGTCCATGGTTTTGGTGAACATTCGCGCAGGTATTTACATATGATTCTTGTGCTTAATGAAGCGGGTTTTATAGTTGCAGCAGATGATCATGTTGGCCACGGGAAAACGGCGTATGATTCAGGCAATTGGAATGACTGGGGCGATAAGGGCTACATGACGATGGCAGAAGATGAGCACAAATTACGAGAAATTGTTCAGAAAGAGTATGACGGACTTCCATATTTCATGTTCGGACATAGTATGGGCTCCATGATTGTAAGAGGATATGCAACCAAATATGGGGAAGGAATCTCTGGACTTATTTTATGTGGAACATCTGGTGTTTTCCCGAATTTAAAAGAGATATCTGAAGAAATGAAAAAGCGTATCGATGAGGGGGATGGTGAAGTTGTCGAAGATAGTTATCTTGAAAGCTTATTTGGCTGGATGACAGAGCGGATAGAGAACCCAAATAGTCCAAATGACTGGATAAGTGGCGACCCTGACGTTGTGACAGACCATGCGAATGATCCGTTTAACAATTTTACTTCAACACCAAATATTCGCTCCCTCTATTTCTTTGTTCAAATGATGGAAACAATTATTGGTACGGAATGGGCAGAGAAGGTCCCTTCCTCTATTCCTGTTTATAATATTGCAGGTGACTTTGATCCGGTAGGTTTATATGGGGAGGGCGTGTATCAAGTCTCCAATTGGCTTGCAGAGACGGGCAACTTTGTAAAAACTAAGTTGTATTCCGGTTACCGACACGAAATTCATAATTACAGAGATATTCGTGATGAAGTAGTGGAGGGGATTATTGATTTTATAAATGGTACGATATAAAAGGAGTACCTAACAGAGGCGGTTGCAGGGAGAAGTGTTAGCGCGCTTCTCCCTATCTATATCCAGTGAAAACTTTTTTCCAGTTAAAATACATCCTATTGACAAAGAGAAGCGAACCATATATAGAAGAAAGTATGAAAGATTCATTTTAACTAGGATCTTTTGACAATACGGAAATCATACAAGGGGGAAAAACATGAAAGTCATTGTTATTGGCGCGGGAGTCGTCGGTGCTTGTGCTGCTTACTATTTATCGCAGAATGAAAATGTTGATGTCACGTTGATTGATGAGGAATTCGAAGGGAAGGCGACTTTAGCTGGCGCAGGGATTATTTGTCCATGGATTTCACGGTATAATGATTCTGATTGGTTCAGGATAGCAAGCAGGGGAGCCCAGTATTATCCAGAGCTGATCGAATCTCTTAAAGAACTGGGGGAGACAAACACTGGTTATCGGCAGACAGGTGCAATTGCAACGAGTGAAGACATAGAGGTCATTCGTAAATTGAAGGAGCAATTAGAAAAGAAAAAAGAGGCATTTCCTATAATTGGAAATATTGACGTATTACAAGCTGGACATGCCAATAAATTTTTCCCGCAAATAAATGAAAAATTGCATGCGCTCTATTTATCAGGTGCCGCTCGCTTGGATGGAAGATTGCTCGCTAGCGCTTTAGTAGAAGGCGTAAAGAAAAGTAATGGAAAAGTTATACAGGAAAAAGCTGCACTGAAAAAAGAAGGCAAGCTGGTTTCGGTTTCAACGAGCAGCGGAAATTTATCAGCTGATCAAGTTATTATTGCAGCTGGTGCTTGGACAAATGACTTGTTGCAATCTGTCGGTACTTCTATCAAATTGGAACCCCAGCGCGGGCAAATTGTCCATTTGGCTGTGAATGAAGATACTTCAAATTGGCCGGTTATTCTTCCACAAGATAGCAGTCATTATATTGTTCCTTTTGATGATAATCGAATTGCTTTTGGTGCGACACGTGAAGCTGGAAGTGGTTATGATTATCGGATAACGGCAGGTGGGATTCAGGAAGTACTGAATGAAGGATTGAAAGTCGCGCCAGGTCTCCAAAGTCAAACATTGCAGGACATCCGGATAGGGTTTCGGCCAATGAGTCCGGATAATAAACCTTTATTAGGCGAAGTTCCCAATTTGGAAAATGTCATTGTTGCAACAGGGTTGGGGGCTTCTGGGTTGACGATGGGGCCCTATGTGGGAGCATTGGCTGGAAAGATGGCGCTGAGAGAAGAGATTGATATTGATTTAGGACCGTATGATCCGATGAGGTAATTGATGTTGAAGTTTACCACATCCTATATTATTTTGTAAGGACGATGTAAGTAGCGGAGTAGGTATTATTCTGCTAAGTGAGAATAATGATAACTGTATTAATGTAGATTTAGGTGCGAAAAATAAACTTACTCCAGGAAATCAATTAAATGAATTATTATGAACTGATAAGGAGTTAATCATAATGACAAAAAGAGTATACCTCAATCACGATGGAGGTGTGGATGACCTCGTATCCTTATTTCTATTACTCCAGATGGAAGAGGTAGATTTATTAGGCGTTGGTGTTATCCCGGCAGACTGTTATTTGGAGCCGGCATTATATGCTAGCCGAAAAATTATTGATCGGTTTGGGAATAATAAAGGGATAGATGTAGCAGCCTCTAATTCTCGTGGAAAACATTCTTTTCCTAAAGATTGGCGTATGCACGCATTTTTTATCGATGCGTTACCAATCTTGAATGAATCGGGAAGAATCAACACAAATGTTTCAGAACTTAAGGCGCATGTACATTTGATTAAACACATTCGTGAAAGCGATGAACCTGTAACATTGGTGTTTATTGGACCACTGACAGATCTAGCTCGAGCATTATATGTTGCGCCAGATATTGAATCCAATATTGAAAAATTAGTTTGGATGGGTGGTACATTTTTAGAAAAAGGAAATGTCGAAGAGCCGGAACATGATGGTTCAGCTGAGTGGAATGCTTTTTGGGATCCGGATGCTGTCAAAGTTGTTTGGGATAGTAAAATTGAAATTGATCTAGTCGCGTTAGAAAGTACAAATATGGTTCCTTTAACAGTAGATATTCGAAATTATTGGGCGGCGCAGCGAACGAATATCGGAATCGATTTTCTTGGACAATGTTATGCGATGGTACCTCCTCTTGTACATTTTCAGACGAACTCGACTTATTTTCTCTGGGATGTGCTAACCGCAGCAAGCATTGGGAAACCGGATCTAGTCAAGCAAAAAGTAGTGAAGAGTATTGTTCATACTGAAGGGGCGAGTCAAGGTAAAACAGTTATTTCAGAGAATGGAAGACCGGTCAATTTAGTTTATGAAGTAGACCGCGATGCATTTTTTGAATACATTACAGAGCTAGCAAGACAACAAGATTGAGGTGTAAAGAATGCGAAAAATTATTATAGATACAGATACAGCTGGTGATGATGCAATTGCTCTATTAACAGCATTACATTATTTTAAAGTCGAAGGTGTAACAATTACAGGTGGAAATGTTGCGTTTGATCAACAAGTAGAGAATGCTTTATATTCTATTCAGGTTTCCAATCAAGATTATTATGTTCCTGTCTATAAAGGATACGAGGGCCCTATCCTCGCAACAGGAGAAGAGGAACATCGTACGGTAGAAGATGTCCATGGCAGGGATGGAATGGGTGATGCCTTTTTTGAAAAAGCAAAGCAACGACCAGAGGAAAAACATGCGGTTGATTTTATCATTGAAAAAGTAAAAGAAATGCCTGGTGAAGTCTCTCTATTAGCTATTGCACCACTAACCAATATTGCGATGGCAATTAAAAAGGATCCTACAATTATAAAGGACATCCCACATATTTACATTATGGGTGGAACAAATAACACATTAGGCAATATTACGGCTGCTGCTGAATATAACTTCTGGGTAGATCCTGAAGCTGCAAATATTGTTTTACATTCAGGTATACCGATTACAATGGTTGGTTGGGATATTTGCACAAAATATTCTCTAATGGACAATGATGACCATAAAGAGATTGAACAGTTGAATACAACCGGGTCCGATTTCTTTATTAAAATTAATAAAGTAGTGAAAGATTTCAATGCAAACGTTCATCGTCTGAATGGTACAACACATCCGGATACGATATTAGTAGCGATTGCAGCAAATGAAGAAATCATGACGTCATCTAATACGTATTATGTAGCTGTTGAAACGAAAGGTGAACTGACAAGAGGTTACAGCTTGGTTGATATTAATAATAGGAGTGGGAAACAACCTAATGTTCGTGTTTGTGAAGCTGTTGATCGAGCTAAGTATAAAGAGTGTTTATTACAGGTTTTAAAAACGATTCAATAAAATTCTTCCTTTCAAGAAGGCGTATGGCAAGTTTCTATGCATACGTCTTTTAATAAACGTTCTTAATGTTTCAATTAACTTCCATAACCTCGATGTCTCCAAAAACTTCCGCGTCATAGCTCCAATATTAATTCCTAGACATTGCGTTTTTAATCTTCTCCATAGCCACCTCGGTTTCAATCAAATCATAAAGATAAGATAATAAAACTAACTAGTAAAAATGTTTACCTAATAAACTAATTATTTCTTCTTTTCCATATTACCTTCAAAAACAGTACAAAAGACCGATATAGGTTATGTAGTATTATAGAGTTATTTGATGGAGGTACAGAGATGGATAAAACATCAATTATTGGTATTATTTTAGGAATTATTGCGGTTACTGTTGGGATGGTTTTAAAAGGTGTTGGTGCGGGAGCCTTAATTAATCCGGCAGCACTTCTCATTATATTTGTAGGAACGGCTGCATCTGTATTGATAGCATTTCCTGTAAGCACGATTAAAAAGATTCCTTCCTATTTTAAAATATTGCTTAAAGAAGAGGAACAAGATGATATACCAGTGCTTATTGAAAAGTTTTCAAAGATGTCCGATCAAGCTCGTAGGGAAGGTTTGTTATCTTTAGAAACTGAAATAGAAGCATGGGATGATGACTTTATTTCTTCCGGACTACAATTGACCGTTGATGGTCATTCACCGGAGTTCATCCGTGAAGTCATGCTCGAGAAAATTTATGCAATGGAAACGAGACATGAAGAAGGTGCAGCAGTTTTTACGCAAGCTGGTACGTATGCGCCCACGCTGGGAGTGTTAGGTGCTGTTATTGGATTAATTGCCGCACTTGGTAGTATGGATGATATGGAAATCTTGGGGGAAGCGATAGCAGCGGCTTTTGTTGCAACTTTATTAGGGATTTTTTCAGGTTATGTACTATGGCACCCGTTTGCAAATAAATTAAGACAGAAATCGAAAAAAGAGATTCAACGAAAGGAAATTATTGTGGAAGGGATTCTTTCCGTCGTGAATGGGGATTCTCCTGCGGCGATGAGGGATAAGCTGAGTTCGTACCTCACTTCAAAAGAAATTGCTAAGATAAAGCAGGTGACAGAAGATGAGTAGCCGGAGACGCAGAAGAAAGAGTGAAGCTCAATCAGATGATTCATGGCTGCTTCCCTATTCTGATATGCTGACATTGCTTGTGGCATTATTTATTGTATTATTTGCCATGGGCGAAATAGACGCCCAAAAGTATGAACAGCTTTCCAAAGTTTTTAAAAGTGAATTCTCTGGCGGTGGATCCATTATACTGGAACAAAGCCCAGCGGAGGATCCTTCAGAAACTGCCATAGATGAAGACCGAAGTAAAGAAGATAATGAGGCAAATGAAGAAGACTTAAGTGAAGGTATGAGAGAAGTAGAAAATCTTAAAAAACTTCAAGCGAGTATCAATGGTTATATCGAAACAAATGAACTAACTGATGCACTATCAACAGAATTAAGCAATGAAGGATTAATGGTCACGATTTTAAATGATGTCACGTTTGATATGGGGAGCGCTGAAGTTAATGAGGGCGGCAGGGAAATCATAACCGAAATCTCAAGGTTGTTAAACACCGATCCGCCTCATCATATTGAGATAAGCGGACATGCAGACGACCGGCCGATTCACAACGAAGAATTCCCTTCGAATTGGGAATTAAGTGTAATAAGAGCCGTTAACTTCATGGGATTAATTTTGGAAAATGGAGGACATGATCCAGCTCGCTTTAGTGCGAAGGGATTTGGTGAGTACCATCCAATTATGCCGAACACGAGTGAAGAGAACCGGGAGAAAAATAGACGAGTAGAGGTTCTTATTTTGCCTAACTACGAAATAGATGTTGAAGAAACTAAGCAAATTCACGGAAATGGAGTTTAAAATCGATTGGAGAAAGCAAGTGAGATTTATTTGTTGGTGGACTGACTCCCTATAGTTGAATCGGCACTTTGACTAAAAGGACGAAAAATAGTAGCATGCAAGATAACTTCTTCTAATCTCTTTTGTCGTATATTATCAGGCATTACGTTCTGTAATACCCCACTAAATGCGGTTTCATTTTTTGGTAGGAGGAATTAAGATGTATGAAGACAAAACCGAGTTAAATGCTACGATGGGCAGGATTTTTGGGCAAATTGTTAAAGAGCGTGTGGCAACAGAAGCACTTGCAAATCTATTAATCGAAAAAGGCGTTATTACTGCAGAAGAGCTGGATGAATCTTTTAGAAAAGTATATGAGGAAAAAGGGACAAAGTATTCTGCAGAAGCTTTGAATATGTCGGAAGAAGAGTATAGGAAGATTATTAATGGAGAGTGAGCCCACTCTTAAAATCCCACTCAACATGTAAATGTGATGAGTGGGATTTTGCATTACTGAACAGCCTTGAATTAAGAAAACTGGAACTTAAGGATTTTTCACTTTAATAAAAAGTTAAATTGGGAGAAAAATGCTCGATACATCTGTACCTACTGATAAAGGAGTTCATCATCATCTGTATAGGAATGTGCTGTTTCTCCACTATTATTTGGCCAAACTGGGGCGGAAAAATATATTTCCTCCCTAGCAAAATTGCAAAATAACTTGTGACTTTAATATAACTTTGCCTTTTTATTTAAAAAATAATTTGACATTTTTTTATAACAGTATTATTCTATATGTAACGGGTTACACAAATATGCGAACCCAAGTTTTTTCATCTATATGTAACCCGTTACACATATGGTTAAAGTATCCTTGATGTCGCCGAAATAGCAGCTGTTTCCAGGGGGTATGTTGAAAGGCTTGAAGGCTATTTAGATGAAGTACAGTAAGATAATTAATTTTAAACGGCTTTTTACAACGTGGATATATCCAAAACATAGGAAAACCGAATAAAAAGATCCCATCGGAAAAATATAAAATCAACTAATTACGAGAGAGAGGTGATCATATGGAAAAGCAACCGGCAGTTTGTGTCGTGGGAAGTATTAATATTGATATGGTCACGACTGCTAAAGAATTCCCTGAACAAGGTGAAACCGTTTTAGGTGGAGAATTTAAAACTTATCACGGTGGTAAAGGCGCCAATCAAGCAATAGCCGCTGCAAGATTAGGAGCTGAAGTTACCATGATTGGTGCGGTTGGGGATGATCAGTTTGGAAAGGATATCCTACAGAACTTCCAGAATGATAAAGATCGATAATCATTTTTTTAAAATCATCGTTATATCGTTTACCATTATTTTTTGTAATCATTGGACACATCCTCCTTGAAATTCATTGTATAAAATTTAACTTAGATGTGTCCATGAAACTATACTAGCATCAACATATATAATGATTCGCCTGCATACGCAATCACTTTTTATAATAAAGTTTACTATAATCCGGTTTTACCTGAAGCAGTTGTTTTGCTAATTTCTTGCTCGTAAATTAAAATAACCTTGTAAATAAATTTAAACTGGAGGTAGTTAATTTGGCTAAGGTAGCATTTCTTTTAGCAAGTGGCTTTGAGGATTCTGAAATGAAAAATCCATATGAAGCTGTTAAAGAAGCAGGGCACGAAACAGTCATTATTGGTTTGGAAAAAGGTGCACGCTGTGATGGGAAAAAAGGAACAATCTCCTATACTGCTGATCTTGGGGCATCTGAGGCAAAGGCTGACGATTTTGATGCGGTTATTATACCAGGTGGAGGTGCTCCGGAAGCATTGCGTGTAAATGATGACGTTGTTCGCTTTGTGAAGGAAATCAATCAAAACGACAAATTAATTGCTGGTATTTGTCATGGACCACAGGTCATGATTAGTGCTGACGTTCTAAAAGGAAAGGAAGCAACATGCTTCATCGGAATTCGTGATGATGTAAAACTAGCAGGTGCGGCCTACCACGATAAAGAAGTTGTAGTTAGTGAAAATTTGATTACCTCACGTACACCTAAGGATGAACCTGCTTTTATTCGGGAAATTTTAGCGAAATTATCCTAAACTTTAATTAATCAAGGAATACATAGAAAATCGGTTTCTAACAGTGAAGAAACCGATTTTCTGCTTTAGTTTGTATGGAGCACTTCATTCTCTAAAAACTCCCGCGCCACTTCCGCAGCACTTCTTCCTTCGACAGTCACCTGATAATTCATCTCCCGCATCTCGTCATCCGTTATTTTCCCGGCTAACTGATTTAAGATACCTTCCAGTTCAGGATATTCCTCGAGCGTTTCACTTCTCAGCAAGGCGGCACCTTGATAAGGAGGGAATAATTCTAGATCGTCTTCCAATACGGTAAGATTATAGCGTCTCAACTCACTATCCGTAGAATAAGCATCTAATACATTAATATCTCCCTGCTCAATCGCCGTATAACGCAGCTTCGGTTCCATTGTTACGAGATTAGGAAATTCGAGATTATAAAGTTCTTGAATACCAACATACCCATCTTCGCGATCCGTAAATTCCAAAGTGAATCCGGCTTTTACCTCGTTTTCTAATCCCTGTAAATCAGAGATTGATTTTACGTTATGCTCCTCGGCAAAGACTTTAGATACAGCTAATGTATACGTATTATTATAATCCATCGGTTCTAGCAAGACTAAATCGTTATTCTTTAGTAATCCGGATCTGGCCTGTTCGTATACTTCTTCCTTATCATTACTTACTGGGGTCTCATCCAGAAATTGCGTTATTGCCGTTCCTGTAAATTCTGGATAAATATCGATATTTCCTGATTCCAAAGCATTAAATAAAAAGGTTGTTTTCCCAAGACTAGGTTCTAATTCCACGTTCAAATCGGTTTCGTCTTCGATTAGGATTTTATACATATTAATTAAAATCTCTGGCTCGGAACCTAATTTACCCCCAATTACGATCGTATCTTCGTCTCCACCGAGCCAATTGGGGATCACGGATACACCGAAAGTGAAGACAACGATGATTCCAATTGTGACGAGAGTCTTTTTATACGAAAGTTTTTGGATGCCGCGTAACACGAGGTCAAATAATATAGCAAGTATTGCTGCTGGAATCGCTCCAAGTAAAATAAGTGCAGAATTATTGCGATCGATTCCAAGCAGGATCAGATCTCCTAAACCTCCTGCACCGATTAATGCAGCAAGGGTTGCAGTTCCAATAATTAATACCATCGCCGTCCGAATACCTGCCATAATCACCGGCATTGCAAGTGGTAGTTCCACTTTCAACAATCTTTTCCTTGTGTTCATTCCCATTGCCATCGCCGCTTCAATTAAAGAGGAATCCACTTCTTTAATTCCAGTGTACGTGTTGCGGAGAATAGGAAGTAAGGCATAGATGACTAAGGCAATAATAGCGGGAATTTTACCAATCCCTAGCAATGGAATGAAGAGTCCGAGTAATGCTAAGGAAGGAATCGTCTGCAGCATCGCAGCAATCCCAATAATACTCTCCGCAAAACGAAGCTTTTTCGTTAAATAAATACCGAGTGGTACAGCTATTAAGACAGCAAAAAAGAGCGCAATAAATGAAATCTGAATATGTTCGATGAGCGCTTGAAATAGTTCATGCTGGCGGTTTTGGAATACTTCGATCATGTTATTCATCGCTATTTCCCCCTTTCGCTACCTGTTGGGAGAGATAATCGATCATGATTTGCCGATTCACAATCCCAATCGGAACTCCGTTTTTTTCTACGGAAAGAGAATCATGGTCGGATAAACGCTCTAACACTTCGGCCAATGTTGCTTGGATGGAAATAGTAGGAGCTTCCTGTCCTGTCAGATTCGGCAGGGGATGAATAAATTTTTCCAAATCAAAATCTGTCCCTGGATGGCCGGCATTCCCAACGAAATCTCGGACAAAGTCGTTCGCTGGCTCGTTTATTAGTTCATCTGGTGTTCCTAACTGAATGATTTTCCCTTCCTTCATTAAACAAATCCGATCCGCTAGTTTCAGTGCTTCTTGAATATCATGTGTAACAAATACAATTGTTTTCTTAATGGTACGCTGCAAATGAATGATATCCTCCTGCAATTTTTCCCGACTGATCGGGTCTAATGCACTGAAAGGTTCGTCCATTAAAATGATTTCCGGATCGGCTGCTAAAGCACGGACAACGCCAACTCGTTGCTGCTCACCACCAGAAAGTTCGTCAGGTCTCCGGTTCCGGTACAAAATAGGATCAAGACCAACCATATCCAATAATTCAGTTACACGATTGCGGATTTTTTCTTTGTTCCATTGTTTGAGCTCGGGCACAATTGCAATATTTTCCTCTATCGTCATATGGGGAAATAACGCAATTTGCTGTAAAACATAACCGATATTCCAGCGAAGTTCATCTATTTTATAGTCGCTAATCCTTTTTCCATTCATATAAATGGTTCCTGTTGTCAGGGGAATGAGGCGATTGATCATTTTTAATGTCGTCGTCTTTCCGCTGCCACTCGGACCAATTAATACTAAAAATTCCCCTTTATTAACTGTAAAGTTGATGGAATCCACTGCAGGCGTACCGCCATTATATTTTTTTGAAACATTTTCAAAAGAAATCATTGGGAAAATTATCCTTTCTGTATAGGAGTTCTTTGACTTTCATTTAAGTGTAATGGGAGTTTGGTGAAAGCTCAATGAAAAAGGGCCGATTTTTGTTGGTTCAGGTGAAGGGCGGGATGTCTGCTTAATCTCAAATAAAAATACGATTGCTTGTGTATGTTTTTACCTTTTTTAAGAAAGGTATTATTATTTTCTTGAGCCTGGCTCGATTATTAATTAATCGCTGATAATCATAAGAGGCAAGGGAGAGAAAAAATAAAGTATTCATATTATTATATCTTTACTTATCTTTATGTATACTGTATTATGTATACATAAAGATTCGCAGAGGGGTAACGAAATGAGTAAGCTTAATTTTGGTAAATCTATTAAAAGAGAAACAGTTTTCGAAATTGCATACAAAGAATTGAAATCTGCTATACTTTCAAACCAGCTGGATTTTGAGGAATTTTATACAGAGGAAGACTTTGCGAAAGTACTAGGTATTTCAAGAACTCCTGTCAGAGAGGCGGTTCAGGGTTTGGTTTACGACGGCTTACTGCAAACGGTGCCAAGGAAAGGAGTAAAGGTAAGAGGATTTTCAAAAACAGAAATTAATCAGATCTTTATCCTTCGAAGAGCTATCGAAAAAGAAGTATTGATGGATTTTTTGAAAGTGGTTACAGAAGAACAGGTTCAGGAATTAAAGCACATTTTGTTGGAACAAAGAGAGACAGTTAGTAAGGAGAATAAGCAACTTTTTATGAAGTTGGATCAAAAATTCCACAATCAAATTATTCGGGGAACTAACTATTTTTTAATAGAAGAATTCTTCATGAGATTACATGATCTAACTGTTTTGATTGGCCATCGGGCCATCAGGAAAAAAGGAAGAATGCACGAAGTAATTGAAGAGCATGAAGCGATTCTCATGGCTATAGAAGCTAAAAATATTGAAGATGCAAAAACAGCTTTACTTCTACATTTGGATAATACGATGAAATCCTATAATAGTATGGACAAAAGTAGTAATTAAAACAGGGGGTTAAAGAATGAAATATGCAGTTTATCAAATGAATCTTATTGTTGGTAACCCGCAAGAAAATAGGGAGAAAGTGAGTAGTTGGATTAATGAAACGATGGAAAAAGAAAAACCCGATGTTCTTGTACTTCCGGAAATGTGGAACACCGGTTTTACACTAGCAGAATTGGACAAGCTTGCCGATGAAGATAACGAGCCAACTCAGTCCTTGCTGCAGAAACTAGCAAAACAGCATCATGTAAATATTGTCGGGGGTTCAATTGCAAACAAAAAAGAAGGGAAAATATATAACACAAGTCTAGTAATAAACCGAGAAGGAGCTGTTGTGCATAGATATGACAAAATACATTTAGTACCAATGCTTAATGAACATAAATATTTAACTGGTGGTACAAACCAGATAGAAACATTTGAACTGGAAGGAATCAAGATGGGGGTTATCATTTGCTATGATTTGAGGTTTCCTGAACTTGCGAGGAAGCTTGCCTTGGAGGGTGCCCAAATCTTGCATGTTGTTGCCGAATGGCCATTAATTAGAAAAAACCATTGGAAATATCTGCAATTAGCTAGGGCGATTGAGAATCAAATGTTCATTGTATCTTCTAATATTACTGGCTCTAATGATACCGAGACCTTTGCGGGGACATCGATGATTATTGATCCTTGGGGGGATGTAATAAAAGTTGGAAGTGAGGTAAAGGAAGAGACGCTCATTGCGACGCTAGATTTAGATGCTGTCCCTAAGATTAGAGAAAGTGTTCCGGTTTTCTCTAGCAGAGTACCGAAACTATATTAATAAATAAAAATATGAATAATGGAGGAATTATTATGAAAAACAAACTGAGCTTACATGTGCAAGGAGAAAATAAATCAATTGAATTTGACGTTAATCATGTATTTAATGCTGGATATGCGGGAAGTGACCAGGAAAAAGTCCAAGAACATATTGATGAATTGGTGAAATTAGGTGTGGAGGCTCCTACCACAACTCCGATTCTTTTCCCTGTTTCTGATTATATTGTTTCAACGACATCAGAAGTACAAGTCCAGCATAACGAAACAAGTGGAGAAATTGAATACGTACTTATTTGGCATGATGACGAGTTATTTGTCACTGTTGGTAGCGATCATACTGATCGGAAATTAGAAACATTCAGTGTACCAATGTCTAAACAGGCATATCCGAATGTGATTGCTGGAGATGTATGGAAATATGAGGATGTAAAAGACCATTGGAATCAATTAGAACTGATCTGTTGGGTAACTTCTGAGGGAGAAAAAAAGGTTTATCAACAAGGAACCTGTGCAGATTTGTTAAATCCAGAGCAATGGGAGGAGCATTTTTCCAAGCTCAATGTAAAAGATGATGGAAATATGTTCTTCTCAGCTACAATAAATACGGAGGAAAATACGCTAGATTTTGCTGACAAATATGAGTTTGAATTACGTGATCCTGTTTTAAATCGTTCTATTAAACATCATTATTATGTAAATGTACTAACTGAGCCAATCGTATAATTCTTATGAAAGAATTTGAGGTGATTCCTTTATGCATGTATTCCGACTTGGTCCGAAGCGGTATCAAGTAAATAAAGGGTGGGGGAAGCTTCCGACTTCCCTTTCTTACACGAATATTTCGGCATTAACAATTGACCATGAGGGAAAAATCTTTGTATTACAGAGAAGCCAACCTTTTATGTTGATCTTTAATCGTACTGGTGAACTGATTGATTCTTGGACAGATATGGATATCGTTGATGGGCACTATTTGTATACAACTCCTGATAATAAAGTATTTGTAGTAGACCGTGATTCTCATCGAATCGTATTTTTTAACCATACTGGTGAAAAGCTAGATAGTATTGGGGACAAACGATTTCCTGGAGCGTGGAGAAGACCTTTTAACCATCCAACGGACATTGCGATGACATCAAATGGACACTATTATGTGACGGATGGTTATGGGAATTGTTGCGTGCACCACTTCGATTCTAATTGGCAATTAGTGAATACATGGGGAGAAAAAGGGGCAGATGCAGGAGCATTTTCAACCCCTCATGCAATTGTAGCGGATAGCCAAGATCATTTATATATTACAGACCGTGAGAATAATCGAATTCAAATCTTTAACCAGCAGGGAGCCTTTCTTCAAGAGATGAGGAATCTGTATCACCCGATGGATATATGGTTTGATAAAGAAGGCTATATCTATGTAACGGATCAAACTCCAAGTCTTAACTTATTTGATTCGAAACAGAATTTGATAGGAAGGTGCCGAACCTTTGGGATATACGGTCATGGAATAGCAGTTGATGAAAGCGGATCCATTTATATTGCGGAAATGTTTCCGGACAGTATTACAAAGTTAGAGATAATAAGTTCATAAGAGTTTTATTTAATACTTTTTATCACAGTGGAAGTGGAGGGAGAAAGAAAATGAGTAATTTACAACCCGGGAATCAAATTGTAGGGCGTAGGAGAATCATACTGGGCGCTGTCTTCCTAATGGCAACATCATCAATTGGTCCAGCGTTTTTAACACAAACTACGGTATTTACCGAACAGTTTCTTGCGAGCTTTGGTTTTGCCATTTTAGCTTCTATCATCATTGATATAGGGGCGCAGTTAAATATATGGCGTGTCCTTGTTGTAACGGGAAAACGCGGACAAGATGTAACAAATATGGTCTTTCCGGGACTGGGATCTCTCATTGCGGTATTGATCGTGATTGGAGGACTGGCTTTTAATATTGGAAACGTAGCCGGTGGGGGACTTGGAATGAACGTCATGTTCGGCGTTTCAGCTGAAACAGGTGCAGTCATAACTGCAATTTTGGCAATTATCATATTTTTATTGAAAGATGCAGGGAAAGTTATGGATATTGTCGTGGTTATTCTTGGAGTAGTCATGATTTCGATGGTTGGGTATGTCATGTTTACAACTAGCCCACCGGTAGGAGAAGCCGTAGTAAAGAGTTTCATTCCGGATGAATTTAGGTCCCTAATCCTTCCAATTGTTACATTAGTAGGTGGAACCGTCGGGGGTTATATTACATTTGCAGGGGGACACCGTTTAATTGATGCTGGCGTAACTGGAAAAGAACATGTGTCTCTCGTATCAAAAGCAGCTAGCTATGGAATACTCACGACAGGTGTCATGCGAGTCTTTCTTTTTCTCGCGGTATTAGGTGTTGTAACAGCTGGGTATAAACTTGATGCCAGTAACCCTGCAGCCTCTGTATTTCAAATTGCTCTAGGGGACGTCGGATATAAAATATTCGGTATCGTAATTTGGGCAGCAGCATTGACCTCTGTAATTGGTTCTGCCTATACAAGTGTTTCTTTCTTGCGTTCTTTCCATAAAAAGTTTGCAGAATATAGTAAATATATTATTATTGGATTCATTGCCTTTTCAACTTTAGTATTTGTATTTGTTGGAAGACCAGTCGTCATTTTAGTTATTGTAGGGTCTTTAAATGGCTTGATCTTACCACTTACATTGGGCGCTGTACTGATTGCATCGCGGAAGAAAAGTATTGTTGGTGATTACCATCATCCAACATGGCTACTTGCTTTTGGTATTCTTGCCGTCATTATTACGTTAATTGCGGGTTGGTTCTCTTTAGAAGGTATCGCAGCACTTTGGAATGATTAACTTTAGAGTCCAATAGTAAATGAAGCCTGCTATAGAGAGTAGGACTGCCAAACTACTTTTTAGTAGAAGTAAGAATAGATTTTAAGATTCTAAGTTGATTCAACGAGTTAATCGGGAAATATCCCTGATTGACTCGTTTTTTATATCTGTCAACTCTTGAGTTGTATCAATAATTGTTAGGTAACGTACCTAGCGCAGCGAAAATGATCTAGTTATCTGAACAACGATTATACATTAAGGAAATCGGGAAGAAACAATATATATTAAAGAAAGGAAGTGTCTTTTATGAAAGCATTAATCTTAAACTGTTCCTTAAAACCCTCTAATGAAGTGTCCAATACTGATGCTTTGTTAGAAGAGTTCATCAATGTCTTTAGAGAAAAACAAATAGAAACAGAAACGATTCGAGTAGTAGATTATCATATAGCATTTGGCGTTGAGGCTGATATGGGCGACGGGGACGAGTGGCCAGTAATTGCAGAGAAAATAGAAAATGCTGATATTCTACTCTTTGGAACACCTTTGTGGATTGGTGAAAAGAGTAGTGTTGCCAAAATGGTTCTGGAACGAATTAGTGGGTCCGGTTCTGAAACGAATGATAAAGGACAACCCGTCTATTATAATAAAGTTGCCGGGGCTGTAGTGACTGGTAATGAAGATGGTGCCAAACATGCGGCAAGAGATATTCTCTTTAGCTTAGGACATTTTGGATTCTCCTTGCCACCTAATCCACTGTCCTACTGGGTGGGGGATGCCGGTCCAGGCCCATCTTACATTGAGGCCAAAGATAAAAATAATGAATTCACACAAAAAAATGCACAGATTGCAAGTCATAATCTTGTTCACTTAGCGAAGATATTGAAGGATAATCCGATCCCTGCGGAGGGAAATTTGAGTGAGTAAGTGAAATTATGGAGATTGACCCTCAAAGGTAAGAATGAATATCTTTGGGGGTTTTTTGTAATGAAGGAGGGCAGAAGATTACCTTAATTTGTGTAGAATAAAATGAAAATAAAGTGTAGTATACTATACAAGGGGAGGTAGAAAACGATGCCTTTAAGAAAAGAAGATAATATGTTAACTTATGATCAATATTTAAGTATGGGTGAAAATATAAAATACGAAATAATTGATGGCGAACTTTATAATATGTCCCCCTCTCCAAGTGTGAAGCACCAAACAATTGCAAAGGAACTCGTAACAGAATTTAACATTTATCTACGGGGGAAGAAGTGCGAAGTGATACCTGAAATTGATGTTTCATTAGAAGGTCTAGAGGACGTTACGAAAATAAGAGAGTGGGTTCGTCCAGATATCTCTGTTATTTGCGATAAAAGTAAGAAGAAAGAAAATCATATTGCGGGAGCTCCGGATTTAGTTATTGAGATATTATCTAAGTCAACTGCTCAAAAAGATAAGGTGACAAAATTTAATCTCTATAAAAATAGCGGTGTTAAAGAGTATTGGATAGTGGATCCAGCTTATGATTTAATTGAAGTTTATTTATTGGAGAACAAGGAATTTGTCAAAAAGGGAACATTTTCAAAGCAAGATAAAGTAAAGGTTAATATATTCGATGATTTGTTCATTGATTTAGATTTGATTTTTTAAATGTAGGCTGGAGAGGATATTTCGTGTCTAATGTGTTAAGGGGAGGGATGCTCTTCTTGACGGTGAACACCTGAGTGACATATGTACTTACTTTGTTTCCCATGTAGTATGTAGATTCTATCTCTTCTTTTGGTCCATATCACTCCATCGTAACATAGGTGAATATTTACTTGTAATATTCACAATAATCACATAATTGGTGTTCGAGAGTTGAATTACTAATATAATAAATAATAGCGAAATTCGTCAACCCAGCAACGATTGGAAAAAATCTGCGAACGATCCGATAATGGCAAAAAAGTTTCTATTTTTAATGCTAAAAGAGGAAACTAACTAATATGTTTAGGTTAACAGACAGAATCCCTATGGTGAACTAGAGGATATTGGAGTGGCAGTTTGTTTCTTTGCATCCGAAGAAGTTAAGTATATTAAGGGGCAATCTCTCGTAGTTGATAGAGGAAAAGTCTTACCTGTAGTTCCGGGTGAGGTTTTATTATTAAGCTATTAAAGCTACCACCAAATTAGAGAGGATGAATGAACCGTGAGAACAAGCACTATAGCCGAAACGATCCGACGTACAGCCGCGCGTGTCCCAAATAGCACTGCTATTATTTTTGATGACAGGGAATGGAGTTACTTAGAACTGGATAAAGCAGTTACACGTGTTGCGCAGGGCTTGCGTGGACAAGGTGTTACAAAAGGAGACCGTGTCGCCGCTTATGGAAGAAATTCCGATATGTATGTACTTTTATTCTTGGCAACTGCCCGTTTAGGCGCCATTCATGTCCCAGTGAATTTTCAATTACATGGAGATGAGCTTGACTATATTCTTAGCGATTCGGACCCGGTTCTTATCTTTGCTGACTGTGAATTAGCAGAGACAATCACTAAAACGAAGTCAAATCGTGAGCGGAGTGTTTTGCTTTTTGAAGAGGAAATCCTTACATGGGCTCTGAGTGACGATGATAAAACCTTGCAGGATGATGAATTTGCTGTGGAAGATACAGATATTGCGCAGCTTCTCTACACGTCGGGGACAACGTCTGATCCAAAGGGTGCGATTATGACACATCGTGCCTTGATTTACCATTATATGAGTTGTATTCAAGGATTGGACATTGAGGAGTCGGACAGGGCGCTTCATAGTTTGCCGCTCTATCATTCGGCACAGATGCATGTGTTCTTGCTGCCTGCTCTAATGGTCGGAGGCTGGAATAAGATTCTACCTGCACCAGTTCCTGAAGAGGTGCTAGCAACGATGGAACAAGAAGCGATTACTTCCTTCTTTGCCGCACCAACCGTTTGGGTTTCCTTAGCGAATCATCCGGATCTCGCGGTTCGTGAGCTTGATACGCTGCGGAAAGCGTATTACGGTGCTTCGATTATGCCTGGACCAATTCTTGAAAGGTTACAAAGTCATTTGCCGAAACTCGGTTTTTACAATGTGTTCGGCCAATCTGAAATGGGGCCAGCTTGTACGGTCCTGCGTCCAGAAGAGCATGCAGACCATCCAGGTTCAGCAGGCAGACCTCTATTGTTCGTTGAGGCACAAGTCGTGGGCTCAGAGGGTAATCGTGTCGCAATCGGTGAACTTGGTGAAATTGCTTACCGCTCTCCTCAACTTTGCCTTGGTTATTGGAACAAGCCCGCAGCTACAGAAGATGCTTTTGTCGATGGATGGTTCCGCTCTGGTGACCTCGTTAAGCAGGATGAGAATGGCTTTATCGAAGTGGTTGATCGTGTGAGGGATGTTATTAACACCGGTGGGGTGCTTGTTGCTTCAAGGGAGATTGAGGATTGTATTTATCAGCTGCCTGAGATTGCTGAAGTTGCTGTTGTCGGTGTGCCGGATGAAAAGTGGATTGAAGCAGTGTCTGCCTTTATCGTTGTAAAAGCTCCGATTACAAAAGAAAAAATCCTCGAGCATGTAAGGGCTCATTTAGCGAACTTCAAAGTTCCGAAACAAGTGGAAATAGTAGAGGAATTGCCGCGGAATGCTAGTGGTAAGATACTGAAGCGGCAATTGCGTGTTGTTGCAGATTCTCGGAACTAATTAAATTCTATTAATAGGCGAGGGAGAGGTGATGATACAATCACTAATAATAGAATCAAGCAAGGAGCGTATCAACAAAATGAAAGCATATATTATAACGATAGAACTAAAAGAATCCAATCCATTAATTTGGAGAAGCGTCATTATGCCAGCGGACGCAACTTATAAAAGATTGCATGATTCGATCCAAACTGTGACCAATTTTCAGGGAGGCTATCCTTCAGATGGCTATCACCTCTATGAATTTAACTTGATAGAAGAAAATATAAAAGTAACGAATAATGAAGAAGCATATCTGGAGTATCAGAATTATAAAAAGAACAAGGCTGTTTTCAAAAAACGATTAGAGACAATGCCAGATAATATGCGGGTATTCGAGCAAAAATATCAAGGGAGGGAGCAGGCAGAAGTTCGGAAACCTAGTGGTTTAAAAATTGATGGATACTTGGAAAAATACAAAGAAATTAACTATGTCTATGATTACGGCGATAATTGGAATTTCACGATTAAACTTGAAAAAATAGTCGATGATTACTATTTTGGTTATCCTACCCTTCTGGATGGAGCGGGAACTGCGCCACCTGAAGATGTGGGCGGGATGGACAATTTTTATGAATTTCTTGAAATTTACAGGGATCCAAATCATCCTGATCATGAAGATACCAAAGCTTGGGCGGACTCTTTCAATTTTAGAGAATATGACTTTGAATGGATTAATCACATGCTTAAGATGCTCAATTACAAGAAGACAGAGTGGGATAAGATTAACCATGTTGGGTATGTGGTGGTTAATGATAAGTATAGAAAGAAATAAGAAATCGATTCCGCGTGTTTCTTACTTATCATAGGACTTTTATTGCTTCCTGTCACTTATCGAAATCTGCTTTTATAACCTATATGCTATACTAATAAGAAAACAAAACAGGGTGATAAAGTATATGGTTCAAAAAAGATTATCTGACCATATTGCAGACGATATTATTGCGATGATTTCTATAGAAAAACGTTTTAAACCAGGAGATAAACTACCAAACGAAATCGAGCTATCCGAAGAACTTGATATCAGCCGGACAACGTTACGGGAAGCAATCCGCATTCTTGTGACAAACAGCATTTTAGAAATCCGCCGTGGAAAAGGTACATATGTCAAAGATGACGTTGACATCAACAATATCGAATCCTTAAGCTTCCTTGCCGATGCTAAAATCGACACGAAAGATTTATATGAAATCCGTCTCATCTTTGAACCAGAGGTTGCCTACCTTGCAACGATTCGAGCGAGTGAAGCCGAGTTAAAACGAATTATTGATTATGGTTTATTAATAGAAGAAAAAGTAAAAAACAACGAAGATCGCACAGAAGTGGAGCATAAATTCCATAAATGCATTGTGAAAGCGACACACAATGCATTTATGGAAAGACTAATGCCTGTCATTCAACGAGCGATTGCAAAAGGCGTTATTTTAACGAATGAAAAAGAAATGGCGATTAAAGATACAATCAGTGATCATCGTATGATTATGGACTTTATGCGAAACCGCAACCCAGAAGGGGCAAGAAGTGCAATGAAGATTCATATTTTACATGCGATGAAAGCACTGGGATTGGATTGAACCTCTTATGATTGAAGTCATAGGGGTTCTTATTTTTTATTACCCATTAACGGTCTGTAATCCTTCACTTTATAAACGCTTTAAAGTTCATAACGAAGTCATACAACGTTGTTGACAGCAGACAACTCAACATTTAAAATAACAATAATATTTAAATTTTTTTAAAGGGTGAATAAAATGAGAAGTGATAAAATCAAAATCGGACTTGATCGTGGTCCACACCGCAGTCTCTTATATGCGACTGGAAAAGTAAAACCCGGGGATTTACAAAAGCCATTTATCGGGGTATGTAACTCTTATATTGATATTATTCCAGGACATGTGCACTTGCGTGAATTTGCTGACGTCGTAAAAGATGCGATTTATGAAGCCGGTGGTATTCCATTTGAATTTAATACAATCGGTGTCGATGATGGGATTGCTATGGGACATATTGGAATGCGTTATTCTCTCCCAAGTCGGGAACTAATTGCTGACAGTGCAGAAACGGTCATTAATGCTCACTGGTTTGACGGTGTCTTCTACATTCCAAACTGTGATAAAATCACACCCGGAATGCTAATGGCAGCGGCTCGTACCAACGTTCCTTCTGTTTTTGTTTCCGGCGGACCGATGGAAGCGGGGGTTAGCCAAGATGGGAAGAATTTATCATTAACATCCGTTTTTGAGGGTGTTGGTTCGGTGAAAGCTGGTAAAATGTCAGAAGAAGAATTCGAATTCATCGAACAAAATGCTTGTCCGACATGCGGCTCTTGTTCAGGAATGTTTACAGCCAATTCGATGAACTGTTTAATGGAAATGTTAGGGCTTGCACTTCCTGGGAACGGATCGATTGTCGCCACAAGTGAAAAGCGGAAAGAATTAATCTATGAAGCTGCTAAACATCTCGTGCGCATGGTGAAAGAAGACGTTAAACCTCGTGACCTGATTACAAAAGAAGCGATTGATGATGCATTTGCATTGGATATGGCAATGGGTGGTTCCACCAATACAGTTTTACATACATTAGCAATTGCGAATGAAGCCGGTATTGAGTATTCGTTGGAAGAGATTAATAAAGTCGCAGAACGCGTGCCATATCTTGCAAAAATCATGCCTGCATCCGACATCTCGATGGATGATATAAACAAAGCAGGTGGCGTCAGTGCGATTATTAATGAACTAACGAAGACTCCAGGCGCCATGCACCCTGAACGCTTGACGATTACAGGCCAAACGATGGGGGAGCTTGTTAGCGATTATGAAATCACTAATGATCAAGTTATTCGTACGAAAGACAATCCATACAGCCCAGTTGGTGGACTGTCGATCCTTTTCGGTAACCTAGCGCCAGAGGGTGCCGTCATTAAAGTTGGTGCGGTAGACCCGAGCATTAAAGTGTTTGTTGGTGAAGCCATTGTTTTTAACTCACAAGATGAAGCGCAAGAAGCGATTGATAACGGTACAGTAAAAGAAGGGCATGTTGTCGTTATTCGTTATGAAGGACCCAAAGGCGGGCCGGGTATGCCGGAGATGCTCGCTCCAACTTCTGCTATAATGGGACGCGGACTTGGTAAATCTGTTGCACTTCTCACAGACGGCCGATTTTCCGGTGCATCGCGCGGAATTTCAGTCGGACATATTTCACCTGAAGCTGCAGAAGGTGGCCCAATTGCATTAATTGAAAACGGAGATATGATTACGATTGACCTACCAAATCGTACAATCAACGTTGACCTAACAGATGAAGTTTTAGCAGAAAGAAAGAAAAACCTGCCACCATTCGAACCGAAGATTAAACAAGGATGGTTAGGAAGGTATTCGAAGTTGGTAACTAATGCATCTAAAGGTGGCGTAATGAGTATATAGTTTGATGCAATAAATTACCTTAATGGATTAATCGTAAAGCATCAAAGCCTAAGGAAATAGACGTTTGGTCTCTTGGAAACCAAATGTTTATTTCCTCTTTTTTAACCAAATTTTTTAAACAACTAAAGGAATTCACACACTCCCCCGATAAAAAACTTACCCCATCCCGGGAGACAATTGTTCCGACCCCAATGTCACGTAATAGATGGATGAACTTTTCTAATTTCCACTGATAAAGCTCTTATTTAAACGAGGTGAAGTGGTTAATACACTTCCTAAATGCTGTCATCAATCGTAAAATGCCGAACTTTATCGAATTTGGATGGTTATTTAAAAACGAGGGTGTGCAAATACTTAAATATCAAATGAATTATAACGTAAAGAGGTACCTATGATAGATGGGGGGGAGCTCTTCCTTTTGGACCAAGAGCAGTCAAGTGAAATTTTTAAGGCTGTACTACAGTATGGACTGCCGGAGCACCGTTATAATATACAATCGTCCCGCACCAATTAATGATAAGAAAACATTACAAAAAATATCAAACAAAATTAAACGCCCCGATAAAAGGCTCTAGATCAAGCTCCAATGTTGTTTTTTTAATGAAGACGAAAAACAGAATCCGCAGTTATGCAGACAATCAGCAACTATTTACCAGTTATTTATAGACATCTATAGGCCACAGTAAGCTAATCCAGCTTAACCATGTTTAATCCCACTATATCCTGTTTTATCCGTTTTGACGTAACTTTTTATTAACGTTAAGCTTTAAAAGAATGAAAATTAAAAATTAACTTAGGTGGTGGGAGCATTAAAACGTTAGAAACGGCTGAGAAGCCAATTGTTAAAAAGGAACTTCATTTTAGGAAACCGAACAAGGAAGATGGGGCGGCTGTTTGGGAACTGATTAAGCAGACTAGCAACCTCGATTTGAATTCTTCTTACAGCTATATTATGTGGTGTGAGATATTTTCCGAGACATCCATTGTAGCGATTGAAGAGAGAGGTTATATTCGAAAGCCTGTTGCATTTGTATCTGGATTTATTCATCCGGATAATCCCGACACATTATTTATTTGGCAGGTCGCTGTTCACGCATCACAGCGGGGGCAAGGGTTGGCAACTCGAATGCTGAATCAGCTTTTAGAGCGTAAGTCTTGCGAAGAAATTCAGTATATTGAAACTACTGTAACAACGTCGAATACAGCTTCGAATAATTTATTCATTGGTCTTGCGAGGAAACATCAAGCCAATTATAAGATCAGTAAATACTTTGAATCGGAAATCTTTCCAGAGGCTGAAAATGAAACTCATGAAGAAGAATGGCTTTACAGAATAGGGCCTGTGAATAAATAAAAAATGATAAGGGATGAGTACTTTGACAACAGCAGTAATGGATAACGAGAAAATGAAAACTTTTAAAGAATTGGAATCAGCAGTAAGGAGTTACAGCCGCGGATGGCCGACGGTTTTTGAAAAAGCGAAGGGCTATCGTTTATGGGATACAGATGGCAAGGAGTATATTGATTTCTTCGCTGGGGCAGGCGCATTGAATTATGGGCATAACAACGACACGATGCAAGATAAATTAATCGAGTACATACAGGATGATGGAATTCTGCATAGCCTCGATATGGGAACGACTCCACGAAAGAAGTTTCTTGAAAAGTTTCAGGAAACCATCCTTAAACCTCGAAACCTCGATTATAAAATTATGTTTCCAGGTCCAACCGGGACAAACACGGTAGAAAGCGCACTTAAAATTGCAAGAAAAGTAACCGGAAGAGAAACAGTCATCAGTTTTACAAACGCTTTCCACGGCATGACAATCGGGTCTCTATCCGTAACAGGTAATTCAACGAAGCGAAAGGGTGCGGGAATTCCGTTAAACCACACAGTGTCAATGCCATTTGATCAATTCGTTGATGATCAAGACACGACTCTCTATTTGGAAAGTTATTTAGAAGGAAGCAGTACTGGTGTTGATTTGCCGGCTGCAATTATTCTAGAGACGGTACAAGGGGAAGGCGGCATTAATGCTGCTCGGATGGAGTGGCTGAAAAGAATCGAGGAAATCTGTAAACGTTTTGATATTCTATTGATTATTGATGACGTGCAAGCGGGTTGCGGAAGAACTGGAACATTCTTTAGCTTCGAACCAGCTGGAATTAACCCTGATATTGTCTGCCTGTCTAAGTCAATTGGCGGAATCGGCCTACCGATGGCAATCACATTGATTAAGCCGGAATATGACCAATGGACACCAGGTGAGCATAATGGAACATTCCGTGGAAACAACCTGGCATTCCTCGCTGCAACAGAAGCGTTAACTTACTGGGAAACAGATGATTTTTCCGAAAATATTATGGAGCGTGCAGACTTCTTGAAAGATACTGCCGAATCCATTGTTGAAAAATATCCAGAATTAAAGGCTGAAGCGCGGGGGAGAGGACTGATGCAAGGGATCGCAGTGCATGTCGATGGACTTGCGGAAGAAATTTGTGCTGAAGCATTCAAGCGCGGTTTAATCATCGAAACATCTGGACCGAAAGATGAAGTCGTGAAATTCCTTCCTCCATTAATAATAGATGAAGAAGGGTTAAGCAAAGGATTAGAAATTCTAGAAGCTAGTATCAAGCATGTACTTGCTTAAATTTAAAATGAACACAAAAGGAGAAGTAAAACATGATTGTAAGATCACTTGAAGATATTGTGGGGACGAAAGACGATGTAGCAGATGGGAATTGGAGAAGCCGCAGATTTGTTTCCGCACATGATAGATTAGGATTCAGTGTAAATGATACGGTAATTAAGGGCGGTACGAAAAACTATTTCTGGTATAAAAATCATATCGAAGCTGTCTATGTCATAGAAGGGGAAGGGGAGATTGAGCAGATCGAAACCGGTAAAGTTTGGCAGCTGAAGCCAGGAACGATTTACGTACTGAATGAAAATGACAAACATGAAGTACGTACGAAAACAGACATGCGCATGGTTTGCGTATTTAATCCACCGCTTGTCGGGACAGAAACGCATGATGAGGATGGGATTTATCCGGCGTTGACATTGGAGGATATTCAAAAATAAACGTCAAAAAAGGAAGGGGAATTTTTTCGAATCTCCCTTCCTTTTTTAGGGTTAATTAATTTCAATTTGTTTCGCTGATCCGCTGTCATCCGGATTTGCTTTTGGCAGCTTAACTTTCAGGACACCATCTTCCAAACTAGCTTCCACTTTATCCTGATCGATATTTTCTACGTAGAAGGAGCGCACAAACTCTCCAAAATGGCGTTCTTGGCGGATCACTCGGTCGTTTTCATCCCGTTCTTCCATCTGATCATCACGCTTTGCCCGGATGGTAAGCTGATTGTTTTCTAAATTGATTTGAATGTCATTTTTGGAGAATCCTGGAAGATCAGCTTGCACGACGTAAGCATCCTTGCTTTCCGTGATGTCTGTTCTGAGTGACTGAAAATCATTCTTGCCAGACGGAAGGAAGTCTCGATTGAACATATCCTCGAATGCTTTCGAAAATTGCTCCATCATATTCTGACTTCTGTTGCTGTACGGTCTTAGATCAAACATATTCCATTCCTCCTTAAATCATTTATTCCAATATATGTATACCCTCTTGTCCAATGTTTAAACATCCGAGAAAAACAAAATGTGCCTTGCCGGCTCTCTCAATCTCTATTTATTGATGCTGAATCAATAAATAGAGTGGGGAGTTAATAGTAGAGTGCCGGCAAGACACAGGCCTTAGTATAACAGATTAAGTAAAAAAATGGAAATTGGGCTGTGGAGTAATTTTTTAATGTAAACGTTGACACTAAACATAAAGTATGGTAAATTACAATTGTAATTAAATAAGTTAACTTCATTTTAAGGGATGTAACCTTAATTGGGCATAACCTGAATTGATATGGAAGCGCTGTACGTGCGTTTTCATACAGTTCGGGTTTTTTTATTGCCGAAACCGTTATGTATGCATAAGGAATCAATTGTCAAAGGAAGAATGAGAGGTTTTAGTATTAGGAGGTCATTTTATGAGTAAAGGCGTTAAAATTGTCACGATAGGGGGAGGATCAAGCTATACTCCGGAGTTAGTAGAAGGGTTTATTAAGCGGTATGTTAGTTTGCCAGTTCGTGAGCTTTGGTTAGTCGATATCCCGGAAGGAAAAGAGAAACTGGAAATCGTTGGTGGCTTAGCTAAGCGAATGATTAAAGAAGCTGGATTGCCAATCGATGTACATCTTACTTTAGACCGCCGGGAGGCATTGAAAAATGCAGACTTTGTAACAACCCAGTTACGTGTCGGTTTACTGGAAGCGCGTGCGAAAGATGAACGTATTCCTTTAAAATATGGTGTAATTGGACAAGAAACGAATGGGCCAGCTGGACTATTCAAAGGTTTAAGGACGATTCCAGTTATTTTAGATATCGTTAAAGATATGGAAGAACTCTGTCCGAACGCATGGCTAATTAACTTCACCAACCCAGCAGGAATGGTGACGGAAGCAGTTCTCCGCCATAGTAATTGGAAGAAAATCGTCGGTCTATGTAATGTCCCAGTCGGAATGAAAATGGGGATTGCCGACCAATTAGGTGTTGAGCCAGAACGAATTCATGGCTGGAGGTGCGGAGGAACATTTTAATAAGGTTCGGCCGCTTTTTGAAGCAATGGGGGAAAACATTGTTTATGTAGGTGACAATGGTGCTGAAATTGGCAAATCAAATTATTGTTAACGTAAATATAGCTGCACTATCCGAAGCGGTTGTTTTGGCAAGTAAGTCAGGCGGTATTCATGTGTATACAAATTGGGATGAAGCGTCGATATTAGATGGTTTCCAATCGGATGAGAAAATGTTTTTTATTTTAACGAATTCACGGGCATTTTCAAAAGAGAAGACGGAGCAGGTCCATAAAGATATTACGAATCGGGTTCAAAGAGTATCGAAGCAATTTAATAAGCCTTTTCTTATTATTAGTAGAAGTGATTCTACGCTTCGGGGACATTTCCCGCTTGAAACAGAAACGATTAATGCAACACTTGGAAACAGCGCTGATGGTGAAATTATCATTCCGTTCTTCAAAGAAGGTGGACGATATACGATTGAGAACATTCACTACGTGGAGAAAGACGGTGCATTAGTTCCGGCTGCTGAAACTGAATTTGCAAAGGATCGGACATTTGGCTTTACGAAAAGTCATCTTGGCGAATATGTGGAAGAAAAATCTCAAGGCCGATTTAAACAGAAAGATGTAACCTATATCGCACTTGACGATTTACGCGCAGTAGATATTGAAAAAATCACAGAACAATTAATGGGAATTGAAGGTTTTAATAAAGTTATTGTTAATGCTATTTCTGATGATGATTTAAAGGTATTTTCAATTGCACTTACAAAAGCAATTGAAAACGGTAAGCAATTTTTATATCGGACGGCAGCATCCTTTACAAAAATAATTGGGCATATTTCAGATAAAGATTTATTGTCCAGTGAGCAGGTGATCCTTGGAAGCAAGAAATCAGGTGGATTAATTATCGTCGGTTCCCATGTAAATAAAACAACTCAGCAACTGAATGAATTATTAAAATTAGATGCTGTTAGGCCGTTTCTGTTGTGTTATGATGATAATAAAATTTTCTGTTAATAATGAGGGGGATAAATATGGAAGTACCATTAATTCTGACTCAATTTCTAGATCGAGCTGTCAAACTTTACGGGGATAAGAAAGCAATCATTAATGATGATCGTGTATATACCTATCGCGAACTAAACGAACGTGTCAATCAATTATCACGTGGTCTTAGCGATCTTGGAGTGACAAAGGGTGACAAAGTGGCATATCTTGCACCAAATACGGTTGAGATGTTGGAGGGATTTTATGGGGTTTTCCAGCTTGGAGCAGTTATGGTACCTCTAAATATCCGTTTAACATCAGAAGATTACCTATATATACTAAATCATAGTGAATCTAGGATATTATTCATTGATCAGGAATTATATCATTTAATCGCACCAATCAAAGATCAACTGGATACCGTAGAAGATATTATTGTTCATTATCATGACGGAAGCTGTGACGAACGGGACTATGACGAGTTTTTACGTTCTTATTCAAATAGGGAATTTGAGCGGGAATACGTAGAGGAAACGGATATCTGCAGCTTGCTTTATACGAGCGGGACTACTGGTAATCCAAAGGGAGTGATGTTAACCCATCGCAATAATTATCTTCACGCTTTAACGAGTATGCATCATTTAAGGGTTGACGATGAGGACGTGCTGGCTCATGTGTTACCAATGTTTCATGTAAATGGTTGGGGCTCTCCTTTTTATTATACAGCAAACGGTGCAACCCAAGTTTGTTTGAGAAAGGCGTCTCCTGAAAGTATTGTTGAAGCGATTGAAAGGCATGGGGTTACCGTGATGCATATGGCACCGACAGTCTTAAATTCCTTGTTGCAGTATTATGAGAACAATACTCCTATATTTAACCAGAATATACGGGTGGTTATTGCTGGCTCTGCGCCTCCACCATCGTTTGTTACAAGGGTAGAAGAGGAATTGGGCTGGGAGTTTATTCAAGTCTACGGTATGACGGAATCCACTCCTTTAACTACTATCTCAACGATTCGTTCTCATTTTCAAGATCTTCCACAAGAAGAACAATACCGGATAAAAGCGAAGTCTGGTGTTCAAATGATTGGAACAGAGGTAAGGGTTGTTAATGAATTAGGTGAAGAAGTTGCTTGGAATGCTAAGGAAGTCGGTGAACTTATTGTTCGAGGAAACGGGGTGATGAAAGGTTACTGGAAAAATGAAGAAGCGACAAGAGAAACGATACGTGACGGATGGTTATATACTGGGGATATGGCCAATGTAGATGAAGAAGGAAATATCGAAATCATTGATCGGAAAAAAGATGTCATTATTTCTGGTGGGGAGAATATTTCTTCAATAGAAGTAGAAGGAGCCTTATATGAACATCCGATGGTTTTAGAAGCGGCTGTCATTGCTGTACCACATGAAAAATGGGGCGAAACACCCCACGCATTTGTGGTATCGCGAGAGGGAGCAGAAGTTACGGAAGAAGAATTGATTCAATTTTCTAGAGCTAAACTTGCTCATTTTAAAGCAATTACAGGTGTTACCTTTGTAGATGAGCTTCCTAAAACTGCATCAGGTAAAATACAAAAAGTCCGGCTGCGGCATGATTATTGGGAGTCAGTAGGTAAGAGTGGAAGGTTTGTGAATTAGAAAGTCTTTGTTATTTTAAAGGTAGTAACTGGCATCTCTACTTGAATTCCCTAGTTAAAAAGTATATCATACAAATGAACTATATATTTGCAGCTTCTATAAAGGGAATGGAGGAACGAATCTTCATGTGGCGCAGCTTTCGTATTAAATTAGTCGTTACGATGGTTATTTTTGCTGCAGTAATAGCTTTTGTTATTGCAACAATCAATCATAAAAGAATATCAGACCAGGCTATTCAAAATAATGCATTTCAATTGGAAAGCATTGAGGCTACGGTAGAGTATTCCTTAAATACAATAGATAAAGCCTATTATTATTTTGATAACGATGTAGCGGAGAAGATGAAAGCGAATACAAGGGAGATGTTAGAGCTTTATGAAAATAATCCAGCCGTCGATACGTGGGATATACAAAATTTAAAAAAGAAATACGAGATGGACGTGTATTTCATTAATCCGGACAATGTCATTTCACATAGTTCGAATGAGAATGATATCGGGATGGATTTTAATGAATGTTGTGGCAAGCTTGCTAAGATACTTGACACTCGGAGGGAAGCTGGTGCATTCTACCACGATGGAATGGACATTGCTCAAGCAACCGGCGAGATAACTAAATACAGCTACATGGCGACTCCTGATAAAGAATATATCATTGAGCTTAGTTATTCCTTGCAGGAAGGGGATATTTTCAAGGATTTTAATTTCCTAACGGTGACCCATGATTTGGAAAAAAGTTACCCATCGATTAATGAAATAAATATACTGAATCTAGGTGGTCTTGCATTGGGGGATCCTGCAGAAGAGTCGAAATTATCGCCGGAGCGGAGAACCGCTTTTGAAGAAACATTAGCTGAAGGAGAAACTACTGAAGTTCGCACCTTAAACGATAAGGGCGAAGCAGTCATTTATCATTACGTGCCCTACGATTCTGGCTATGATTTTGGTTCGACACAGAATAAAGTGGTTGAAATCGCTTATAACGAACAGGAACTTGAATCTATTCTTAAAGGGCACAAGGAATCATTTATTCTGCAACTGGCATTTATTTTAGTTATAACAATTATAATCGCTCTTATTATTTCAAAATGGGTGTCCCGTCCGATGTACATGGCGTTTCATGATAGTTTGACGGGCTTAAGGAATCGGGCGGCATTTGAAGAGGATTTAGATGGAATTTTGTGTGAGAGTGAAGGTGAAACAGGGTTATTAATGATTGATCTGGATCATTTCAAGTCTGTTAATGATTTGTTCGGACATGCAGATGGGGATGAATTATTGAAAAACATGGCAACTTCTATTCAGTCGACTATCCATTCAGAAGGGAAGGCTTATCGATTAGGCGGGGATGAATTTGCGATTGTACTTCAAAATACGAACCGAGATAAAGCAGAATTAGTCGCAAAACAAGTTATCACTGCAGTGAATGAAGCTGTAACAGAGTATTACAAAACAAGAGGTCTTGATTTAACAGCAAGCATTGGAATTGCGCTAGTTGATGATGAAGTAAAGGACGTGAGTGAGATTTACAAGCGGGCAGACCGAGCATTGTATGAGTCAAAGGGAAGAGGGAAGAATCAGTATCGGGTGTATGGGTAGAAATATAAAAGGAAACAACTATCCTACTCTTCCGGCAAATCCCAATATACCGTATGTAATTAGGTTTTCAACCCTATTTTACAAATGAAGGTAGTGGACCGCTTATACTGTTTGCCCTATTATTTTTTGCTATTGCTTATTATATTTCTTTAAATCCTAAGAAGATAGTTGACCGTGTGGGACAATTGCTCACACCAATTTTACTTGTTGCTCTAGCTATTTTATTTGTGCGTGCTTTTTTCCTTTTAGAAAATGTAGGACAAATCATCGGGTTTGTTCCGTTCTTTGATCTAGGTTTAGGCTGGATTGTTCCAGCGTTTGCCGGTGCAATTGTTGGATATGTTATGGACCGGTTTGTGACAGGTCACAAGGAGACAGTGGCTCTTGATAAAAAAGTAAGCTAGGTTGAACGAGACAGCTTTGGGAGTAGAGATATATAATACTAGTTAGAGGACAAAGCCGTCATGCTTATGGTAGTGTATGATGTAACTTGAATTATTGGCAATATTGAAGGAGGAATTTTAAGTGGGCAAAAAATATACAGGTTATCTCGGTAGTTACACAAAGAAAACGAGTGAAGGAATTTATCGTTTCACCTTGGATACCGAACAGAAAAAGATAACAGACGTAGAAGTGGCGGTTAAATTGAATAATCCGACGTACTTAGCTGTAAGTCATAATAATGATTATGTTTATGCTGTTTCTCAGGAAGGTGAGGAGGGAGGTATTGCGGCCTTTTCTGTTTCAAATGGCAACTTGGAAAAATTAAACAGTGAAGTAACAGCTGGTGCCCCGCCTTGCCACGTGAGTGTCGATAGTAGGAACCGTTTAGTTGTCGCGGCGAATTACCATACAAAACAAGTGGAAACATTCCTCACGAACGAAGATGGCTCCATCCAGGCTCCAAAGTCTGTAACTCATGAAGGAAGCGGCCCCCATGAGCGTCAGGAAAAACCGCATCTCCACTTTGCAGGATATACGCCAGATGAGAAATATGTTGTAGTTGTGGATCTCGGCAGTGATACGATTACAACTTACTCCCCGAATGGAGATGAATTACAAGAAGTTAATGTGTTAACTGTAAAAGCCGGCAGTGGTCCGCGCCATATTGCATTCCACCCGACAGCTCCCTATGCTTATGTAATGACAGAGATAAGCAATGAGGTTATTGTGCTTAAATATGATGAGAATACGGGATCATTTGAAGAAGTCCAGTATGTAGCAACAATTCCAGAAGATTTTACGGAAAATAACCAAGGAAGCGCAATCCATTTATCTTCCGACGGGAAATTTGTGTACGTAGGTAATAGAGGCCATGATTCCATCGCCGTTTACCGAATTGCAGCGGATTATTCGGTCGAGCTGGTTAAGTATACACATACAGAAGGAAACTGGCCTCGTGATTTTGTACTCGATCCCAGTGAGCAATTTATTGTAGCTGCAAACCAGGAAAGTGGCACATTAACATTGTTTGAAAGAGATAGCGAAACAGGAAAACTAACTCTACTGCAGAAAGATGTAGAAGCACCGGAAGCAGTATGCGTTAAATTCTTGCATGCTTAATTGATTGCGTAACTAAAAAGCTTGGCACGTTTCCTAATTATGACAAGAAAAAGTGGAAACATGCCAGCCGATGATAATCGAGGTAAAAAATCAAGTATTATATTTGATTTTTTACCTTTTTCATTATTTTGTTCAATATTTCACAATGTGTCTACAGACTATCAATGTGAAAAGGTGTACAATATAATTGAAAGGAAAAATATTAAAGAAAAGGTGGTTATCATCATGCCCCAGAGTATATTTAAAGCAACTGCACATCTGGAAAAAGGTGTTCAAGTGAAGGTGAAATCTAGGGATTTTGAAATTACGGTTGATGAGCCTAAAAGTTTGGGCGGGACAGATACGGGAATGAATCCGGTGGAAATGATTCTAGGAGCCCTTGGTGCTTGTCAAGCTATTACCGCCGCAACGTTTGCTGGAAAACATGATATGACGTTCCATAATCTTTGGGTAGAGCTGGAAGGTGACCTTGATACAGACGGATTTATGGGGATATCTGATGTTCGTAAAGGTTATTCAGAAATTCGTTATAATATTCATATCGACACAGACGAACCACGAGAAAAAGTTGAAAAATTCATTGAGTTTATCGAAGCAACCTGTCCCGTTGGTGACACCATTGCGAACCCAGTAACAATGAAATTGAATAAAGTTATTATTGAAAATAAATAATTCACCTTTTACAGTAAGAAACCCTCTGGTATAGTGAGTGAAACTAGTAATTCATTATAATTGTGAATGCGATTCCAAGATTTTTTTCGAGTAGAATAGAGCGTTTCATCTTTAATCGCCCGTTTGTCCTAGATTCGACTTCATTTCGGTTGATTAGAGGGGTTCTAATCACCTGAATAAGTCAGCATAGAAATCGTTCGGTCGATTAGAGGTGCTTTAATTCCTCGAAGAAACTAGATTAGAGTTCATTCATGCAATTAAAGGTAGTTTAATCCCTCGAAGAAACTAAGATTAGAGTTCGTTCACGCAGAGGGGTCTTATCAATTTGTGAAAAACTTTCCTTGTTCGATTCCGCCGTCCAGTAAAGCTGCACATTTATTATAGTAAGCTCATCAAGCATTATTTAAAGTCTTCTTGTACAGTGATGTAGAGTAATTTTTAAGAAGAAAAAACAATAGTAAAAAAGCTTTCTTCCAAGTTCGTAATAGATCTATTGGAAAGAAAGCTTTTTTACCTGAAAAAATCATTTATCCTCTAAAAATATCCTTGCTGCCATAAAAATTAATCTCTATCCTAAATACATCATTAATTCCTGCACCATATCAGGAACCAATGCTTCCTGATAACCTGCTTTTTTCTTTCTTCTTAATTCATTCGCGACTGGTATTAATGCAGAGGATGTGATCGAAGCTAACTTTTGGATACGCTCGGTGGATAGTTCTACCTCTGTGATCGATTTTTTGTACGATTCCAGATCCATTTTCCAAATCCGCACATTACTTGGGTGCCGGAGCAATAATCGTTCCGCTATATTTAAACCTTCTGGATCAATGTCACCTGCATAATGGATTGTACATCCTTCTTGCACGAGTAAGTCGATTAGAACAAGACCTGCTAATTTAAATTGTCCATGCGTGCACAGCAATGGAACACTTGGAAGTTCGTCAAGCAAGCTTGAATAGACACCCGAGTTCTCAACAATCCAAACATCGCATCCATGGTTAGCTGGGTAAGCATGTGATAAATCGACTAATTCCCGAAGTGGAACATTCATGACGCTATGTGTTTCTGCGGCTGCCTGCCACATTGGATGAATACCACTTTCTGTTTCACCAATGATGTTCGCGCATGTAACATAATTCGTTATATCATCCCTTAAAATTCGATGAGATAATAGCAAATCATTTATCCCTTCGCTGGTCGATGGAATAAATACGTTCCCGTCGTTCATGGAGTAAATGGACAGCATATGAATAAACAGTCGTCCTAAGTTTGTATTTTGGTCAAATGCATGTGGATCACGAGTGATACGTTGACTGAACAACGGTAGTCGTTCATATTGCTCAGGTAAATGTGTAATTGCTTTTTCCAAGCGTTCCATCCATTTTATAAAGCGAGGTTTAGACTCTTCTATTAACCGATAAATCCAGTATGTATCAGCCGGCTTTTTTCTGACATGGTTTAGCCAATCACGTAGTGCAGGGAAATTATCATTCAGTTGAATGAAAAATTGCCGGGTCTCTTCATCTTGTTTCTCTTTCATTTCCTTTTTTGAAAGAAGGGTTTCCCCGAAATACGCTTCGAGTAACGCTTTTAAATGGACTCCTTCAAATCTCGTTGATTGTAGCTGTTGCTCAAATTTCTCAAGGGAAACATTGCCCTTCCTTCTTAATTCTTTATCTGTTACACCTAAAAATCGTGCGAGTGCATCTAATTCTTCATCTGAAAAATATTCTAATCTAACTGTACCGCCAATTCTGCCAAGAGATTCATATTTTTTCTTAAAAAGAGAAAACAAGCGACGAAAATGATCTCCGTCGCTAAAATAAGCTAAAGCTTCTTTCATCATCATTGTGTCACCTTCATGTCGCTTTCTTCATCTGTTTCTATTTTATCAAGTTCGATGCGTTTATTTCCATCCCAGTAATAGCCCATGACGCCGACGAAATCAGCATTCTTCGGTCTTAGAAGTTCATAAATGGAAAGCTCACTGATCGTATCATAATCTCCCCAAAGCACTTGCGAGTTCATCATATAATCAAAACCTAATTGCTCCACAATCTCAAACATTTCCCTAATATTATTTTCGTCCACTCCAGCAAAAGCTTCGTCTAACGATATTATATAGGGTGCCTCCGGATCAGCCTCCAAGTAGCGCGAATAGCAAGCAGTGAACAGAGGAATATACATTGCCATCGCTTTTTCACCACCACTGAATTTATAAAACTGATTATTTGTCAGTTCACGTTTATTCTCTCCTTCACGGCGAAAATAGAGAACAAAGGAGAACCATTTACGATAATCAAGCACTTCTTTCAACACTTGAAGGAATGTCTGTAATTCATTTTCATTTTCGGCTACTTCTTTTGCTTTTTCTATTTTGGAGCGAAAGTGCATAATAATTTTATCTCTATCTGTTTCTTTTAAAAGCTTGGCATCCTGTCTTAGTAGATGGACAAGATCAACCGTATCCATCTCAGTCTCCGAATCGGCTGTTCGGGGCTTCCACTGGATAGAGAAGGATAAGCCGGATGAGGTGTCGCGAGATTCCATTAATTTTTTCATTTGCTTCACCCATTGCTCTGCTCGACGGATTCGTGCACGCAGCTTTTGCCCAACGGTATGGAAAAGGATTTCTTCATATAGTGCTCTGTCCTGATCGTCAAGGAAGCTTTCTTGACGAGCTTGTTCCATTTCTATTTGCTGTTTAAGCATCGAAGGACTCATCTGTTTTCCGAGATGATTCAATTCAATAAGCTGCCGGGACATTTTTTGTTTCCAATTATCAATATGAAGTTTCTGCTCATCACTTGTCTCGTTATTCATCCATTCAGGTGTCTGGTAGAGTGCACTGAAGCTGTTCAGACGATATTCCATCAAGTCGCCATGCTGTTTATAATATTCTTTTGTCAGCTGTTCCAAAAGTTTAGGACGTTCTTTCTCTTTTAAAAGATGTCCAAATTCGTTTGTAACTTTCCTAGCAGCCTCATGTGCAGGTTGATCATTTCCAGTTAGTACGAATTCCCGATGCAATTCGCTTAAGAAAGACTTCTCCCAAGTTTCCTTCAGGTGCAACCAGAATTGAACGGTTTGTCGGACATGTGTGAGCTGTTCATCGATCTGTTTTCGTTCTGTTCGTTTAACCGGCAGCTTTTCCTTCGTTTTATCGAGGGCATGATCGATTTCTTTTAACATGTCTTGTACTTCGTTGATCTGTTTACGAATATCCATTTCTCCGTGTTTTTCAAGTTCGAGTTTGATTTGTTTTAAGTTTACTTCGAGCTCTTTAATCAAGTCTTCTGCTATGTTGATGTCTCCTTGAATTTCCAATATTTCTTCTGTCAATTCGCGAAGTTGATCTTGTTTATCCTGATATTGGAGAGAAAAGTTAATGTACTGGATATGTGATTTCTCTGTTTCGGATAAATCTTTTTCATAACGCTTCATTACAACGATTGCTTCTTGAAATGAAGAGAGACTCACTTCTAAATTATAACTCCTCGTTTTTTCATCAATGGTACGTTTTATAGTTGTATAATCCGCATATATTGTCTGGATTGCAGTAGTTAATATTGCGATCTGTCCATTGTGGTGATTGATCGTTAATCGAACATCCTTAATCTGGTTGAAACTTTCAGCTAAGTCTTTGTCGGGTGGAAAAGCAGCAAGTCGCGTGCTCGCTTGTTTAATAGCTGTTTCTATTTGTTCGATTCTGCTGTCCAGGGATTGTTTTTCGTTTTGTAATGCATAGATTTCTTCCTGGATGCGTTCGATTTGTTCTGCTTGGTATCTTTTTCTTGCATTTTTACCGATATACCGAACATTTTCCACCGGGAGAGCATGACCTTTGAGAAGTCCTATTTTATAGTTACCCTGTTCATCCACGGAGAAATGAGTTTCATCGCTTTCATCGATTAAAATACTTCTTAATATATCATCAACTAAGCTCGTTGGTAGTTTGCTGTTTGAATCAAGGTCAGGTTTTAAATAATTAGCAAGCGTGTAAGCCATCATCTGCGGATCCGCAGTCAGTACTTTATCATGTTTTATTTCGATATTTTTTTCTACAATCAATGCGTTCAGCATACCACTATCAATCAAAGCAGCTTCAATCCGCTTCTGAAGTGACGCTTCGACATCATCATGAAATTCAACTGCTGCGTATAAAGGGGAGT
Organism: Oceanobacillus indicireducens; assembly: GCF_014647195.1. Classification (GTDB taxonomy): domain Bacteria; phylum Bacillota; class Bacilli; order Bacillales; family Amphibacillaceae; genus Oceanobacillus; species Oceanobacillus indicireducens. Next base: position 83,161 of record NZ_BMOS01000004.1, on the reverse strand, counting down.
AGGCAATCCCCATTTCTGTTAGTTGCTGCCTAGCTTCTTTTGTTAACGGATCAGTGGCTGGCTCGGGATCTTTTTTCGACTTCCATTCAGCCAGTTCTGCTTCCTTTGCTTCGAGCTCTTCTATTAATTGATTTTGCATGAAACGAAGCTCAGACAGTTTTTCTCGTTGGCTCTGTTCATATTGATATGTTGCTTGGCGGAATGGTTCCTTTATCGTTTCATAGGAGGTATCCTCATATAAACTTTGCAACGCACGAGCAGTTTCCTGCATAACTTCATCTGGAATATCAAGCCAAGATGTTTCATTTACCCAAGTGTGGATTTCATTCAATTTTATCTCTTTATCCTCTTCGAAAAGTCGTACCCATTCCTGTTCTTGATACAGGGCGTCATCCAATTTTTTATTTTCATCTGCCAATTGTTTGTTTTTTTCTTGGTATTTCTCTTTTAATGCTTCAAATTCTCTTAGTTTCTCTTCTAACCATTCAAGATTCGACAAATGGTTGCCTGCTTCTTTTTTCCATAAGCTGAAATCAAAGGTTGCTTGCCCGTGACGTTTAAAATCTTGTTCATTTATATGATGAGATTCCGTAAACGCAGCTTCTTCCGCGTCATTTACAAGATCGGTCAGCTTGTCTTTGATGTCTTTTTCTTGACTTGCAATAGTTGTTTCTAGTTTCTGTAAATCTATTCTTAGATTATGCTCTCGATTTCGCCTTGTTTGCAGTTGATCCGTTTTTCTGCGGTGTATCGCAGTTTCTTGTGTAAGTTTATTTTCTATTTCCGCACGTTCCTCTTCTAAGTTCCAAATTTTATGGGAGCGTAATCGCTTTTCTTGCGCCATATAGGTGGATTTTTTTAATTCTAGTTCTTTCCTGTCTACTTCCAGCTGCTCGATTTCATTTATTAGCTGTTCTTGTTTCAATTTGGTTTCCTGTTCATTTTCTTGCTCTTTTGCCAAACGTTTTTCGGCTTGTAAATATTCATGTGCCTGTTCGGCGAGTATATATTCATTATACGTTTGATAGAAATTATTTAAGCTGGTGATGGCAGCTGCTTCCCGGTCTAGTTGTTCGATCTGCTGTTTGGTCTGATCCATCTGTTCAATCGTATCCGACAGATGACGCAGGTCTTCGTCGGACAATGGGGGAAGAGCGGCTTCTAAAATTTCATAGATGACGGTCGGTTTAAAGTCTTTGGAAAGCTTTGGACTTCTGAGCTGGATAAGCAGTTTAATCAAGTCTTCATAAGCTTCGATTGTTTCAAAGTTGAATAGATATTTATTTACGAGCTTCGTATATTCTGATTTCGTCTGTACAACATGACCTCCATCTTGAAGAAGGTTTTCGAGTTCAACGCGGGAGAGAGGGAGTTTATGTTCTTCACCTGCACTCCGCTCCAATTTATACAGATGAAAGTCGATGGCAATCCTACGGTTATCATTTATGACAAACCCCCAGAATTTCATCTGTTTATTGCGTTTTGCTTGTAAGCCAATCCCAATTGTTAAATATTGCTCGGTGTGCTCCCGTTTAAATTCGATAAATAGGTAGCCGGTCCGTTCATCCCGATTGACGATCTCTTTTTCACCTAAAAGATAATCTTCCATCTTTCTTGCTTTGGAACCGAATGGATCTAAACGGTCAGGCGATGTTCTTCCGTCAAGAAGTACAGGGAGGAAGCTTTGCATGGTCACGGATTTTCCGGAACCATTACTACCTCGGAGCAATAGTTTTCCATTAGAAAAATTAAAAATTTCTTCATCGTAATACCAGAAATTCAGTAACCCAGCACGGTTCATTTTCCATTTATTCATTTTAATTGTTCACCTCGAAGTCTTTAGGATAATGCCCGACCATTCTTGCAATGGCAGGTTTTAATATGATCATGTCTGAATCGGCTTCGACTGTCGCTAATTCCCAATCTTTATAGAGCTGTAAAAGTTCTTCGGCAATCAGGTTATAGGACATGTCCCGGTATTTTTTACTCCAGCCTTGTCCGTAAATCTCTTTTACCGTTCCTGTTATTTGGCTGAATTCTGCCATCGTCAATTTGAGTTCACCAAGTGCATTAATGGAATAAGTCTCGCTATTCTCGCGCAGATACGCTTGAAAATGGAGTGCGACATTCATAATTGCTTTCTGGTCGGGAAATAGGGTATAGCGCTGTTTTCGTTCCGGCATGACGAGCATGGCTGCATTTTTAAATACCTCTAGTTGAAACTGTGTATGTGCTTCTAAATCTTCACGCAGTCTGTTTCTGAAGCTCCGGATATAACCGAAATCAGGATCTTCCTCGCTCTCGCGATAGACAGCGGGGGAGAAAAGCAGTTTCCGGTATACCCGTTTACGACGCACATCATCTTGATGTCTCAGCCATTCGCTCTCGAGTATTTCCTCTGTTGTTTGGTAGCAGAACAAATCATCTGGATAGGAGCGCATGAAATAGCGGGCGTAAACTGTCACTTCATAAAGAACTTCATGCTCCTCATTACCTGCAAACAATTCAATATCGCCATCGACAACTTTAATAATATCGAGTTCAACCATTTTCTTCAGTGCACGTACAAGTGATTTACGCTGCTGATAATTCGTCCAATCCAGCGGAAAATCTCCTGGATAGAGATCCTCGATTTCTTCCGTAATATCGGATAATAAAAATTGCTCCTCAACGGATCGCTGTTCGGTGAAAGACAATCCACAGCAAAAAATTGCATAATCAAGTGGCTCAGTAAAATCTTGAATTCCCATCCATCCTTTTGGAGTAACTGGTATTTTTTCCAATTTGATAAAATGTTGGTGAACGATTAAGTCAAATCCCAATTTATCGGAAATATATCGTTTCAATGTTTTTTCCCGTTCACGGATGAATTGGTATGTAGCAGGTTCTTTCGTGCGTAACACCCAAAACTGTTCAAATAATATGCTTAAAGCTTCAATTGTTTCTTCATCAAATCCGGTCTGATTCATGATGCTGATCCCTCCAGATCTATAAATTGAAAGGTTACATTAGGCATTTTGAGGACGCCGTCTTTTGCTCGTAGTAAAACTCGACCATCACGGATAACTACACGTACCTTTACACCAAGCTCTGTTTTTATCGTCCGATCTTTGCGAACCATCGCTTTACCGATCCAGGAGAGTAACAGTTTTCTAACATGGGATTCAACAAGCGGAAGATTTTCAATGTGGATTTCGTTTCCTTCAATATATTGTTCGATTAGTTTCTTCTCCTGTTGCTTCTGTTCTAAATATTGTTTTTTTAATTCTTCTTTCTTTTTGGTATTACTGGTAACTGCACCAGGTCTTGTTTTTTCCCGGTAGTTCCGTGTGATCGGTTTTGTTTCGTGTTCCATTGGTTCCTCGTCCCAGACGTCGGTATAAATGTTTTCCGTTGGGATGTGATCGATGTGGAAATGACGAGTATGTAAGACACCAAAGGCTACAGAGGAAAGCTGATGTGCTTCCTCCAAGTCTTCCAATGAGCTAAACCATTTTGCGAGATGAAGGTAATCCTTTTTCCTGCTCCGGAAATATTGATGTCTCTCCCCAAGTCGCTGAACTACTCGAGTAATCCGACGAATGGATTCGGTTGTACGTTGTTGTAACATTTCGTATTGACTTTCCCCGTGTTCGTTCCCGAGAAACCAATCTTTAATGCTTGCCCATTTTTCCTCCTGTTCTTTATATGGATCTGTTTCTTCTTGTTCTTGCTCAAAGCGGAAAACTTGATCTTTATGCTGGATGACCTTTTGAAGAAAGGCGCGCAGTTCACTTTTTGTGATTGCAAGTAAAATATCCTGAATTTGCAGGGATGTTCCTTGCAGCGCTATAATAAAGTCTCTTAAATAGGTAGTAAACTGATCCTTGTAAACGAGAAAAGCTTCCGTTTGCATTTGCTCTTCAACTTCTTCACTATTTAGGTAGGCAATATAGTCGGATGTGTTCTGGGTAATTTGCCGGAAATAGGAAAGAGTATCATCCCAAAGTTGAGCGCATTCTTCATTTTTTTCCATTAAGTTTCCTTTGATAATACGTTCAATTTTTGCAAGGGATTGATAAAGGCGTTCAAATTGGGATTTTTCAAGAGAGCCGCCAAATACTTCTCCCATGCCTTCAAGCTGGATGAGCATTCTCTCAAATTCGATGGTATAAGGTGTGGATTGGTAACGAAATCGCTTCTTTTTAAATTCTTCAACGGTTCGCGATTTACCCAATTCTTGTCTAGCTATGAGGTTTCCCCATTTCACCAGCGTGTCGAGGTCAATGTGAAGGGCTTCAATTGGATAGTCTTTGAATTCGTCATATTGAATAAGGTATTCATAGATTTCTTCTGGGAAAAGAAATTCTCTCATTCTTTCATGCTGAATAAAAAAATAACGGAGAATTGCCCGGTAGCTCCACGCCTTTTCAGCCGTCAAATAAGTTGCTTCTTTTACACGTTTAAACATATTATCACCACTCGGTTCATAGTTAGTTCTATTCTAACATGGTTCAGGTATATGTCACTACTCGAATTCTGTCGAATGGTTGTGGGAATCAGTGGAGAATAGGTTGCCTCTAATAAGTAAATTCTAAGTTAACCAAACAAGAGAGATAGATTATTTAAGTTGTTAATGATATAATAAAACTTATATGTTCAACAATTCACAATAAATTTAACTAATAATAATAACGGAGGTTTTCATATGATAAAAACAGCAATCATTACAGGTGGTGGTAGTGGCTTTGGTAGGGAAACAGCTTTAAAACTTGCGGAGAAAGGAACAAACCTTTCTATTGTTGATCTGTCAAAGGAAAGAGGAGAAGAAACAGTAAGGCTATGTGAGGAGTTAGGAGTGGAAGCAATTTTTGTTGAAGCGGACGTGAGCATGATGGAAGATGTTCAGCGTTATGTTGCCGAGACAATAGACAAATTTGGAAGAGTAGATTTATTCTTTAACAATGCAGGTATCTCTGGTTCAGGAGTTCGCACACTGGAATGCTCGATTGAAGAATTTCATTCCATCGTCAATGTGAACTTGAATGGTGCTTTCTATGGATTGAAATTTGTTGTGAATGAAATGCTGAAGACTGGCGGTGGCGTGATAGTGAATACGGCTTCCTTGGGTGGCGTGGCCGGCATGCCAACACTTGGGGCTTATTCTGCAACGAAACATGCGATTATTGGTTTAACCAAAACAATTGCTGGTGAATATGGCCGGGATAATATCCGTATTAATGCGATTGCACCAGGGACGAACAAGATACCGATGGCATTCCCACGGGGAGAGATTGATGCAATGGCCGAAGAAGTACCGACGGATAGATTAGGTCAGCCACATGAAGTAGGGGATGTCGTAGCATTTTTATTAGGTGAAGAATCATCTTATATTCATGGAGCGGTAATTTCGATTGATGGGGGAGCAGCTGCATTATAAATGGAAAAGTAGGACCTTATAAGAGCTAGTGAATAATATCTGAAGAGAATTGTTTCATCTGGGGCCACTCAACTAGTTTTTATAATGCCTTAGTGTTAATGTGCTTAATATATCGAATCAAAATTAGTGGCATATCGAAAGACACCTATACTTGATTTTTCAACCAAGATAAAGGTGTCTGATGATACGTCTAAAAGTGGTTTGTAGACGCTATTTATATATTCTTTTTTGTAGATTTAAAGCGATGTCTAATGCTTTAAGGTATTCTTTTCGTTACTAAAGATATTATTCTAAGCACGCTTTAATACTTTCTACAATAGCTGCATGAATATCATCTTCGTTATACTGTAAAATTGGCATTGTATCTGCTGGATCTAAATAAGCATCACGGTTTTGTATCTCTGCTGTTAATTCTAGATGGATACCATGTTCTTTCCCTTCTTTTGCAGCTTGTTCATCACCTTGTATATATCCTGGCTTCATCTGCTCTAAATCGACAACTTGAACAACCGTATTTTTTTGACCTAATACTTCCGCAATGATTTCAAAGAAGGCTTTATGTTTCATATTCGTTCCAGAAATTGCATACTTTCCACCATGTTCGCCATGTTCTAAAGCACCGATCGCTGCTTCTGCGACTTGTTTCACGGTAACCATTGCTGAACCGCCACCTAAAACAGGTACGAATTCATTACCTTGAATTTGTGGTAAAAACATTTCCCATAAAGGCTTGCGACCAGGCATTGTTCCAAATATATATGGCAGACGGTGAGCATTGATTCTATCTTTATTATATACGCTTAATAAGCCAAAAGTTGTGTATAATATGTGAACAATTTCACTAACCTAACTCTAGGAATTTGAAGTAAGGGACGCTTTAGCATTTTTATTCGGTGAAGTATCATATGATATTTATGGTGCTGTTGGTTAATGCTTTAGAAACACCTACATATGGAAGAGTAATCGTGAAAGATAAAGAGCTTGGTGCCTTACATAATTAGGAACTGTCGCAAGTGAAAATGAATATAAGCTTGATTTTCCAGCAGGAAACATTGAGATAAAACGTCTGGTATTTCCTGAGAGATGGTGAAATATGTAATATGAAAGACCACTTCATCCTTGATATGGACTGAGGTGGTCTTTTGCATTATCGCCCATTGAGAGTCATGATGATGAGTGGATAGGTAGCTGAAGATAACTTATTCAGCTATATCTTTTTGAATTTCAAGTACTTCCTCTTTTGATAGCCCTGTTATATTCATTACGTATTGGATTTCTGTACCATCTGAAAGAAGACGTTGGGCTATTGATTTTTTAGCTTTTTCCTCGCCCCGTTCCATTCCCTGTTCTATTCCACGTTTCATTCCTCGTTTCATGCCACGTTCCATACCATCTTTCTCTGCTTCCTGTGCTCGGAGCTCTGCCTCCCGCTTTGCCGCTTCTTCATCCAAAATATGCTTTAAGCGAGATTCATAAGCTAAATACTGTTCTGGTGTCATGCTGAGCTCTTCCCAGTTATGAAACGGTTTTTGAAGTGTCTTATCTTCCATTGCAATCTCCTCCAATTCATGATAAATATCTTCATAGAATTTTTTATTCCGATGATCAACCATCCCGAGCAGCAATTGCCATCTAGCTAAAACGTCTTTCCAAGGATCCAGTTTATCTTCTTTCCAAGCTTTCAACAGTTTCGGCATTTCAATATAGTGAAACTCCATGGCATTTGTCAGTTTGAATTGTTCTTCATCCTCAAATAGGTGATACATCGTATGGAACCGTTCCGTCTGATCAAAAATATTAAAATTCAACAGGTTGATGGAAATAACATCGCTTAGCTCTTCGTATCCCATTCCCGAAAGCAACTGGCTGCGGTAGATTCCTGACCAATAATAGATAGAGCGTCTAATCATGTTATATCGATCGGTAAACTGAATTTCAACATTGATTTTTTCACCAGTAGTGGTGACGACTAATAAGTCAAGTCTTGATTGCTTATCATCGACATGTTCTCCGCCTGCTTCGATATTATTGAAAGTAATGTCTTTAATCGGATCTCGTCCCGTTTCCTGTAAAAAAGCATTTAAAAATACAATGGTAATTTGTTTGTTTTTTTCGATACCAAAAAGTTGCTTAAAAGCATAATCAATCTTTAAATTCATCAACCTTGGCAGCGGTATCCGTTTTAATGCTCTGAATCTTTTGTTGCTTTGGAAATCTGATTCGTTATTGCTGTAGTCTGTAGGCTCGTCTCTTACTGTATCGTGTATGATGCTTTCTAGGGGGTACTGGCGAAGTGATTTTGTTAATTCCATTATAACACATCCCTTTTGAAGTTTTTAGAATTTAGCGAGAACTTACCGAGATGTGATTCTAGATATAGCATAACAGAATTAAAGGTTAGGAACAAGTGTTCCGTTCTTTAATTTCTATCATCCTTTAAATTTTTGTCGAAACTATCTTAGTTATGCGATAATAAGGGATGGAGAAAAAGTGCGCATATGAGGGAGGGTAGGTTACCTTGCAAAATGCAATACAACGAAAAGAACCACATTTTTTAATAAATATTTTACCCGGTCTTCTATTATGTCTTCTGATCATGCTTAGCGGGATGTACGGTGCTCAGCTCATTGGGACAGGTTTAAAAGCTATCGGTTTATTATCTGAAGGCAGCGAAACACCAATCTCAGGAATTTTTGTTGCAATTATACTTGGTATTATTATTCGGAATTCAATCGGGCTCTCCGATATTTTTACAAAAGGAATCTCCTTTTCGATGAAATATATCTTACGGGCAGGGATTATTTTACTCGGTCTCCGATTGAGTTTGATGGAAGCTTTAAAACTCGGGGCATTCGGAATCCCGCTTATTGTTGCATGTATATCTGTCGGTTTATTAGTAACCTTATTCTTAGCTAATAAAATGAATCAGTCCATACGTCTGGCAACTTTAATTGCAAGCGGAACGAGCATTTGTGGTGTCACTGCAATTATGGCGACATCTCCTGTAATAAAGGCGAAGGAAAATGAAATTTCTTATGCGGTAGCGAATATTACCATCTTTGGTTTAACAGGGATGTTGTTGTATCCATTTCTCGCTCATTTCTTATTTGCGGAGGATGCGATTAAGGCTGGGTTATTCTTAGGTACCGCTATCCATGATACAGCGCAGGTGACCGGAGCAGCGCTAATTTATGATCAGCTGTATCAGATGCCGCAAGTGGTGGATGCAGCAACCGTTACGAAATTAACGAGAAATTTATTTATCATTGCGATCATTCCTTTTGTCTCTTATTTATTTTTTAGCAAGTCGAAGGAGCTGGCTGCTCAGGTAGAAAATAAAGAGGACAGTTTGCCGAAATGGTATACATTCATTCCGTTATTTGTCATTGGATTTCTGATTCTTTCTATTATGCGAACGATCGGGGATGCAACATTGGAAAGTACAGGAAATGCATTTGGTATTTTCGCGTCTGATAGCTGGAGCAGTATCTATACAAATCTTAGTTCATTTGGAACGACCTATCTCCTTGGGATGGCGATGGCTGGAGTTGGACTATCAACGAATTTCAAGATGTTTAAAGGATTAGGGCTAAAGCCGTTTTATATTGGGTTTGTCGCAGCGATTTCTGTGGGAGCGGTTAGTGGAGTGCTGATTTGGTTATTTGGTGGGTTTGTTCAGCTTTAATGAAATGTCTGTTATATGTTGTTTAATACTGATTTGAGTGGGAATGCTGTATTATTAATTAATAGAAAAATTAAAACATAAGGATATGGTCTGTCATGGATAGTAAACTTATACAAGAGAATAAGCGGTTGATTAAAGAGGTAGGAGAATTAAAAGAGGAAAATAGGCAACTAAAGCATCTGGTGGAATACTATCAATCTAATATGAAACAGCATATAGAACCGAATCTGAATAAAGAAGCGATGATTCAAGCTAAAATGAATGAAAGAATTCAATTGTTTTCTAATTTGTTTAAAGGTCGCAAAGATATTTATGCCTATAGATGGGTAAGTAAAGACGGAGATTCTGGCTATGCACCTGCTAAGAATTCAAAGTCAAATTCTTATTATCCATTAACTAAAACGGTGATAGAGGGACATCTAACCGGTGATCTTACGCTTGGTATATACCCTCTTTTAAGAAATAATACTTGCTGGTTTCTTGCAATTGACTTTGACAAAAATGACTGGAAAGAGGATGTAAAACATTTTATTGGCACCTGTAAACAACTTCGCATTCCTGCATATATGGAACGCTCTCGCTCTGGAAATGGCTGTCATGTATGGTTCTTCTTTACGGAGCCAATATCGGCAACACTGGCTAGGGAATTTGGAACTCTTTTACTAACCTATACTATTGATCGGAGAAATAAACGAGAATTAAAATCCTTTGATCGCATGTTTCCAAATCAGGATGAATTAACGAAAGGCAAGTTTGGTAATTTAATTGCTTTACCATTACAAGGCCAATCCCGAAAAGAACACAATAGCGTGTTTATAGACGAGAACTTTAATCCGTTTAAGGACCAATGGGATTACTTGGCGAAAGTGAATAGAATAAGTAAAAAAGAAATACAGAGTTTAATCAATACCTCTTCAAATAAAAATATGTTTATTCAAGAAGGACCAGTCGTAGCACCTCTTTCAAATAAAATAAACATTATTTGCACGAATGGGATCTATATTAATACAAATGAAATCTCACAACATATTTTAGAGCAAGTAGTTGGATTGGCAAAGTTCAGTAACCCAGATTATTATCGTGCTGAAAAGAAACGCCATTCAACAAAAAGAATTCCTAGAGTGATCGATTGCTCTGAGCGAGATGGTAATTATTTAATTTTGCCAAGAGGTTGTTTGGAGGACTTAAAAGAGTTGTTAAAGAAAGCATCTATCGACTATACGTTAGTTAATAATACTTATTTGGGAAGTAGAGTAGATGTAAATTTTACAGGAGGATCGATGACTAAATTTAACACAGGAATATTGGAAGCGGCAATGGGATTTGGAAAAACAGTAATTGGCGCAGCACTTATTGCTGAGAGAAAAGTAAATACTTTAGTCATTGTTCATCGAAAGCAATTGATGAATCAATGGCGAGAACAATTAGGTGCATTTTTGGACATACAACCAGAACAAATTGGATTAATTGGAGGTGGTAAGAATTCCCGTCAAGGTAAGATAGACATAGCAATGATCCAATCAATTAAAGATGAAAAGAAATTAAAGGATTTAAATAAATATGGTCAAATAATTGTGGATGAATGTCACCATTTTCAGCTTATACATTTGAAAAAGTATTGAAACGATTTGATTCAGCTTATGTACATGGTCTAACCGCAACTTCTAAACGTAAAGACGGACATGAAGCAATTATGCGTATGCAATTAGGTCGAACAAGATATAAAATCAGTGCTAAAGATCTATCAAAACTTCGCCCATTCAAACACATTTTAATTCCCCGTTATACATCGTTTAAAAGTAAGTTAATAGATAAGGGGAATACGAATGAAGGACTGTATAAGGAACTAATACTGGACGAAAAAAGAAATACGATGATATTTAATGATGTACTAAAGGAGTTAGAGCAGGGGGCCGCACCGATCATATTAACTGAAAGAGTGGACCATGTGAAAATTCTGGCCGATAAATTTGCGGGTTTTACTAAGAATCTATTTATATTAACCGGAAACTTAAGTGACAGAGAGAAAGCAAGTAGATTAGATGCACTAAATAAGTTACCAGATGAAGAAGAACGTCTCATCATAGCCACCGGAAAATATATAGGAGAGGGCTTTGATAATCCCCGGCTAGATACTCTGTTTTTAATTTTCCCTTTTTCTTGGAAAGGTACTTTGCAACAGTATGTCGGAAGATTACATCGTATCCATGAACAGAAATCAGTTGTGAAAGTCTATGATTATATTGACCGTAAAGAAGGTATATTTGAAAATATGTATGAGAATAGGAAGAAGGGCTATAAAGCTTTAGGCTATGTAATGCCTAAGGAAGGGCAAGAAAAGTTAACTGAGCAGATGAAGTTATTTTAATAAATCTTGTTATACTAGGAATAAAAAGCTAGAACTCGTGTGTTTTACTTACATATCACAGTTCTAATTAAATTTCTACTTTTGGATAATTTCCATAAAAATAGATAGTGAACCCAAAAAAGAGTGAAGATCAAATCATCTTCACTCCTTTCCCACTCCAGCAATCACTCCATCAAACATAGTCTGCACCACCTTCTGCAAAACAAAAGGGGTATGCACGAAAGCACTTTGCTTATGAAGCCGTTCTGTCAATTTATGAGCATCTTTCCCGAAAGGTCCAATATTTAAGACCGGTGCTTGAAGCTTCTGCATTTCATCAAATGGAATCGTATATAAGTGATCCCAAACTGGAGTATTATTTTGATAAGATTCCCAGCCTTTATCATCCTTATCGTAATTCACATAACTCAAATCAGAAATTCCATTAAAATAATGCACTTGCTCTGCCTTAACATTAAAATGATCTTGAAGCAGCTGCTTCGTTAACAGAATTTTCTCCTGAACGAGCGGGTCATCTGAAGAATTTATTGCCGGATAATACGGCGGCGCAAAGAATAAAATGCATGCTGGTGCAAGTTCTTGGCAATGAGCCATTATTTGATCGCATACTTTCATGGAAATTTCCCGCTGATCCAAATTGGGAAGTGCGACGGTTTCTTTAATTATTTCCTCCGTCTTTTCTTTGCCAAGTTTACCCCTAGCATAATTCAATAGTTCTTCATATTCCCATACATCTATGTTGAAGTGCTCCTCACTATTTTCTTCCCTTGCTAACACACGTCTGTATTCTTCTGCGCATTCCTCCATAGCCTTTGTTGCGACTTCACGGAAAGAAGTCATCGTCTCTTTCGCATTTCGTTTCATTAAAAAGACGTTGTAAAGCGCTGCAACGTGGTTGGATGTTTGTGTGGAATAATCCGCTTTCAAATCATAGGTTTTTAAGCAAAGTGGAAGCGGTGTGCGCTCGCCATATACTTCCTCGCTAAACGCTTGATTATATTCCATTTTCTTCGTCAAAAAACTAGCCATATAGTGTGCATTGATTCCTTGCAAAGGTTCGCCGGCATGGGTTTCTCGCCCATAAAAAAGCGCTGAGGGCATGATTTTTCCAATCGTTCCGGAATATATATAATACTGCGCGTCTTGTGGCTGCATGGAAAAACTCGGTTCACTGTTTAAAAATAGGGTGTAATTTAAATCATAACGCTCCCGGATATCTACAAGTCCTTTAACAGCGGTAAGCATACCGCTTGAATTTACTTCTTCATCGGGAACGGTGACAAGGAGCAGGTTAATCGACCACTTTTCATAAATGGCTTGCTCAAGCAGATGAAGGTGCAGAACGAGACCCATCTTCATATCCATCGTACCACGCCCGAACAAATAATCACCGGATGTAACGTCACTTTGCACATCTTCTGGCAGCGAATCAAGCATTTCCTTAAATTTCTTTGTTAGTTCCCGAGGTTGAAAAGCTAAATCACCAAGTGCACCGAATTCCTCTGTATGTACCGTGTCGAAGTGGCTAATGAGTACGATTGTTTTTTTGATGTTTTCCTGTTTGTATAAAGCCGTTACGGCATTTCGTTCATTTCCTGCATCATGAAATTGAATGAGAGTGGGCCTTTCCTTAAAGTATTCTAACTCAAGCAGCTTACCTTTTATTTTTTCAGCAAACTGGATTTCCCCTTCTGTTCCAGTCCGACTATCCCAGCTAACAACTTCACATAGTAAATCTTCTAATTGTTGCTCTGTCTGCCAAAGCATGATTAATGCCTCCCTGTGTAGGTTAATTTTTATTTTTCGCGTGGTCGTAGTAACTTAAAAATCGTTTTTGGACGTTATTCATATGAATCAGCATACTATTTCTTGCCGCAACGACATCCTTCTGCTCCAATGCCTTTATAATTTCTTGATGTTCCTCGTAAGCATCTTCCGCACTCTTAGGGACGGTGCTGGACAAAATAAGAAATGCCCGGCTGACACCGGTATTCATACGATGGATTACCTTTTTTATCTCTTCATTATCATTGCAAGCCGCTAACAGTAAGTGAAAATCACGATCAAGCTCTATAAACTCATGATACTTGTTCTCATTAATTGCTGCGCGCTGGCTGACAAGATTTTCCTGCAGTTTTTCAATCGTCTCCTTATGCATCTTCACTGTTACTTTTTCAATGTTGTAAACCTCAAGCAAACTACGGAGTTCCATATATTCAAGAGAATCTTTTTTCGTAAAGCTAGCAACAATTGCCGGTGCGCCTTTTTGCTGTATAATAAGTCCTTCAGCTGCGAGGCGTGCAAAGGCGTCTCGGAGCGGGGTGCGACTGATTCCCAAGTTTTTTGCGAGCTTTTCTTCCGGCAATGATTCTTTATCTTTCAGTTTTCCATCTGTAATCGCTTGTTTAATAATCCGGTATGCCTGGTCAGATAGAGTTTCATGCTGAACTATTTTTTTCATTGTCTTCTCCTTTTCCTTTGATTATTTCTGCAGGAATCGCTCTAGCCTTACAAGGCCTTCATGTAAATTCTCCATGGAATTGGCGTAAGAAATTCGAATATATCCTTCGCCGTTTCCAGTGAACGAACTTCCAGGGACGACGGCTACCTGTTCATTTTCTAAAAGTTTAGTCGCAAATTCCATTGAAGTCAGACCGGTTGATTGAATCGATGGGAAAAAATAAAAAGCTCCGGTCGGAAGTGTTGTCTCAAGTCCCATTTCTCTTAGCCGCTTGTATACAAAATCCCTTCGTTCGATGTAAGCTTTGTTCATATCAGCAGGCGCTTCTCTGTTTGCGGTCAGTGCTTCAATGGCTGCGTATTGACTTGGCAGAGAAGCGCAAATCGAATTGTTTAAATGTACTTTTAAAACGTGTTCCATTAAATTTTTACTTCCGAGCACATAACCGATCCGCCAGCCCGTCATTGCATGGGATTTGGAGAGTCCATGGATCAGAAATAATTGCTCACGTATCTCCGGGAACGAAGCGAATGAACAATGTTCGCCATCGAATGTATTTTCACTATAAATCTCATCGGAAATAATGAAAATATTATGGTTCTTTAAAACAGCAACAATTTTTTCCATCTGATCGCGGCTAAGTGTGGCTCCGGTCGGATTCGATGGATAGTTAAGGATAATTGCTTTCGTTTTATCTGTTATTGCTTGTTCCAAACGTTCGGGATCGAGAATGAATCCATTGTCTGTTGTATCGATTGTGACAGATTTTGCGCCATTTAGATGGATAATCGATTCGTATCCAGAGTAAATGGGGGAGGTCAGGATGACTTCATCACCACTTGCTAAAATAGTACGCAGGACTGAGTCAATTGCCTCACTGGCACCGTTCGTTACGACAATTTCAGTTGCTGGGTCGTAATAAAAATGGTACGTTTCCTCAAAAAAGCGTGAGATCGCTTGGCGGACGTCTAATAAGCCAGCATTATGGGAGTAGCCGGTCAAGTTGTTTTCTATCGCTTTTATTCCAGCTTGCTTTACATTTTCAGGCGTTGGAAAATCAGATTCACCAATCGTGAAGTTGATACCGTTTTCATATTCGTTTACTTTATTTGCAAAGACGCGGATGCCTGGTATGGAAATACTTTTTACGCGAGAATTTATTTTGCTCAGCATGGATTTTATCTCCTTTATTCTAAAAAATGTACGCTGTCAGAGCTTGTATACTGTATACAGGTTTATCTTATATCATACATTAAGGGGAATATTTTGTAAACTCAAGAAATAAGATTAAACCTAATAAGCGTTGGGTATATAAGTGTACGACGTTGTTTACACACCATTTTTCTGTTTATTCAATTTCTATTGACTTTTATATTTTTGTATTGTAGTATACAGTATACGAATAATTCAAAAGACTCGTCAAAATAGAAGGAAGTACGCTAAATTACATAAGGGGAAACATTGTTTGACAGCGCTTTCTCGCGATTATTTTTGACAAAAAGAGGAGAGAGAAAATGTCTAATAAATGGAAAGTGAGTTTTTTTGCTGTACTACTAGTATTTGTATTAGCAGCTTGTTCGGATACCGATGGGGGAGGAGGTAGTGCCGATTCCGTCACATTGCAGCTCGGACATGCTTTGACGGAAGGGACTCCTGCTTCTGATTTGCTTGAAGAAATGGCGACCGAAGTAGAAGAGCAAACTGAGGGCCGAGTAACCTTTGATATTTATCCGAACAGCCAGCTCGGTTCTGAGACAGAAATGCTTGAGCAAGTACAGCTCGGTTCGATGGAAGCAGCAGCGATTATGGTTGGATCGATGCAAGCACTGGATACACGGATGGCAATTGAAGATTTACCATATATGTGGAAAGATATCGAACATGCGCGAGAAGCATATAAGGGAGCATTTGGCGATTATTTGGCAGATATTATGGCTGAACAGGACATGACTAAAATCGGGTACCTTGAATGGGGATACCGCCACATTACGAATAATAGAGGCCCGATTGTTGAACCAGAAGATTTGGAAGGGCTTAATATTCGAGTTGCTGAGACAAAATTACGGGTTGATGCGTTTGAGCAATTAGGAGCACTGCCTACTGTAATGGCTTTCAGCGAAGTATATGGGGCATTACAACAAGGGGCAATTGATGCGCAGGAAAATCCGCTCGCAAATACGTTGCTGCCGAAGTTTTATGAAGTACAGGATTATTTATCATTGACTGGACATTTTTATAATACAATCATGCTCATTGTGAGCACGGATGTATGGGATAGCATTTCCGAGGAAGATCAGGAAATTATATTGGCGGAAACAGAACGGATTCAAGATGAAGTGACGGTAATGAATGACGAACAGGAAGAAACGTATATTCAGGAATTAATCGACAATGGAATGCAGGTCAATGATGATGTGAATACAGATGCATTCCGTGAAGCGATGATGCCGGTTTATGATAAATGGGAAAAAGAAGTATTTGGTGAAGAGATGATGGATATTTATCGTGAGGCGTCGGGCTGGTAATGAAAAGGGAAGAGGGAATCGGCTCTCTTCCTTTCTTACTTTATAAGAAACTAATGGAATAGGGGGAAGTGATACCCATGAAAGTGAAAGAAATCATAGCCAAAATATTAGTCTACTTATGTGTTGTTGCAATTACGGGTTTAACGGTCATCGTATTTCTGCAAGTGTTAACGAGAATGGTGAGTATATCCTTCCCGGGTGCAGATGAGCTTGCTCGGCTTTTAGTCGTTTGGCTTACCTTTTTCGGTTCCAGTCTAGCAATCTATGAAAAGATGCACTTAGCGGTGACATTCTTTGTTAAGCGAGCAAGACCGACGATTCAAAAGATGATTCATTTTTCGGTTCATCTATTAACGATCCTTTTCTTTGGAATCTTGGCCTATTACGGCTTCGGGTTAACGATGGGCGCAATGTCGACTACTTCGTCCACGTTACAATTACCGATGGGATTATTTTACTTGGCGATTCCACTTAGTTCTCTCTTTTCAATTTACTTTATTGTAACGGATATTTTCCGTTCTACTGGAGAGGGGGAGCCGACTGTATGATTCTATTAATTCTTGCCGTATTCTTTGGACTTCTCTTTTTAGGAATGCCAATTGCTTTTATTTTAGGAATTGTAAGTGCGGGTATGATGATTCTTGGCAATGTTTCCCTGGAAGTACTCGTACAACGGATGTTTGCAGGGGTAAATAATTTCTCCTATCTTGCTATTCCGCTATTTATTTTGGCCGGAAATATTATGGGAGAGGGCGGTTTAACGCGTAGGTTGATGGAGTTTGCAAGAGCCTTTGTCGGACGCTTAACCGGTGGGCTCGGGATGACAACTGTTGTAACAAGTGCGCTTTTCGGAACAGTTTCTGGTTCGACGGTTGCCACGACTTATGCAGTTGGATCCGTTCTTGTGCCGCGTCTCAAAGAAGAAAAATATAGTAATTCATTTATTGCAAGTATTATTGGTCCTGCGGGTGTCCTTGGATTGATTATTCCGCCGAGTATTACAATGGTTATCCTCGGTATCACCGCGAATATCTCGATCGGTGACTTATTTATTGCTGGAGTAGTTCCGGGAGTTGTCCTTACGTTACTGCTCTGTATTTACGTAGCTTATATGTCAAAAAAGAAAGGCTATGGTGCTGACAAGCCTGCCCCGATGACAGGAAAAGAATTTCTGCGAGTAGGTGTGAAAGCTTTTTTCCCGCTGCTTACGCCGATCTTTATTTTAGGAAGTATTTTCAGCGGATTTGCGACAGCGACAGAGGCAGCGGTCATTGCTGTTGTCTATAGCTTTATTTTATCTATATTTTACAGAGAGTTAACGTTTAGAAAGTTTAAAGATATTATGGTTTCTTCTGCGGTGACATCTGCCACGATTTTAATTATTATTTCCGTGGCGAATGCATTTACATACGTACTAACTGCCAATAAAATTCCGGCGATGATCTCGGATTTCTTCTTGCAGTTTGCGAGTACACCGCTTCAGTTCCTGCTGATCGTATCTGTTATCTTGCTTATTCTTGGAATGTTGACGGAGGTGACGTCACTTATTATCTTGCTTAGTCCAATTTTCATGCCAATTGCCATGGAATATGGAATTGACCCAATCCACTTTGGAATGGTTCTCGTCATGAACTTTGCGCTTGCTAACGTAACACCTCCTGTAGGTTTATCATTAATTGCAGGTGCGAGTGTGACAGATCGAAATATGGGGATAGAAGATACATTACCTTATATTCTGCATGTGATTGGTATTCTCGTAGTTGTTATTCTGTTAATTATTTTTATACCAGGTATTTCCACATTCCTGCCAAGTCTTTTTAATTAGAGGGTGATTAAATGATTAAACGCTCCAATACAGTTGAATCGGTGGAGAATTTGCATGGTGGAAAAGGAATCGTGGACTTATCTCGTAAACTGACTAAAGAGGATCAGATTGCTGGTCTTGATATGTTTGCAGAAGTCAGCATACCAGTTGGCGGCTCGATTGGTTTTCATTCACATGATAAGGATGCGGAAGCCTACTATATTGTTGAAGGAACGGGGAACTTTCAGGATGACGAAGGAGAGCATGCCGTTTCGAAAGGTGATCTCTGCATTATTACGCGAGGCGGAAGTCATGGTTTGATTAATACGGGGGACGAGCCATTAAAAATAATCGCTGTTGTTTGGAGTTAAATAAAGTACCTGCCACACCCTAAATCTTTTTAAACGATTCAGGGCTGACAGGTACTTCTTATTTGTTAACAAAAAGCTTGAAAGTTTGAACTGAATTCCATAGAGTAGGTTATAAAGAAAATTTTTAGATGAGAAGAGGATCGTTTATGCATACCTATACAGAAGAGAAAATAGAAGCGTACCAAAATGAAAATAAAAATCGGGCAAGACTATTAATTCGTTGTCCAGATCAACCGGGGATTGTTGCAACTGTATCCCAGTTTCTTTATGAACATGGGGCAAACATTGTAACGTCTGACCAATATACACTTGACCCAGAGGGTGGACAGTTCTTTATGCGGATTGAATTCGATTGTCCGGGGTTAAGGGATAAGAAAGCCGATTTGGAAAAGGACTTTACTCCAATCGCTGAAAAATTCAATATGCATTATGATGTTAGGTACGTCCATGAACTGAAGAATGTAGCGATTTTTGCTTCAAAAGAGCCGCATTGTCTGCTTGAGCTGTTATGGGAGTGGGAGAGCGGTGACTTAATGGCTAATATTGCTGTTGTCGTCAGTAACCATGAAGTTGTAAGAGATATGGTAGAATCCCGTGGTATTCCGTTCCACTATATTCCAGCCAATCGGGATATTCGCAGCCAGGCGGAAGCACAGCAAAAAGAAATCCTAGAGCAGTATGATGTGGATCTTGTCATTCTTGCACGCTATATGCAGATTCTGACGCCTGATTTTGTAGAAGAATATAAGAATCAAATTATCAATATCCACCATTCCTTCTTACCAGCGTTTATCGGTGCCAATCCATATGAACGCGCGTTTAACCGGGGAGTGAAAATGATCGGTGCGACGTCACATTATGTGACAAATGATCTTGATGAAGGTCCAATTATTGAACAGGATATTGGGCGTGTTGACCATCGAGATGACGTGGCAGCAATGAAGAAGATTGGACAAGCAATTGAGCGCAGTGTACTTGCGCGCGCGGTGAAGTGGCATTTGGAAGACCGGATTATTGTGCATGGGAATAAGACGATTGTGTTTTAGTTAGGAAGTACTTCCCACGCCCTAAATTTTTTGGGGAAAATTATAATATGCTTCTCCTGATGTTCCCGCATCAGGAGATTTTCATTTTCAGCGTGAGTTATTATAATAGGATATAATGAAAGGTAAATGTGCGGAAGGAGGCAATTAGAATATGCAAAAACAAATGTCTTTTATTAGTATGCTCTTCTTCTTATTTCTACTATTAGGTGCATGTTCTAATACGAATAATTCTGCTCAAGATCCAGGAGACGAGGAAGCCGGGACAGCGGCTGAAAATGCTGCGTTAACGATTTCGGCAGCGGTAAGTTTGAAAGAGGCACTAGATACGATTCAAGCGGATTTTCAAGAAGAACATCCGGAAATAGCCTTGACCTTTAATTACGGAGCCTCAGGTTCACTGCAGCAACAAATCTCACAAGGTGCACCAGTGGATCTATTTTTCTCAGCGGCAGAAGATAAGTTTGCTAACTTGCTAGAAGAAGGATTGATTGCTGGAGAAGATAGGGTAGACTTGCTTGGAAATGAGCTTGTATTAATTACTCCAAAAGAGGATCAATCAGTCAGGGGACTGGAGGACCTTACGAAAGGAGAAATAAGTAACATTTCCATCGGTACACCTGAATCCGTACCTGCAGGCAAATATGCAAAAGAAGCACTGGAAGAGATGGATTTATGGGATAAGCTGGAATCGAAAGTCGTTTTTGCAAAGGATGTTCGGCAAGTTTTATCCTATGTGGAAACCGGGAATGTTGAGGCTGGACTTGTGTATCAAACAGACGCCCTCACTTCAGAAAAAATAGATATTGTTGCTTCCGTTGATGCCCAAACACATACACCTATTATTTATCCAGTCGGAGTGATCAAAGGTTCTGCCCAATACGAAATGGCAAAAGTCTTTTTGGACTATCTCCAAAGCGATGAAGCCTTAAAGGTATTTGAAGAATATGGATTTACAATTAAATAGTGCTTTTATGCAAGCATTTCTCAGTCCGATTTGGTTATCTCTTAAAGTTGCTGCGATATCAGGTGTTATCGTAATTGTAATGGGGACGTTAATCGGGAAAGTGCTTGCGAGGAGAAAATTCAAAGGGAAGGCCGTATTAGAAACGCTTCTGATGCTTCCCATGGTGTTGCCCCCGACGGTCGTTGGATTTTTATTAATTGTCGTTTTCGGAAAAAATAGTATTATTGGTCAAGCAATTGAATGGGTTTTTAATCAACCCATTATTTTTACATGGTGGGCCGCTGTGATCGCTGCAGTCGTTGTCGCATTTCCGCTGATGTACCAAGCAGCGAAATCGGGATTCGAGGAAGTGGACCGTGATATTGAAGAGGCGGCAAGGATTGACGGGGCGGGGGAGTGGAAAACCTTCCTAACGATCTCTGTTCCTTTAGCTTCTAAAATGCTGCTTGCTGGAAGTATATTAAGTTTTGCCCGCGCGTTAGGCGAGTTTGGTGCGACTTTAATGTTTGCGGGAAATATCCCAGGCGTCACCCAAACAATTCCAACAGCAATTTATATTGCACTGGACTCAGGGAATAAGGCGATGGCCTGGATGTGGGTGATTGCGATTATGATTCTTTCATTTTGTATGATGCTCGTTGTACGGGTGAAGCAAGAATAATGATAACGTGAATTTGGAATAAAGAAGCATATGAGGGGGATTCCATGAAGAAAAACTATGATGTCATTATAGCCGGGGCAGGTTCAATGGGGATGGCTGCTGGCTACTATTTAGCCCGTCAAGGGGTGAAGGTTTTGCTGATTGACGCACATAATCCGCCACATGATCAAGGAAGCCATTACGGGGAAACACGAATTATCCCGCCATGCATATGGAGAAGGAAGGGAATACGTTCCACTTGCTCTTCGTTCTCAAGAATTGTGGGAAGGATTGGAGAGAAAGAGTCACTTGAAAATATTCACCCAGGCAGGTGCGATGGGGTTTGGACCACAAGGAAATGCGCCATTTATCGATGAAGCGATAGCGAGTGGAAAAGAACATAACTTGCATATCGACTTTCTTAGCAGTGCTGAAATAAAGGAACGATTTCCTGGGCTTAATCTGCCGGATGATTATATTGGGTTTTATGAGGCAAATTCCGGGTTCTTATTTAGTGAGAATTGTATCGCTGCATATAAAGAGTTGGCTATTCACCACGGAGCTGAAACCTCCTTTCAAAATCCGGTAATCGATATAGAGACAAGTGATAGGTCGGTGAGCGTTATAACGGAAAACGCTACGTTTACTGGGGATAAGCTGATTATAAGTGCAGGTGCTTGGAGTGGAACGTTATCGGAAAAAATAGGCTTAAAGCTCCCATTAAAGACAACTCGTCAACCGATTGGGTGGTTTGAAGCGAATGAAGCGCTGTTTAATTTGCACAACTTCCCAACATTTGCGGCGGAAGTAGCAATTAATGGTTCTAAAGCACTTTATTATGGTTTCCCATCTTTTGGCGGATGCGGGCTGAAAATTGGGCGTCATGACTATGAAGATGTAATTGATCCGTCTACGATGAACCGTGAATTTGGTTCAGATATCCATGATGAGGGGCATTTGCGAGAGTTCTTGGATACCTTCATGCCAGAGGCTGCTGGGAAATTAAAGAAAGCGGCAATTTGCATTTATACCCGAACGCCTGACGGACATTTTATAATCGATCAGCATCCAGAACATGCCCATGTATTGATAGCGACAGGCTTCTCCAGTCATGGATTTAAATTCGCTAGTGTAGTAGGAGAAATCCTATCCCAATTAGCAATGCATGGAGTAACGGAGCATGATATATCGTTATTTAAGTTAGCTCGATTCGCCGATTGTCATATTAAAAAGGAATAGCTGTTCTTCTTGATGGGTGTGCGCAAGTCAGTCAGCAGAAATAATGAATAAAAGCGCGGGTTACATGTTTTGGGCATACCCGCGCTTTTACCTGATTTTCCAGTTACAAATACTACTAGCTACATCTTAGCAAAATCTAATACTCCAGATCACACCCGCTTGCAATCACAAAGCTATATCTAGCTTTTTACCATTTTTAGTTAACGTTAAAACTCTAGCGATTTCATCAAAAGTGACATCTTTAACAGAAGTATCATTTCCCAGATTAATCATCGTCAGATAATTCACGTTCTCACCCGTTTTTGAAAACTCCAATTGTGATATATCGATTAATTCATTGAAACGTTCGGACATGATTGCTCTCGGTTCAGTTCGATCCGCTTGGAAACTCGTAACGGAACTTGTTCCGAGCAGTTGCTCGATTTCAATGATATCGGCACCTGATTTTATTTTTGCGTAATTATCTTTTGTCTCAAGGATTTCAATATGTGGGGCAAGGTTGTACAATTGTAAAAATTTCTGATCTTCGTCACTTACAGCTTGGTCGAAAATAATTATGACATCCGGCTTGAAAAAGATAAGTGTCCGCTTTAGTTTCGCTCCGTTATGTGCTTTATTTTCCCCTTGAATTAGTTCATAGTGTAACGTTTTGTGATAACCGGTTATTTTAATTTTATCGCGGTAGACTAGCGGATCGCCTAATTTATATTCTTTTCCATCGATTGCAAGGGTGTTGTGTGCAATTGGGGAAAGGACGTATTGTCTGATCTTATCACTTTTAACATAATTATATTTTCCCGAATCAACGAAAATGTCTTTGCCATTATAAAACAGGTTGAACGATAAATCATCGAAATGTTTATGAGTCTTACTCCCATAACCACAGATAAAAGATAGCCAAGTTGATCTTTCTGGCTCCTCATGCTCATCTTGAAGGATTGCAATACCCGCTTCTTCATCAATGAAGGAATCAAATTTCTTTTTCTTCCGTTTTAAATGACCGGAAGAGGTGTCTCCAATGGTCGGGACTTTTAGGTTTGGCTTTAAAAAATAGTGAAAATAATCATCCGCTTGCTCTAATCTTTCTACGATGTCCTTTCCGAGGGTCAAATTATTTTTTACCAAGAAGGTTTCGACGGATTGAATAAGCCTCATCACCATACTATGATAGTCCGGCGAATTCTCTAAATGGACATTTTTGTAACTGAAATCTCTATTGAAAGCTTCCCTGACTCTATAAATTGCTTTCTCTTTCCAGTGTTCTGCTTCTGGATATTCGGACAAAACTAATGCAATCGATAGTAAAGCCCTGTCGACCATGATTCCATGGTTATTTTTCCGATAATTTTGGTCATCATTTAAAAATCTAGCATGCTTCAAGAGAAGATTATAGATCAGTTCCTCATCTATTTTTATTATATCTACAGCGGAAGTGTATAGATAAATAATTGCTAACGCACGCGTTGCCGTTGCGTGATCACTCCAGCGAGAACGGTAATTTTCCTTTGGATGGGCTTCGTCGTGTTTAGCCCAATCTTGTAAAATTTCATGAGCTTTTTTTAATGATTTTTTGTCTTTCTTTTTCTCGTAATGATTACAAAGATGATGAATGGTTTCCAACGAATGAAGATAAAGTTGATAAGTATTTGCACCCGAATGGTGCTGATAGTTCCAGTCAATTCCTTTTTTAAAATCAAGAACTTCTAAAGATTTTATAAGAAAGTACTGCCCTTCAAACAAACCTTCGACAATTTTATCTGTGTCTTTTGTGTAGTTGGTTTTCTTGATTGGTTCAATTATATTTAATGTAGGTTGCACGGTTTTCTTAAAAGGCCACAAAAAGATCCCTCCCCTATGTATAATGTAGTAATCTAAGTTTAATTGATATAAAGATAATAATCCATTCCAACCAATAAAACCTAAACATAAATTAACAAACGGATCCCAGTTCATTTCTTTGCAAAAAAAGATTGACAAGAATTCTTTAAGATGGTATTATAGTAAATCGAGTAACAAATAAGCACTCTGGCATTCTACAATGTTTTTGAAGATGCTTATTCAAACTGGAGCGACTAAGGGGTCGCAAGGACGCAAGAGCAGGTAGGGCTTGCGTTGCTTAAGTTAGAGAACACCCAGTGGAACACGTACCGCGGTTAAGTGAAATTCTTGAATTAACACGATGATTCATGCTGCGTTTTGAAATAATCACCCAATAATTAAAACGAAAACGAAGAATTTCCCACCCGAGATATTCGGGATATAAAATATTAAAAATAAGCTTATATGTTACTGAAAGATAAAAGGGATACTCCTTAAAGAGGGGTATCCCTTTTCCCATGGAGAAATAAGGTTGAACCATTTGACTAAAAGAAGTAACTTAATAAATTCTCTCTTCCGTCACCGCATCAAAGAAATGTGCTTTATTCATCTCAAAACCTAATTTCACGGTATCTCCAGCTTTAACATCAGAACGGGAGTCGACTCGGGCAATAAAGCTTTGATCCGCGACTTTCGAGTAAAGGAACGTCTCTGCTCCATTCAGCTCGGCAACTTCAATGCCAGCAGATATCGTAGACTCTAGATTTGCCTCTAGAAAGACAAGTTCATCTTTAATATCTTCCGGGCGAA
>NZ_BMOS01000004.1:6868-58001 GCF_014647195.1 Oceanobacillus indicireducens | reverse complement strand
CAGATATCGTAGACTCTAGATTTGCCTCTAGAAAGACAAGTTCATCTTTTTTAATGATACGGCGACCACCGAGAATGACTTCTTTATCAAGGTAGCCATTATCCTTTAATGGTTTCAGCTTGCCTTCAGGAATTTTTATTTTCACGTCCCCCATGGTAAAGTAAGAATCCTTCACGATGCCTGTAAAGAAGTTCATTGCTGGTGAGCCGATGAAGCCACCGACGAATACGTTATTAGGGTTCTTATACACTTCTTCAGGAGAACCGATTTGCTGGATTTCTCCATCCTTCATAACAACGAGACGGGTAGCCATTGTCATTGCTTCCGTCTGATCGTGTGTAACGTAAATAGTAGTTGATTGCAGACGCCTGTGCAGCTTTTGAATTTCTGTACGCATCTGGACACGTAATTTAGCATCAAGGTTTGATAAAGGTTCGTCCATGAGAAACACTTTCGGATCGCGGACAATGGCTCGTCCTAATGCAACACGCTGACGCTGACCACCAGAAAGTGCTTTAGGTTTACGAGTTAAGTATTCCTCCAAGCCTAAAATTTTAGCTGCTTCATTTACGCGCTTATCGATTTCCGCCTTCTTAAATTTCCGCAGTTTTAATCCAAATGCCATATTATCGTATACACTCATATGCGGATAGAGGGCGTAGTTTTGGAAAACCATTGCAATATCACGGTCTTTTGGAGAAACATCGTTCATCCGCTTATTATCAATGTACAGGTTTCCTTCCGTGATTTCCTCTAGACCTGCAATCATTCGTAGTGTAGTAGATTTACCGCAGCCGGATGGTCCAACGAATACGATAAACTCCTTATCTTCAATATGCAGGTTAAAGTCTTTAACCGCTACGACATCTTTATCATACTTCTTTTGAATATTTTCTAATACGAGTTCAGCCATTATGAGATCCTCCTTCAAATATATGAAAACGTTTTATTCACTGATTTCATTATAGTGAAGAACGATTACTCATTAAATGGTAAACGTGCACAAAGCTTTGGACATGTTTTAGGCAACTTTACAAATGGATTCACTTGACCAATAAAGCCAGGTAAACAGTTAGTGCATGATGGAAATTTCGGATATCGAGACCCGTTTTTTCCTTGAACTTTTCAATTCGGTATTGAAAACTGTTACGGTGCATATATAGCTTTTTAGCCGCTACTGAAACATTTAAATTGCTTTTCAGAAAAACTTCCATCATCTTTAGGAACCCCTTATCGTGTTGAAATTCCTGTGGGATGAGCTGCTGCAGATCGTCTCTTAATTTCGGTGTTAGTTGATCGATAAGCAGGTAAGGAATTGCTTCTATATAAGAAATCACATTATGCTCCGAGTAGGAGAAGACAATGCTTGCTTGAGAAGTTAATTGGTTATAATAATGTTTCGCTTGTCGGAGTTCCGTAAGATATGGGCTCACGAAAAAGCGGATTTTTATGTATAGATCACTCATTAAAATGTCGATGATTTCCTCTAATGAAATATCTTCTTCATAGTCGGTGAGCTCTTTATCAACAATGACTCCTTCCGTTTCACTTTCCCATAGGATAATCATCTCTTTTTCAAATAATTGATTAAGGGCGTCCTTGAAGTCTGCTGGTTGTAGTTGATCTGGCGGGATTTGGAAAAAGATTAGGCGAAACATGTTTTCTATTATCGGTAGCTCACCGTCAGCTTGAATGTATTGCTGCCATAATTTTTCTGCTTTCGTCATAGGCGGAAAATTATGTTGGTACGGTTTTAGAAAGATATGTAATAAAGCGGAATCCTTTTCAGTGATTTCGGACGGATCGATACTGATAATTTGGCCATTCTCTGCAATAAACCATGTCAGTTTATCATCGATTTCCGTTGGTGTTTTTTTATAAGATTGTAAGGAAGGAAAATGTTTTTTTAATTGTTGGAGCATGGGATAGACCTCCTAGTTGAGGAGTTAGACACCTCAAAAAAATGGTAAACCATATCATAATATAGTTTACCATTTTTCTGTTGGAGGTGTTTGGCGGAAGAATATATTCTTGCAAAATTTGAGTTCTGCCAGACACCAAATACTCAATTCCCATCATACTCCGCAAACTGTTCAAACATCTTTTCATTTTCAATTAATCCACATACCCCGCACTGAATTCTGTATTGCGGTCCATTATAAGCTTGGTGAAAAAGAAGCGTATCTTCACTCGTATATTCTTCTAAGATTTCACCCGTTTTTGCATCGAGTTTGACGGGAGTTGCGGTCTGTTCGATCAGGTTAAAGCGCGATCTGTTTGTTTTGCAATTTGGACACCGGTATGGTTTATTCATGCTGCACCTCCGTATATTTGTATCAATCTATGCCTTTTTATTTTGACTATTTATACAGTTACTATACGGAAATACGGCGATAAAATTTAGAAAGTGGCATGTATTGCTTCGCGGCCTTACCAGATTTCAAGTACATCGAGCATGACAAAAATAATCAACGCTGGAACGATGTAGCGAACGAGGAAGAACCAAGCTTGGAAGATGCCGTACATTAAGTTGCTGCCCCGTTTTAATTCTTCGTACATCGCTGATTTTTTCATTTTAACAGATACGAAAATTGCGATGAATAATGCCCCCGTTGGCAGCAAAATATTACTCACGGTGTAATCCGCTAAGTCAAAGATTGATTTGCCGAATAACGAAACATCACTCAAAATACCAAAAGAGAGTGCAGACGGTACACCGAAGAGAAAGATTGCTAATCCGACAATCCAGGCCCATTTTTTCCTTTTTACAGGGTCGCCTTTGGAAATGACGGCTACAATAATTTCCAGCATGGAAAAAGCCGATGTTAAGGTCGCAAATAAAAAGACTATGAGAAACGCTGCGAAAAACAGCATCCCGGCTGGCATTTGACTGAAAATCGTAGGAAGCACATTAAATAAAAGGGTCGGCCCTGCATCCGGCTCCATTCCAAACGAGAATACTGCAGGAAATATCACAAGACCCGACAAGAGAACAACCATTATATTCATAACGACAATCGATACAGCGGAACTTGGCAGACTCTGGTCTTTTGACAAATAAGCACTGTATGTAATCATGACGGAAACACCGACACTTAACGTGAAGAAGGATTGTCCCATAGCTTCAAGAATTGTGCTTGATGTCACTTTTGATAAATCAGGTTGAAATAGA
Source organism: Oceanobacillus indicireducens (assembly GCF_014647195.1). Classification (GTDB taxonomy): domain Bacteria; phylum Bacillota; class Bacilli; order Bacillales; family Amphibacillaceae; genus Oceanobacillus; species Oceanobacillus indicireducens. Next base: position 54,829 of record NZ_BMOS01000004.1, on the reverse strand, counting down.
AAAGCAACACCTGCAGAAGCACCATCAAGGGTGACCGAGCGAATTACGAGAATGATGAAAAGGATCGCAAGTGCTGGCATCATGATTTTATTTGTTTGCTCAATTCCATTTTGTACGCCTCTACTAATAACGAAAATGGTCATGATGATAAATATCAGTTGCGCACCGATACTTATCGCTGGATTCGCTATTGTATTTGCGAACAGCTCTGCATATTGAACTTCATTTAAACCGGTTAATCCTCCAGTCACGACTTTCCATAGATATGTAATGATCCAACCGCCAATAACACTGTAGAAGGAAAGTAAAATAAAAACACTGATCATGCCAAGAATTCCGATAAAATACCATTTTGTTCCGGGAGCGATTACCTGGAAAGAACGAACGGCATCTTGCTGTGCTGTTCTACCTATCGTAAATTCGGCTAACAGTAAGGGAAGGCCGAGTATAACGGTAAACAAAAGAAAAATAATGAGAAATGCGCCACCGCCATTTTGTCCTGCGATGTATGGGAATTTCCAAATGGCACCAAGGCCAATTGCGGCCCCTGCGGCCGATAAAATAAATCCTATCCTGGATGAAAATTGCTCTTGCTGCTCCAAATAAAACTTCCTCTCATGTAGAATATCTATACCATTTTCTATTATCTAGAGGGAAATGTCAAAGGAGTACTAAGTTACCTGGAATTCCTTAGGTTGTTTCGAAAACCTGCAACTATTTACCGGAGGAGCGTATTTTAGAATAAGATCATTTAATTTTAGCTGTGCGTTGTTATTTAGAACGAAAGGGTGCCCTTATAGTCAATAAGGGTGCCCCAATTTAAAGTTTGACTATTGGTGAGGGATAGGTTTATAACAAAGGAGGAATAACATGAGCAATCAAAAAAAGGTATGGTATGAAAATGCAGAGTCTAAATTAGATCCAGGCTTAGTGGAACATTTACGGGATATTCAAAAAGTAAACCTGAAATCGACGAATAGCAATGAGATTCCCATTATCCTTTATCTGAAAAAGAATTGCCAGCAGGATAAAAAAGATGACCTCCTCAAAATATGTAACAAGGATTCTCCTAACAAACTAAGTAAAGGATTACCCAGTATTAACGGATTAAAAGGCCATTTAACACCTGATAAAATCAAACAGATTAAGGATCATGAAGCAGTAGAACGGATTTTTTACGACCGGATTGTAACATCTTTTCTGGATATCGCCAGTGAACAAATAGGTGCGATTCAGGTGCGAGAGCAGTTAGGTTTAACAGGGAAAGGGATTGCCATTGCTGTGATTGATACAGGTGTCCATCCACATGACGACCTTGTTCAACCCTCAAATAGAATAATAGCTTTCCATGATTTTATAAATGGGAAAGAAGATCCATATGACGATAATGGACATGGAACACACTGCGCAGGAAATGCTGCTGGAAATGGCAGTCTTTCTAATGGGAAATATACGGGTCCTGCATCAGAAGCTTCGATCATTGGATTAAAAGTGTTAGATAAACAAGGTGAAGGCAGGCTGTCAACGATTATTGAAAGTCTGGAATGGTGTATGGAACATAAAGAAGAGCATCGTATTCGAATTATCTCCCTTTCACTCGGAGCTCCTGCCTACGAGTCTTTCAGGGATGATCCGTTGTGTTTAGCTGCTCAAGTTGCTTGGCATCAAGGAATCGTTGTATGTGCCGCTGCTGGAAATAATGGTCCTGATCAAACAACAATCAGTACGCCAGCAATTGATCCGTTCATTATAACGGTGGGATCAACAGATGATCAGAACACATTAGACCGGGCAGACGACCGAATAGCCGATTATTCCAGTAGAGGACCTACAATTGATTCGTTCGTCAAGCCTGACATTTATGCACCAGGAACCAATATTGTATCGCTGCTTGCACCAGGCTCAAGCATCGAATCGGAATTGCCAGAGATGATTAGGGATGAGAAATATATTGAGTTATCAGGTACATCGATGGCAACCCCAATTTGCGCAGGAGTCATTGCTCTTATGCTTGAAGCGAATCCGGATCTTAGTCCAAATGATGTAAAGAGCATTCTGAAAGCTACTGCCCACCCGATTCTCGATGATATATGGGGATATATTGACGCGGAACGTGCCGTAGAAATGGCGAAAAACCACCGATTACACTCTTCAACAGAAGTTGTTCAGGAAGGATAAATTTTAAATAAAGGGAGGACAATACGTTCTCCCTTTTTCATTGGTTTAGGAATGACTCGAGGGAATATTCCTGATCTATTAGAATGAGACTTGAGCATGTACAACAATTGACGATAAGAGTAGAAAGCAAGAGAAACAAAGAAGCATGGGGCATTCATCTCCACTTGAAGAATGCTTGAGGAGACTTGCTTTATGTAGCCGTTCCCTGGAAGATGAAAGGGAACGGGACTTAGTGGCTGATGACAAATGAATTTAATAACCCTATGATTATATAGAATTTGTATCCTATCCCCCTATCATGAATTTTTAACTGGATGATCAGAATTTTCTTTTGCTGTCTGTTCAACTACATGCAGTTCTTTTAGACGATTGGTAAATTCCCAAAAACCGTACGTATTATTGTAGTCATACTTCCTAATGATTTCTATTACTCTAATTTTTAGTTCTTGATATAAATCGACTTGTTCCTGTGGTGAGGTTTCTTTTAATGATGCTCTGATTTTAGGTTCGAACAGGGTAAGAACAATTTCTAATGATTCGGCATCATTGTACTTTTGCACTTTTTTCGTTAGATCAATGAGACTCGTCATGAAAGATCCCTCCTTAATTTGTTGATTGTATCTGATAAATCTTTAGAGTGTTTTTCCAAACGTTCCATCCTGATTTCATAGCGTATTAATAAAAACAAAGCCACGATGACGGGGAATCCAACATTTTCTATCATATCAATCAAACCGGAAAGAGCAGAGATATCAATCATGTTTTATCCTCCTCTGCCAATAGTTGTTTTCTTAGCTCCCTTAAAGCTCTGTTTCTCGTCTTGGAAATGGATTGCTGGGATACACCTTCTTTAGCGGCAATTTCTGTATCAGACATCTTGAAAAGATACGCTTGATTTAAAATTTGTTTCTGCCTGGAAGTAAGGGAAGAAAAAGCTTGAAATAGAGTTGGATTTTCAAGATAGCATTGCAAATCCTGGTTATTTTCTAGCGCCGCTTCATCAACAGGGATAGCATGCTTATCTGTGATAACATCTTTGAAAGATATGCTATTCTCTGTTTCGTCATGGATTGGCTGGTCCAAAATTAGTAATTGACTTCTTCTGTACAAGTTAACCTTCTTGTCATAACGAATGGCATGTCTTCTCAATTCATTTGATAATTGACTAATTAACCTGATCTCGGCAAAATGATCTTGGAATGCCTTATCTAAAGCATTATTCGTTTCTGGCGTTGGATGGCGGATGGATTGATTTAGCAAAAAGTAATTTTCCTTCTTAAGCAAAAATGACTTTATTAAACGATTCCGGAAAATTAATTCATTTTCTGCTATAAATTTATTTGCCCACATGAACTCACAATGTTTCCCATCAGAAATTGTGGTTTCTTCCATCCTTTTTTCCTCCTTTCTATATTAATAAAGGCAAAATTGATGATTATAATACAACCTTAAACAGGCTTCAATTAGTTAATTATAATAAATATTTACAATAATTTCTATAAAACCTAAAATTGCACACTTTGACGAAAAAAAGTTTTATTCGGGACATTTATGATACTTTTGGGCAAGATAGGGAGAATATAACTAAGCTTCAGGTACTGGATTGGCAAAGGAAGGGGGAAGAGATATAAAAAGTCAGTGGATTCATTCGACAATCGAGTGCGAAGAATTAGGACTAAGGTACCTAAAAATTTTACAATTCATTGGATAGCAGGAGAGATGTTTTAGGGGGGATGTGTTGTCCTTCGTTGTTGTTACAAAAAGCTAGAAAAGATGAAGGTAGTGATCACCAATTCTAGCTTTTTTTCCGTTATTTTTTTATTGTTTAATCCGTTTTTGTCAATTTGTTATTTTGGTACTTTAAAACTTTCTTATACCGACACATTCATCCCCATATTTCCATTGTCGTCCTTACGTCGTTTTTGAATGTACCAGATCCCTAATACTAAAACTAAACCAATCGTACTGCTCATTATATTTGGAACGATCAAGATAATACCAGCGACGAAAAGAATGATCCGCTCCCAAGAATAAGAATTCCGGACAAAGAAGCCGATGACTGCACTGCTAACAGCGATCATACCCAATAATGCTGTTGCAAGAGCAATGACAAGCCTTACTGGTGTAACATCTATTAGAACGAGAATTGAATCATAAACAAATATATACGGTATAATAAATGCCGCAATTGCGAGCTTCACTGCGATGACTCCGGATTTAAATGGATTCGCCCTCGCTATTCCCGCTCCAGCATATGCGGTAAGACAGACAGGTGGTGTAATATCTGCTGCAATTCCAAAGTAAAAGACAAACATATGCGCAGCGATTGGCGCTACACCGAATTCATTAATAAGTGCTGGTGCTGCAATTGTTGCTGTTACCACGTAATTAGCCGTTGTCGGTAATCCCATTCCAAGAATCAGACAAGCGATCATCGTGAAAAATAGCGCTAAAAATAAATGTCCACTTGATAATGCAATAATACCGGAAGCAAATTTAGAACCGAGGCCGGTGATACTGACTACTCCAGCAATAATACCAGCCGTAGCAACTGCAGCTATTACCGGTAAAGCGACACGCGCTCCTTGTTCAAGTACATGAATCGTTTGCCTAAAATTGAGCCTCGTTTCTTTTCTAACTAAACTTATCAAAAAAGCTGACAAAATCCCTAGTAAAGCAGCCCGCTGTGGGGTGAACCCAATCATGACTGTGCCGATGACGACGACTAATGGTAAAAGCATATATCCATTTTTAATCATTAATTTACGGAAACTCGGGAGTTCTGACTTTGGCAGACCAACAATACCTAATCGTTTCGCCTCAAAGTGTGTTCCGATAAATATCCCTGTAAAATATAAGACAGCTGGAACTGCAGCAGCAATCATGATTGTTGCGTAGGACACGCCTAAGTATTCCATCATAATAAATGCTGCGGCTCCCATTACTGGAGGCATAATTTGTCCACCTGTTGACGCTGATGCTTCTGTTGCCGCAGCAAACTCTGGTTTAAATCCTGCCTTCTTCATCATCGGAATGGTAAAGGAACCGGAAGCGACGGTATTACCAACAGAACTTCCAGAAACCATTCCTTGCAATGCACTAGCCGCGACGGCTGCTTTTGCCGTTCCGCCTGTATATCTCCCTGTTAACGCGAATGCAAGGTCATTGAAAAATTTACCAATCTTTGTTTGTACGAGGACTACACCGAAAAACAGAAAGAGGAAAATAAACTTAGCTGAAATTTGAATGGGTGTCCCGAAAACACCACTTTCCTTATACCATAAATCTGTTGCCAAGCGGTCAAAAGCAAAACCAGGATGAGACAAGATCTGTGTTGGTATGATATTACCAAATAAAGCATAAAGTAACGTAACTCCAGCTACAATTACAATTGGTAAACCAACTGTACGACGGGTTGCTTCGAGTAAGAGAAAGATACCGAGTATGGAAATGATTGTATCGAGCATACTGTAGCCTGCAATCCGACTCTCGAGAATTGAATCAAAAAAGATGACTTTATGATAAGTCACATACATGGCCAAAAATGCGAGAAGAACGTCATACCATGGAACCGTCTTCTGTAATTTCTGCAGACCACTTTTTGCCGGGAAAAGCAAAAAGATAATACCAAGTGCAGTCCCAAGGTGGACAGCACCTTGCTGTTGGGATGGGAGGTTTCCAAAGTATCCTGTATATAAATGGAAAGCGGTTAAGGCAACACCTAAAAATGTTACAATCCATGCCCATTTTCCAATATTCTCACGGAAATTACTTTCTTTATCGTATTTCTCTAAAATTTCCTTTACGTTGATTTCTTGGTTTTCTTTCATCTAATCACACCCTTACGGAGAAGCTAAACGATGAGGGACCTTCCTGGTTAAAAGATCCCCCAACATTTGCGAATGATGAAATTAAAAGTCATCAAGGCTCTCGATACCAGTACTTTCACGGGTTATAATTTGAATAACCTCTGGATAAATATGACCGATAAAAGCGGCGTTCTCAACTTTCTCTCCTTCAAAATCCGCTTCCCCATTAATTGCAGCTTGTGCTGGAACATGAACGGTCATACCAAGGTCAATATCCCCGTTACGAATTCCAACAAGGTTTTCAATCGATGCCCCAGTTTCCGTATTCGTTATATTGATGCCATCGATATGGTTATTCCAAATATTAGCCATTTCTCCTCCAAGAGGATAATAGGTGCCGCCTTGACTGCCCGTTCCTAATATAAGCTCAGGTTTCGCTTCCGTTGTATTTAATTCTGCTACAGGATTGTCTACTGTTAAGCCTTGTTCTTCATAATAACGTTTTGCACCTGGATGAATTGGTAGTCCCTCTGCCCCAAGAAGAGCATTTTCTAATGTCATATGTTCAGACTGTGCATGTGTATTTTCGTTCGCATTCTCAACCATACTTTTTGCAAGCTCATAACCAAGCTCTTCATCAATTGTATCGGTGCTTGCCATTAGAATTGCATAGGCCGTAACAGTTTCAACATCTGATTCAAGAAAATCGTACGTATCTTGTGGAATAGTGAAACGTTTGTACCCACTATTTTCCTCAATATGTGCGATCGCTTCATCCGAGAGTCCTAGCATTTTCACATCCCCAACAGATGCTTGCAGGCTTTCAATGTTACCTGCAGGCAAGCCTAAAATACCAATTGATATATCAATATTTCCATCCTGTACGCCATCTGCCGCATCACCAAATCCTTCTTGATACGCATTGTAATCACCATCACCGATCCCATATGCATCAAGAATTAAACTTGATGCCGTATTCGTCTCACTTGCTGGAGGACCAATTGCTATATTTTTCTTCCCCTCTCCACAAGCAGCAAGTATGAGTAATATACATCCCATCAACAATAAAAAATAAATTAAATTCTTTATTCTCAACTTTATCGATCCCCTTTTTCCTCTTTATTTTGTCCACATTTTAAACGTTCTTTGTTAACTCATAGAAAAGGCAAGCTATCCAAGTTATTACAAATTATGTTGGAAAGCTTAGGAGTATTACAAAACTTTGAAAAGTGGAGTTTCTAGAAGAGGATTGTTCTTTCCTTTTCTTCTAAAAAAGCGATACCTTCAATACGATAGAAATAAGAAAAGAATGACCTATTTGGGAGGTAAAAAATGATTACGATAGCGGATAGGGTGAAAAGTTTACCAGCCTACGTATTTTCCGAATTCCAACGTAAAAAAGCGGAACTCGAGAAAGAGGGAGTCGATGTTATTGATCTAGGGATTGGTGCTCCTGATTTACCTACACCCGATTTTGTTTATGAGCGGCTCGTGCTTGAGGCAAAGAATCCTGATAACCATCGTTATTCCCCGTACAGTGGCTGTTCTGAATTTAAAGAGGCGGTTGCGGAATTTTATAAAAAACAATATGCTGTTGATCTGGATCCCGATACAGAGGTTTTGGCACTAATCGGTTCGAAGGAAGGGATTGTTAATCTGTTTCAGGCGGTTTTAAACCCGGGTGACGCGGTATTTGTCCCTGATCCGGGCTATCCAGTATATCAAAAAGGGGTCCTTTTGGCTGGTGGTGAAAGTATATTATTGCCTTTAAATGAAGAAAAGGGTTATATTCCAGAGTTTGGCAGGATCTCTAAAAGGAACAAGCAACGGGCCAAACTTTTGATGTTAAATTATCCAAGCAATCCGCTAGGTGCCACTGTTGAATTAAACACGTTTCGGGAAGCAGCAACTTTTTCAAAGAATAATAAAATTTTGCTTGCGAGCGATGCGGCATATAATCTGATAACATTTGACGGTTATAAAGCTCCGAGTGTCCTGCAAGTCCCAGACGCCAAGGATTATGCAGTGGAATTTGGTTCATTATCAAAGAGCTTTAATATGACAGGCTGGCGAATCGGTTATGTGGTTGGAAATAAGCATGTCATTCAAGCCTTGGCCACTTTGAAAAGTAATATTGATTCTTCCCAGTTTCTTGCTGTACAAAAGGCTGCGGCTACAGCGTTACGGAGTGATTTATCCGCAGTCAAGGAGCATAATGCCATTTATCAAGAGCGGATGGAGAAGCTATACACAGCGCTGAACGAATTAGGGATTTCTACAGAAAAAACGAGAGGAACCATTTTTCTTTGGGCGAAGGTTCCCACTGGATTTACAGCGAACAGTTTTGCTAACAAACTGCTAGAGGAGGCTGGAGTGATTGTTACTCCAGGAACAGCTTTTGGACCATCAGGTGAAGGTTATATTCGAATTGCTTTAACGGTTAGTAAAGAGCGATTAGATGAAGTAGTTCGTCGGTTGAGGAAACTCAGGTTGAAGGAGGAGAGCCGGTAATGTCTGTCGAACATTTCGGCAAAATGTCTGCAGCTCGGGCCATTGTAGAACTGGCTTTAATCTAAGGTTAACAGAGTCCATTAGTTACCTAAGTTGATCACTGCAGTTTTACTGCTCGAATTTGGACAAATGCCGAAAACTCGCAGTGTCAATTCACAGGATTAAAAATAGAGCGATAACAATGGCTATTACTTTTACCATTGCTATTGCTCTATTTTTTGCAGCAAGCATCATTAGTCCTTCGTAGACAAGCAATAAAAATTTGCTTGGAACCTTTTTTTGTGATTTTTCCTATCCCGGCACGATTTTCCGTTCATGGTGGCGTTTTTACTCAAATTCACCGCCATCAATGCAAAGGCTAATTCATTCTTCACTTTCTGTTTTCCCCTGACGGAAAAACGAGTGAAACCCAAATTAGCCTTCAGGAAACCGAATGCTGGTTCTAGGTCGATTTTACGTTTTCCGTAAATTTTACCAGTTTTCTCGTCTGAAAACTTCGTACGTATATATTCTTTTTGGGACTCCACTTTTCATTAATTTGTAGACTTTTCGGTTGTTTCCTTCTTTTGCCTTCGTGCATAAATCGCGGAGTAGACAGCCCGAACAGTCCTCACATTCGTACACTTTAAATTCACGGGTGAATCCGTACCTGTCTGTTCGTGTTTAATGATGGCTAAACCGTACTTCTCGTCTATTTGGGCCCAAAAAGGTATCTTCGTCCGCATTATATTCCCAATCTTTTCTCGACTCGATTGAAGAAAACTTTTTCGAACTGCCGGAACACATTGTCGCGGATGCAGGATATCGCAGTGAACAGAGGCGTTGGGTTTACACTTTTTTCAGTGTTAGCTCCCACGCCTTATTTTACTCGTTTAAACGTCAACATTTCTTGAATTTTGTAGAAGATCATGCTAGCAGCTATTTTCGTATCTCATAATTTAGTTTTCAGAACTCAAGCCTATTCATTAACTATATTTCTCAATGGCATCTAATGTTCGTTGACGTGCACGCATTAAATCTTCATGGTTAAGTAATTTGTAGGTTAGTAAATCAAGCAGGAAGAGTCCTGGTAATTGAGAATTAATGAACTTCGCATCATCAATGTACTTATAGCTTGAGATGAGAACAACCTCGTCTGCGAGTTTGGTTAAAGCTGTTTGTTCAAAATTGGTTACAACCATAATGGTTGCCTTATTGGATTTTGCTATTTTTGCTGAGTCAATAATAGGTTTTGTTTTTCCGGAATTCGAGAAGCAAACGAGCAAATCATTTTCTTTTAGTAGACTGCTTTTCATTAACAGATCATGTGCATCCGTTACAGATTCTGAAGTGATTCCCATTCGATATATTCTGCTGTTGAACTCATGTGCAACCAATCCGGAGTTGCCAATTCCACAAAATAATACCTTATTTGAGTCTAAAATGAGATTCACAATTCTAGCTGTTTGTTCTTCGCTGAAAAATTGCTGGGTTGATTTGATAATCGTCTGATAATAGTTATAGACTGTATCGAATGTATGATCACTTTTCTTATTCTCTGTACTTGTGCCGATTAAGGAGTATTTCATTTGCTGAAACGTGCTGAAATCAATTTTTTTGCAAAACCTAGTTATACTAGCTGGAGATACTTGAATTTCCTCTGCTAAATCGATAATGGTTTTATCACGTATAGTAACTTTATTTGCAAGTAGATACTTTGTAATTTTTCGATCGCTTTCGGTCAGTACAGCGTTATATTTTTGAATCCTATTTTCGAAATTCAACGGCTTCATCTCCCTTCTTAACTTTAAACATTATACCATCATTGCGATTCAATATTATATTGACATAAATGAAAGCGGTTGTTAAGATGTTTATGAAAATAATTTTCCGGAGGTGTTATTTTTATGAAAAAGTTTTTCGGTAAAGCGCAGCAATTTGGGAAATCGTTTATGCTTCCAATTGCTATTCTGCCTGCAGCAGGTCTTTTGCTTGGTATCGGTGGTGCTTTATCTAATCCAAATACAGTTAGTGTTTATCCAATTTTAGACCATAGTTGGCTTCAAGCAATTTTTACGATAATGAGTTCTGCTGGGGACATTGTGTTTGCGAATCTACCGGTTATCTTTGCGGTAGGTGTTGCCATTGGTCTCGCTAAATCAGATAAAGGTACCGCAGGGTTAGCTGCATTAATTGGTTACCTTGTCATGAATGCAACAATTAATGCTATTTTAATTATTACAGATAGCCTTGCAGCAGATAATCTTTCAGCAGTTGGGCAAGGTGTTACATTAGGAGTTCAAACATTAGAGTCAGGTGTTTTTGGCGGAATTCTTGTTGGGATTATGGCAGGTATGCTGCATAATCGATTTAATAAAATTGAGTTGCCACAGTTCTTAGGATTCTTTGGAGGATCACGATTTGTTCCAATTGTAACTTCTTTTTCTGCAATTATTCTTGGAACGGTCATGTATTTTGTATGGCCGATTATTCAAAATGGTATTTTTAGCTTTGGGGATATTGTTAATGCAACAGGGTATATTGGTACATTCTTCTATGGCTTTATCTTGCGTTTATTAGGCCCATTTGGACTGCATCACATTTTCTATTTACCGTTCTGGCAAACTGGCTTAGGTGGAGCATTGGAAATTGGTGGGCAATTAATTCAAGGAACACAAAATATATTCTTTGCACAATTGGGTGACCCTACGACAACGAAATTCTTTGAAGGTACTTCACGTTTTATGTCTGGGCGATTCATTACGATGATGTTTGGATTATTAGGGGCAGCTTACGCCATCTATAGAACTGCGAAGCCTGAAAATAAAAAGGTTGTCGGTGGATTAATGCTTTCAGCTGGATTGACGTCCTTTTTAACGGGTATTACAGAGCCATTGGAATTCTCATTCTTATTTATCGCACCAGTGCTTTATGTGATCCATGCAATTTTTGACGGTTTAGCATTTATGCTAGCACATATTTTCCAAATAACAATCGGACAAACCTTCTCAGGAGGATTTATTGACTTTATTTTATTTGGAATATTACAAGGTCAGGCTTTAACGAACTGGATGTATGTTATCCCAATCGGAGTCATTTGGTTCTTCTTATATTTCTTTACGTTCACTTTCTTGATAAGGAAGTTTAATTTTAAAACACCTGGACGTGAAGACAAGAAGGCAGAAGATGATACGACAGTACAAACAACTCAAGGTTCCGGTGAGGAGCGACCACTTGCAATTATTCAAGCATTGGGTGGAAAAGATAACCTTGTTGATGTCGATAATTGTGCGACGAGATTGCGTGTCACGGTTAAAGATGGCGAAATGGTAGACAAGGATGCCTTACAGCAAACAGGAAGTAAAGGTGTTATTGTAAAAGGTGAAGGCGTACAAGTAATCTACGGACCACAGGTTTCTGTTATTAAAAATGAGGTTGAGGAAGAATTGGAGAAGTAATAGGAGATGACTGTTTTGAAATTACCGAGAAATTTAATTGTATCGTGTCAAGCGTTAGAAGACGAACCGCTTCATTCGTCCTTTATCATGAGTAAGATGGCACTTGCTGCTGCTCAAGGTGGGGGAAAAGGAATTCGAGCCAATTCAAAAGAAGATATTATCGAAATAAAAAAAGAAGTGGATCTTCCTGTTATTGGAATTGTAAAGCGGGATTATGAAGGATCTGATGTCTATATCACCGCAACGAGTAAAGAGATCGATGAATTAATTGAAAGTGGCTGTGAAGTTATTGCAATGGACGCCACAATCAGCCAAAGACCTGAAAAAACTTTGGAGGAATTAGTTTCCTATGCAAGAGAGAAAGCACCAAATGTTGAATTGATGGCAGATATATCAACAATGGAAGAAGCTGTTATTGCTGAAAAATTAGGATTTGATTACATCGGAACGACATTACATGGTTATACCAAGCATACAAAAGGTAAGAAATTATATGATGATGATTTTGCCTTTTTAAAAGAGATACTACGTGCCGTCGATAAGCCAGTAATTGCCGAGGGAAATATTATGACACCGCAAATGCTGAAGCGAGTTTTTGAATTAGGTGTATATGCGACAGTCGTCGGCGGTGCAATTACAAGGCCAAAAGATATTACTGCCCGATTTGCTCATGAAATTAAAGATATGCTTTAATAGTAGATAATGATGATCCTAATACAAGAAAGGAAATCAGCCATGTTTAAAAAATTATTCAAGCAAAAAAAGGAAGAAAATATAGTTGCACCAGTAAATGGAAAGATTGTACCTTTGGAAGAAGTTCCGGATCCAGTATTTAGCGAAAAAATGATGGGTGAAGGGATTGCCATTATTCCGGAAGATGGAAAGATCTATTCGCCTGTAGACGGAAAGGTTATTCAAGTTGCTGAAACGAAGCATGCGATCGGACTTGTTACAGAAGGTGGCGTTGAAATTCTAATCCATATTGGACTTGAGACAGTTGGACTTAAAGGTGAAGGATTTACAGCAAAGATAAATGTTGATGATGAAGTAAAAGCTGGTCAGCTTTTGATGGAAGCAGATTTGGAATACATTGGTGAACATGCATCAAATACAATTACGCCAATTGTCATTACCAATAGTGCAGAAGGAAAGAAAAATTATCACTTTACATCTGAAAAGACAGCTAAAGCAGGAGAAACGGTTATTATAACAGCTGAAGACAAATAGCATTAGCAGAAATTTGCAGAGAGGGCGCGAACAATGGAAACCAATAAGTCCATTCTTATAAAAAATGCTAAAATCTATCTGGAAGATAAAGTTATCCCAAATGGTGGGATTTACATTGAAAATGAACAGATTCAAAGCCTTTTGGAGGGAGAGTCCTTCACACAGACTTTCACTGAGGTCGCTCACATTATTGATGCGACCGGGCTAATCGCCATCCCTGGATTTATCGATGGTCACATCCACGGTGCAAATGGAGCGGACACCATGGATGCAACAGAAGAAGCGCTGGACAAGATTGCATCGCTTTTACCAATGGAAGGAACGACAAGCTTTATCGCAACGACGATTACGCAGTCACCTGATAACATTTCGAAAGCCTTAGAAAATGCTGCACGTTATCCAAATAAACCGGGTCAGGCGGAAATGATCGGTATCCATTTGGAAGGCCCTTTTGTAGAAAAGTCAAAAGCTGGCGCACAACCAAAAGAGTATATTGTTAAGCCAGATTTAGAGCAATTTAAGAAATGGCAGGAGCAATCAGGTGGCAATATAAAAACGATTACGATGGCACCAGAGCATGATGAAGAAGGTCTTTTTATAAAACATCTCGCAGCAGCTGGTGTGAATGTATCGGCAGGGCATACAGATGCTGGATTTGCTGGAATCAAAAAGGCAGTAGCACAAGGGGTTAGCCAACTGACCCACCTTTGCAATGCAATGAATGGAATCCATCACCGTGATATTGGTGCAGTTGGTGCTGCATTTCAATTGGATGAATTACGAGCAGAGCTTATCGCAGATGGAATTCATGTTACCCCAGAAATGCTGCAATTAATTTATAATAACATGGGCAGTGAGCGGATTATTTTAATTACGGATGCGATGCGGGCTAAAGGGCTGCCAGATGGAGACTATGAGCTTGGTGGTCAGCCAGTTAAAGTAAAAAATGATAGAGCTGTTTTAGAAGATGGAACATTAGCAGGCAGTATTTTGAAGATGCATGATGGTGCTAAGCAAATGCTTCAACTGGAAGGTGTTAAGCTGCGTAATATTGTTGAGATGGCTTCCGTTAACCCGGCAAAACAAATTGGCATTTACGATCAAAAAGGCAGTATTACTCTAGGGAAAGTTGCCGATATCCTATTGGTCGATGATGATCTGAACATTAAATATACAATATGCCGTGGGAAAATTTCATTCCAATATGAATAATCTGTATTATTATCGAAATAGATGTAGAAGTTTTATATTTGGGGGAGATTGAATAGTGAACGTTATCAAAGTAAAAGACTATGATGAGATGAGCGAAAAAGCAACCGAGTTTATGGTTGATCGTATCAATTCGTTGGAAAACCCGGTTCTTGGTTTAGCAACTGGTTCCACACCAGAAGGACTTTATCAACGAATTATTGAAAAGCATCAGCAAAATGAAATATCTTTTGAAAATGTGACTACTTTCAATTTAGATGAATATGTCGGATTAGAACAAAATGATCCAAATAGCTATTATTATTTTATGAATGAAAAGTTATTTCGCCATGTAGATATTGCGATAGACCGTGTTCACATTCCAAATGGTGCTGCAACAGATTTGAAAAAAGAATGTATGGAACATGAGCGTGCAATTGAACAAGTAGGTGGAATTGATGTTCAGGTATTGGGTATTGGTGGAAATGGCCATATTGGTTTTAATGAGCCAGGAACATCATTCACTAGTAAGACACATATTGTTGATTTAGATGAGTCTACTATTCAAGCAAATGCACGATTCTTCAATTCAATTGAAGAAGTGCCAACACAAGCAGTTTCTATGGGAATCGAAACAATCATGAACAGTAAAGAGATTCTATTACTTGTTTCTGGTGAAGCAAAAGCAGATGCAATGGCAAAATTATTAAATGGCGAAGTTACAGAAGACTTCCCAGCCTCAATTTTGAAAAAGCATGAAAATGTTACTGTTATTGTTGATGAAGCAGCGTTGAGTGGTGTAGAGGGTAAATAACTATTTTGACAAGCGTCCGAAGTCTGGGCGCTTTTATTATTTGCTAGATCCCACACTCTCTTGATTGCGATCTTTGGGGTACTTAGAAAGGTTGCTGCTCGATTTGTCCGCTGCACGTAATTTATCATAGTAGTTTTTTGGCCTTGACTCTTCCCATAATCCTTAGTATCTTTTGTAATACTAAAGAAATTATAAAAAGATATACAAATCATGGTATATTAATAATATAGAGAATATAAAAACGGAGGAGATGGAGAGATGAACACAGTCTTTATCGCAGGACATTCGAGACTACCATCAGGGATGGCAGCAAAAAATATCTATGAAACATTGACAATTACTGCGGAAATCGATAAGAAGTATGGGGTAATCGTGACGGCAAGTTGTACACTCGCAACAGAGCATGGTAGAGATTTTGTTCAATATTTACTAAAGGGGCATAGTTTGCAAGATGGAATTGATAAGCCTGTGCAAGCAATTAAAGAGCATTATCTGGGAAAGGCAGGTAACGCGCTCGCTTCGGCAATGAAGGATTTATATAAACAGTACGAGAATATGGTAAAAACACCTAAATAACAGGATGAAAAAATGGTGAGTCCTCTCTGGCGTGGCAGAGGAACTCACCATAATTATTTACTAAATCCCAATTGAAACAAATTGCTGTTCAAGGAATTCATCCATCCCGTGATTTCCGCCTTCTTTACCGTTTCCAGATTGTTTGATACCACCAAAAGGAGCTTCTGGACTGGCAGGGAAGACATCGTTGACACCGACAATACCGTAGTCCAACTTTTCCGTAACTCGGATTGCCCGACTCGTATTCTCCGTGAAAATAAAAGAGGCTAACCCATAGTCTGTATCATTTGCCTTATTAATTACGTCGCTTTCATCGTTAAATGTTTGAATCGGAATGATCGGTCCAAAGGTTTCTTCATTCATAATAACCATATCGTTTGTCACTTCAGATAGAATCGTAGGCTGATAGAAATGCCCTTTTAAATTACCATCCCATGGAGCGCCTCCATTCAGAACTTTTGCTCCTTTACTTACAGCATCTTCCAAATGGGAATGTACTTTTTCTAAAGCTTTCTTATTGATTAAAGGTCCAATCTCCGTATCTTTCTCTAAGCCTGAACCAATCTTTAATTGTGCTACTTTTTCTGTAAGTTTCGCAGTAAATTGTTCGGCAATGGATTCGTGGACATATAAACGGTTCGTACAGATACACGTCTGACCGTTATTTCTAAATTTACTCCCTAGCACGAGTGTTGCTGCTTTCTCAAGGTCGGCATCTTCAAAAACAATACTTGGTGCATGGCCACCGAGCTCAAGCGACAGCTTTTTCACATGGTTGGCACTTTCTTGCATTAAATATTTTCCAACCGCGGTTGATCCGGTAAATGTAATATGGCGGACTTCTTTACTTTCAAGCAGAGCCTCGCCAATTGCTTTGGAATCACCCGTAATTAAGTTTACAACTCCATTAGGCATACCAGCTTTCTCAAACACTTTCATAATCTCGATAGCAGAAAGCGGTGTTTCAGGAGCTGGCTTCAAGACAACGGTACATCCTGCTGCTAAAGCAGGAGCAATTTTTCGAGTGATCATAGAGGCTGGGAAGTTCCAAGGCGTAATTGCTCCAACAACTCCAACAGGTCGTGGGATGACGAGCATCCGTTTATTCTTATTGGAAGAAGGGATCCATTCCCCGTATCCTCTGCTTGCTTCTTCGGCATACCAGAGTAAGAAGGCGGCTGCACCTTTTACTTCGCCGATTGCTTCATTTAATGGCTTTCCTTGTTCCATTGTCAAAATTTTGCCAAGCCGTTCTGCATCTTCCAACATGAGCTGGTGTGCTTTATATAAAATGGTCGATCGCTCACGTCCAGTCGTCTCACTCCAGGAGAGAAAAGCTTCTGCTGCAGCTTCAATTGCTTCTTCCGTTTCTTTTTTTCCGGCATAAGCGACTTCTGTGATTGGTTCTAATGTGGCCGGATTATAGACTGTTTCTGTTTTTCCGTCAAAATCTCTCCAGGAACCATTAATGAATAAGCTTTTTGTCATCGTTTCAATCTGCATTTAGACACTCTCCTTCACTAATAATTAGAGACCGGGAACGGTTGAAGATTCTTCCCAAGCAGGCAGCATTCGATTAAGCGTTTTATCCTGACGGTAGCCAAGGACATATTCTGCTTGCATGATCGTATGAATTTCTCTCGTCCCTTCATAAATAACAGGCGCTTTTGAGTTGCGTAAATATCTTTCTACCGGATATTCATCAGAGTATCCGTATGCCCCGTGGATTTGGACGGCATCATCCGCAGCTCGGTTGGCAAAATCGCACGCCTGCCATTTAGCGAGGGATGTTTCTCTTGTGTTCCGTTTTCCTTGATTTTTTAACTCTCCGGCGCGATAGACGAGAAGTCTGCTCATTTGAAAACCAGCTTCCATTTTGGCAATCATCTGTTGCACGAGCTGATGTTTTCCAATCTCCTTACCGAAAGTTTCCCGCTCATGACAGTATTTTACACTAGCCTCGATGCAAGCCATAATTTGTCCGACGGCACCGGCTGCAACGGTGAAGCGTCCATTATCGAGGGCTGACATGGCAATTTTAAAGCCTTCTCCTTCTTCACCAAGCAGGTTTTCTTTCGGTACCTTCACATTATCGAAAAAGATCTCTCCAGTATTCCCGGAACGTATGCCATGTTTTCCTTTAATTGCTTTAGAGGAAAAACCATCCCATGTCCGCTCCACGATAAAAGCAGAGATTCCTTTATGTCTTTCCGATCTGTCACCAGTGTAGGCAAATACTAAAAAGTTGTCCGCCAGATCACAGAGGGAAATCCATGTCTTTTGACCGTTTAAAATATAATGGTCACCATCTTTAACAGCACTCGTTTCTAAAGCTGCAACATCAGATCCGGCAGCTGGCTCCGTGAGGCCGAATGCACCGATTTTCTCTCCCTTTGCTTGTGGCACGAGATATTTTTGCTTTTGTTCTTCCGTACCCCACTGAAGCAACGTCATGCTATTTAATCCGGTATGGACGGAGACGGCTGTCCGGAATGCGGTATCGCCTCGCTCAAGTTCTTCACATACAATTGCAAGGGAATTGTAATCCATGCCGCTACCGCCATATTCCTCTGGGATACATACACCCATTAGACCGAGTTCGGAAATTTTGTCAATTATACTTGGATCAAATTGTCCTGTTCGGTCCCAATCTGCAATGTACGGCATGATCTCCCTATCGGTAAAATCTCTCACTGTTTTACGTAGCATATTTTGTTCTTCCGTGAATTCAAAATTCATATGATCATCTCCTAAAATTAGTTTTTTGTTGTTTGATTCATGATTTCCTCATTATGCTCCCCAGCGTTAGGCGGGTGATGGCGGTATGTTACGGGTGTTCTCGATAATTTCAATGGACTGCCAATCATCTTAATCGGTCCGGCAGTTGGATGTTCAGCGCTAATAAACATGTCACGAGCGATGAGCTGCGGATCTTTGCTCACTTCTTCCAGGTTTTGTATCGGTCCGCAGGGAATGTTATTTTCATTACAGCGCTTTTGCCAATAGTAGGTAGGTTTCGTCGCAAATACCTCCTGTAATAATGGAACTAATTGTTCCCTGTGCTGGACGCGGTCCGGATTCGTTAAAAATCTAGCATCTGTACCTAACTCAGGTCTTTCGAGAACGGTACATAGTGATTTATATTGGTGATCATTGCCAACCGCAATAACAATTTCACCATCTAATGTTTTAAATGTTTGGTACGGAACGATATTGGCATGATGATTACCGAGTGCTTCAGGGATTTTCCCTGACATTAAATAATTACTGCCAATATTAACGAGTGAACTGACGGCACTGTCATAGAGTGAAATATCAAGTTTCTGTCCTTTGCCAGAGAAGTTTCTTTCAAGCAGTGCAGCCTGAATGCCGATACAGGCATATAGCCCGGTTAAAACATCTGTAATAGCGACACCAAGTTTTTGCGGTCCAGAATTTTTATCTCCTGTGATACTCATTAAGCCACTCATTGCTTGCACGATAAAATCATAGCCGGGCATCGCTTTATTTGGACCCGTTTCGCCAAAACCGGTGATGGAGCAGAAGACAATTCCTGGATTAATATCCGCAACGGTTTCATAATCGAGTCCAAGTCTTGCCATTGTCCCAGTTTTAAAGTTATTGATAATGACATCACTTTCTTTTACTAATTTCTTAATGAGGGTGATTCCTTCTTCCGTCTTTAAATCGACCGTAATACTTTTTTTGTTGCGGTTCGCGCTCAGGTAATAAGCACTCACACCTTCTTGAAAGGGGGGACCCCATTTTCGGGTATCGTCACTCCCTCCAGGCGCTTCGACTTTAATCACTTCAGCACCGAGGTCACCTAAAATCATCGTACAATAAGGACCGGCAAGTACCCGGGACAGGTCAAGAATTTTAAAATTAGAAAGAGCTGAAGCCATGAATGAACCTCCTTTCATATGTATTAAAAAAGCCAGCTCAAACGATATACAGCATCCTGTAAATCAATTTGAACTGGCTTTTGGCTGTTGGAACAATCCTGGTAGGGACTGTAAACAGATTAGGCAGTTTACTATTTAAATTGCTACATTGATCATGTGACATAGGCGTGGATGCGCCTTAACACGATTCATTATTTTTATTATAGTATATTCTAAAATTTTTGCAAACAATATTAAGCAATGCGGTCAATTTCTTTTTTCATATGATCTTCTACGTTTTCTTTCCCATATTTGTGCATGGAATAATTGTAAAAAATCGCTCCAATTAAGAACCAGAATCCGATAATAATCCATTCTGGAATTCCTAAAGCAGATGGCATGCCTGGTAAATATAAAGTAGCGATTCCAAATGCAAGGATGGTTGCAATCCAGCCAATTACCGATCCACCGCGAAGTTTGAATGGACGCTCCATTTCCGGTGCTTTCTTTCTTAGGATGACAAAGGAAAGTGCGACCATGGACCAACCGATGACAAGTCCGATTCCACCTGCATCGACAAACCAGACAAGAGCAGGGCGGCCAAGCAGTGGCGCCATCGTGGACAGAACTGCGATAAGAATGATTGCCTTATGTGGAGTCCGGTATTTAGGGTGTAACTCGCCTAGGAATTTTGGTAACATGCCAGCTTTTGCGAGGGCATAAATTGCTCTACTACCACCAACGTAAAAACCTAACCAGCTTGTCAAAATCCCGCCGATCCCTCCAAGGACAAGAATATTAGCCATTAATTGACTTCCGCCATAAGCGTTACTCATTGCATCTGCAGTTGCTAAGTTTGTTGCTGCAAGTTCTGAAGGTGTCATGACCCGTGAAACACCAAAAATAATAGAAACATACCAGATAACCGCTAAAATAACCGAAAAAATAAGTAGTTGACCAATTCGTTTTTTCGGTAGATTTATTTCTTCTGCAGCTTGAGGGATCACATCAAAGCCAACAAACATGAATGGAGTCATGACGATAACGGTTAATAATCCGGAAAATCCTTTTTGAAAGAACGGTTCCATTGTTGCAGTTGTGCCGGAAACACTACTACCTGTAATAAGTAAAATGCCTGCGATAATGATTAATAATGTCAGTACGATATTGATGAAAGAAGTTAGTTTAATCCCGCGATAGTTCACCCATGCAATAAGAATCGATCCAAGCATTCCAGTACCTGCCCAAGTAAGCGTTACATCCCAGCCTTGGATTGTGTACAAATAGCCTTGGCTGAAATTCGGAATTAAATATTCGAACACGGTCGGTAAGGCAACCGCCTCAAAAGCGACAACAGATACATAACCGAAGATGATGGCCCATGTTGTGATAAAGGACAGCACCCTGCCCATCGCTTTATACGTATAGACAAATTCACCACCAACGAGCGGCATCGCAGCAGCGAGCTCCGCGTAAGTAAGACCTACGAAGACTACCATAATCCCACCGATAACAAAAGCTAAAATAGCCCCCAAAGATCCCGCTTCATTAATCCAAATACCTGTCGTGACAACCCAGCCCCAGCCAATCATAGCGCCAAAGGCAAGTGCTAGTACGTCCTTATTTCCTAACAGTTTTAGAAGTTTTTGGTCTGAATCCATGTAAGCCCTCCTTACTGGAATGTAGTATGAGGTGGGATTCGTTTTAGGAAGGAATCCCACCTGTCTAAAATGTTTATTTTAAAACAGCCGATAACTCTTTTCTCACTTCTTTAATCGCATCATGAAGTCTCTCTATCATTGTTTCGATTTGTTGTTCATTAATAATGAGCGGCGGGCAGAAGCAGATAATGTCTGTTCCTTCGTAGGTAACAGCACGACAAATTACACCACGCTGATGCAGAGCTTCGATTACTTTTGGAGCTACTTGTAAGTCACTAGCAAACCGCTTATTTGTGGCAGGATCTTCCACAAGCTCTACGGCACCAAGTAAGCCAACAGCACGAACATCCCCAACAATATCGAGTTCTTCTTTAAGCTTTTTAAAGCCTTTGAGCATGACCTCTCCCATTTTCTGTGCATTCTCTAGCAGTCCTTCATTTTCCATGATTTCAATATTTTTGAGTCCAACAGCAGTTGCGGTAGGGTGGCCACTATACGTGTAACCATGGAAAAGGGTACCGGCAGACTTTTCTTTTAAAACGTCATGGATCTGATCAGAGACAATAACTCCACCAAGCTGGATATACCCGCTTGTAACGCCTTTCGCAAAAGAAATAATGTCTGGAGTAACACCGTAATTTTCAACACCAAACCATTTTCCAGTGCGCCCAAAGCCAGTAATCACTTCATCCGCAATATACAAAATTCCGTACTCGTCGCAAAGATTTCGTACCTCTTGCAAGTAATTTTCTGGTGGAACGAGTACACCGCCAGCTCCCTGAATCGGTTCTGCAATAAAGGCGGCAACTGTTTCTGGACCTTCTGTTTCAATAACGGATCGGAGTGAGGAAAGAGCTTTATCCTTGCCGATGCCATATGGATTATCAGCGTGATAAATATCTGTCATCATTTTACCTGCCATATTCCAAAATTCAGGAATGCCTGTAGCGCTTGTTGAGGCAGCAGCAACACCATGATAAGCTCGGTTGATTCCAATAATTTTTCTTCTTTCCGGTTTATCCTGAACCCTCCAATAGTGTCTTGCGAGTTTGATTGCTGTATCATTCGATTCGGAGCCACCGGATGTAAAGAAGACTGCGTTTAATCCCTCGGGAGCAAGAGAGCTTATTTTTTCAGCAAGTAATATCGCTGGCTCATGGCTGAAAGTAGAAAAAGTCGAACTAAAAGCTAACTTTTTCATTTGTTCGGCGGCCGCTTCAGCGAGTTCCTCTCTTCCGTGACCAACATTCACATTCCATAAAGATGACATCGCATCAATGTAAACGTTATCATTTCTATCCGTTAAATAAATTCCATCGCCTTTCTCAACAATCATTTTCGCTCCGTCTTTTTGCTGTTGCTGAATCGATGAAGTAGGATGAATGAAATGCTTCTTGTCCAATTCAATTAATTTTTCTTGTTCCATATTTACGCCTCCTTAAAATGATGGAAAATATAAAAAACCAGCAATACTGGCAGAGGCATAGGGAAGAATATTTCCATACATCTGCACAATATAACTGGTTTTATCTAATGGATTGCTCTATTTCTGCAATAGAGTCAATTAGACTAAGCAGCTTATAATATTCTATTATTTTCAATTTAACGAATATTGAATTGCTTGTCAAGAAAAAGTTATTTTAATATAAGTGCTTCATTTTTGGATGATAATCTAAAAAAACATTGCTTTCTAATAATTGTTTGTTATAATAATACCAAAGATTCAAAAAATACTATCCGGTAGGTTAGTTGTTAGAATAAAATATGAGGAGGAATAAAAAATGGAATTTACCTACACAGAAAAAGTAGTTAAATTGCAGAAAAAGCTTAATGACTTCATGGAGAAGTATGTCTATCCCAACGAGAAGGTTTACAAGGAGCAGTTAAATCAACAGGAAACTAGATGGTCCACTGTACCTCCAATTATGGAAGAATTGAAAGAGAAAGCGAAGGCAGAAGGATTATGGAATTTGTTTTTACCGGAAAGTGAGTATGGTGCAGGATTAACAAATCTCGAGTATGCTCCGCTTTGTGAAATAATGGGAAGATCCATGATAGGTCCTGAAGTATTTAATTGCAGTGCACCCGATACCGGTAATATGGAAGTATTAGTACGTTATGGTTCAGAACAACAAAAAAAGCAATGGCTTGAGCCCCTTCTTGAAGGTGAAATTCGTTCATGCTTCTCGATGACAGAGCCCGATGTTGCTTCGAGTGATGCAACGAATATCGAAACGAGTATTATAAGGGATGGTGACGAATATGTTATTAATGGACGTAAATGGTGGACGTCCGGTGCTGGAGATCCTCGTTGTAAAATTTCAATCGTCATGGGAAAAAATGATCCAAAGGCAGAGAAGTATGAACAACAATCTATGATTCTTGTTCCGTTAGATACAAAAGGCGTTAAGATTGAGCGCATGCTTCCAGTTTTTGGTTATGATGATGCGCCCCATGGTCATGCAGAAATTGTTTATGATAACGTAAGAGTTCCAGCAGAGAATATGCTTTGGGACGAAGGCAAAGGGTTTGCTATCGCTCAAGGACGTTTAGGCCCTGGAAGAATTCATCATTGCATGCGTTTAATTGGAGCTGCGGAACGTGCACTTGAAGATCTATGTAAGCGCGCTCAACACCGGGAAGCTTTTGGTAAGAAAATTGCTGAGCAAGGTGTTGTTCAGGAATGGATTGCAGATTCCCGTATTGAAATTGAGCAAGCACGTTTACTAACTCTAAAAGCCGCATACATGATGGATACGGTAGGAAATAAAGAAGCAAAAGCTGAAATTGCGATGATTAAAGTTGTTGCGCCAAGTATGGCACTTAGAGTCATTGATCGAGCCATTCAAGCACATGGTGGTGCAGGGGTTAGTGAAGATTTTACCTTAGCAAACCATTGGGCAAATTCGCGAACACTTAGACTTGCGGATGGACCAGATGAGGTGCACCGCCGCCAACTTGCTAGATTAGAACTTAAAAAGCATAAGCTAGCTCAGGAGGTATATTAAAGTGACTGTATTCGATTTGTTTCGATTAGAAGGAAAAACAGCAATTATTACTGGTGGTGGACGTGGATTGGGGGCACAAATGGCACAGGCTTTTGCAGAAGCAGGAGCAAATGTTGTTGTTTGTTCCCGGAAATTGGAGTCCTGTAAAGAAACAAGTGAGGAACTAAAGAAGCTAGGAGTCGATTCGTTAGCATTTAGTTGTGATGTAACGAACCATGACGATATAAAGAGGGTTGTTAAAGAAACGGTAGAACATTTCGGGTCCATTGATATTTTAGTGAATAACAGCGGAGCTACATGGGGTGCATCAGTTGTTGATATGCCAATAGAGGCATGGCATAAGGTGATAGATGTGAATATTACTGGAACTTATCTCATGAGTTTAGAAGTTGGAAAGGTAATGATAGACCAAAATAAAGGGAAAATTATCAATATCGCTTCGATCGCTGGTTTTGGCGGTACAAACCCTGAAGTGATGGATACGATAGGATATAATACGAGCAAAGGTGCTGTTATAACGTTTACAAAAGATTTGGCAGTAAAATGGGGAAAACATAATATAAATGTAAATGCGATCGCCCCAGGTTTTTTTCCAACAAAAATGGCACGGGGATTATTAGAAAAAGGCGGAGACGAAATTTTACAAGGAACACCCTTGAATCGATTTGGGAATGACCAAGATTTGAAAGGAGCTGCATTATTTCTCGCGTCAAAAGCATCGGACTTTGTAACAGGTGATATTTTAACTGTTGATGGCGGATCTCACGCTTTTGCTTAGTGAAATATTACAGACCTTGTGGTAAGTTAAGAGTAACAAAATTATAAACTTGCGAGGTCAGACAAATGAAAAGTGAAATTGTAAAACAAAGTATTTTATTATTTGAAAAAAAGGGCTTTAGTACCACTTCCATTCAAGATATAGTGGATGAACTAGATGTTACAAAAGGTACATTTTATTACTACTATTCTAGTAAAGAGCAATTATTAATGGATATTCATGAGGAATATATAACAAAATTATTAGAAGCTCAGTATGAAATTATAAACAGAAGTTACACATCATATAAAGACCAATTAATTGAAATTATTCGTTTAATAATTACAGACATTGTTGAAAATGGTTCAAGTGCTCGTGTCTTTTTCCGTGAGATGCGACATTTATCCGAAAAGCACATTAAAATAATCAAAGAGAAGCGTAAACAATTCCGCTTAAATATTGAAAGTATTGTTGAGGAAGGAATTAAACATGGGGAAATTAGAGATGATTTACGTCCAGATATGATTTCATTTGGAATAGTTGGGATAACAAACTGGAGTTATAATTGGTATAAAACAGAAGGTGAAGTAACGCCAGAACAATTGGTATCCATTTATTCTAAAATGATACTAACTGGTATAGAAAAGTAGTATTGTAACTTTGGCTCTACAAATTTCATTTTTACTATTTACTAATAGAATATGCTTTGCATGCTGACCGGATAGTATGCAAACGAAAGTCCCGATATATTGCTAATAAGCTGCATAATGAGCAGTGTCGTGAGAGGAGATAGATAGGTGAAATCTTTATATAGAGACACAATGCCTGTTAGAAAAGGTGAAGAGCTGGATAGGAAAACACTTTATCATTATATTCGGGAAAAGATGCCTGAAGTTCCAAGTGGAGAATTAGAAATTGAACAATTCGGTGCAGGAGCATCTAACCTTACCTATCTATTGCGAATAGGAGCGTGGGAGGCAGTATTACGACGACCTCCCCTTGGACCGGTTGCTCCAAAAGCTCATGATATGGAAAGGGAATACAAGATATTATCTAGTTTATATCCATTATACCCAACAGCACCAAAACCTTATCACTTTTCGAAAAATGAGGAAGTTGTGGGAAGCCCTTTTTTTATCATGGAACGCAGAAAAGGCATAGTTCTTGATTCAACTTTTCCTGAAGGGGTAACTTATGACGAGCAATTAGGAAAGAAAATTTCAAAATTAATGGTTGAAAGATTAGTTGAATTACATCGTATTGATTATAAAAAAACAGAATTAGAGCATATCACAAAACCAGATGGATTCATGGAGCGTCAAGTAGCTGGTTGGATTAAGCGTTATGATAACGCAAAGACAAGTGAGATTTCTGGACTCAAAGAATTAACAAATTGGATGCGGAAAAGTATTCCATCTTCACCTAAACCAACAATTATTCATTATGATTATAAACTAAATAATGCAATGTTTTCTGAGGACTTTAGTGAAATGATTGGTTTGTTTGATTGGGAGATGACAACTGTCGGTGATCCCCTTGCAGATTTAGGTGTTGCTTTATCGTATTGGACACAGCCAGATGATCCTGAACAATTGAAAACAGGGTTAGGAAAAGCATCTGTAACAACATGGGGGGGATTTTTTACTCGAGAAGAATTTTTGGAACATTACGCAAATAGGAGCGGTCGTGACGTATCAATGATTAATTTTTACCTTACTTTTGCTTACTTTAAACTAGCGGTAATATGTCAACAAATTTATTATCGGTACTTTAAGGGACAGACGAGTGATCCAAGATTTGCTCAGCTAGATCAATATACAGAAACTTTAATTCAATATGCATTGGATTCTGCGAGGGGGCTGTGATTCGTTGAAAGTTCATTTGCTTCTCAAAAAGGAAGAAATAGATACGGTACAAATGAGTGACGATAAAATTGCAGTTGTGTTTGATGTATTACTGGCAACCTCCACAATCATTTCATGTTTGCAATTTGGTGCAAAAGAAGTAATCCCTGTAATGAATGGGGAAGAAGCAATTCTTATGGCTAAGGGTTATAAAACAGAGGATGTTGCCCTCGTTGGGGAATATGACGGTATTACAATTGATGGGTTTTTAAGCCCAGCCCCATCAAGATTAGAAGAACATGTAAAGAATAAAACAGTCTTACTATCTACTACGAATGGAACCGTTGCGATACGGCAATCAGCTCCAGCGAAAGAGGTTTATATTGCTTCCTTGTTAAATGGAGAGGCTGTAAGTAAACAGATTATAAAGACCTATGATAATGAGACAATAATTGTCGTTTGCTCTGGATCATCGAATCAATTTTGTCTTGAAGATTTTTATGGGGCTGGTTATTTTATTGAGCAATTGGTAAAAGAGTATGGTTTAAATAATATTGAATTAACGGATAGCGCATTAGCATCTAAAATATTCTATCAAAATTTATCCCATGAAGCCTATAATGTTCTAAGTGAATCAAGAGTTGGCCAAATGCTACACTCCCACGACCTCCAACAAGATCTAGCATTTGTTAGCAAACAAGGTGAATTATCGATTATACCCATACTATTGGAAAAGAAAATAATTTGTTTGGAAAAAATGGAAACTTGTAAGGGAAAATAATGAGTGAGAATCGGGAGGGAAGTGGAATGATGAAAGGAATTCAATTTAAAGAATTTGGTGGTCCCGATGTGTTGGAACTCATCGAGATGGAAATACCAGCATTTAGTCAAGATGAAGTATTAATTGAAGTAAAAGCTATTGGTGTGAATTATGCTGATACCGCCAGGAGGGAAGGTAATTATGTTGTACCGACACCGTTACCATTTGTTCCAGGCGCAGAAATCGCAGGGGTAGTAAAGAAGGTTGGAAAAAATGTCCAAGATATAAAGGAAGGAATGCGAGTTGTAACGTTAATCGGTTCAGGAGGGTATGCGGAATATGCTGTTGTGCATGCGAGTCAGCTAATTCCGATTCCTAAAGATGTGTCTTTCGAAAGAGCTGTTGCATTACCACTACAAGGGTTAAGTGCTTATCATATTTTGAAAACAATGGGGAGATTGGAAGAAGGAGAAACAGTGCTTGTTCACGCAGCTGCGGGAGGAGTCGGCTCTATTGCAGTACAGCTTGCCAAAAAAATAGGAGCAAAAAAAGTGATCGCAACGGCAAGTACGAAGGAGAAATTAGCTTTTGCAAAGGAGATGGGAGCGAACTACACTGTTAATTATTCAGAGGAAGGATGGGAGAAGGAAATCCGTGAATTAACAGATGGTAAAGGTGTTGATTTAGCTCTAGAAATGGTAGGGGGAGAGGTTTTTAATAAAACAGTGAAATGCTTGGCCGCTTTTGGTAGGCTCGTCATTTATGGCGCAGCGAGCGGTGAACAGTCAGAATTTGATCCAAGAATTTTAATGCGACGTAATCAATCAATTATTGGATTTTTCCTACCACAGATAATGAATAAGCCTGCTTTGTATCAAAAGAGCTTACAGGAACTACTAGAGTATATGAATAACGGTGAATTAGTACTCACAATTGGCGGAACTTATCCATTAAGCGACGCTGCCAAAGTTCATAGGAAGTTGCAGGGAAGAGAAACAAAAGGAAAGCTTGTGTTACTTCCGTAGTAAAGATAATTTCATGCAATAGCTAAAGAGGAGGAGTCTATACATGAATAAAAATCATTTTAAGTTTTGGCCGCCTCGTTTATCTAAAAGTTTAACAATACCGAAGACAACCATATATGATAACCTAGTCATTTCAACAAAAAAATATCCTGATAAAATTGCCATACATTATTATGGAAGAAGTATTACGTATACAGAGCTACTTGAGGAAGTCGAGATACTTGCTGGGTATTTAAAAAAGAAATTAGGGGTAGAAAAGCAAGAGAAAGTATTGTTGTTCATGCAGAATTCTCCACAATACCTCATAAGCTTCTTTGCTATTTTGCGCCTACGGGCTGTAGTTGTTCCAATTAATCCGATGAGCACGACGCAGGACTTAGCGTTTTATGTGAAGGATTGCGATATTAAATATGCAATTATTGGGGAGGAATTGTATGACAATATAGTCCCATTAATAAAAGAAACTTCCTTGAATAATATCATAGTAACTTCGTATTCCGAATACTCAGGTGAGTATAACGAGAATAATGATTTCAAACCTAATCTTGCGAATAATAATCAAAAGCTATCTAATGTTATTTTTTGGAAAGATGCTTTAAGTGAAACCTATCAAATAGATGAATATGATGGCTTAGAAGATGATGTAGCAATGATTCCCTATACGTCTGGAACAACAGGGATGCCGAAAGGATGTATTCACCCCAATAGAACAATTCAGGCAAATACTGTAGGAGCAAGCCTATGGATGAATATGACAGCTGATGCGATTCCATTGTTAACTCTACCATTATTTCATGTAACAGGGTTAATTCACAGTGCACTTGCCCCTATTCAATCAGGTAGTACGATCGTGATGATGACCCGTTGGGATCGTGATTATGCAGCGAAGGAAATGGAGAGACATGGTTGTACACATTGGATTAATATAAGCACGATGTTAATAGACTTTTTATCAAATCCAAATATGAATAGTTATAGCTTATCTTCCTTACAAGTAATAGGAGGTGGAGGAGCACCGCTTCCGGAAGCAGTAGGAGAACAATTGTATGAGAGAACAGGTCTTCGTTATTATGAGGGATACGGTCTGACAGAGACCATATCACATACGCACTTCAATCCACCAAATCGTCCTAAATTACAATGCTTGGGAATCCCTTCATTTGATGTGGATGCTAGAGTAATAGACCTAGCTACGGGAAGTGAGGTTGGACCTCATGAACTAGGAGAGCTTGTGGTCAATGGGCCCCAAGTCTTTTCCGGCTATTACAATCGAGAGGATGAGAATAAGGTATCACATATAGAGATAGATGGAAAACAGTTTTTTCGAACAGGTGATATTGTGAAAATGGATGAAGAAGGGTACTTTTTTATTGTGGATCGATTAAAGCGAATGATAAATGCTTCAGGATTTAAAGTATGGCCGACAGAAGTGGAAGCTATCTTATATAAGCATCCAGCCGTTGAACAGGCATGTGTAGTAAGTGCTCCAGATAAAAAGCGTGGAGAAACTGTAAAAGCCTTTATCATATTGAAGACTGATTTTATCGGTAAAATAAAGGAAGATGAAATTATAGAATGGTCGAAAAGTCAAATGGCAGCGTATAAATATCCACGTATTATTGAGTTTGTCGAAAGCTTTCCAACAACTTCAAGTGGAAAAATATTATGGAGAGAATTACAAGAGAAAAGCTAACAGAATCTATTATTTTAAATCCTTTAAGGAGTTGATAGGTTTGGGCGAATGGATTGAAACGGTCACAGGTAAGATTCCTGTCGAAGATATGGGAAAGACATTAATCCATGAACATTTTATATTTGGCTATCCAGGATACAGTGGTGATGTAACGAATGGTCCCTTTAATGCAGACGAAGCGTTAAGTGCGGGAACAAAGGCTGCAAATGCTGTTAAGAAGTATGGAATTAAAACAGTTGTAGATCCAACCCCCAATGAATGTGGTAGAAATCCTGAACTATTAAAACAAATATCTGAGGCTACAGGGATTCAGATAGTTTGTTCTACTGGCTATTATTATGAAGGAGAAGGGGCTACAACCTATTTTAAGTTTCGCGATTCGTTAGGAACGGCGGAAAAGGATATTTATGAAATGTTCATGACGGAGATCAACGAAGGTATAGCAGGGACTGATATTAAACCAGGAATAATTAAGCTTGCTTCAAGTAAGGATGAAATCACCCCGTATGAAAAAATGTTTTTCGATATAGCAGCAGAGGTGCATAAAGAAACAGGTATTCGAATTATTACGCATACGCAGATGGGGACAATGGGACCTGAGCAGGCTAGATTGCTTATTGAATTAGGAGTAGAACCATCTAAAATTATTATCGGTCATATGTGTGGCAATACAAATATTGATTATCAAAGAGATACTTTAAAAACTGGAGTAAAAATTGGTTTTGATCGATTTGGAATTCAAAAACTGGTTGGAGCTCCAATGGATGAAGAGCGTATAAATACGCTTATAAAGTTACTTGAAGAGGGGTATGAAAAACAAATCATGCTCTCCCATGATTCCATTAATTACTGGCTAGGGCGTCCATTGGAAATGAACGACGACACTGCAACATTAGTAAAAGATTGGTATCCGACTCACATTTTTGAAAATATTATACCAGATTTAAAATCACGGGGTATCTCAGAAGAAATTATTAAGCAAATGTTTTATTTAGAAACATAGGATGATAGAGGCGGAATGACTAGTACTAGATGTTCTATAGTAAGCGCTTACTTAATAATTTTTAGGGGGTATTTGTTCATGGATAAAGTATGGCTAAAACATTATCCGGATTATATAAGAAAGGAAATTAGTATACCTGACGAACCAATAACCGAAATCCTAAAGAAGTCCATCACCCATTATGGTGACAACCCGGCCCTATATTTCTATGGAAATGAGATGACCTATAAAAGGTTAGGGGAGTTGGTAGATTCTTTT
Organism: Oceanobacillus indicireducens; assembly: GCF_014647195.1. Taxonomy (GTDB): domain Bacteria; phylum Bacillota; class Bacilli; order Bacillales; family Amphibacillaceae; genus Oceanobacillus; species Oceanobacillus indicireducens. Next base: position 23,196 of record NZ_BMOS01000004.1, on the reverse strand, counting down.
ACTGCCGCACTTCAACAAGAAGCGTTTGAGCAAGGAGAAAGGGTAGCAATTATGCTCCCGAATTGTCCACAATATGTCATTAGTTATTATGGAATATTACAAGCTGGTGGTATCGTAACACAGCTGAACCCAATGCTTGTAGAAAAAGAGTTGGAATACATTTTAAATGATTCAGATGCTGAAACGATTATAATTTATGAACATTTACTACCGGTTTTGAGGTCTATTATTGAAAATACATCTGTTAAACGAATAATTACAGTTAATTTTGAAGGTAAAGATACGAGGGACAGTGTAGCAATTGAATTTAACAGCTTTTTGAAAAGAGCAAAGCAATTACCAGTCGAAGTTGCCTTCAATCCATCTGAGGATATAGCAGTTTTACAATATACAGGCGGAACTACGGGACGTTCAAAAGGGGCAATGTTGACCCATCGAAATTTATTTGCAAATGTATTACAAACATACGAGTACTTTCGAGATACTATGGAACTAGGAAAAGAGCGGACTCTAACTGCAATACCACTTTTCCATGTGTATGGAATGACTTCAGCGATGAATCTTTCAATCTTTATAGGTGCAAAAAGCATATTATTGCCTAAATTTGAAATTCAGGAAGTCCTACAAACAATAAAGGAGACCAAACCAACATCATTTCCTGGAGTACCTACTATGTATATTGCATTAATCAACCATCCAGATGTAGAAGCATATGGTCTGGATAGTATTCGTACTTGTAATAGTGGTAGTGCACCAATGCCGGTAGAGTTATTAAAGAAATTCCAAGAAAAAACCGGTGCGAAAATATTAGAAGGATATGGTCTCACAGAAACCTCACCAACAACACATTGTAATCCGTCTTTCGGTAATAGAAAACCTGGGAGTGTTGGTATTGGAGTACCTTCTACGGATTATAAAATTGTTGATTTAGAAGAGGGTTCGAAAGAGCTTCCACCCGGTGAAATTGGCGAGGTTATTATTAAAGGACCACAAGTCATGAAAGGGTACTGGAATATGCCTGAAGAGACAGAGAATGCACTTCGCGATGGTTGGCTCTACACAGGAGATATTGCTTATATGGATGAAGAAGGCTATCTGTTTATTGTTGATCGTAAAAAGGACTTAATTATCGCAAGCGGGTATAATGTGTACCCTCGCGATGTGGAAGAAGTTATTTATCAACATCCCGCAGTCCAAGAAGCTGTCGCTATAGGGGTCCCTGATTCTTACCGAGGAGAAACAGTGAAAGCTGTAATCGTCTTGAAAGATGGGATGAAATGTGATGAGGAAGAATTAATTGCTTTCTGTAAAAAGAATTTGTCAGCTTATAAAGTACCGCGGATTATTGAGTTTAGAAAGGAATTACCTAAAACAGCTGTTGGCAAGATTTTAAGACGGCAAATTAGAGAAGAGACGGTTTGAAACGATGATATGAAATGCAAATGTGGAGGGATTTAATATCAATAATTTTGTTAATGAAATTTTATTATCTACAAATCAGTATTAGAAAAAATAGGATGTAATGAACAATGAATCGTTATAGCTTACTGGGATGCTACCGTGGGATTGAAGAAGGGGTTACTTTCAGACAGGACTCTTATACCAGGAGGTAGAGCAAATGAAATCCATTTTAAAGAAAAGCTGGCCAAGTGATATGCAGGAAACATTGCACTATCGTCTAGGTGAGAAACCATTACATGAATATTTGCTACAAAACGCGATTAACCATCCACAACAAACTGCCTATACTTATTACGGAAACAATATTACTTGGCAACAACTAAGTGATAATTCCCGCCGATTTGCACAGTTTCTTAAAGGGGAGGGTGTTTCAAAGGGCGATCGAATTGCATTATATATGCAGAACTGTCCCCAATATCTGATCTGTCATTATGCAATTCAAATGCTTGGTGCAATAGTTGTGCCATTGAGCCCAATGTACAAGGAAGCAGAGCTCCTCTATTTTATTAATGAAGCTGAAATTAAGGCTATCATTTCGGCTCAGGAATTGTATGAACAAGTAGAAGCAGTAAAACAGCAGACGACCTCGCTCCAATTTATCATAACTACTCATTATACAGATTTCCTTCCTGAGGCGAAAACATTACCATTACCAGACGAATTAAAAATTGAAAAAAAGAAACTTAATAGTAATTTCGATTTACTAGAAGAAATACAATCAAATAATCCAATTTCAGAGACTGAACAGATTGATATATGGGAAGATGTTGGCTTGATGGTTTTTACCTCTGGAACAACGGGAAGGCCAAAAGCAGCGATGCTCACATATGGGAATGCTCTGTTTAAAACAGCCGCAACAGCTCAAGGATATCAAATGAAACAATCAGATATTACATTGGCAGTTGCACCCCTTTGTCATATTGCTGGCATGGTGATGGGAGTTAATCTTCCTGTTTATAATTCTTTATCATGTATTTTGCTGACGCGTTTCGATGTAGAAACAGCTGTAAAGGCAATTGAAGATTATAAAGTAAATAAATTATATACGGTCGCTACAATGAATGCTGCTATTCTTAATTTCCCAGAGATTGAACAGAGGAATTTAACATCACTTGAACTAAACTTCGCAACAAGTTTTGGAACGAAAGTGGATCAAAACCTAGCCGAAGCTTGGGAGAAAGTCACTGGAGGCTGTGTACTTTTAGAAGCTTCTTACGGATTAAGTGAAACACATACATGTGATACATTTATGCCGATTGAAAATATTAAATTTGGAACTTGTGGTATTGCTACGTATGATACAGAAATACGTATTGTAGATATAGAAACAGGTGAAGACTTACCACCAGGAGTTCAAGGAGAAATTGTTATAAAAAATCCTGGAGTATTTAAAGGTTATTTAAATCGACCAGACGCAACAAAGGAAACACTAAAAGGTGGTTGGGTGTTTACAGGTGATATTGGGATGCTTGATGAGGAAGGATTTCTATATTTTAATGGTCGGGTAAAAGAAATGATTAAATCATCAGGGTATAGTGTCTTTCCTGAAGATGTTGAAGCTTTATTGAATGATCATGAGGCAATTTTACAAGTAGCGGCTATCGGTGTGCCTGATAAAAATAGAGGAGAGAGTGTAAAAGCTTATATTGTATTGAATCCTGCTTATAAAGGAAAAGTTAGTGAAAGGGATATCATTAAATGGTCAAAGGAAAAAATGGCAGCATATAAGTACCCGCGTGATGTAGAATTCCTTGATAGCTTACCAGCAACAAGTTCTGGTAAAGTTCTACGCAGACTTTTAAAAGAGGATAGATAAATAAATGGACTATAACGAAGAAGGAGAAATTATATGGACGGGATGATAGAGGAATTATGGGAGCGAAAAGAGCAAGCAAAGTATGGAGGTGGAAAAGAAAAGCTTGAAAGATTGCATAAACATGGTCATTTAACTGCTAGAGAGCGAATAAAAAAGCTTGTCGATCCGGATACATTTTTAGAATTAGGATTACTTGCCCATTCGGACCAATTAGGTTTTGAAGAGAAAAGTGCTGGTGATGGAATAATTACGGGTTTAGGTAAAGTAGAAGGAAGGCCAGTTGTATTGCAGGCAGCTGATAAAACAGTTCTTGCTGGAACGGAAGGAATGGTTTATTTTCGTAAATCAAAGGCAGCACATCAATTTGCCGTTAAGCGCGGATTTCCGTTATTGAATTTAATGGAAGGTGGAGGCTTAAGGATGCCTGATGGTATGGGGTCTGACGGGATAAGCCAGATGTTGTTTCCGCAAGAACTTTTGCTCCACAATCGTAAAGTTCCATTAATAACTGCAATTTTAGGAGATAGCTTTGGCGGCCCAACATGGACAGCTGTAACATCAGATTTTGTAACACAAGTAAAAGGAAGCGCGATGGCAGTAGCGGGACCACGTATGTTGGAAGTCGCTACAGGTGAAAAGATTTCAAATGAAGCCCTCGGTGGTTGGGAAATTCATGCAAATTATACTGGGCAAGTAGATCGCTTTGTTACGAGTGAGGAAGACTCTATACAGGAAATGAAGGAATATTTAAGTTATATGCCACTACATTCAAGTGAAGAGCCGCCGGTTAAAGAGACAAAAGATGATCCATATAGAAGACTTGATGAGATTGTTAATCTCGTACCGACTAGACGACAACGTGCCTATGATATGAAAAAGGTTATTCGTCAAATTGTTGATGATGGGAATTACTTCGAATTAAAATCTTTATATGGAACTGCGCTTATAACTGTTTTGGCTCGTATTAATGGAAAAGTAGTAGGTATTATCGCAAATCAACCATTGAAATACGCGGGCGCAGCAGGCCCTAAGGAATGTGAAAAGGCGACTGAATTTATTTGTCTTTGTGATTCTTACCATATTCCACTTGTTTTCTTACATGATATTCCGGGGTTTAGAGTATCCGGTGAAGCTGAAAAATTAAAGATGCCTACAAAGATTATGATGTGGAATCAAGCTCTTGCGCAGTCAACAGTACCTAAAATTTCAATTGTTATTCGAAAGAGTATTGGTGCCGCTTATGGGAATATGTGCGGCCCAACAATGGGGGCTGATTTTGTAGTTGCTTGGCCAACAGCCGAGATAAATTTTACTGGCCCTGAAGTTGGTATAAATGTTGTTTATGGCCGTGACCTTCAACAATCGCAAAATGCGAAAGAGGAACGATTAAAATTATTAGAATCATGGAGTTTCGACAGTTCCCCATATAAAGCAGCAGGGAAACATCTTATTGACGATATCATCGATCCAAGAGATACAAGAAAGTTTCTTTCTCAAACATTAGAATATGCCTGCATGAAAAATGGATCCATGAGTGAACGTAGACTTGCTAATTGGCAGACAGGGTTTTAAGTATTGAGAGATAAAATCCAAAGTGAATAGGCTGAATATACCGTCTATAAATGCATTTTATAAGCATACTATACGTTTAGTATAATTATTTTGGAAAACGACTTTTTTAAATTCGAAATATAGGATGAAGAGCGAAGAAGGAGGAATTTTAATGCGTAGTTGGAAGGTAACGAAATTAGGTAATCCACGAGAAGTATTAGAATTGCAAGACCATTCACGACCGTCTATTCAGGAAGGTGAAATACTGATTGAAGTAGAAGCCTCTTCACTTAATTTTTTTGATATATTACTTTGTCAGGGAAAGTATCAGGAAAAGCCCCCAATCCCATTTACGCCAGGAGCGGAGATTTCAGGAGTAATTCGTGAAATTGGAAAAAACACTCAGTTAAAAGTGGGGCAACGTGTGATCGCAACTCCTCCATTACCGGATGGAGGGTTATCTGAATGGGTGAGTGTTCCAGAGGAATCTGTTTATCCTATTGTAGATTCAATGGCTGCAACGGATGCTGCTGCAATGTTCATAACCTATCAAACTTCTTATTATGGGTTATATTACCGAGGTAATCTCCAAAAAGGGGAGGTACTTTTGGTGCATGCCGGTGCGGGTGGAGTAGGATCAGCAGCTATCCAACTTGGTAAGGCAAGGGGGGCAAAAGTAATAGCAACTGCCGGTGGTCCTGATAAAGTCCAGATATGTAAAAATCTTGGAGCGGACATAGCTATTGATTATATAATGGATGATTTTGTAGAGATTGTGAAAAGCGAGACTAACGGGCGTGGAGCAGATGTTATCTATGACCCAGTAGGAGCAGACGTGTTTGATAGATCACGTAAATGTATTGCATTTGATGGACGTTTGTTAGTAATCGGTTTTGCTGGTGGACGCATACCTGAAGCACCTGTAAACCATGCACTCATTAAAAACTATTCAATTGTTGGTGTGCATTGGGGATTATTTGCACGGTTACACCCTAGTAAAGTAAGGGAAATCCATGCAGACTTAATGCGACTTTACGATGAAAAATCAATTCGCCCATTAATATATCAAGCGTATGATTTTAGAGAAGTTCCAGACGCATTAGAAATTTTAGCCGATAGGAAGACGTATGGGAAATTGATTGTTAAGCCATGAGGCCACTTATTTAATAAATAGGTTTAACAATCCAGATATTAAGGGGGGAAGTCTATGCGCTTAAAAAACAAAGTTGCAATCATTACCGGTGGCGGTGGAGATATCGGTAAGGCAACAGCGATTCGATTTGCAAGGGAAGGAGCAAGGGTGGTCGTCGTTGATTTAAATGAAAAGACTGCATGTGAAACCGTAAATCTAATAAGAAAGGAAAATGGAGAAGCTAATTGTATAAAGACTGACGTAACTAATGATCATGCAGTACAAAATATGGTTCAAGAAACGATTGCTAAGTATGAACGGCTCGATATTATGTTTAATAATGCTGGAGTAAATAGTGTAGAGAAAAAATTGCCCGATGTTTCATTTGAGGAATGGAAGAAAGTTATGGATATAAATATAACAGGTGTATTTCTTGGTATGAAATATGCCATTCTGCATATGAAGTCGGGAGGTTCAATTATAAATACAGCAAGTATTGCAGGCATAAAAGGGCAAAAGTTAGTTGCGGCATATTCGGCATCAAAAAGCAGTGTTATTGCACTTACTAAATCGACAGCAACTGAATTTGGGAGGAAGAATATACGAATCAATGCCATTGCACCAGGAATAATTGAAACAAGTATGGTTGATGACTGGAGAAAGACGGATAAATGGCCAGTTTTATCTACAGCTAACGCTTTAAAAAGAATCGGACAACCGGAAGAAATAGCGAATGCTGTATTATTCCTTGCTTCAGATGAAGCTTCCTTTATTACAGGAGAAACACTTGTAATTGATGGTGGTACGCTTAATATTTAGCGACTACAAACATTAGAGATGTTATTCGTGAGTAAGCACTTGTTATAAATTAGAAAATTACATTCAAAAATTATTACCCCAACAGTAAATAGAAAAAAAGAGGAGGGAAAATGATGGATTTATTTCTCCAGCAATTATTAAACGGGCTTTCTAATGGCAGTGTTTACAGTTTGGTGGCGCTAGGTTTGACAATGGTATTCGGAATTCTTCACGTTCCTAACTTTGCTCATGGTGCGTAAAAAAGATGTTTGAAATTATTAAGCAGATTAATGAGGTTTAAAAGCATTTCTTGTTTTGGAATCCTATTGCTATTTGTATTCGGATTAGCAGCCTGTCTAGATATGTCATCAAGTGACTCTGGGGATAAAAATAGTAGTGAAACGGAAGAAGCGCCAGAAACTCTAGAAAATCCAACATTAAGTGAAGGAGAGGAGATTGTTGAGATAGGTTACAGCGGACCATTAAGTGGCCCGGCTGCTCAATATGGAATTAACGTTATGAATGGACTAGAGATGGCTGCTGAGGAAATTAATGAAATGGCTTTGAAGTGGATGGAACGACGTATAAACTTGAAATCGTTGCATTTGATGATCAATATTTACCAAATGAGACAGGCGTAAATGTGAAGCGAATGGTTTCGGAAAATGATCCTGTAGCAGTTTGGGTACCTCACAGTGGAGGAGTTTTTGCCACTCAAAAATTTAATGAAGAGGATAATTTCATTCTTATGGCATATACAAGTGAACCAAGACAATATGAACAAGGGAATGAGTTAATGATAGGAATCCCACCCCAATATAATGTTTGGACAGAACCATTTAGTCGATATCAAATCGAAAAATTTGGAAGTAAAATGGCACTCCTTCCTACAAACTCCCAATATGGTAAGGACTGGACTGAATCAATTGTTCCTGTATGGGAAGAAATGGGGGGAGAAATCGTCTATGAAACTGAGATTGATTTTGCAAAGGAAACCGACTATTTTACCATAATGACCAACGCATTAAATGAAGATCCGGATGTGCTTTTTGTTGGGGGACCTTCAGAACCTACTGCGCTTGTTATAAAACAAGCCAAGGAATTGGGATTCGAGGGTGGATTTATGATTATGGACCAAGCAAAATTAGAGGAAATGTCTGGTTTCTTAGGAAGCTATGATCTGCTTAACGGTTCAATTGGTCCTCTTCCTATTGAGAGTAGTGATACTTATCAAAGTGACAGATTTGTAGAGACATATAAAAAGGATTTTGGTGAACCATACGCAACTTCTGAATCTGCACTAAATTATCAGAGTGTGTATGTTTTGGTAGAAGCAATGAAAGTTGCTGGTACAGTTGAAGACAGAAAGGCAATTATGGAAGCTGTAAATGAAGGGATAAAAAATATACCAGAGGATAATTTGGTTCTTCCACTTCATGAAATTGACGAAGTAGGAAGTCTTCAATGGAAATTTGATGCAGGCATTGTTGAAGATGGAGAGGTAGAAATATTTCCATTTGAATAACGGATGAAAATATTTTTAATCATTAAAGGAAAAATTAAACCAGTCTTGAATATATATAATAAAGGTAGGGGGAATTTTTCCTTATATTTTACACTAAACATACCAACTAGTTGGTATGAAGTGATTAATAAATAAGAGGAGTGCATGAAATGTATTTACGCCTGACAGATGAACAAAAAATGGTGCAAGAAACAATCCGAAAGTTTGTCGAAAAGGAATTGATACCTTTAGAAAATGAGGTCCTTCGTAATGAAATGGAAGGTAAGCCCAGTTTATCTAAAGAAAAACAAAATGAATTGCAATTGAAAGCAAAGGAAGCTGGATTTTGGGGGATCAATACACCCGCTGAATATGGGGGAGCAGATATTGGTCAAATGATGCTAGCAATTGTACAAATGGAAGTTTCAAAGTCTTTTGTCCCGTTTCAATTCGGTGGTACTGCAGATAACATTCTCTATTATGGAAATGAGGATCAAAAAGAACAGTATTTGATACCAACAATAAATGGTGAGAAGAAGTCATGCTTTGCTATGACGGAGCCTGGAGCGGGATCGGATACAAGAGGATTAAAAACAACCGCCGTAAAGGATGGAAATGAATGGGTAATAAATGGAGAAAAGACATTTATTACGGGAGGAAATGAAGCAGATTTTGTAATGGTTATGGCTGTGACAGATAAAGAAAAGCATCAACGTACAGGCACAGATGGGGTTACATGCTTTATTGTTGATCGGGAAATGGGTTGGAAATCAGAATATATTCATACAATGGGAGAATGGGGACCGGCAGGATTAGTGTTTGATAATGTACGTGTTCCAGAAGAGAACATTCTAGGAGAAGTCGATGGTGGTTATCAGCTCGGCTTAGAATGGATTGGTTTTGCTAGATGGATTGTTGGTGCGACTGCTGTAGGAGCTAGCGAAAGGCTACTTCAAATGGCGATTGATTATTCTAAAGAAAGGAAGACATTTGGAAAGCCGATTGCTGACAGGCAAGCAATCCAGTGGCAAATCGCTGATTCGGCAGTAGAAATTGAAGCCGCAAAATGGCTCGTATTAAATGCTGCTTTTACGCTTGATCAGGGAGAAGATAACCGCCATTTAGCCTCAATAGCAAAGCTTTATGGAGCGAATATAGGTAATAATGTGGTGGATCGTGTTCTGCAAATTCATGGTGGCATGGGGTATACACGCGAGCTGCCAATTGAACGCTGGTATCGTGAAGCTAGATTATGGAGAATTTATGATGGCACGGATGAAATACAACGATTAATTATTTCTAGAAATCTTTTAAAAGGCCATGTTAAAGTAGGCCAATTTATATAAAAATAAGGGAGGAATTTTTTATGACGGGTAGATTTGATGGAAGAACTGCTTTTATAACAGGTGGAAGTAGAGGGATAGGTAAAGGTATCGCACAAAGGTTTGCTGAGGAAGGAGCTAAGGTAGGAATCATAGATATAAATGAAGCAGCTCTAAGTGAAACAATGAGAGAATTAGAAGAACAAGGTTATGAAGTTTTTTCAAAAGTCGTGGATGTCGTTAATGCTGATGAAGTAGAAGCTGCAATGAAGGAGTTTGTTACATCATTCGGCTCACTTGATATTCTAGTAAATAATGCTGGAATTATTCGTGATAATTTATTATTTAAGATGACTGATAGTGACTGGGAACAAGTAATGGATGTCCATCTAAAAGGAACATTTTATGCTTCACGTGCAGCTCAAAAATATATGGTGGATAAAAAATATGGCCGAATCATAAACGTTTCATCTACCTCGGCATTAGGGAATCGTGGACAGGCAAATTATGCAACAGCAAAAGCAGGATTACAAGGATTCACAAAAACGCTTGCAATTGAACTTGGAAAATATGGAATTACAGTAAATGCAGTAGCTCCAGGATTCATTGAAACGGAAATGACAAGAGAAACAGCTGAACGAATCGGTATTTCATTTGAAGAAATGGTGAAATTCAGTGTAGCTTCTATTCCTGTTGCTAGAAGTGGAAAGCCTGCTGATATTGCGAATACAGTAGCATTTTTTGCAGACGAACAGTCTTCATTTGTTAATGGTCAAGTCATTTATGTTGCTGGTGGACCAAAAGATTAAATCAATAAACATGAGAAAGGGGAGTTGTGTAAATGTTTAAAGATATAATTGGAAAAAGATCTGAAAAGGTAAAAAACACTGTTGAAAGGGGAGCGGTTAAGAAGTTTGCAGAAGCTATTGGCGATGTACATCCGATTTATGTGGATGAAGAATATGGCAAACAATCAAGATACGAGCAAAATATAGCACCCCCAACTTTTCCTCGAGTTTTCGACTATGGAGAAATAGAGGATTTTAACTTACCAAACGTCGGTCTTATTCATGGAGAGCAGATATATCATTATAAAAGGCCATTATTGGTAGGGGAAGAGGTTTATTGTTATACCGAAGTTCTTGATTACTATGAAAAAACAGGAAAGATGGGTCTTCTTAGTTTTGTAATATTACAAGGCAGTGGTGAGGATAAAGACGGAAAAATTATATATACGGAAAGGCAATCTGTAATTATAACGGAAACAGTAAGAAAGGAGTTGGTAAGATGACTAGCATCTTTGATTTACAAATTGGTGATTCATTGGAAGAGATTACACTTCATCCAGTTTCAAGAATTGATTTAATAAAATATGCAGGTGCATCTGGTGATTTTAATCCAATTCATACAATCGATGCCGAAGCTTCAAAGGCAGGATTACCTGGCATCATTGCTCATGGCATGTGGACAATGGGGAACCTAGCAAAATTATTTACACCTTATTTAGAAGAAGGATTTATTCAAGATTATAAAATTCGCTTTGCAGGGATGGTTTTTCTAGAGGATGTTATAACACTTAAAGGGAAACTACAAAAAGAACGTGAAGGATTACTTGATTTTACTGTAGCGGCTGTGAATCAAGATGGAAAAGAGGTAATTAATGGAGCAATCACATTCAAGAAATATGTCTAAACCCGTATACTACCGAATTCCTTCTATTAAATGTCTGGATATATCAATAAAATATGGATTAAAAGTAAAATCATAAGGAGAGTATCCAATGGAGAGAGATGCAGTTATCGTATCAGCTGTTCGAACAGCAATAGCAAGACAGGGTGGTGCTTTGGCAACTGTTCCGGCGCATGTCTTTGGAGCAGAAGTTATTAAAGAAGCAATTAAGCGTACAGGTATTGATCCGCAATCTATCGATGATGTGATTCTTGGAAATGTATTAAGTGGTGGAGGAAATATTGCTAGGTTAACAGCCTTGCAAACGGAATTGTCAATGGAATTACCGGGTCTTACAATTGATCGCCAGTGCGGTTCAGGAATTAATGCTATTCATTTAGCTGCACAAGCAATTCGAGCAGGAGATGGTGATATTTATGTTGCTGGTGGTACAGAGAGTATGAGTCGTGCACCATATTTGATGGACAGAGCTGAAGGGGCATATAGTTCAGCACCACCACAGTTTCGCGGCTCTCAACTTTCACCAAAGGAAATAGGCGATCCACCAATGGGCATAACGGCAGAAAATTTGGTGAGAAAATATGAAATTAGTAGAGAAGAGCAGGATGAATTTTCATTACGGAGTCAACAAAGAATGGCTAAAGCAATGGAAGAAGGACGCTTTGAGGAACAAATTGTACCAATTAGCGTTCCAGTTCGAAAAGGGGAACCCATTGTTTTTAAAACGGATGAACATCCTCGGCCGGAGACGACAATCGAAGGGTTATCTAAATTACAACCGGCTTTTCTAAAAGGAGGAACAGTGACAGCAGGGAGCAGTTCAGGATTAAACGATGCTGCATCGGCTCTTGTGATTATGTCAAGAGAAAAGGCAGAAGAATTAGGTGTTCAGCCATTGGCAACGATCCGCGCTTCAGCAGTTGCTGGCGTCGATCCGAATATTATGGGGATAGGTCCCGTTCCAGCTACTAGAAAGGTTATGGAGAAGTCGGGCCTTCATTTAAATGAGATGGATATTATTGAATTAAATGAAGCTTTCGCAGCACAAGTAATTGCCTGTGATAGGGAACTTCATTTAGATCCGGAAAAATTAAATGTTAATGGCGGTGCTATTTCTCATGGGCATCCACTAGGAGCCACAGGAGCAATTCTTGCAACAAAAGCTGTCTATGAATTAAGACGTGCAAATGGGAGATACGCACTTATCACCGCCTGTATCGGTGGAGGCCAGGGTATTGCAACAATTATTGAGGCGGAATAGCTAGGTTGATAGATTTTGGGTTTTCAACATTAATTTAATTTTAGGGAGGTTACCATGACAAAATCATTTGATATAGAGGTATTTGTTCGATTTGCGGAAACAGATGCAGCTGGTCATATAAATAACACAAGTTATTTTTTATATTTTGAAGAAGCACGGACAAAGTTTTTCTATGAAATTGGAATTGGAAAGACTAATAAAAATCCATTGATGATTAATTTTATTTTAGCTTCCACTAAATGTGATTATATATCACAAGCTTTTGGAGGCAAAATATTAAAGGTTTCTACTATTGTTACAGATATTGGAACAAAGAGCTTTACGGTACATCATGAAATTACAAATAGTAAAGAAGAAGTGGTTGCTCGTGCCACAGCTACATTAGTTTGTTTTAATTATGCAGAGCAAAAAACTGAACCCATTCCAGATTCAATTAGGAATAAACTTGAAGAAGTTTTTAGTGGGGTAAGTAAGTGATTCACTCATTAAAAAGTCTGCTTTTAATAAATGAACTAAAAGGAGAATGAAAATAATGAAAAACACTCAAAGTGAAGATTTAATTATAACAATTAACGCAGGGATAATGCATCTTACACTAAATCGACCGGAAAGTTTAAATGCCTTTAGCCCAGAAATGATGGAGGCCTTAATAAATGCTTTTAAGCTTGCTAAAAACGACAAAACAATACGAGTTGTTGTCCTATCAGGTTCAGGACGATCATTTAGCTCTGGTGGAGATGTAAAGACTATGGGAAAGAAAGCGCCGTTAGAAGCCTATGATCATATTGGAACATTGAATGAATTAATTCTATTGATGAGGGACTTAGAAAAGCCAATTATTGCGGCAGTACATGGCTTTGCAGCTGGAGCTGGGTTTAATTTAGCATTGGCAAGTGATCTTATACTAGCTGCAGATAACAGTAAATTTGCTTTAAGTTTTTCAAGAGTTGGCTTAATATCTGATGGTGGTGGATTATATTTCTTGCCAAGATTATTAGGTCCCTATCTTGCTAAAGAACTATTATTCAGTGCAGAACCGATTACTGCTGAGAAAGCACATGCATTGGGTATTGTTAATCACATTTATCCACTAGATGACTTTCAAAATAAGGTGAATGAATTTGCTGGCAAGTTAGCTTTAGGTCCTACTATTGCATATGGCTTTATAAAAAAGATTACTAATCAATCTTATAATTCTACACTAGATGAAATACTTGAACTAGAACGTATTGCCCAAGCATCTCTTATTACTACGGAAGATCATGAAGAAGGTGTTCAAGCATTCAAGGAAAAACGCCAACCTAACTTTGGTAAAACAATAGAGAAAGCACAAACTTGAATCGTTAAGAAAAAAGTCTTTGCCCCCCTTTTAGAGAGGATTATGCTAGTAACGCCATAATGAGCGAAAATGTTAATCATGCATTAATTTATCTTCTCGGCTGTTTCGTGCAGATCAGTAAATAACTTTGGGAGAAATTAAAAATAGAGTAAAAAAGGATAAGAAACACAAAAACTTTAGTGAACAAATGAAACAGCCGAGAATTCATTATTCATATGGGTTCAAGGCTGTTTCTTATTTTATTAACTGAAGAACTCAGGGTATTTTATTAGATTAATGAATTTAGCCGCTTGTAAAGGGGAATTTCAAAGTAAATCATTTCGGCTTTATTTGATAAAGTTGAGATATCCTATCACCGCTCCGCCAAAATGTCTTGAATAATTTTCACATGCACGACAGCCCATGCTTTTTCTTTAAAATGTAAGATTAAACTGATGCTGAGAAGAACTAAATAAAGGAATGCGAAAATTATCCAGTAGGAACTTCCATCTTGAAAAAGAAAACTTTCCAACGGATTAGCAAAGAGAAAGAGGAGCCAGGGAATCGCTGTTGCAAAGATTGGGATGATCCCGGTACCGTTCTTTTCTTTTGCTATTTGGTAATAAATTAATTGTAATGTTTCCTTGTCGAGCGTTTGGTAAAATTCTTTTATTGCTTTTGTTTCTTGTAAATAACGACTCTTTTTTATCTCTTCAGTTGGCATTTCTTTTAAACGAAGATAGAGTTTATGAGCGTCTCCACGAATAGAAAATTTCAGAGAACATCCTCCTCATCTTTGAGTGTATGTTATTATCCATTCGCAAAAAGATGTGAAATCATACATAGGAATCGATTCTTTCATGGAAAAAACCTGCATAATAGGGAGGTTAATCCTATCATACAGGTCTTGGAATGGTAAAAGATATTATGCTGCTTTCTTATCGTCTGAATCATCCTGGCTTCTTTTTGCCCACCAGTTTGCAAGGAGCGGACCTGAAATATTATGCCAGACACTAAAGATAGCACCAGGTACGGCAGCAATTGGTGTAAAGTGAGCGAGACCAAGAGAGGCTGCGAGCCCTGAGTTCTGCATTCCAACTTCAATGGAAATTGCTTTTTGATCTTTGAAATCCAGCTTAAGTGCTTTTGCAGCGATGTATCCGAGTAAATATCCAATACAATTATGGAGGACGACGACTGCAAAAATTAATAGTCCAGACGTCATGATCGATTCTTTATTGACCGCTACAACAGCTGAAGCAACCGCAACTATCCCGACGACGGAAATGAGAGGTAAGACATCCATGCTTTTGTTGACTTGCTTACTAAACAGCATTCGAATAACGACACCTAGAATAATTGGCAGTAACACAACTTGGACGATCGATAAGAACATGTCCATGAAGGAAACCGATAGCCATTGGCTTGCGAGTAAATAAGTGAGTGTTGGTGTCATGATTGGTGCAAGTAATGTGGAAACCGCAGTGATTGTTACAGATAATGCGGTATTTCCCTTTGCCATAAACGTCATGACGTTAGAGGATGTGCCTCCAGGACAACAACCTACTAAGATTACTCCCGCTGCAATTTCAGGAGGTAAGTTAAAAGCATACGCCAGTGCAAAAGCCGTGAGAGGCATGATTGTATATTGGGCAACGACACCAATTAATACACTTTTTGGAGCAAGAAACACACCTTTAAAATCATCAACGGTAAGGGTAAGTCCCATCCCGAACATAATAATACCTAATAATAGCGATACGTGAGGCGCAATCCACGCAAAACCTTGCGGGATAAAGAAACTAAGTGCTGCAAATATAATAACCCATAAAGCAAATGTACTTGTGGCAAATCTACTTATTTTACCTAATGTTTCCAAAATGAATTACCTCCCCCTAAATAAAAACTATAAATATTGCGAATACTAATTGTGTGTATAATTGAAAATAATAGCATAAATAACTCAATTAATCTAGGGTTCTTCTCTATATTTCATTAAATCAACTTTTCCAGCATTGTTGACTTCAATACCCTCTGCTTCCAAAGACAAGCGCTGTTCATTGAACTTTCCTTCGTCTTTCATCGCGATCTGTCCTTTAGCATTAATGACCCGATGCCATGGCAGGTGATGTTTTCTGCTCATCGTATGAAGAATCCGAGCAACTTGCCGAGCTGCGCGTGGATTCCCCGCGAGCTTTGCTACTTGTCCATAAGTCATAACTTTTCCCTCGGGGATATCTTTGATAATTTGAATGACCTTTTCCGTAAATGGTAGCATCAAAATCTCCTCTCTCACTCAAAATCAACTGACAATTACTTTCATTCAGCGTAAGTATTTTGTGCATTCATTCTATTGGCGTTCTAATTACCGTTCAGTTGCCCGGCGGACGGATGCGCATCCTAAGGCACGGCCTCAGCGTTGACTCACAGGACGTTAATGTCAGACGTTGCCACATAAGAGCGTTCTTAGTCTGCT
>NZ_BMOS01000004.1:0-6672 GCF_014647195.1 Oceanobacillus indicireducens | reverse complement strand
CTCGGAAGAAAATCGCTTCCTGCTCAGGTCTGGACACGTGCTTTTCCCGCAGGAGTCACCGTCCGCCGGGCAACTGAACTGGTAGAGAACGTTATTATTAATGGAAACTATCGCATTGTAATAAGTTATTTATTTCTAAATGAAAAATAGTGTACCAAGTTGGGCTTTCCCTCGGAGCAGTCCAGACACCTCGAGACTCCTGCAGGAGGAAAGGCATAGGTGAGACCCCGCAGTACGCAAAGCGTACGAGGAGGCTCACCAGCCGCCTGCGGAAAGCGAGAGGTGTCTGGACTGCGGACCTCCAGGAGAAGGTTGCGCTTACGCTGAATGAAAGGATACAGTAAATGGTTATATTGCTTTAACATCCAACCCTCTAATAAAACGAATAAAGGCATGGACAATGTTTAATTGTAATGAGTCTTCATGATAATACATCCACGTTTTCCTTATCATTGGCTCTCCTGATGGTTTATAGAGTGGTTTTACAAATAGCTCTGGATAGGGACGGACAACTAAATTTGCAAGAATGGAAAAACCAAGGCCATTTACAATCATCTCTTTGCATGTTTCCACTTGATTGACTTGGATTGTCGTATTTGGACGCTTGGAATATTGATGGTACCACCATTCATCCACCAAACTCTTCATATTTTCGTCGGTATGATAATCAATCCGGGGCATATTGGGGAGATCGTCCCATGTGAAATCCCACGGTGAGGCAACACAGATTTCTTCCTCATATAAAAGCTCCCTTTTTCCTTTCCATGGATAGTCCCCTTTAATAAAACTTAGATGCACTTCGTTGTTTAAAACGAGGCGGTGCATAGCACTGCTCCATCCGGTAACCATTTGGAATTCTACGTGAGGGTATTCCTGTTTAAATAATCGCAATAACTTCGGCATTTTATTAAGTGCAAAGAAATTGGATACGCCGACTCGTAGTGTACCGGTGACTTGATTTTTCATATTGTTAATTTTTTCTTCAATCATGCGTTGTTCGCGAATCATATTCTGTGCGTGCTGTGCCAATTGTTCTCCTTCTGGTGTGAAGGTAACTCCTCTTCGTTTCCGGATAATGAGTTGTACATCATAATGTTCTTCCAATTTCTGAATACGCGAGGTTAGAGTAGGCTGTGAGACAAATAACTGTTCTGCGGCTTTCGTAATGTTCTCGGTGGTATAGAGAGCGGCTAACATTTCCCAATCCTGATAATTCACGAAGTACATCCTCCTCTATGATATAGGAAAAATCTATGGCTAATTATTAATATTATATATTTTTCCAATCTTACAATCAATATTATAATGATGGCAGATGAGAAAAAGTCACTAGATCACTTCTTTGTCAACGCTTTCAGGAAGGTAAGAAAATAAAAAGCGAGGGATGGTATTCATGGAAACAAAGGAAAAGTTTGTTCCAGGGTTAGAGGGAGTCATTGCGGCGGAGACATCAATCTCATTTCTAGATGTAGATGAAGAGAAAATCATCATTCAAGGCCATGATCTGATTGAGCTATCTAAGAGTAAGGAATATGCGGAAATTGTACATTTATTATTGGAAGGTACCTTACCCACAGCGACGGAAAAAGTCTCCATAGAAGGAACGCTGAAACAGCATTATGATGTTCCGGAAGTAGTAATCGAAGTACTTCGTTTATTACCAAAGCAGACACATCCAATGGATGGAATGCGTACTGGGTTATCCATTCTTGCTGGTTTCGATGAGGATATAGAAGACCGAACGCTTGCGGCAAATAAAAAACGGGCCTATCAATTATTAGGGCAACTACCAACGATTACGGTTAATAGTCATCGAATTATCCACGGGGAGGAGCCAATTTATCCGCAAGCCGATTTATCCTACAGTGCAAACTTTTTATACATGATTACCGGAAAGAAACCGAGTGATTTAGAAACAGCGATTTTTGATCGTTTGCTCCTTTTATATAGCGAGCATGAAATGCCGAACTCCACCTTTACTGCAAGAGTAATTGCCTCCACGAACTCGGATATCTACGGCGCATTAACCGGAGCAATTGCCTCGTTAAAAGGGAATTTGCATGGCGGAGCGAATGAAGCGGTGATGTATATGCTAAATGAAGTGCAAACCGTAGAAGAATTTGAGGAATTACTTCTAAATAAGCTGCAACAAAAGGAAAAAGTGATGGGATTTGGCCACAGGGTTTATATGAAGAAAATAGATCCGAGAGCTCTCATTACGAAAGAAGCTCTTCGGCAGCTCTGCATGCGAGATGGCGATTATTCACTGCTAGAGATGTGTGAAGCTGGCGAGAGAATGATGGAAAGGGAAAAAGGGCTTTATCCGAATTTAGACTATTACGCAGCACCCGTGTACTGGAAACTGGGAATCCCGATTCCGCTTTATACACCTATTTTCTTCAGTGCACGGACAGCTGGATTAGCTGCTCATGTCATTGAGCAGCACAGTAATAACCGGCTTTATAGACCTCGTGTGAACTATATCGGTGCACGTTACGCTTAGTCAATCATGGATAAAAAATGGAAATGGAGAGGACAAATGATGTTACAAACAGATGATTATCAAAAAACAGACATGTTAATAGAAGAAATCACGGATTATGTATTAAATAAGGATATTACGAGTGAAGAAGCTTTTCAAACAGCGCAATATGTATTACTCGATACGTTGGGCTGTGGTATTTTAGCGCTTGATTATCCTGAATGTACGAAATTGCTTGGACCAGTCGTACCAGGGACAATTGTTCCAAATGGGGCGCGGGTTCCCGGGACATCTCATGTACTTGACCCTATTCAAGCAGCGTTCAATATTGGAGCGATGATTCGCTGGCTCGACTATAACGATACATGGCTTGCAGCGGAATGGGGACATCCATCCGATAACTTAGGGGGAATTCTCGCGGTTGCTGATTACCTTAGCCAAGTAAGAATTCAGAAGGGGAGAGAACCGCTTAAAGTTGAAGAAGTACTGGAAATGATGATCAAAGCACATGAAATCCAAGGGGTGCTTGCACTCGAGAATAGTTTGAATCGGGTAGGACTTGATCACGTCCTTTTTGTAAAGATTGCATCAACAGCCGTTGTCACGAAAATGCTTGGTGGTGGACGGGAAGAAATAACGAATGCACTCACGAATGCTTGGATTGATAATGGAAGCCTACGAACGTATCGTCATGCACCGAATACAGGGTCACGAAAATCCTGGGCCGCCGGTGACGCAACGAGTAGGGCAGTTCGTTTAGCCATGATGGCCATGCAAGGTGAAATGGGCTATCCAACTGCACTTAGTGCCCCGGATTGGGGATTCCAAGATGTTTTATTCAATAAGAAAGAACTTGTGCTTAGTCAACCGCTGGATAGTTATGTAATGGAGAATGTGCTGTTCAAAGTATCCTTCCCAGCCGAATTCCATGCACAAACAGCGGCAGAAGCGGGCGTACAGTTGCATCCAGAAGTCGCTAGTCGCTTAGAGGAAATAGATAAAATAACGATTAAAACCCATGAATCTGCTATTCGCATTATTGATAAAAAAGGTCCGTTAAATAATCCGGCTGACCGGGATCACTGTTTACAATATATAACGGCTATCGCCCTGCTTGAAGGAGATATACGGGCAGAACATTATGAGGATGATTTTGCAGCAAATCCAATCATTGATATTCTGCGTGATAAGATGATCGTCGTAGAAAATAAAGAATATACAAAGGACTATCTTGATCCTGCTAAACGATCGATTGCGAATGCCGTTCAAGTTCATTTTAAAGATGGGTCATCGACAGAAGAAGTGGAGCGGGAGTATCCATTAGGGCATCGCTTTAGACGTGAGGAAGCCATTCCGAAGATAATTGAGAAGTATACGGAGAACTTAGCAACTCATTATACGGATAAACAACGCAAGAAAATCGAAGCGATAAGCTGTGATTATGAAACGTTAGCAAACATGAATGTGAATGAATTTGTTGAGTTATTTCTTATAAATTAATACGTGTCAATGATGGAGAAGGAGGACGCAGGTATGGGGTGGATTGTGGATCAACAGTCAACACAGAAGGAATTGGCTGAACAATTTAAGGAACAAATGGAAGCAGATGATATTTTGCAGATACCGGGGGCACATGATGCGATGGCTGC
Organism: Oceanobacillus indicireducens; assembly: GCF_014647195.1. Taxonomy (GTDB): domain Bacteria; phylum Bacillota; class Bacilli; order Bacillales; family Amphibacillaceae; genus Oceanobacillus; species Oceanobacillus indicireducens. Next base: position 2,541 of record NZ_BMOS01000004.1, on the reverse strand, counting down.
TTTAGTCGCAAGGGATGCAGGTTTTTCCGTTTTATATTTATCTGGCGGAGCTTACACGGCAAGCAGAGGACTGCCGGATCTTGGAATCGTTACATCAACAGAGATAGCGGAACGGGCAAGGGATCTTGTCAGAGCAACGAATCTACCAGTTCTCGTTGATATTGATACAGGGTTTGGCGGTATATTAAACGTGGCACGCACAGCCCGGGAAATGGTGGAAGCAAATGTAGCTGCCGTCCAGATAGAAGACCAACAGCTTCCCAAAAAATGCGGACATTTAAATGGAAAACAGCTCGTTACGACGGAGGAAATGGTGCAAAAGATTAAAGCAATTAAAGAAGTTGCTCCTTCCTTAGTTGTCGTTGCTAGGACGGATGCTCGGGCTGTGGAAGGCCTCGATGCAGCGACCCGGCGTGCTGCGAGTTATGTTCAAGCTGGTGCAGATGCAATATTCCCTGAAGCTTTACAAACGGATGAGGAATTTCGTTTGTTTGCTGAAAAAATGGATGCCCCGCTGCTAGCAAATATGACCGAGTTTGGGAAAACACCATTTATTACTGCAGAAGAATTTCAGAATATGGGCTTCCGTATGGTCATCTATCCAGTTACTTCTTTAAGGGTAGCCGCAAAGGCGTATGAGCGAATCTTTACCTTAATTAAAGAGCAAGGATCCCAAGCTGATGGTGTACTTAATATGCAGACAAGAAAAGAACTATACGAAACGATTTCTTATGATGACTTTGAAGAACTAGATCAGACGATTGCAAAGACGATATTAGAAGATTAATCTATTGAAAAAGATAGGTGTGGAAGAGGTTATAGCCTCCGCACCTATCTTTTTCTAATTAGTTAGGAATTCTTACCACTTTTGCATAATCTAACAAACCATGCAAAGAAAGAATTTTTATTTAAACATTTTCTACCACTGAGAATGAAAGAGCTCCATGATTGTGGGTTGTTTATAATCATGACAATCAGCTCGCCCCGTATCGTTTTCTTCTAGTGTGACCACGGCAAATTCCGGGTCTCATCCATATTAGCCACTTCCTATCTTAAAAAATTCCGTTTCATCCTTTTGCCTATTGTCAATGGGCTAATATGATGCTATAATCAATTCAATTTCCAATTCAGGGTAAATAACTAGGAATACTCATGTATAGACTTGAAAGGTGGATATGTATGATTCGCGTATCGAATATACGGAAGAGTTTTAAGGACCATGTTGTCTTGAAGGATATCAGCTTTGATGTGAATGAGGGAGAAGTGGTCGTCATCATCGGGCCATCCGGTTCCGGAAAATCGACCCTCCTGCGTTGCTTAAACTTTTTAGAAAAGCCTGATGTAGGTCAGATTGAAATTGGCGATGTAAAACTTGATGTAAATAAGGCGAATCGGCAGACGCTAAATAAATTAAGAATGCAAACATCGATGGTATTCCAGCATTATAATCTATTTAAAAATAAAACGGTATTAGAAAATGTAACGCATGCTTTAGTCGTAGCGAAAAGGATGAATAAAGAAGCGGCGAAAGAGGTGGGAAGAGATTTACTCAAACAAGTCGGAATTTTGGATAAGCAAAATCAATATCCGATTCGCTTATCTGGCGGGCAGCAACAACGAGTCGGAATAGCCCGGGCACTTGCAGTAAATCCATATGCAATTTTTTTCGATGAACCAACCTCATCACTCGATCCGGAGTGGGTAGGAGAGGTGCTTCGGGTTATTTCAAAGATTGCAAGTCACAATAAAACGATGATTATCGTAACACATGAAATGAATTTCGCCCGTGAAATAGCAGATAAAGTTATTTTTATGGCAGATGGAGTAATCGTGGAGCAAGGAACACCAGAAGAAATATTTGATTATCCACAGAAAGAACGGACGAAGAAGTTTTTGAGAGATTTTCATCGAAATAATAGTGTTGCAGAAGAACCGTTCCATCAGTCTGGGCGGGTTAAGGAGCTAGCCTTGTAATAGAAAAATGGATGTGGGGGAAGCGGTGAGAGTGAAGCATCGGAGGATATATCGGGGGATAAAGTCATTAAAGTAGGCGCAGTACCGGATGGTTTTCCGACATCTTTTACATAAATGAAAAATCGATTCCGCATTTTTTAAATCGCTTTGAACCAATCACTTTATTAGCTACGCTCGCTGCTGTAACAAAACAAATTGGCTTAGTTGGAACGGTATCAACAACATACAGTGAACCATTCAATATCGCGCGGCAATTTTCATCATTAGATAAGATTTCCGGTGGCCGGGCTGGTTGGAATGTTGTAACGACCCCGCTTGAAGAAACGGCGTCGAACTTCAATAAAGGGAATCATCCTGACCACTCCTTACGCTATAAGATGGCGGATGAATATTTGGAAGTTACGAAAGGGTTATGGGATTCTTGGGAAGATGATGCCTTTGTCAGAAACCGTGAAACAGGCCAATTTTTCGATGCGGATAAGATGCACCACTTATACCATGAAGGGGAGTTTTTTAACGGTTTTCCGAAAGAAGTCTCCCATCCTCAAGGAATGTGAAGCTGCGAAT
>NZ_BMOS01000003.1:128411-217567 GCF_014647195.1 Oceanobacillus indicireducens | reverse complement strand
AAGCAACGATAAGTCGAGAAGCCCCCACTTCAAGCGACCCATAAGGATGGTAAGTGGTGGGAGCAGTTCACAGTGCATGGTCCGTTAAATATTGAACGTTCAAAGCAAGGGCAGCCGGTGATTTTCCAGGCAGGAGCTTCAAAAACAGGAATTGCTTTTGCAGCGAAACATGGGGAAGCCATTTTCACGAATAAAGCAACATTGGAAAGTGCGCAAGAATATTATCGCGATTTAAAGAATCAGGCAGTTAGAAATGGGCGAAAACGTGAGGACGTTGTTATATTACCATCACTGTCTCCCATCATTGGTGCAACGGAAGAAGAAGCTAAAGCGAAATACGAGGAAATAAAAAACTTAATCAGCATTGAGGAAGCATTAAATTACCTCGGACGCTACTTTGATCATTTTGATTTTAGCCAGTTTCCGCTTGATGAAGCCTTCCCAGATATTGGTGATGTAGGGAAAAATAGTTTCCAATCAACGACAGATCAGATTAAAGAGATGGCGCAGAACGAAAACTTAACATTAAGAGAAGTTGCATTACGTGTAGCAACTCCGAAAAATGAATTTTTCGGTACGTATGAACAAGTAGCTGATAAAATGATGGAGTGGGTAGATAACGAAGCTGCCGATGGTTTCGTCATCAATCTATATGTAATGGGTAAGCAATATGATGATTTTCTCCAGTTTGTCGTCCCGATTTTAGAAGAAAAGGGATATTTCAACCGCAACTATGAAAGTGATACATTACGAGGAAATTTAGGATTGCCTTTTATCGAAAATCGTTATAACAACAAAAATAAAGTATCATCATAAAATGAAACATCATTCAGTGGAAGTTTCGACGCACAGGTTACGAAAGTAGGAATTGAACATTTAGAAAAAAGCGTTAGCGGAGTGGATGAACAAAATTAGTTTGATAATAGGTCATGTTTAAAATCGGGAAAGGGGGATAATGATGGGGCAAATTGTAATTGTTTCAGGCAGTCCGTCCGCTTTATCACGGTTAGAACGCATCCTTTACTATTTAGGTGACCTTGCGGAGACGGAAGGATATACTGTTAAGCATATTTCAGTAAAAGATATGGATGCAGACGATTTGCTTTTTGCAAATTTCACTAGCCCTAAACTGAAGGAAATTACCAAGACATTAGAAACAGCGAATGGGGTAATTGTCGGTTCCCCTGTATATAAGGCTTCCTATTCTGGCGTACTCAAGGCATTATTCGATATTTTGCCACAAGATATTTTACAAAATAAATATGTGCTCCCTGTCATGACAGGTGGCAGTTCCTCTCATTTATTAGCGCTAGAATATGCATTGAAACCGCTACTGGCAACGATGAAAGCGCAGAATTTAAAAGGGCTTTATTTCCAGGACAGCGACATTGATAAAACAACTGATAACGTTATTGTAGATGAGGATATGTTGAACCGGACAAAGAAACAACTTCACTATTTTATTGAAAAAATTAAAGGTGATGTAGGCGTGAAAGCCTATTAATTATAGAAGGGATACTCTTTTTTAAAGGGTATCTCTTTTTAATTCTATCAAGTCTTTCAAGGCGTGACAGGACGCTATCCGTCGCTTATAATGAAGTTTAAGAATATTGCTACCTTTTTAGGGAACAAGAAATTATCAAGAGCTTCAATTAAAATGCTTAATGTTAAACGAAAAAAAGGTGAATCGATTCAACTGGGTGTTTGAGGAAATGTGCGAGTGGGATAATAGATAATATAGTTGTGTTATTATTTCATGATTAGGTAGTCAAACAGGAGGGCGCATCATGTATCAAAAAAGTATTGCACTAGCATATATCCTCTGGCTCATCTTTGGTCAGTTTGGTATCCACCGTTTTTATATGGGAAGAATTGGAACTGGAATTATGCAATTACTGCTAGGAGTAACTGGTTGGGCAACGAAATGGATCTTAATCGGTTACATTCCGCTCGGCATTCTTTGGTTATGGATGTTGGTCGACATCTTTCTAATTCCAGGAATGTGCAGAAATCCGCGCTAGTTAAGAAGAGATCAGTAAAAGGGGGAAACGATAATGGATAATATTAAAACAGCAGACATATGTGATGACCATGCAAGCGAGGTCCAAGTTTGTAAGTTGGATTTTCGTTCTTTCGGGAAGCGGCGACGTTTTGCGGGAAAAATTGAAACGGTTCACGTTTACGAGGATAATGTTTTGGTTGAGGAGGTTCTTGAATCGGTGCCTATAGGTTCTGTCATTGTCGTAAATGGCGGTGGGTCAAGAAACTGTGCACTCATGGGTGACCGATTGGCAGGGATTGCTGTCTCTCGTGGACTTGCGGGGATAATCATAAATGGTTGTGTTCGTGATTCAGCGGATCTTGCTACAATGGATGTTGGGATTTTAGCGCTCGGAACGAATCCACTAAAGAGTAAAAAGAATGGAATTGGTAAGCGGGACGTAAGTTTCACTTTTGGTGGTGTGAACTGGAAACCGGGGAGTTTCGTCTATGCAGATGAAGATGGTGTGATTGTTTCTGAGAAAGAAATCGAATAAGTAATGAAGACTTTTCATCAAGCTAGAACTGTAGGAATAAATTGCAGTTCTAGTTTTTGTTTGACATTTTTAACTAGAAATCGACTTATACTTGGTATAATTCTCAAAATTAAAATCGTAACAGACATTATTGTGTCGTGGTTTGTAAATTCATGTAAATCAAAATTATTTGAATTGTTGTTAAACCATGATATAATCGGATTTAGAGAGCAACGCCTACATGATGGACACCCTTTTTAAATTATTTTTAAGGAGTGATTCGTTTGTCAAACAAAGCAGTAGTGTATTCCAAACCAGGAGAGGTTGAAGTGAAGGATATTGGCTATCCAGATCTTGTTCTTCGCGATGGACCAGGAGTTAACCCGCTGAACGTCGGAAGGAAATGTAATCACGGGGTAATATTAAAAGTGATTGCAACAAATATTTGCGGAAGTGACCAGCATATGGTTCGCGGAAGAACAACTGCTCCAAGTGGTTTGGTATTGGGGCACGAGATTACGGGAGAAGTAATAGAAGTCGGCAGTGACGTAGAGTTCATTGAAAAAGGTGACATTGTTTCTGTCCCGTTCAACATCGCTTGTGGGCGTTGTGTCAATTGTCGCCAGCAAGACACACATATTTGTCTAAATGTAAATCCAGATCGTCCAGGTTCTGCATATGGTTATGTAGATATGGGAGGCTGGGTCGGTGGTCAGTCCGAATATGTGATGGTTCCGTATGCTGATTTCCAGTTGTTAAAATTCCCTGATAGAGACCAGGCGCTGGATAAGATTCTTGATTTAACGATGCTTTCGGATATTTTCCCGACTGGATATCACGGTGCTTATAGTGCAGGAGTTAAGATGGGATCGACGGTATATGTAGCAGGAGCCGGCCCGGTTGGACTTGCGGCTGCTCACTCTGCACAATTGCTTGGTGCATCGGTTGTCATTGTAGGGGACTTAAATGAAGAACGGTTGGCTCAGGCGAGAAGCTTTGGCTGTGAAACGGTAAACTTGAGAGAGCATGATGATCTTGGTGAGCAAATCGAGCAAATCTTAGGTGTACCGGAAGTGGATTGTGCAGTAGATGCGGTAGGTTTTGAGGCGAGCGGACATGGAAGAGATGCCGGGGAAGCACCAGCGACGGTACTGAACTCGATTATGGATATAACGCGAGCGGGAGGACGTCTCGGTATTCCTGGATTATATGTTACGGGGGACCCGGGTGCAGTTGACGCGGAGGCAAAAGAGGGAACCCTTAAAATCCGGTTTGGATTAGGTTTTGCAAAAGCACACCATTTTGTTACGGGACAAACGCCTGTAATGAAATATAACCGTAATTTAATGCAGGCGATTTTAAGTGATCGTGCACAAATTGCAAAAGTGGTGAACGCTACGGTTATATCTATTGGTGACTCACCAGATGGATATAAAAAGTTTGACGGCGGGGCAGCAAGAAAATATGTCATTGACCCACATGGAACGGTTCGAAAACACTTGAGTCTTGATACTGCTGAAGTGATTAATTAAATTTCGGCTACGATATGAATTTTGCTGGATGATTTCACGTATGAGTAAAAGTCAATAGATGGATAGAGAGCCCACATTCTAACGTAAGTTCCGAGTGTTATATTAGAATGTGGGTATTTTGTCTGGAATCGATGTAAATGGAGAAAGTGAGGGAAGTGGGCTAGGTGAAATGTTATTCATAAATCTATTTTAGCCGGAACTGATAGCTGAGCTGCAATCGGTTCTGGCTTTTTAATCACGTATTAACGGTCTGTAATACCCCACTGAATGAAATTTCACTTTATGTTGCCATGATAAGATTTAGATTAGAGCCTATCATCCAAGTCGATAACTATATGTACACAAAACTGTCAGACTCAATCTCCCGAAAATAGATTATAATGGACGTAACACTTAAGTAATGTGAAAAAGTGAACAAATGATTATTATAATGAAAAGGGTAGATGGATATGGACTATGTGAAACCACCTCAAGTAATTGAGTCTGTTGCAGTGGCTGGAAAGAATAAAGCACAATTGCCAATTAGTCACATTTTGATTAAAGCGATGCTAGCTGGTGTATTATTAGGATATGCGACAACATTGGCATTTACTGGTGCAACTCAAACAGGGCTAGATATTGTTGGGGCGCTTATTTTTCCAACTGGATTTGTTATAACTCTATTATTGAATCTTGAACTTGTAACGGGATCTTTTGTTGCGATGCCGATCGCACGATTTCGCAATAATATAACCGTGCCCATTATTGCTCGTAACTTCACATGGGCTTTTATTGGAAACTTGGCTGGTAGTGTTATCTATGCGGTATTATACACAATCTATATTACACATTTTGGAAATATTGAGGACTCAATCATAATACAAAAATTAATTTCTGTAGCAGAAAGTAAAACATTAGATTATAAGGCATACGGCTGGGATGGAATGGTTGTTGTATTTGTAAAGGCGATGCTATGCAACTTTATGGTTACGTTAGGAGTCCTGATGAATGCTACATCCACCTCCACAATCGGAAAGATTACTGCCATGTGGATACCAATTTTCATTTTCTTCGCTCAAGGGTTTGAGCACGCTGTCGTGAATATGTTTGTAATACCTGCAGCCATGATGGTCGGAGCGGATATCAGTATGGCGGACTGGTGGATATGGAATCAAATACCTGTGACGATTGGGAACTTTGTTAGTGGGTTTTTATTTGTTGGTCTAGCTTTTCATATTGTGACGAAAGAGACCCGCTAAGGTAGCTGTTATCTCAAGTGCCTTTATGGGATCAATTAACGGATCCGCAGTCGGTAACGTCGTTAGTACCGGAGCCTTTACGATTCCGTTAATGAAAAAGATCGGTTATGATAAAAACTTTTCTGGAGCAGTTGAGGCAAGTTCCTCTATTGGTGGACAGATATTGCCACCGGTTATGGGGGCGAGTGCCTTTATTATGGCGGAAACAACTGGGATATCGTATGGAACGATTGCCCTCGCAGCATTGATCCCAGCACTATTATTTTTCCTGAGTAGTATTATGCAAGTTCATTACCGGGCAGGACGAGCAAACTTGAGAGGGTTACCGAAAGCAGATCTGCCCGAGTTGAAAAAAGTGCTGAAAAATGGATGGCATTTGCTCATTCCGCTTATATGTTTAATTGCAATGCTGTTCTACGGATTTCCAGTTTCATTTTCAGCCTTTTATACAATTGTAATTACCGTGATTGTATCTTGGTTTAGGAAACATACGAGAATGTCGATTAAAGATATTTTCGAAGCGCTGGAAACGGGAACGAGACAATCCCTATCAACAATTATTGCTTGTGGAGTTGTCGGTGTCGTAATTGGTGTTGTTAACTTAACAAGTTTTGGAGCGACATTGACGTCTGCTATTACTAGCCTTGGTGCAGGTTCACTCATGCTTACGTTAATTCTGACAATGCTTGCTTCCATTGTACTAGGGATGGGCCTCCCTTCCATTCCGGCATATATTATTACCGCGACAATGGCTGCTCCTGCACTTGCGGAATTTGGTATTCCGGTTCTAATCGCTCACCTGTTTGTATTTTATTTTGGTATTTTTGCAAACATTACTCCACCTGTAGCACTCGCTTCCTTTGCCGGGGCAGGACTTGCAGGAGGAGATCCGATGCGAACCGGATTTATCTCCCTCAGACTATCGATAGCAGGATTCATCGTTCCGTTCATTTTTGTTTACGAACCCGCAATGCTTTTGATTAATCCAACTGGATTACCGGTCAATGCAACGGAATTTCCATTTGCCGCAGTAATGGATATCCTAATTGTCACAATCAGTTCGGCCATAGCTGTCATTGCAATTAGTGCGGCGGTCGAAGGGTATATTAAAACACATTTAGGTGTCATCACTCGAATCATTCTCGGGGTCGGTTCCTTGCTTTTGATTGTTCCCGAGCTTGTAACTGATATTATTGGTTATGTAATTATATTTGTGATTTATGCTTGGAATTATATAAAAGGAAGAAAAGGACCTGAAGTGGCGCTTGAAACGAGGTCTGGTTGAATGGATTGCTTCATTAAAAATCCCAAGTTCATTATAAAATGGCCTTGGGATTTTTTGGGGCTTAGTTGTTTTCAAAATAGGTTGCGATTGCCCGTTTCCGGTATTCAAATATGTCTTCCAACATCTTTCGGATAAATATTCGATGTGCTATGTTCCCAAAGATAGAGAACGGCATCGCGTAGTCTACTGTATCACGCATCTCTGTACCATCCGTTTTCTGGATCAAGCGGTGCTCGTGCTGCCAATAGCGAAACGGCCCGGAGCGTTGAATATCGATGAACATGCTGCCTTCTTCAATACGGGTAATCTCCGTCTGCCAGTTCATGCGAAGACCTAAGAAAGGTCTGATTTGATAACGGAAAGTCATCCCTTCTTTCAGTTTTTGTGGAAGGGGATGGACTGGTTTAAATGATAAATCACTTGAGGTAATGTTCTCTAATTGAGAAGGGTTGGACAGGAAATCCCACGCTTTTTGTTGGGGAACGGGGAGGTGCTGTGTTGTGGTCAGTGTGTATATTTTCAATTAAAATCCTCCTGTTGCTTTGAATCGTGTCATATTTTAATAAAAAGGAAAAAGCATGAATCACTTTTCATGCTTTTATTCCCGGTTCTTTTATAAAAGTATTCGTATTAGTGCAGTAAAATATTAGCATCTTTTCAGGTTAAACTTTTTTAACAGCCCAAACTAGTGATATGACCCATCCAACCAAGGACCAGCCTAAAAATAGGTTCAATACAAAGATAGATAGGAAGTTTGGTTGATTATTTATCTTAGCTATGATGGTTGGTAAAAAGTAAACTCCTAGAGCAATGACGCCCATTAAGAAAATGAAAAACAGCATGAAAAGCTCCATTATCATCCCTCCCTTTTATACTGATATGATATATCCAGAATGCCATAATTTCTTTACAATCTGGATAGTATTATCTATGTTTTTGCGGAAAAATGAAAAAATTTGTCTGATTTGAATGATACTATTTATTATTATCCATATCAATGTGGATTGTGAGAAAGTTTACACTTCAAACTTCACTAAAAATTATAATCATAGTATGCATGACTCGAATATTTGGTGTGGGAGATAGTCGGAGAAAAGGTTAATTCGTTATACACTAGTATACTTTCTAAAAAAAATAAAAAGACCCTTTCCAAGCTAGGAACAGGTGCCGCCCCCAAAAGTTAGAGTTATAATCTAACTTTTGGAGTAATCACCTGAAAGGTCTTTTCAATCATTATTTATTCAATAATCCAATCGCATCTTCAAATGGCAAGTCGAATGTTTCTGCTACCGCTTGATAGGTTACTTTACCATCTAAAGTGTTCAAACCTTTAAGTAATGAAGGATTATCGAGTAGCGCTTTTTTATATCCTTTATTCGCAATTTGAATCGCATAAGGAACTGTAACGTTTGATAGTGCAATTGTTGCTGTTCTTGGTACGGCACCTGGGATGTTTGCTACGGTGTAATGGATAACCCCATGTTTTGTATAAACAGGATCAGCATGTGTTGTCGCATGGTCACTTGTTTCGAAGTTTCCACCTTGGTCAATTGCAACGTCTACAATGACAGAACCATCTTCCATTTGTTTAATCATATCTTCTGATACAAGCACAGGAGCTTTTGCACCTGGGATGAGCACGGAGCCAACAACAATATCAGAATCAATTACTTCCTGTTCAATGTTTACATCATTGGAAATAAGCACGTTAGCATTATTGCCAAATATTTCGTGGAGCTCGCGCAGACGAGTTGGGTTCAAGTCAAGAATGGAAACTTCTGCACCAAGTCCTACAGCAATTTTCGCAGCATTTGTACCTACTACACCACCGCCGATGACCGTAACTTTCCCGCGTTTAACACCTGGAACCCCAGCAAGTACAACACCTTTTCCGCCTTGTGTTTTTTCTAAATAATGAGCACCAAGTTGCGTTGCCATTGTACCAGCCACTTCACTCATCGGTGTTAATAATGGTAGTGAGTTATCTGGAAGTTGTACGGTTTCATAAGCTAAAGCAACAACTTTTTTATCGACGAGTTCCCTTGTTAATTCTGGCTCATTTGCTAAGTGTAAGTATGTGAAAAGAATTAGTCCTTCACGGAAGTAGGCATACTCTTCAGGAAGTGGTTCTTTTACCTTCATAACCATATCTTGAGCCCATGCTTCCTCAGCAGAAGATACAATGGTGGCGCCAGCTTTTTCATAATCTTCATCTTTAAAACTTGACCCAAGTCCTGCAGCTGTTTCGATAAATACTTCATGTCCGGCTCTCTTCAAATTAATAACTCCTGTTGGTGTCATGGCAACTCTGTTCTCATTATTTTTAATTTCTTTAGGTATACCGATTCTCATTTTGAATCCCTCTTTCTATTTGTTTTTTATTTTCTATATTACACCTAAAATTAGTGCTATGCATTTTTTTGCAATTGCTCTTTTTCAATTGGATTGGCGAAATAGTTTTCTGTTTGTTGTTTAACTACTTTATACAATAATAATAGACCGATTAAGTTCGGAATAATCATAAGTGCGTTTGCCATATCGGCAAATGCCCAGACCAATTTAAGGTCGGCTACTGAACCAATATATGTAGCTGCTAGAAAAAGAACACCATAGATGCCGACGTATTTTACGCCGAATAAGTATTCAAAGCTTTTTGATCCATAGACATACCAGGCGATAATCGTTGAAAATCCAAAGAAAACAACAGAAATGGAAACGATGTATTCACCGATAACGCCTAGAACAGCTCCAAATGCAGCACTAGTCAAAGCGCCGCCATCAAGATTCGCATTATGCTCGACTCCTGACAATAATCCGCCAGATGGATCCCAGAAACCGGTAATAACGAGTACGAGCCCTGTCATCGAACAAACGATAATCGTAACGATGAATGTACCTGTCATGGCAACAAGGCCTTGTTTGGCTGGATGGCTCGTCTTGGCATTTCCTGCAATCATCGCTACGGTACCCATACCAGCCTCGTTGGAGAATATTCCTTTCGAGACCCCATGCTGGATTGCCTGCGTGACGACAAATCCGGTGAATCCACCAGCCGCCGAAACAGGTGTAAACGCATGGTGGAAAATTAGCCCAAATGCAGGTATGATTTGATCAAAATTCAAGATTAAAATTAACATAGAGCCCGCAATGTATAAAATAGCTAAGACAGGGACGAACACTCCAGCAACATTACTGATTCGTTTTATTCCGCCAAATATAATGAGACCGGTAAGTATAACAAGTAAAACTCCGGTAACCCAGCCCGTTACATGGAAACTATTATCCATTACGTCAGCAATTGTATTTGACTGAACGGCATTACCGGTTCCTAATGCTGCGATTCCCGCAAAAAATGCGAACCCGATGGCTAGTGGCTTCCACTTTTTCCCTAGCCCGCGCTCAATATAGTACATTGGCCCACTGGAATATTCGCCATTTGGATTTTTGACACGGTAGATTTGCGCAAGAACAGCTTCAGCATACTTGGTCGACATTCCAATCAGTCCAACAACCCACATCCAGAAGAGCGCCCCAGGCCCTCCAAGCGTAATGGCTGTTGCAATTCCGGCGATATTCCCATTACCAATCATCCCGGCGAGCGATGTCATCAGAGCTTTGAAGTTACTTACATCCCCTTCAGCTTCTGAATCCTCTTTATCAGGCGTAAATGCTAGTTTGAAAGCATACCATAATTTGGTGAACTGCAGTCCCTTTAACGCAAATGTTAAAAAGAGCCCTGTCCCAACTAGCAGGATCATACTAGGCGCACCCCAGAGGAATGCGTTAATTTTATTTAATACCTCTAACAAAATATTCAACCCCTTCCCCCTGTATTACAATAGATGATGTTAGCACTATGTTTATTTGTGGTGAAAATAGCTATATTATGAAATAGCGCTTACAAATCATGTATTTAAAGATTCTACTAGATTGGATTCTAGTAGAAAAGGACATTACCCTGTAATTGTACAGTTAAAATTATTTAGCGTCAACTACTAGATTTTTTTCGTTAAGTAACTTGGGGGCTTGTTGTTTTTTGGTGAATTGGTGGGACAGAGGGTCAGACCCTCTGTCCCAGTTGTAAAGGCGGAACAAGCGCCCTGACCCTCTGTCCCGGTTAGGAAGGGGAGTGGGTTTGGTGTTTGATGTTAAATGTTACTTCGTTATTGGTTGTTTTCTTATTTGTAATGTTCCAATTTGGAGAGAGCATCGTTGCAAAATCGGTAAATTCATCTTGTTTCAGTTTAATTCCATGAAATTGATGATCCTCTAACGAATAATCTTTCCCTGACTCCAGATCAAATTTGATATTTAATAGCCGTTCGATTCCGTAAACGGAAATAAATTTAATCGTGTAGCCAGACTGAATTGCTTGTTCCACTCGCTCGGGATTATCTTTCGCTTCCTTAATAAAGGCTAGATAGTCGAATGAATCATCGACCTGCAAGATCGCATCCAGATCCTCTGTTTTTATTGCGTGAATCAAGTCGGCTTTTTCCATTCCGGATGCAAGTAATGTTTCAATCATGTATGCTTCCATTAATGTGACGGATACTGTCATCGTATTTTCCTCCCCCTTATTCATTTAACGTAATTTCATCAATTACATACAACTCATCAAGTCTCGGTGTATAGTTAAGCCGGTCGCTCACACCGTAACGGCCTTCCAATTGGAATAAGTAAACGGCTCCTCTGTCTTCTGCTAATATTTGCTGAACTTGTTGGTACTGTTCTGCCCGTTTCTCTTCATTCATGTTATAGGCTGCAGCTTCAAGTAATTCGTCAACTTCTTCGTTCGCATAGCTTGTGACATTTTCTTCTCTAAATAGATCGAGTACACTGCCGTCAAACATGTCATTTCCCCAACCGACGAAGACACCTTCTGCTAAATCTTCATCGAATAAGCGTTTAGCAAATTGACTTTGTTCGAGTAGTTCCAGATTTGCTGTGATTCCAACATCCTGGAGCATTCCACCAACGACTTCGGCCATCTCTGTATAATAATTGTTAACTGAAATATCTACTGTAATTCCATCTTCGTATCCAGCTTCTGCGAGTAACTCTTTTGCCCGGTCTGGATCGTACTCATACGTATCATAAAGGGACTCATCGGCTCCGAAGTTCCCTGGAGTAACATGGGTCCTTGTCGGTGTTGCTGCACCTAATAAAATTTCATCGATAATGACTTGGTTATCAATGGCAAGATCGATTGCTTCTCGAACCCGTGGATCAGCAGTTGGTGCATCATCTTCTGTTGACAGCCATAGCTGGATGACACGCTGGATTGGTTCTAGACTGACATGGGTTCCCTTATTGTCGTTTATTCGGTCGATATCAGCCGTTGGAATATTAAAGGCAACATCGACTTTATCCGTTAATAGTTCAGCAACCCGGGTCGAGTCTTCTGGTACAACGGTAAATTGAACGCTTTCCCAATTCGGTTCACCCTCGAAGTAATTTGCAAATTTCGTTAGCTCTACATAACTATCTCGATTCCATTTGGAAAATTTATAAGCACCTGTACCGATCGGATTTTTGAAAAATTCTTCTGATCCTACTTCTTCAAAATAGGCAGCCGGGAAAATACTCGCAGCAACCGTTGATAATCTGCTTAATAACTGCGGATCCGGTTCTTCGGTAATAATCTGTACAGTATAATCATCGATAACCGTTACTTCTTCTATTTTGTTAAAAACGGAATACTGCTGTAACGTATCATCGTTCGCCACTCGTTCCAATGAGAATTTCACGTCTTTTGCTGTAAGGTCGTCTCCGTTATGGAACGTTACGCCTTCTTCTAATGTAAACTCCCAAGTCGTATCATTGACTTGCTCCCAAGCAGTTGCAAGCTCTGGAACGATTTCACCAGCAGCATCTCTTTTTACAAGTTTACTATATATATTTACCAGTACTGCTGAAGTTGTGATGACATTATTGTTTTGTGGATCCAGTGTCGTAATATCAGCAGGATTGGCAAATGTAAGTAATTCATAACCATCGCCTGAGTCCTTATCACTTGTTTCACTTTCCTGATCGGGATCGGAAAAGCCACAAGCAGAAAGTAAAAGTGTGATAGCGATCGTCATACTGAGCCATTTCAGTTTTTTCATGAAGTAATTCCTCCTATAATTCGTAACAGCTGATTCATCCATCTTCCCTTAATCGCGGGTGGGAGGGAGGAACTGCAGCTAGTAGTGATTTCGTATAATCATGTTGCGGATTCTCAAAAATTTCGTCACGGGTGCCGGTTTCGACGATTTCCCCTTTATACATAATGGCAATCCGATCACTTATTAATCGGACAGCAGGTAAACCGTGCGCAATAAAAATATAAGCTATTCCGTATGTCTTCTGTAGCGAAGATAATAAATGTAAAATTTGCGCCTGTAGCGATACATCAAGAGCGGATACGGCTTCATCACAGACGATTAAATCTGGCTTTAACGCAATCGCCCTGGCAATACTGAGACGTTGTCGTTGTCCGCCACTGAATTGATGCGGATAACGATTAAGATGTTCTTTATCAAGTCCTACTTCTTGTAAAAGTTTTAAAGCTTGTTCATACCGTTCCCTTTTTGGCATTTTTTCATGAATAAAGAAGGGCTCGGTAACGATATCTTTCGCTTTCATCCGGGGATTTAGCGAACCGTAGGGATCTTGGAAAATAATTTGGAGCTTTCTCTTTGCCGCATTGGTTAAACTTGTTATATTTTTTCCGTGAAAAAGGATTTCTCCTTCTGTCGGTTTTTCAAGCTGCATAATCATTTTAGCGATGGTTGATTTACCTGAGCCAGATTCACCGACAATTCCAAGCGTTTCCCCGCGCTCTACATGAAAATTCACCCCATCGACCGCTTTTAAGATGGGGCCATCTTTTTGATCGGAAAAGTGTTTTCTTAATCCCTTTACTTCGAGTAAATGTTCCTCAGCCTTCATCGTCAGCACCTGCCTTTTTACGTACAAAATGGGTGTCACTTATTGTTTGAAAGGGGCCATCCTCTAGTCTCTCAAGTTGTGCAGGATCATCCATAAGTGAATCAATCGTATCAGTATCCGTTTCAAGTGTAGGCATTGCTTTCAATAAGCGGATCGTATAAGGATGTTGCGGATTGTCAAACAGTTCAAAGACAGTTGCTTCTTCTACAATCTTCCCTTGGCGCATGACGAGAACCCGATCGGCAATATCGGCGACGACACTTAAATCATGGGTGATAAAAACAACCCCCATCTCATTTTTGCGGTTTAAGTTCTTGATTAATGATAAAATCTGTTTTTGAATAGTAACATCTAGGGCAGTTGTTGGTTCGTCCGCAATGAGAAGTTGCGGCTCATTAGCGATAGCAATCGCAATCATGACCCGCTGCCGCATTCCCCCGGATAATTGATGGGGGAATCGATTTGCAACAGCTTCTGCATTGTTTATTTCCACTTGGCGCAATAAATCAATGCTCTTTTCCTGAATTGCTTTTTTCGATATATCCGGATGATGGATTTTTAACGCTTCGGCAATTTGTGTCTTGATTCGGAGCATCGGGTTAAGAGATGACATTGGTTCTTGGAAAATCATCGTCATGTCTTTCCCGTTAATTTTGCGCCGTTCGTTTTTTGGTAAGGCGAGCAAGTTTCTTCCCTGAAAATGGATGGCACCACTTGCAACTTCGCCCTCGCTTTTAAGCAATCCCATTATGGCGAGGGATGTCATGCTTTTCCCACTGCCGCTTTCACCAACAATGGCGACGACTTCTCCTTGATTGACATGAAAAGATACGTCATGAACGACGGTTATTTTGTCCTTATCTCTTGCAGGAAACTGTATAACGAGATTGTTAACAGATAGGAGCGGTTCACTCATTTCCTTCCCCTCCTTGTTTTAATCTTGGGTCGAGCACATCGCGGAACCAATCACCGACGAAGGTAATTGCCAAAACGGTGATCGTAATCGCAAGTCCAGGAAATGTCGCAATCCACCAACTCGTAGCAATATAATTCCGGCCATCATTTAACATTCCGCCCCACGTAATATCGGGTGGCTGCACACCAAGGCCCAAAAAGCTCAAGGAAGACTCCGTTAAAATAGCAGATGCAATCCCGATTGTTGCCACAACAATAAACGATGACACGACATTTGGTAAAATATGCCGCCTAATCAGATACGTGTGAGGCGCTCCAAGCGTATATGCTAATTGGACAAATTCTCGCTGTTTCACACTTAATACTTCGCCACGGACGAGTCTCGTATATTGCGGCCAGCTTGTCAGTCCAATGACAACGATAAGCGTGATGAGTCCTGGTTCAAAAACGACGATGGCAACAAGAACGAGCAGTAATGTTGGAATAGCCAGAATCGCATCAACTACACGCATTAACACATGATCAACCCAAGTTCCGCCGAGGTATCCAGCTAAAAGACCAAGAAGAAGTCCAATAACTCCTGAAATGATTACAGAAAATAATCCTACGAGAAGGGATACACGGCCACCATAGATAAGCCTGCTTAATATATCTCTCCCAACATGGTCTGTACCAAGAAGATAAGTGGTCGATCCGCCATCTACCCAAAAGGGAGGGATGAGGCGCTTTGTTGCATCAATGGCAAACGGGTCATGCGGTACAATCCACGGAGCAAAAATTGCCAAAAGGACAATAATGGTAACGGTAATCGATCCAATGAGTCCTAGAGGTGAAGTAAAGTTGCGTATTTTTGTGAATGTCTTTGTTATTGGGCTGTTTTTACTCATTACACCTCACTCCAAACTACTTGTATTTAATCCGCGGATCGAGGATTCGATAAACGGCATCGGTTAATAAATTAGCTACAATCGTAATTAAGGCAATGATAAAGACAATCGCTTGAACTACCGCCATATCACCCGTTTCAATGGAAGAGAGTAATAATCTTCCTACACCAGGCCAGGAAAAGACAGTTTCCACAACAATAGCCCCGCCAATTAGTTGAGGAAATTGTAACCCAATAATCGTGACAGCAGGTATAAGCGAATTTAAAAATACATGACGTAAAATGACGATTGTTTCTTTTTGCCCTTTACTACGGGCTGTCTGGACAAAATCTTGTTCAATTACTTCGAGTACACTACCGCGAATTAGTCGCGTAATTTCCGCTGCAAGTGCAACCCCAAGCGTCACCGCCGGCAAGACGAAATGAATCGGTGATTCCGCACCGGAAACTGGGAAAATCGGGATAATAACCGCAAAGAAGAGAATGAGCATAATCCCAATCCAATAATTCGGCATCGCCTTTCCAACGATCGAAACGCCGGAAATGAGAAAGTCAAGCACCGTATTTCGTTTTAATGCAGCAAAAATACCAAGGGGAATCGATATCACAATTGCAACACCTAAAGCCATCAGGGAGAGGACGAGTGTTGCCGGAAACCGTTCCATCACAAGGTCCAGTGCCGGCTCTTGGTATTGTAGCGACTGACCGAAATTCCCTGTTACTAAATCCTTTATGTAATTTACATACTGCACGTAAAAAGGTTCATTTAATCCAAGCGCTTCTTCCAGTACGGCACGGTCTTCCTGTGTTGCATTTTCCGGAAGCATGCTGACGACCGGATCACCCGCAACATAAACAAGTCCAAAGACAATCAACGTTAGAATAAATAGTGTCGGAACAATTTGCAGGAACGAACGTTTTATAAAAGCCAAGCAATCACCACCTCTAAATCGAATACTGCGTTAAAAAAATCCCATCAGTATATATTAATGATTAATTATAAAATACACTACTAAAATGCTTTCTGGAGTCCTTCATTTGTTGAGTATATAAATCAAATATATTTACTGGGGATTTAAAAGTCAAGAATTGGGATTCCAATTCGTGGACTTCATTGAAAAATGTTGAAAGTGGGACAGTTGCTGCCTATCTGTCCCATTAGTTCTAATCATTTTTTATTTCATGATTATTAAGAATGAAAACGAAATAAAAAGTGCGCGTTTTCGAGTTAAGTTAGAAGTAGGATGAACATATAATTAAAAGGAAGGTATGCTATCCAAGTGACGAATTTTGTCGAATGACGACGGGAAGTTTTCTAATGAATAGGATTTTATTGTTGCAATTTTGTTTCCAGGTGAGAGCTAGAGTGGATGAATCGCAATATTTTCATCTGCTTTAGCTTTTTTTCTATTCCCATAGGTTCCAGGCACCGGCATACTCTAAATGGGACAAATGCTCTGACCCTCTGTCCCGAAATTCCTTCTTGCTCTTTACGTTAACGTCAATGTTACACTATAATTGTAAGAAAATTAAATTAAAGGTGATGGCTATGAAGACAGCAAAGACCTATTCGATTGCAGAGCTGGCTGAAGAGTTTGGCATAACGACTAGAGCAATTCGTTACTATGAAGAACTCGGTCTATTAAAACCAGAAAGAACAGATGCAGGACAGCGGATATTTTCTAGCAAAGAGAGAGGTAGGCTGAAGCTCATCTTCCGGGGAAAACGATATGGTTTCCAGTTAGATGAGATTCGGGAAATGATCCAGCTGTTTGACCTCGACCGGACAGGCAGAAAGCAACTCGAGCGGACAATCGAATATGGGAAGGGGAAGATCGAGGAGGTGACCGAACGGATAGAGGAATTACTGCGAATACGTTCAGAGATGGAGCAGTTGCTTGAGGAGTTTCAAACTAAATTAAATGAGTTGGAGCGTGAAAAAAATGAATATCCCTAACCTGTTAGCCGTTATGTCAAGGAAGTATCCGAATCATGAAGGAATTGTAACACCCTCTGAAAGGGTCACGTACAGTGAATGGAATGAAGCTGTTAATCGGTTCGCTCATAGTCTCGAAGAATTGGGTGTTAAAAAAGGTGATAAAGTTGCCTTGCAAATGCCAAATACGAAAGAGTTTCTGATTGCTTATGTTGCCGTTCAGCGCATTGGAGCTCTCAGTGTTCCGATTAATGCAAGGTTGATTGGACAAGAAGTCATGTATATTTTAGACGACAGCGATGCTTCCGTATTTATCACACATGAGCTTATATTCGAACAAGTCCGTCATTTGCCAGAACAATCTTCAGAGATTGAATTCATCAAAACCGGATCTGCGGAAAGTGGCTGGCTTTCCTTGGAAGACCTGCTAGCAAGCGGTTCAACTACAGAAATCAAATGCAATCTCACAGAAGATGATGATGCTTCCATCCTTTATACGTCCGGAACAACCGGCAATCCGAAAGGTGTCCTTTTCACGTACCGCAGTATCCTTACGGTCGCAGTTACGATTTGTGTCGAAATGGAGTTAAAGCCAGAAAGCCGTATTCTTCATATGATGCCACTTAGCCACTCTGCACCACTGCATCTATTCATGGTAGCAGGTCTTTATGTTGGAGCAACTCATGTTGTTGTACCAACCTTTACACCGGATTTGTTGCTTGAAACAGTTTCCCGAGAAAAAACAACCCATTTTTTTGGAGCACCGATTGCTTATCTAACAACCTCTAAACATCCAGATATTGAAAACTATGACCTTTCCTCTATGAAATATTGGATCTATGGGGCTGCGCCACTTTCCAAGGAAGAAGTCATACTTATTAAAAATCGATTTGCTACCGACCGATTAATTTGCGTGTATGGGTTAACAGAAGCTGGACCAAATGGGACGTTACTGGGCTTCGATGATCATGAGGAAAAGGCCGGAAGTATCGGAAATCGCGCGGCACTTAATTGTGAAATCCGTCTGGTTGATGAAAATGGTAAAGACACGGTACCCGGTGAAGTTGGTGAAATCATCCTGCGTGGTGAAGGTAATATGAAAGGATACTATAAAAATGAGGAAGAAACGGAGGCTGTACTGAAAGACGGCTGGCTCTATACTGGCGACATGGCGCGACAAGATAAGGATGGCTTCTATTGGATGATTGACAGGAAGAAAGACATTATCATCTCTGGTGGTGTGAATATTTATCCGAAAGAAATCGAAAATCTTCTTCTCACACACCCACTTATCTCGGATGTTGCCGTGATCGGTACTCCAAACCCGGACTGGGGTGAAACGGTGAAAGCTTATGTCGTGCTTGATGGAAAAGTAGAAAATCTAAGAGAAGAATGCGAGGAATTTTTGCAAGGTAAAATTGCAGATTACAAGATTCCAAAACTCTATGAAGAATTAGAAGAGCTTCCGCGGAATGCGACCGGTAAACTACAGAAACAGCAGTTAAGGGAGCAGGTTACAGAGTAAGAGCAGTTACAGTAAGGAGGACCTGAATATGTTAGATATAAAGGAAAAAATAAACAAAGAAAATTTTTATAAAGGTGACCCAAATCTCCGGCGACTGTTACAGAATTCTCTCTCCGATGACTTTTTTCAGTGGGCGGATGAGGAATTGGAAAAATACGGGGAGCTCTGCGCGGGACCGATTGATGAAAGAGCGATTCACACGGATAGAGAAGGAGAGCCCAAGCTCATTCGCTACGACCAGATGGGGAATGAAGTGTCGAGTGTCTGGTTAAACGAGGGATATAAGCAATCAGCGAAAGAGACATACAATACGGGTATTGTTGGCTACGTTCATAAGGAAATTCCAGCCTTTGGGCAGAAAGGGAATTACGTTTATTCTTATGCGCAGAAATATTTACTATCCCATACAGAACCTGGTCTTGCCTGTCCCGTGACGCTGACAAAAGCAACAGCTTATTTGATTGACCATTATGCATCCGACGAACTAAGGGAAAAGTATTTGCCGCATGTTCTTTCGACGGGGGATGTTGAATTATATGAAGGTGCGACATTGCTTACGGAAAGGCAGGGTGGTTCGGATGTCGGCGCGAATGAAGTATCTGCTGTAAAGGAAGGGGATAGTTACCGGATAAGTGGTGAAAAGTATTTTGCAAGTAATGCCGGCGCTTGCGGTGTTGCAATGGTATTAGCCCGTATTGACGGGGCCGAGAAGGGAACGAAGGGATTAAGTTTGTTCCTTGTGCCCTGGGAAGAAAATCGGGCTGCAGGAAACTTGCGAATTCGCAGGTTGAAAGACAAGCTCGGTGTTCGGGCGGTGCCGTCTGCCGAAGTTGAATTTGAACATGCAGTTGGTTATCTTGTTGGGGAAGAAACAAAAGGATTTTATTATATGATAGAAGCACTGAATTTGTCTCGTGTTTCGAATGCAGTTGCTTCACTGGGAATTATGCGCCGCGCTTATTTAGAAGCTCGTAATTATGCTAAGGAGCGAGCGGCATTTGGTAAAAGGCTCATCGATTATCCGATGATACAAGCAACACTTAGTAAAATGGTTGCCAAGCAGGAAGTAGAAATGAATGCGATGTTCCGTATCATTGAGCTAATGGATAAGGTTATGGGGAAGGATACGAAACATACAGCAACGGATAGGGAGAAAACATTATTCCGGTTATATGTGGCGGTTATGAAAAAGGAAACGGCGGAGCAGGCTGTACACTTTGCCCACGAAGCGATTGAGATGCATGGCGGGAATGGTTACATTGAGGATTTTGTGACACCGAGATTGCTACGGGATGCCCAAGTCTTAACGGTTTGGGAAGGGACGGCAAATATTTTGGGGCTTGAAGTGTTACGGTTGATGGAGAAATATGAGGTTGAGCGAGTATTTGTCGAGGAGATGCGGGAGAGACTTTGGGATATTAAGGCAGCTCGGGAAATGGATTTAGTGCGTGATTGGGTGCACTTATTAATAGAAGAGATAAGGCAGTTTGAGAAGCGGGTAGCGGAAATTAGGAAGATGGCTTATGAGTTGAAGACTTATTATGCGAAGGATATTGCGAAGTGGGTTGTGGATTTATTTGAGAGTGTTATTGCAGTTGAAGAAAGTTTAAAAGATAGTAGGCAGTCTAGCATTGCTATGGTTTATCTGGAAAACGTTTGGAGAAAGGATGAATTCCAGCGTGAACCGGCAAATTTATTCCGGTTTGAAGAGATTGTATTGAATTAAAACGGGCAGCCTATACGTGAAAAAATAGCTCCGAGAAAACAAAAATAGACCCTAGATAATAGAGGTCGACTGACTGTTTATTATCAGTGTCTATTATCTAGGGTCCATTTTATATACAAAGTTCGAAGCTATTTTTTATAAAATTACAACCTAAACTGTTTAACCAACTCATTCAATTCCTCTGCCATCCCAGCAAGTTCATCCGAGCTTGTCACAACCTCTTCCATCGAACTGCTGATTTGTTCCGAAGAAGCTGATGTCTCTTCAATACCAGCCGCAGATTCTTCTGATATCGCTGCTATCTCTTGAATGGATGTGTTCATTTTCTCACTGTTTGCTGAGATAACGGATAAGTTTTCCGAAATTGTACGGATCCCGTCAACCATTTGTGTAACAGAATTACTGATTTGTTCGAATGTATTTCTTGTGGTCTCCATTTGTTCTGTACCTTGTTCCACTTCTTGATATCCCATTCGAAGAGATTCCGTAACTTGTCCTGATTCGTGTTGAATTGATTGGACCATCTCGGTTATGCCTGTTACCGATGAGGCAACTTGATTGGCAAGTTTGCCAACTTCATCTGCTACAACAGCAAACCCTCTACCGCTTTCTCCAGCTCTTGCCGCTTCAATTGATGCATTCAAAGCAAGTAAATTCGTTTGGTCTGCTATATCTTTAATGACAGATACCAAATCAGAAATCTTCTGGCTGTGTGCATCTAGATTATTTACCTTCTGCACGGACTCATAAATGATCTGATCAATTTTTTCCATTTGTGCAGTTGAGCGTTCCATTAACTTACTGCCTTCATTCGTATGCTCGAGCACGGTATTGGACGAGTCATATGCTTGTCTACTATTATGATGCGCTTCCTCGGCTTCTTCTGAAAAAGAAGACATGAGGGAGGAGAGATCGGTCGTGGCGTTCGCTTCCGATTCAGAGCCATGCGCCAAGTCTTGCATCGTTGTCGCCACCTGTTCAGAACCAGCCTTCACATCATTTGCCGATTGGGTCAACTCTTCACTCTTGTTACTAACCGTTGCTGCCATTGTAGATATTTTTCCGACGACATCGCGCATGTTCTCTTGCATTAAATTTGTGGAAGTAACAAGCTGACCAATTTCATCTTTTGAATTCGTTTGTATGTTTACGACGTTTAAATTCCCGAGACCAAGTTCGTTCATCACTTCGGTAATACGTGGAATGTCACGCAGCATTCGTGTTAACAAGATAACGACAATGACTAAAAGAATGAGACAAGCAATGGAGAAAAATAATATCATTATAAACGTGAAATTATTCATTCCCGCTAGCGCTTCTTTCTCCGGTAATGCCGTACCGATCGCCCAGTCGGTTGTTGGCACTGGAGCGTAACCGATATATTCGGAACGGTTATCCACCTGTGCTAATTTTAATCCATTTTCACCTGCGAGCATTTGATTACCGATTTCGGCAATATCCCCATCAAGCGATTGGATCTGTTCTTCCAAAATGTAGGATTCATTCGGATGATAAAGGATTGTCCCGTCATTCGTAATTAAGAAGGAATAGCCGGTCTCTCCAATATTGAATGCCTGCATAAGATTCGGTAATTCATCTAAGAAAATATCAATCGCTGCAATCCCGACGACGGTGCCATTTTCTTTGACTGGCGTCATTGCGCTTAAAATGATTTCTCCAAATACTTCATCCATATAAGGTTCGGTAAAATAAACATCTTCTTCTGTGACGACTTGTTCATACCAAGGTCTGCTTTCGATATCGAATGCTGGATCGGATAACACGCTATTACTACCGATTAAAAAGTTCGAGCGGTCACTTGCGACCCAAGCCATTGCGATCGATTCATCGGTTGCGACAATCTGATCCAGTGTCTCGGAAACACCATCATAATAATCGTTATCAAGTGCCTCGTCCCGGGAATCAGCAGTATCTAAGTACTTTGCTATCTCTTGATTCGTTACCATTTGCCGGACGATGGTAGCTTTTTCTTTAAACATGTTATTCACTTGCTCAGCCGTTGCATCACTCTTCGTTGCCAGGTTTTCTTCAACATTGTCCAGCAGCATGGATTTCGTGAACGTATGAATGAAGAAACCGGTGGTGGAAAATACGAGCAGGATCGCAACGAAAAGGGCGGCGGCTACTTTTCTTGAGATGCGTTTTTGGATCCAGTTGAAGCAGGTTGATTTTTCTTTGGTGTCGGTTGACATTTTATTTGTACCTTCTTTCACATATTAATTTTTTCTAAGTATGGAGACCCATCGTTCAAATGCTATCGCACAGCTATTATATCGGCTAAAATTGATAGAAATAGAATATGAAGCTGCTTATTTTTTGGACTGTATTTTTATTAAAAAATGCTTTAAATTAGAAAGAACTTTGCTATAATCAATTGAGATAGTCTAAAAGACTTATATGATTCTTTTTCTAGGGTTATAAAACTACTTTCCTTTACATAAAATCATCAAGGCAAGTGTACGAAAGGAATAGTTAATATTATAAAGGAGAATGTACAATGTTAGTCTGTCCAAGTTGTAACCATCAGCAGGAGACTGGTAGGTTCTGCGGTGTATGTGGCGCAGCGATGCAGTCGCAAAACGATGCTGAGAACCCGAATCAGCAATCTAGAAGAGAGGAGGAGCCGCCCCAAGCGAATACTACGCAAGGGAATGCACAAGTAGAACAACAAACAACAGCAGAGTCGAGTCCAGCGGCGGCAACGATAGAAGGAAATGCACAACCAACAGCGGATGCGGTTAAAGAAGGATTAAATCATTACTGGTCTTATTTTTTACATTTATTAAAAAACCCGGCCCGGGCATTTCATTCCGGTGAAAAACAATTTACGAACAGCTTGATCAACATCGGGCTATACGCCTTATTTTTCTCATTGAGCATTTATTTTCTTGGGAACTCCTTATTTAAATCATTTGGTGGGAGCTGGATGAGTGAATCACTTCCATTCTTCAGGATTGTCCCAAGGCTCTTTTTCTTTGCGCTCATATTAATTGCGATTACGTTCGGAAGTGCTCTTGCAATGACGAAACTCGCGAAAAATCAGGATTCGTTTAAAAAAATTATAGCCGAGTACGGCTCGATCTATGTTCCATTCGTTGCATTAAATTTAGTCGCCGTGCTCGGTGGACTGATCGGCTCTTATCAATTAACATTCTTTACGCTCGTTATTTCACTAGTAATGATATTTTCATATGTTCCTGTCTTATATGTTTATCAGAAAGCTTCCGAGGTCAACCCAAATGGACAAAAAATATACTTTAGTCTCGCAACGGTTCTATTAATCAGCTTTATCTGTTTCCTGCTTGCTGATGCGGTCTTAATGGATTTTATTAGTCAAATCGAAGACCTAACATCTTATGGTTATGGGTGGTAAGAAAATTGAAAAGCAGCTCATGATTGCAATGTAAATGTTGCTTTGGTGAGCTGCCTATTTTTTATGGAAAAGAGAGGGGAAGTAAGTTGAAATATTGTATAGAATGCGGGCATGAGCTAAAGGGAAATGAAGCTTTTTGTACAGAATGTGGGGCAAATCAAAGCACACCCCAACGAGCACCAACACCTCCACCTGCCGAAACCCAAAAAAGGGCACAAAGCAGTACACCGAAAAAGCCGATGTCAAAAAAGAAGAAATGGCTTTTTAGTATTGCCGGGATGTTTGCAGTTGTTCTGATCGGAACTCATTTATTTTTATCATCCTACTTCGATCCAATGAAAAGTTTGCAGGCGATGGATCAAGCGATACTCGATAATGATGTTGAAGCTTTCGTCAGCCAGATTGACATTGACGATGCCGCCATGCTTGATGAAGACAGCTATTTCAAGTACATAAAGGACTATGAATGGGAAGCAATTAAGAATCAGTATATCGATCTATTGGAACAGAACAACATCCCGTTAAGCAAAACTATTTTTAGTAATAATGGAGAGAAACTGTTTGATGTGCGCCAGGAAAAGAAATTGCTTATTTATAATACGTATGCATTCCAGGCTGAGCCGACAAAGTTAACTGTAAGCACAAATGTGGCGGATACAAATGTAACGATTAATGAAACAGAATTGAAACTTGAGGACACGGAGTCTACAGAAACAGCGAGCATTTATCCAGGAACATATACTGTCGCGGCGGAAGCGGAAAACCACTTCGGTTCGTTCACAAGTGAAACAGAACTGGAAGTAACACCTTCTGAGGAAAGAGAGTTTATGATTGAGTTTGAAGGAGATTCGTATGCTTTTAGCACGGACGAGGAAGAGGCGCAGCTGTTTGTGAATGGGGAGGGCACCGGATTAACATTTGCAGAGCTGTTTGAAATCGGTCCGGTTCCTTATGACGCGGAATTTGAATTGCATGCCGAGTTGGAAAAAGCTGATGGAAAAGTTATGAAGACAGATGTTATGACAGAGGATGATCTAGGTTGGTATGGTTTTGACTTTTATTTTAATGAAGATGATGCTCCAGATTCCGAAACTACTACAAGTGATAGTGATGTAGACGCTGATAGTCTAGGCGATATGGTTTTGGACTTCCGCGATGCTTATGAATCGTCTTTGAACAATAAAGACTTCAGTTTAATCGCCCCTTTCCTTGACAAAGGGAGTACTGCATATGCGGAACTTGAAGAATATGTAGGTGATTTAAAAGATACCGCCTATCATTATGACTTTATATCAAATGAAATAGTGAATGTTGAAGAGTTGGCTGGTAATGAAATACTGGTAACAACAAATGAAGTTTTCACTTTTACCAATCATCTGGATGAACAAATTGATTATGACCGGACGAAGGAATATGTTCTAGTGAAATCTGGTGAGACGTATAAGATAAAAGAGATTGATTATGTGGAGACGAATCGGGATTATTGAGTTGGGTGCCTGGCATGAAATTGTGCTGGGCGTTTTTTTGTGGTTATTAATATTTTTTCAACAAAAAATATTTTTCATGAAAAAAGTATTAAACAATCCGAAAGTCCTGCCGATATAATTAATAGAACAGCAGGAAAGATACATAGCTATGGCCATTCAACCTATACATAGGTGGAAATTTCGGCTGTGAATCGTTTCGGAATGTTCTAATTAAATAGGTAGTAATTCCATAGAATGTGGAGTTATTATAGATCAGCAAGATCACAAGGATGTGGCTTGCTAGAAAACAAAATACATGGAGGTAGATTGAACATGATTATCAATCACAATATTTCGGCTCTTAATGCACATCGCCAATTAGGAACAAACCAAAACGCAGTACAAGGATCTTTGGAGAAACTTTCTTCAGGTCTGCAAATCAACAAAGCTGGAGATGACGCAGCTGGTCTAGCAATCTCTGAGAAAATGCGTGGGCAAATTCGTGGATTAGAAATGGCGTCAAAAAACGCTCAAGACGGTAAACTAGAAATGCCGCACTAAGCAGTAATGTTTAGATGAAAACTCCGTGAATTCGGTGGAACCCCAAACCATATGAAGGATGGTGGGCAATACCGAGCCTAGCCTAATGAATTGGTGTGATGAGTAGTTAGGAAGGTGTAACGACCAGGTGGTGAGGAACCATACCGATAACCCACCCACGAGCGCGGGGCATCCTTAAAGGGATGAAGATATGGTCTGAACTTTATGGAAACATAAAGAAGTAGCGGATAAACAACCACTACGATAACAAATTTGATTTCTCTAATCCAAACAGCAGAAGGTGCACTTAACGAAACTCATGCTATTCTTCAAAGAATGCGTGAACTTGCGAATCAAGCTTCAAACGATACAAACAACGAGGCTGATCGTGGCGAACTACAAAAAGAAATTGATCAACTTGCAAATGCCTTAAATGATATTTCAAATGATACTGAATTTAACACGAAAACTTTACTAGATGGAAGCTTGCAAAATGCTACTTTCCATGTTGGTGCAAATGAAGGACAGAACTTGAAAGTTTCAATTAACGATATGAGTGGTAACAAGTTAAAAGTTGCTGAGACTTATCAAGTAGAAGATCTAGAGTATAAAGATGCTACAGCTGATGTAAAATACACTGCTGTGACAACTCCTGGGACAGACCCTGATAATGATCCAGCTACTCATACGATTACTGACGGTGAAGGAAAAACTATAGGTACTTGGCAAGCTGAAAGTGGATCAGTAGAAGACGGAGATTTTGAAGCCGCAGGATATTATGATGCTAATGGCAAGTTAGTTCTAGCAGCTGATTCAGAACTTGCAGATGGAAAAACTGGGACTATCAAGGGTAGTGAAGCTGGCTACTATGATGGTGACAGACTGGTTGTTGCTGCAGAAGAGGACACATTGACAGGTTCTGTTACAGTAGGAATTAATATTTCTGATCAGAAAAGTGCTGACGGAGCAATTACTACAATTCAATCTGCAATCGATAATGTGTCTGCTGAACGTTCTAAACTCGGTGCAGTACAAAACCGACTTCAACATACTATTAACAACCTAGGTACATCAGCAGAAAACTTAACTGCTGCAGAATCACGTATCCGTGACGTTGATATGGCGAAAGAAATGATGGAGTTCACTAAGAACAACATCCTTTCACAAGCGGCACAATCTATGTTAGCTCAATCTCAACAAATGCCTCAAGGAGTACTACAACTCTTACAGTAATTGTTGAGCAGGGCGTCTAATCTGGTAACGGGTTAGAGAATAACTGGGTGAATTGCTGGAAGTTCCTAAAGTGTTTTGTACCACAACGTAGTCGGAAACGGCAAACGTGAAGGTTTGAAAAACAAAGCAATGTAACAATGGATAATCAGCAGCCAAGCGCCTAAGGTGAAAGCCTGGCGAAGGTTCAACGACTAGAATGCACTGCCTAATGGTTAAATCCTATGGCAATGAGATTCGTAGAGTGATTGCAATCAATCATTCGAAGTGCCCAGCCCCTTATGAATATAAGGGTGAAGATATAGTCTATTCTATGATCGAAAGGCATAGCGGCGAAGCAAGCCAACCAACAACCTCAAGGTGTTTTACAGTTACTTCAGTAAAATGGTTTTGAAAAGGACTCTAAATTCTAGAGTCCTTTTTTATAACCTCTATAAAAAACGAAACCGATAATAGCGAGCAATGCTCAATAATATTAAATTAAATGAGTTAAGGATTAAGGTGGGTATATGATTATTGATCTTATGCAAAAAAGAAAAATAAAGGTGTCCGAAATTTGTGAATACTGTTTAACAGTTGATGATCGGCTAAGCGTTTTTAAAAAAGATGATTTTTATGTAAGTATTCTGGAATTAGCTATTGGCGTACTTAGAACTTCTATTACTAAAAACTTGAAAAATGATAAAAAAGTACTTTTTGGAATTAATGCATTAACATTGCTACTAGGTGTAGTAAATGAAACTTCGAGAAATTTGTTACTAACAAAAGAAGCGAAAGATTATTTCCCAGACTTTTCTAAATCTAGCCGAGTAGGAGAAATAGCTCAAGGTCTAAATTATCTATATTTTCAAAGTCAACTAGGATATATTGAACTTAATGATTTTAAAGATTTTGCTGCAGAATTATGTCCTGGAATTAGCTTAGATAAATCTACTCCAGATTTTGTGATGTCGACTTATACTAATGAAGCTATAATATTGGAGTCAAAAGGAAGCTGGGCTTATAAACAAGGAAAAAATAATTTAAAAGCAGCTATAAAAAACGGGATGAGACAGACGCACAAGGGATTTAATTGGATAGATAAAAATAGCGCTTCAACTAATCCGATAGTAAACACATTCACTTCATGTGCCTGGTTAAGAGATGAAGGAATAACGGATTTGTATTATATGGATCCAGGCTATCCTAGTCAGGGGCTATTAAGTTACAGGTTTACATTACGCCATTTTTCTACATGGTTTTACTTAATAGGTTTAAGTGAATTGGCCCAAGTGTTACAAAAGGGTTCCTTTTTAGAGGAAGATGATGTCAGGGGGGTAAAATTTGAAGAAAAAATTATTGGAAATACAAAGTATTTGGTGTTTTCAACCAAGAATACGAAAAATAATTATTTGGCAAAATGCATATTGAAAAATATTATTGGTAAAGAAGATCTTCAATTCGGTATTACTGAATATATTTGGAATTACTTGAATGAAAATAAAAGGCGAAATATTAATAGAAAAGTAGCCTACCAAATAAAAGGTTATTCAGATGATAATACGATTATATTTCCTGACGGTACTCTTGTAGTTGTAAATTAACATCTTATAATATATGAAGCTGTTGTTCTTTTTCCTTTTATTAGTTTTTATGTAAGAAGGTAAATAAATAGTAATTCCTTTAGCAATTGAATCTTTTATAAATAGATCAGGTTTTCTATACATACTAACTAGGAAGTATTTTAGTTCCAATCTTGATAAATGCTCCATCACCAAACGTTTTCCCTATAATCCTAGTCAAGAAAAAATCAGGCGGTTTCAAATGAAAAATGGTAATATTAAGCCAGCAACTGCATAAGTAGGATGGGCGGTGACCATTTCCCTGAGAAGGGAGGTGGTAACATGGTGACATATCTAGAATTAATTAAATTGTTAATTGATTTTGGAAGCTTTATTGCAATATCGTTAGGAACAATCGTAGCGATAATTGCGATTGTTGTCACCAATAAAAATAAGTAACCGCCCTCCCCAGCCATAGGATAAGGCGGTTACTTATTTACTTGATTAATAGGTCACCGTAAATCTTACGGCATGTAGTTGCAACTGCTCGGGTGTTGACGCACCTGAGCTTTTATTATTATATGTCTTTCTTAAGTTTAGTATACCTTGTTTTGAAATGTCTTTCAATAAATAATTTATAATTTATAAAGATGAACGTACACCAACATATATCGAGGCTTTAGAATCTACTAGGCATTTATGGTGACCTACTTTGTGATAGGCGTACAGGAGAGTATCAACAAAATCTAGTTTACGATTAGCATATAGATTTAATGCTTCGATAATAATTCTTATATCATCAACCATTATATTGTCATATTGTAAAAGCTTTATTAGGGTATTTGTTATTTCTTCGTCCTCACTTTGTATACCTTTTCGAGTACATATACGATTTCTGCTATTACTTCATTTGGGCTAAAAACCAAATTGTTTTCTACAATATTAGCGGCTTTATCAGCTAAATCATCAATATCATTCAACAAATATCTTAGGATAATGTTAGCATCAACTATGTTCATTTTTTTCCTTCACCGCTTCCGCCCATGCTTCACTTTCCAAAGAATAAAGATTTTCATTCTTGTATTTCTCTAATAGACCTCTTGCGTTTTTGTCTTCATTTTTATCTTTATCTTTATCGTGATTTTCATGCGGAAATATAATTATTTCAACCTCTTTATTTTTAAGATCATCGGGTAAATCCATCACCTGGGATACGATTTCACTGTTTGTAATTTTTCTAAACACAGTCATTGTATGTCACTCCATTCGATTAAATCTAAAAAAGCGATCTACAGAACTGGAAGAATAGTGGTTGACGCACCTGAGCTACCTTTAATTATTGCTAGATTAAGAATAGTATACCCTGTATTGTAATGCCTTACAATAGAGTAATAATACTATATAATGAAATGCATTAAACTTTGAACTCACATGTTCGACACCAAAAGCCGATAAAACGTTGTGATCTCAATGTTTTTAGCGGTTTTTTTGATGGTGAAAACAGCGTACTATTTTCCCTTTTTTCGTTTCTTTTAAAACTTTTTACTTTTTTGGGCCGCTATTTCAAAGTCAGCTCTAAAGCCGAAGACTTCATGTAAAGCATCTGTAATTTTCGTTCGAGTATATGGTATGTACCCTTCGCCATCTAATTCCATTCCATTCGTGGAATTAGGGCATATTTTAATTTGGGAAAGTATTCGTTCTAGCATTCTACAGGGAAGAATACACTAATCTTAAATAACAGCTTCTCCATGTGTAATAAAAATACTGATTAGTTAGTATGTATAAAGCAATGGAGAAATTATGGTGAAATTACCTAAGCAGCCATACGTACAGCTTGGAACAAACAAAATTTAAAATATAAATTAATCGAAGGAGATGACTGGAATGGATTTTAGTTTATCAGAAGAGCAAAGAATGGTGCAGAAAACAGTGAGAGACTTTGTTAATAAGGAGCTAAAACCCCTTGAACAAGAGGTATTAAAGAATGAAAGGGAAGGAAGACCAGGGATTACAAGGGAGAAAATTAAAGAATTACAAAATAAGGCAAAAGAAATTGGTTTCTGGGGAATCAATACGCCTGAAGAATATGGCGGGGCTAATTTAGGCCCTATAATGGCGGCGTTAATTGCTATGGAGATGGGACGCACTTTTGTGCCATTTAACTTTGGTGGTTCGGCGGATAATATTCTTTATGAGGGCAACGAAGAGCAAAAGGAGAAATACTTATTACCTGTTATTAATGGAGAAAAACGGTCATGCTTTGCAATTACTGAATCAGGAGCGGGTTCTGACGCTCGAAATATAAAAATGCCAGCAGTTAAAGATGGTGACCATTGGGTGTTAAATGGAGAAAAAGTATTCATTACGAATGGAAATGAAGCGGATTTTGCGATGGTTTTTGCGGTAACTGATAAAGAGAAGGGTGCGAATGGCGGTGTAACATGTTTCTTGGTTGATCGTGAGATGGGCTGGCGATCGGAGTATATTCACACGATGGGAGAATGGGGTCCGGCGACATTAGTTTTCGAAAATGTCCGTGTTCCTGAAGAGAATGTATTAGGTGAAGTGGGTCATGGTTTTAAACTGGGAATGCAATGGATTGGACAAGGAAGATATATGATACCAGCTGGTGGAATTGGTGCCGCAGAACGCTTGCTGCAAATGGCGATTGACTATTCACAAACTCGCGAGACATTTGGAAAGCCAATCGCAGAAAGGCAAGCAATTCAGTGGATGATAGCAGATTCAGCAGTTGAAATAGAGGCAGCGAAATGGATTGTTTTACGGGCAGCTTGGATGGCGGAAAAAGGAATGGATGCCCGTCATCAGTCATCTATGGCGAAACTAAATGGGGCTGTCATGGCTAATGAAGTCGTTGATCGTGTATTACAAATTCATGGCGGGATGGGTTATACGAAGGAATTACCAATTGAACGCTGGTACCGCGAATTACGACTCACTCGTATTTTTGAAGGAACAGATGAAATTCAACGCCGTACGATTGCGAGAAACTTATTAAAAGGGCATGTAAAAGTTGGGGAATTATTATAGCTTTCATTGTTAGCTAATTCTAGTAAAGTTCTTTAACTTCTTTCTTTGTTTCGTAGGTCAACTCGAAAATAGTTTTCATAGTATTGGAATAAAGGTGGGTGGAAATGAAATCTGAAAGAATTGCAGCGATTGTAGGAGTTGCGGAATCAGATTTGGGAAAAACCCCTGACAAAAATGTCTTGCAACTTCAAGCTCAAGCGGCTAAAGCTGCTTTGGATGAGGCGGGTTTAACTAAAGATGATGTGGACGCATTGTTCACTGCTGGAAACTGGGCTTGGGCCCCTAACCTAATGTTAGCAGAGTACCTTGGTATTGATGCGAAATACACTGATTCAACTAACATAGGTGGTTCATCATTTGAGGCCCACGTAGGGCACGCAATGGCAGGTATTCAAGCAGGATTATTCGAAGTGGCTCTGATTACTTACGGAAGTACGAATCGTACGAATCCGGTGAACTCCACTTTTAGTGCTCCTTTGACAGGACAGTATGAACAACCTTATGGCTTACCAGGAACGGTTGGGTCATACGCTTTAGCGGCAATGCGACATATGCACCAGTACGGAACGACATCTGAACAGTTGGCTGAAGTTGCTGTTGCAACAAGAAAATGGGCCTCTTTAAATGAAAAGGCTTACAAAAGAGAGCCAATTGAGATTTCTGATGTTCTCGAATCACGTATGATCGCTGAACCCCTTCATCTATTAGATTGTTGTTTGGTTACAGATGGCGGTGGTGCAGTAGTAGTAGCATCAAAAGAAGTGGCATCAAGGACGAAGAAACCACCTGTGTGGATTTTAGGTCATGGGGAAGCGCATTCACATAATACGATTACGAACATGCCTGATTTAACAGTTACAAGTGCCCGCGAATCAGGAGAACGGGCATTTCAAATGGCAGGTGTTTCACGAGCTGAGATTGATGTTGCAGAGATTTACGACTCATTTACGATAACGGTTTTGTTAACACTTGAAGCGTTAGGTTTTTGTGAGCCTGGTGAAGGTGGAGAGTTTGTTAGTAATCAACGCACTGCGCCAGGGGGAGCTTTTCCTATGAATACAAACGGTGGCGGGCTTTCCTACTGTCATCCAGGTATGTATGGAATCTTCCTCTTAATTGAGGCAGTACGACAACTGCGAAACGAATGTGAAGCTCGTCAGGTAAATAATGCAAAGTTAGCTTTAGTGCATGGTACTGGCGGGGTGTTGTCTTCAACTTCAACGGTTATATTAGGGAGGGATTAAGCAATGTCTCTTCATATTTCCAAGCCAGTATATGATGAAGAGTCTAGACCATTTTGGGAAGGGCTAAATAATAAGGAATTATTAATACAACAATGCAAATCATGTAATAAACATATCTTCTACCCTCGCTCCCTTTGTCCATTCTGTTTTTCAGAAGAGATTCAATGGAAAAAAGCTAGTGGAAAGGCAAAAATATATAGCTATACCGTTATACACCAAGCGTTCGGTCCGTTTAAAGAAGAAACTCCATTTATTGTTGGCATAGTGGAACTCGATGAAGGCGTAAGAATGATGACCCGTATTATAGGGGAGCGTGAACAAGTTGAAATTGATAAGGAAGCATCTGTGTTATTCCACAGAATGAGTGATGACTTTACTCTACCGTATTTTCAGATCAAGTAACGAAAATAAATTATAAAATTTAATCCGATCATTCATAGACATTAGTTGTTTAATTTATAGAGAACGGAGGAATAATGCGTTCTTCCGTTCTACCTATTTAATAATTGAGCAGTGAAAGTAGATGAAGTGTAATGATGGATAAGAAGGTTTTTTTTTTACTAGGATTTATTATGTTTTTAACGATGACTGGTTATGGGATTGTCCTTCCAACATTACCATTTATCGCGGATGATTTAGGTTTATCTTCTTTTCAAATGGGATCTCTCATAACTGGTTGGGCAGTTTCTCAATTAATTACTGCCCCAATATGGGGACGCTTTGCAGATAAAATGGGGAGAAAACCTGTATTGCTTTTCGGATTGTTCGGTTTTGGGGTAGCTTTTATTATTTTAATACTAGCCCAAAGCTATTGGCAATTACTAATCGCTCGGATCATTGGGGCAGCTTTAAGTTCCGGAACCCATCCAGCTGTGTTTTCTATGGTAGCTGATTTTTCAACACCAAAGAATCGAAATCTTTCGATGGCACAGATGGGAGCGTTAAATGGTCTAGGGTTCCTATGTGGTCCAGCCGTTGGAGGATTATTCACTCCATTTGGGATTATCGTACCTTTTATCGTTGCGGGTAGTTTAGCGTTAATTACGATTCCATTGGCATGGATTTTTATTAAGGAACCAATGGAAAAAGAAGCTCAAATAGACGAAAATGAAAATCCTTCTTTTTGGGGTTCGATTACCATGGTAGCAAAAACTGGCTATTGGGATTTATATACGATTACGCTCGGTTTGTCTATCGCTGCTTCCAGCTTT
Source organism: Oceanobacillus indicireducens (assembly GCF_014647195.1). Classification (GTDB taxonomy): domain Bacteria; phylum Bacillota; class Bacilli; order Bacillales; family Amphibacillaceae; genus Oceanobacillus; species Oceanobacillus indicireducens. Next base: position 183,392 of record NZ_BMOS01000003.1, on the reverse strand, counting down.
TTCGGCCTACTAGGATATTTTATGATAGCACGTTACGATGCGAGTGCATTATATGTGAGTTTGGCTTTTAGCGCACAGGCAGGAACATCCGTAACTGTTCAATTCTTTCTACTCAAGAAACTGTATGACGTCTTCGATGAAGAAAAGTTATCAAAAATTGGCTTAAGTATTGTGACGATTGGATTTGCCATCATTGCTACAGCACCTGTTCCTTGGATGGTTATTATAGGTTGTATCTTAACTGGATTCGGGCAAGCATGTGTGAGACCAACAGTAATTTCACTTTTGTCTAAGCGGGGTGAGATGGGGCAAGGGATAACGATGGGTTTACAGCAGTCTATGGATAGTTTAGGGCGAATCTTAGGCCCGCTATGGGGCGGTTGGATTTTTGTATATCTTGTTCCAGGCCCATTTTTAACATCTGCTTTAATCACTTTCTTACTATTGATTATGATGTTGGTTAACTCAGAAAGACAACTTCATTTACCAAGTGTAGGGGAAAGAAAATCTCGAATGTAATGCACCCTTTATTATTCATATAAAAACCTGTGGATTAAATATACGGAATATATTGACTTATGTATACATTTAGCGTGCCTGAGTGCTGAATGAACTGAGTATAATTTGCTAATAAAGTTTTTGCGGAGGGATAATATGCTGCTTACACAGCTATTAGAAGAAAACATTAAATCCTTTGGTGAGTATTCGCTTCTTTATTATGGAGATAAATCATACACAAATATTGAAACTAGGGATATTGCAAAGAAAGTTTCCACTATGATTAGTGATCTGGGAATTGATGTGGGAGATAGGGTACTTGTTTGTATGCCGAATTGTCCAGAGGTAATATTTTCTTATCAAGGCATTTTGCGCTCGGGAGCAATAGTTGTGCCGGTCATGTATTTGTTGCACGAGAAGGAAATAAACTTCATTTTAGAAAACTCGGAAGCAAAAGCAGTCATTACTTCTTCACCTCTTCTAAGGAAAATAGTAAAGGCTACAGATGGATTAAAAGAAAAACCAAAGGTCATTTGTGTAGATACTCCAAAAGAGGAAGATTTAGTTAGAAATAACGATTTAGAAATCATTGAATGGGAGGAAGCCTTTTCAAAGATAGATTTAAAGAAAGAGCGGAGTCCGGCTCTAAAAGAAGATGACATGGCAGTTATTTTATATACTTCTGGAACAACCGGAAAGCCGAAGGGGGTTATCCTGACCCATAAGAACCTATACTCCAATACAGCTAACGGTTTAGCACTAAGAGATGAAGACGAAGAACGTGGAACAACATTAGGTGTCCTGCCATTAGCTCATATTTATGGTTTTGGAGTAATGAATGGTTTATTAATGCAAGGTAATTCCGTTGTTATTTTTTCAAAATTTGATGCAGAGGAAGTCTTTAAGGCGATTGAGAAATTTAAAATTAAGTCTTTTGCTGGTGTACCGGCCATGGTATATGCCATGGTGTACAATCCTAATGCTGATCAATATGATTTATCCTCTCTAGAGACGGTAGGATCTGGCTCAGCGGCATTACCAGTTAGCTTAAGGAAGAAATTCATTGAAAAGTTTAATGCGGAAGTACGTGATGCTTATGGGTTATCAGAAGCATCTCCAGGCGTTGCTTCACAACGAAATGATATGCCAATTAAGGAAGGTTCTGTTGGTATTCCAATGCCAGGTGTCAAGATTAAGATTGCTGATGAGAATGGTGAGGAGCTCCCTGTAGGGGAGATTGGAGAATTATTGATACAAGGCGACAATGTTACGCAAGGCTATTTCCGTAATGAAGAAGCTACAAAAGAGGCTTTTAAAGATGGATGGCTTTGTACTGGTGACATGGCAAGGGTAGATGAGGATGGATATCTATTCATCGTAGACCGTAAAAAGGATTTAATTATTCGCGGTGGGTTTAACATATATCCTCGTGACTTAGAAGAATTGCTTGCAAAACATGAAGCAGTTTTAGAGGTTGCTGTAATTGGAATTCCATCGGAGAGAATGGGAGAAGAAATTCTCGCATGTGTAGTTAAAAAAGAAGACGTAGAAGTAACTGAACAAGAATTGTTAGAGTACTGTCAAGTACATGTTGCTAAATATAAAACGCCAAGACAAATCTTGTTTATAGACGAACTTCCAAGGAATGGGGTTGGTAAAATACTAAAGATGCATCTAAAAGATATGTATCAGGATCATCAATTCCAAAATTAGCAGAAGCAACAGTTTTAATTGAAGGAGGAAGAGAACTTGGTAAATCATGAAACCCCATTGTTGCAGGTTGAAAAAATGACGACAGTCTTTCAAACGAGAAAAGGTACTGTGGAGGCAGTAAATGATATTTCCTTCAGTATAACAAAAGGAGAAACAGTTGCTATTGTTGGTGAATCTGGTTCTGGGAAAAGCGTGTCTGCTTTATCCATTCTAAGGTTATTAGAAAATACTGGGAAGGTTTCTTCTGGGAAAGTTCTGTTTAATAATTTAAATCTTGCTGAGCTGAAAGATGAGGAAATACGAAAAATTCGCGGGAAAGACATTGCGATGGTCTTCCAAGACCCGATGTCTTGTTTAGACCCCGTGTATACGATTGGAAATCAAATTATCGAGACAATCAAAATTCATGAAGATTTGCCAACAAAGGAATATGTTGAGCGAGCAATTGAGTTGTTACGTCTTGTAGGCTTACCAGATCCTGAAAATAGAATCCACGTATACCCTCATCAATTATCGGGGGGACAGCGACAAAGGGTAATGATTGCAATTGCGTTAGCTTGTAGACCCGCTTTAATTATCGCGGATGAACCAACTACTGCTTTAGATGTTACCGTTCAAGCGCAAATTATGGAATTATTAAAGGATCTACAATCCAAATTTGATACTTCAATTTTATTAGTGACACATGACTTAGGAGTCGTTGCTGAAATGGCAGATCGGGTTGTCGTTGTTTATGCTGGCCAGGTTGTCGAACAATCAAGTGTAAGAGAATTATTTGAAAATCCGCAGCATCCCTATACGGAAGCTCTAATGAGGAGTATTCCTAGAATAGAAACGGACCGGGACCAACGTTTGCAAACGATAAAAGGAAATGTGCCAAGTCTCGATGAGATACCATCAGGTTGCAGATTCCATCCCCGTTGTCAATTTGCTACAGATAAATGCCGTATCGAGGAACCACCGTTTTACAATCTTGGCGATAACCGTTTAAGTAAGTGTTGGCTTGTTGATCCAGATGCTGAAATAGAAATATCATCTCCTGGTACGATCAAGGAAAAAACCGATGAAGACGTTTATGACAATTTAGATGAACGATTGGGAGAAAAAGAATTGTTATTGGATGTAGAAGAACTCAAAAAGCACTTCCCAATTACAAAGGGCATATTATCTAGAACGGTTGGCCATGTCCGAGCTGTAGATGGGGTCTCCTTTCACATACATCAGGGTGAAACGCTAGGCCTAGTAGGGGAATCAGGATGTGGGAAATCAACGGTTGGAAGATTAATTACAGGCTTGATTGACTCCACCAAAGGACAAGTCAGTTTTGCTGGAAATGATCTAATAAACAGTAATCGTAAATCGATGAAAAATTTAAGGAAACGAATGCAATTTGTTTTCCAAGACCCTTTTAGTTCGTTAAACCCCCGCATGACTGTGCTTGATATTATCGGAGAACCATTAGAAGTGCATGGGCTGGCTAAAGGATTGGATAAACAAGAAAAGATAGGTGAATTATTAGAAACAGTTGGGCTATCTAAAAACGATATGCAAAAGTTTCCACATCAATTTTCTGGTGGACAGCTGCAAAGAATTGGAATAGCCCGTGCATTGGCTACGGAACCAGACCTTTTGATTTGTGATGAAGCCGTTTCAGCCTTGGACGTATCCGTGCAAGCTCAAATATTGAATTTACTCAAAGATTTACAGAGAAAAATGGGGCTTTCTTATTTGTTTATATCTCATGACTTAAATGTTGTAAAGTATATTTCTGATCGAATTGCTGTCATGTACATGGGGGAAATAGTTGAAGTAACAGATTCAGAGACACTCTTCAAAGAACCACTGCATCCCTATTCTAAAGCCTTAATTTCTGCAGTACCAGTTCCAGATCCTACAGTAGATCCTGACAGAATCATTTTAAAAGGAGAAGTACCAAGTCCATCAAATCCCCCTAGTGGCTGTAAATTCCATACGCGTTGTCCAATGGCGATGGAAGTTTGCAAGCAAAAAAAGCCATTAATGCAAGAACTTTCATCCGGTCATATCGTTTCATGCCATCTGTATGGAGAGGGGTAGAGGTGTGGTTGAATATATCGTAAGAAGATTAATATATGGAGTACTCGTTCTACTCCTCATGGTAACATTCGTTTTCGTTGTAATGAGAGCAGTCCCTGGTGATATCGTAACCCTCCAATTGGCGGATTCAGGAGCTTCCGAAGAACAAATAGAAGTTTTGGAAGCCGAGTTAGGTCTTGATAAAAGTATTATGGCTCAGTTAGGCGCTTGGATTAAAGGAGTAGTTCAAGGTGATTTAGGTACTTCTCTTTGGTCAGGACTGCCTGTAACAGAAATAATTAAAGAAAGAATTCCTATTACTTTGCAGTTATCAATCATGTCGATTATATTAGCAACTTTGATCGGGATACCTATTGGTGTCATCTCGGCTGTAAAGCATAATTCATTTGTTGATCATCTGTTACGTATCACATCCGTTGGTGGTTTATCAATTCCAAACTTTTGGTTAGGATTAATACTGCTAACCGGATTAGCTTTATTATTTAATTGGATCCCCCCTTTAGGATTTCAATCGTTTTTTGAAAATCCAATTGTCAATTTACAACAAATGATTTTACCTGCAATTTGTCTAGCGATCACGCTTAGTGCAAGTATTGTTCGCATGACCCGATCTGCTGTACTGGAAGTATTGCATTCTGATTTTATAAGAACGATTCGCTCAAAAGGAGCGAAGGAGCGAGTGGTGATTTATAAACATGCACTTAGAAATTCCCTCGTCTCTGTCATTACATTAATTGGTTTACAAGTAGGTTATCTACTCGGTGGAACTGTGGTGTTAGAGTCAATATTTTCCCTTCCTGGTTTAGGCAGTCTGATTTTTGAAACAGTATCCGCAAGGGATTATCCGGTAATCCAAGCTGCTGTACTAATCTTTGGAGCAATGTTCTTATTGGTTAATTTAGTTGTCGATGTGATGTATGGCTGGGTGGATCCAAGAATAAGAAATAGTTAACGTAAATAACCAACGATAGAAGGGGAGTGATGCAATGTCTCAAGTTCAAGTAGAATCCGAGTTTCCAATTAAAAAGAATCTTGCAAGAAGAACGCGGCTATCAAGGATTAAAAATCAATGTATCCGTTTTATTTCTACACAGAGGATTGGGTTGATTTCTGCTTTATTTATAATTCTGGTTATAATTGTCGCTATTTCAGCTCCGGTTATTGCCCCATTTGATCCTGTTGAACAAAATAGAGAAGCCTTTTTGGCTGCACCTGATGTACAGCATTTAATGGGGACAGATGATTTAGGGCGCGATGTGTTCAGTCGAATTATCTATGGTGCAAGAATTTCTTTACTGGTTGGCTTTGCAACTGTCATTATCTCAATCATTTTAGGTACGATCATTGGGATGATTTCAGGCTTCTTTGGTGGAGTTGTGGATATGATTATCCAAAGGGTAATGGACTCCATTATGGCTATTCCAGCATTGATATTAGCCTTGTTTATTGCTGCATTACTTGGGCCAGCAGTCAAGAATGTGATTATTGCTCTCGTTATCATTGAAATCCCGCGTTTTGCCAGAATTGTTCGGGGGGAGATGATGCGGATTAGGGAAACAAATTATGTCGAGGCCTCCCGCTCTGTTGGTGCAAATGCACTAAGGATTATTATGAGACACGGGTTACCGAACATGATGGCACCAATTATCGTTATGGCGAGCTTAGCATTCGGGCAAACAATCATCGCAGAAGCCTCACTTAGTTTCCTCGGAATTGGGACACCTCCGCCAAATCCATCTTGGGGGTTGATGCTTAGTAATGCGAGCAGATACATGGAAAGTGCCCCTTGGCTTGTTTTCTTTCCTGGTGTGGCTTTAAGTCTATTAGTCTTGGCATTTAACTTGCTGGGGGATGCATTACGAGATTTCTTAGATCCAAAACTATCTTCATAGTCTTTAAACTTACGAAATTTGAGAAATAAGAGGAGGGTTTGCATGTTTAAAATTAGGAATTTACCAGCGCTATTTTTCTTTGGATTACTGTTGCTCCTTTTAGGTGCTTGTTCTTCAGATTCTGGCACGGACGGCAATGCCAGAGCAGAAGCGGATTCATCCGAAAATGAAGAAGATGCATCAGAACCAAAATACGGCGGGACATTTACAATGGTTACTCCAGCTGATCCGGATACATTGGATCCCCATCGTCAATCATCCATTTATACACATCAAATGGCTGGATTCGTTTATAACAAATTAGTGACGTATGAAACGGGACCTCATGTTGAATTCACTGATTATAATATTGTACCAGATCTCGCAGAAGACTGGGATATATCAGAAGACGGTACAGTGTATACCTTTCACCTACGTGAAGCTTATTGGCATGACAAGGAACCTGTAAATGGTCGCCAAGTGAATGCACAAGATGTCGTTGCCACGATGGAAAGAATTATTGAATTGCCGGGTCACCAAGCTGCTATTTTATCAGAAGTAGAGAGTATTGAAGCAACAGATGATACTACTGTAGTTTTCACGTTAAAGCAGCCATTTGCCCCATTTCTAAACTTTATGGCGAACCATTTTATGTGGATTTTACCGCAAGAAGCGGTAGATGGTGAACTAGACCTGGCAACAGATGTAATTGGAACAGGACCATTTGTATTAGAAGAGTGGGATGACAATGTTCAAGCAACGTATTCCCGTAATCCAAATTTCTTTGAAGAAGGAAAGCCTTATCTAGATGAGTTAATTTATAAAGTTGTACCGGACCAAGGCGCGCGGATTGCTGCGTTTCGGACTGAACAGGCAGAAGTAATCGGTGGGATATCACCAGAGGAACTAGATACTCTAGTCAAAAGTAACCCGGATACAATTGTAAATGAAGTATTGTTTCCTACGCAAGAACAAGTGTATGTAAACATGGAAAGAGAGCCGTTTGATGATTTGAAAGTCCGTAAAGCGATTAGTATGGCGATTGATCGTCAATCGATGGTGGATAGTATTTATGGAGGAGGAGAAGTAAGCGGACCTGTAAATCCATCTTTGGGTGATTGGGCACTACCATTAGAAGAAAGGGAAGAACTTCTCCCATATGATCCAGAAGGCGCTAAAGCATTACTGGCAGAAGCGGGATTCCCTAATGGATTTGATACGACCTTAATTGTAACAGATGGCTATGGTGAACAGTTAGTTCGTGTCGCACAGTGGATTACCGAGGATTTACGAAATATAGGTATTAACGCCGAAATGGAAGTAGTGGAGTATGCTACTTACTTTTCAGAAAGATGGCCAACCGTTAATTATGATATCGGTGTAGGTTATCAAACATATTTTCAAGAAGCTGATGAATGGCTACGTACTCAGATGCATTCTGAAGGTGCACGAAATTGGTACAACACGAAAGACCCGGAATTAGATCACATGCTGGATGAACAACGTATGATTTTAGATGAAGATGAAAGGCTTGAAAAAGTTCATGAGATTCAACGCTTTGTACTAGAAAACATTTTAAACCCAATTCCGGTTTCGACTTACTATGTCATGAGCCCACATCAGCCATATGTGAAAAACTACGAAACGCATGCATCATATGGTCATATTCATATGAAAAATGTCTGGTTAGATAAATAATCTAATAACCTATAACCACAAGGTTCCCTATTTTTGGAAAGGTAAATGATTAAATCTAACCTAAAAAATAAACTTTCAAAAAAGGATTTGAATGAAATATGGTGCAGAGAATAGAGAAAATTGAGTTACCCACCAATTTTCCGATAGGACCTGTAAATGTATATTTGGTATTTGGAGTAAAACTAACACTAATTGACGCAGGGATAAAAACAGAACAGGCATGGAATGAATTGTTAGACAGTCTCAAGTCTTTAGGCTTAACCCTTCAAGAAATTGAGCAGATTGTTTTAACACATCATCATAATGACCATATGGGCCTGTTAGAATGGATTTTGGAAAAAAATCCGGTACCAGTATATGCACATAAAGATACAGAAACATACCTTGCAGATCAGGCCTATATGAAATGGAGTGGAGCGTTTTTTGAAAAACTTTTTTATGAATTCGGTCTTTCAAAAGATGGGGCAAAGAAATGGGCTTACCGTAAACGTGATCGAGACTTATTGGCAGGGTTGAAAATTGAAAAAGGACTTCAAGAAGGAGATAGCGTACCTGGTTTACCTGGTTGGGAGGTGATTGAAACCCAGGGCCATTCACAGGATCATATCTCTTTGTACCATGCTAAAGAGCAAATATTAATTTGCGGAGATCACATCATTGATGATATCCATGTTGGAATCTTTTTAGACGCGCCACATCCTGGTGAACAGCGCGCTAAACCACTTTTACAGTATGTAGAGAACCTGAAGAAGTGTCTTAAGCTTCCTATTAAAATAACATACTCTGGTCATGGACCTGACATCTACGACCTAAGCAGATTTATTTATACCCAATTTGAAAGAACAGAAAATCGCGCAAGACGGGTGAAAAATGTACTTGCAAAAGGCGAAGCGACAGGGCTCGATATTGTAAAAGAGATGTATCCTGATCGCTATAAAAAAGGGTTGATTACATTTGTTTTTGAAATCACGAGTGTACTTGATCTGTTGATAGACCGTGATGAAATTTTTGTTAAGAAGAAGGATGGGGTTTACGTCTATAGTCTAATTTAGGTTTTTGAAAGTAGAGAGAGTTTACTAGAAGCGTGCATTTTGGAATCTGTGACATCAACAATAGGAAATACGGAGGAGGAAATAGGATGGCAGGAAGGTTTGATGGGAGAGTAGCTTTTGTAACAGGTGGAAGTCGCGGTATAGGAAAAGAAATTACGGAAGAACTCGCGAAAGAAGGTGCGAAAGTAGCTATTATCGATATTAATGAAGAAGTATTGAGAGAAACAGAAAACGAATTTACAGAAAAAGGCTATGACATTTTAGCTTTTCAAGCAAATGTGGTAGAAGCAGCGGAAGTCGAATCGGCAATCGATGAGGTTGTAAATAAATTTGGCTCATTAGATATTTTAGTAAATAACGCCGGTATTATTCGGGATAATCTTCTATTTAAAATGACGGACAGTGACTGGCAACAAGTAATCGATGTTCATTTGAAGGGTGCATTTAATTCTAGCCGAGCAGCCCAGAAATATATGGTTAAACAAAAATACGGAAGAATTATCAATATTTCATCGACCTCTGCTCTTGGGAATAGAGGCCAGGCAAATTATTCCGCAGTGAAAGCCGGCTTACAAGGTTTTACAAAAACACTAGCGATTGAACTAGGAAAATATGGAATTACCGCGAATGCTGTTGCACCAGGATTTATTGAAACAGAAATGACGAAGGCCACCGCAGAGAGAATTGGCGTTCCATTTGAAGATTTCGTGAAAGCGGGTGCAAGTAAAATTCCAGTCGGACGTAGCGGGAAGCCGGCAGATATTGCAAATGCCGTTGCCTTTTTTGCCGATGAAAAGTCGTCCTTTGTCAGTGGTCAAGTAATCTATGTAGCTGGAGGACCAAAATCATAAGGAAGGAAGAGGAATGATATGTACAAAGACTTAATAGGTAAAAAATCTTCAAAAGTAAAAAGTACGATTGAAAGAGGAATGGTTACACGCTTCGCTGAATCTATCGGTGATTTGAATCCTATTTATGTTGATGAAGAGGTTGGAAAGAAATCCAGATATGGAGGAAATATTGCACCACCAACCTTTCCTCGTGTACTTAGTTCAGGGGTCATTGAAGGATTGAAGCTCCCTAAAAAAGGGCTCATCCATGGAGAGCAAAATTATCATTATAAACGTCCGTTATTAGTTGGCGAAGATATTTACTCTTACTCTGTAATTGAGGATTATTACGAAAAGCAAGGAAGTAATGGGTTAATGGGATTCTTATCAACGAAAAGATATGGTGAGGATGCAAATGGTGAACTTGTATTCACGGAAGAATCAATCATCATCATTACTGAAACTGTGAGAAAGGCGATGAAAGTATGAGTAACATTTTAGAATTAAATAAGGGTGAGTCGCTCAGTGTTACACTTAACCCAGTTTCAAGAATGGACCTAATTAAGTACGCAGGAGCCTCCGGAGACTTCAATCCTATTCATACAATTGATGAAGAAGCCGAAAAAGCCGGACTACCAGGTATTATTGCACATGGAATGTGGACGATGGGGAATTTAGCAAAACTATTTACACCATATTTTGAAGAAGGCTTTATCCAAGATTATCAGATTCGTTTTTCTGGTATGGTTTTCCTGAGTGATGTGATTACGCTGAAAGCTGAGTTACAAAATAAGACAGTAGAGTATATGGATTTTGATGTGAAAGCAATCAACCAAAAGGGCAGAGAAGTTATTAAAGGGAAAGTTCGTTTTGCGATATATTAAAACAGTTGGGAGTCCTAGAGGGGGAAATGGTTTCTTGACAACACTATGTGTCTTGGACCCGCATACAAGATAGTCCTATATTTGAACCTCTCATGACTGCTTGGTTTATTTATAAAATTTCGATTAGGAGCTGGTTTGAAACAATGGATAGAGATGCAGTAATTGTGTCGGCAGTACGAACTGCTATTGCTAAACAAGGGGGAGCATTGGCTAGTCTTCCCGCCCATATTTATGGAGGAGAAGTGATTAAGGAGGCGGTAAATCGAGTAAACATTAACCCTGAAGCTATAGATGATGTCATTATGGGGAACGTACTGGGTGGTGGCGGAAATATTGCAAGATTAACAGCATTACAGGCAGGGTTACCACTAAGCACACCGGGACTCACGATTGATAGACAGTGCGGTTCCGGAATAAATGCAGTTATACTTGCGGCTCAGGCAATCCAATCAGGAGCTGGTGATATATATGTAGCGGGTGGGATTGAGAGTATGACACGAGCACCATATCTAATGGAACGTCCAGAAACTCCATATAGTTCAATGCCGCCAAAATGGCAAAGAATGCAGCATGCGCCGAAGGGAATAGGTAGCCCTCCAATGGGGATAACTGCTGAAAATGTAGCTAAGCAGTATAATATTACTAGAGAAGAACAAGATGCGTTTGCTTATGGAAGCCAACAAAAAATGGCGAGGGCGATGAAGGAAGGGCGTTTTGAAGAGCAAATCGTCCCGATAAAAGTGCCGGTAAGAAAAGGGGAACCAATCATATTTGAGAAGGATGAACATCCGCGACCGAATACAAGTCTGGAAGCACTCTCAAAATTAAGACCTGCATTTGATAAAGAGGGAACAGTTACAGCAGGGAGTAGTTCTGGTTTAAATGATGCAGCATCCGCTCATATGAACTCAATCGTTCGGGTGGAAGATATGGTCTTGTAACTGCCTGTATCGGTGGAGGCCAAGGCATTTCAGTTATTCTAGAAAGGGAATAATTTTAATAAATATATGGCCCAAGTCGAGAAATCTCGATACGAACGTTTGAGAAATAAGAAATTAATCAGATTCACTCATAATATTAGTCGACTAATATTTATAATACTGAAGTAAGAATAGGGGAAAGGGAGTCGGCGATGAAGGGGAAAATTATACAGACAGCTATTGACTTATTTGATGAAAAAGGATTTAAAGAGACCTCGATAGAAGATATTACTGATAATATTGGTGCGACTAAAGGTACATTCTATTATTATTTTAAGAGTAAACAAGAGTTATTGAAGGATATTCATCTATCTTTCATTTTAGATTTATTGCAAAAACAAGAAGAAATAATTCGAGATCCTAGCAAAAACAACTATCAAAAACTGTATGACATTATATATTTAATCATTAGTGGAATCAAAACAAAAGGAAAGAGTGCAAGAATCATCTTTAGGGAAATGAGGCATATTGAAGAAGTGCACCTGGAACAAATAAAAGGTAAGAGGAGAGATTTCAGATTAAATGTCCAAGCTTTACTAGAAGATGGAATTGCTAAGGGGCATTTTAAAAATAATGTTAGAGCTGACATTCTCGCATTTAGCATATTAGATATGGTGAATCGAACTTATTACTGGTATAATCCGGATGGAGAGATATCAGAAGAAGAATTAGTTAATTATTATTTAGAAATCATACTAAATGGTATAAAAAATAGGGGGCCAGAACATAACTAGTCCCGATATGTTAAATATAAGGTTCCAAGCAATCAAAATTTGCTTGGAACCTTTTTGGTTATTATTATCATTACTCCGTTTTTTCAATTTATCTTTTACCAACCCAATGTGCAAAAATAAACCAGAGTTGCACTAAGAACTCCTATCTTTTGATACAGACCATTCACTCTTCCTTTCGTTTAAAAATAAATATTCAAGGGCATTCAGGGGCATACTTAAAGCATAGCGAAAAGTAGGCTTTATCGCACTAAATTAACGACGAGGAGAAGATCTATGGCAAGTCTTGACTATGATGACATTCAAGGAATCCTACTGCAGGAGCGCCCTGAAAAGTATGTTGGTATGTATTTACTCTTACAAATAGATGATTCTGAGAGCGGACGTAGTGTTCTTAAAAAACTTCTTCCTGAAATCACCTCTGCCAATCGTTGGGAAAAACCATCGGATGGGGCTTGGGTTAATGGTGCCTTGACCTATAAAGGTCTGGAAAAGCTTGGTGTTCCGAAAGAGTCTTTGGAAAGTTTTCCGGCTGAATTCAGGGAAGGCATGTCTTCACGAGCTGAAAAGCTGGGAGATTTCAACGAAAGTGCACCCGAAAACTGGGAAGATTATTTTGAAGAAGAACGTTTGCATTTAGCGATTGCCATTTTCTCACCCGATGAGGAGCGATTGAAGGAAGCTCTGGACCGTGCGAGAAAGGTGTACGATGAGTTGGATGGAATTACGCTGCTGTACGAACTTAGGGTCAGTTCACCAGAAAATGGGCTGTCCCATATGGGGTTTACGGAGGGGATCAGCAACCCGGCAATTGAAGGAAATGAGCTGCATCCGCCATTAAAAGGTGAGACTCCTCTCAAGGCGGGGGAATTCATCATCGGAAAAGAAAATGAAAAAGGGAATATCGAGGAGGGGCCGACTCCGAACATACTTGGGAATAATGGCAGCTATATGGCGCTGCGGAAGATTCATTTGCGGGTCGCGGCCTTTCGCTCGTACTTGCACGAAAAAGGAGAAACTGACGAAGAGCGCGAATTACTTGCAGCAAAAATGGTCGGCAGGTGGCCAAGCGGAACTCCTCTTTCCTTGTCACCGGATAAGGACGATCCAAAACTTGCACTGGACGAGAATGTACGGAATGATTTCCTGTACAAAGACGATCCGAAAGGGCTCAAATGCCCTTTGAGCTCCCATGTTAGAAGAGCCAATCCGCGGGATAGTCTGGAGGACTCAATTGCAGATGTAAATATTCATCGTCTGCTCCGGCGTTCTACCATGTATGGTCCGCTCCTTCCTGAAGGTGAGCTTGCAGACGATGGGACAGATAGAGGACTCATTTTTGCAGGGATTTGCACCTCGCTCTCCCGCCAATATGAATTCATCAAATCAACCTGGCTGAATGACGGCAATTTCATCGAACTGTCTGAAGAAGACCCTATTACAGGCAATAAAGCCGGTGAAGGTATGTATACCATCCCGGAGGAGCCGTTCCGTAAACGAATGCACGGACTTCCCGCTTTCTCTGTAACAAAAGGAGGAACGTATTTCTTTATCCCTAGTATTTCTGCATTAAAGTGGATTTCTGAATTGGGTGAGAACTAATATATTATTTTGGAGGTTAACAACAATGATAAATGAAAAAAACGAGAACAAACAAAATCAAGAAGTTGAGATGGAAACTGCAGGTCGGGTCGGCTTGCGACTGGGTAAAGTCTCAGAACTGACCGTCATCGCTCCTTTGAAAGAAGGCGGTGCTGAACGCCTACGAAAAAAACTTTCAAATAATCCGGACCAAATGGAAGTTATGGCCCGAATAGCAACTGTTCACGACATGCGCTGGGTTATTTTTGATGATGACAAACGATTGTTGTTCGCAACCGCCTATGATGGTGACTGGGATGCTTATATTGACGATTTCGGCACGAAGATTCCGGAGCTACTCGACCATTTCTTTTCGGAAGTTGTAGATTATCCGGGAATCAATGATCCGACAATCAAAGACTTTATTGCCAAGCATCAAGTGACTGCTACCGGTTGGTATTGTGCGTACCCTAACTCTACTGTCCGTGACATTTGGCGTGGCGAACGCAGCTTGAAAGCTTTCAACGACCTGATTGATGCCGTGCAGGGTTATTAAGATTACTTTGACACTTAAAGTATAAAAGAGGAGATCTCCATGACTAATCACAAACAGAAATCATTAACCGAAGATGCCATCGATACGCTTGAAAAAATAGCGGGTACATTCCCTTCAGCTCGCCGGGCGCATGCAAAGGGGCAAGTGTATGACGCGAAGTTTGTACCGAATGGAAATGCTGTGCCCTATACAAAGGCACCCCATCTTCAAAAAGAAGAAGTGTCCGCAACTGTCCGTTTTTCAAACAGCTCCACGAATCCGACGGCAGCTGACATTCTGTCCCCAGTAAAAGGGATGGCCGTTAAATTCAACTTGCCGGATGGCGGGCACCATGATTTGATCGGTGTATCGATTCCTCTCTTCCCTGCTGAAAGTCCGGAAGATTTTATCGAAATGATTAAAATACTGACCAATGATAAAACGGGCATCGGAATAGTAGACAAAAGGATCGCACTCAAAAATCTGCTTACTCGCTACCCAGACAGTAAGGAAGCTCTGCTGAAAGTAAAGGAACTAAAAAGTCATCCGCCTGCCAGTTTTTCGGAACTGTCCTATTATCCGCTGCACGCGTTCTACTTTGTAAATAAAGAAGGAAAGAAGCAGCCAGTCCGGTACGAGTGGCAACCGACACTCGATAAGCTTACACTCACCAGCAGAGAAGCTAAGGAGACATCTCATGATTACTTGATGGAAGAACTGGATGATCGACTGACACAAGGTCCCATCTCATTTGATTTGATCATTCAGTTAGGTGAGGAGGGGGATCCAATTGATGACCCTTCAAAGTCTTGGCCTGAAGCAAGGACAAAAATTTCAGTCGGACAGCTTTCTGTAATCGGCAAACAGGCTGAAACACCAGAAAATCTATTGTTTGATCCCACTGTTGTAGGTTCTGGAATAGAGCCTTCTGGCGACCCATTCCTGAATTTCCGGCATGAAGCGTACGCCGTCTCTCTCAACCGACGGACCAACGGCTGATTTAGATTGCACTGTTAACGGTCTGATCACAAGATAAAAACGAGCCACCACTTTATTTGAAAGTGGCAGCTCGTTTTTTTAGGTGCTTGTGTATTTTCAGACTGAAAGTTGAGTTATAATAAAGTAAACAAATAGATTCTCATTTTTGCACATGAATATTTTTAAATAATTAACACACAAGAAAAAGACCCGCTTCTTATAGAAAGGAAACCAAAATGAAAATACAAAAAGTTTATAAAAAAGGAGATAGCCAAATTAACGAAGATTCTTGTGTGGTAAATGAAGCTGCACAAGTATTTGCGGCTATTGATGGAGCTACTGGTTTGTTTGGCGCACCGGGCTATCTCGCTTCTCGGACCTTACAAGAGGATCTGTCCAAAATGACTGAAAGTAGCAGTCTCTATCAATCTATTCAACAAGCTAATGAGAGACTTGGTACCGAAATGGTTGATTATTATGAAACAAATATCGGAAAACTGGCAATCCCTGTTATCACGGAAATACCTAAAAGTCAGCGAAGTACAGCAGGAATTGCCGTAGTAAAAATTCATCCAGAAAGAAAAAATCTTGAGTATGTGCATGCTGGTGACTGTATGCTGTTTCTTAGATATAAAACTGGCGAAATTCGAAGTGTGACCTACGATGGAATCCATTACTTTGATGATTTAGCGATTAAAGAGATGGTTCGCCTTCGGAAGGAAGATCCAGCGATTAGCCAGCAAGAAATCCAACAATCTGTAAATGCTATTTTACTCAGTAATAAAGAAAAGCTTAATACAATCGAGGGTTACGGTATCATCGATGGCAGTGAAGAAGCGCTTGAATATATTTCCTATGGCAGACTGCCGCTTCATCAAGTTACAGATCTTCTGCTTGTCAGCGACGGATTGCTTTTACCTACAGATGGAAGTGAGACGGACATATGGATGGAAACTGCTAAACTAGCTTTTGAAAACGGGCTTCATTCATTGGTAGAAGCGGTTGAAAGACGAGAGGAAGGGGATGCGGATTGCAAGATGTATCCGCGTTTTAAACAGAGGGATGATAAGACAGGGATTTTATTGGAGTTCGAATAGGTCATATTCATTTGATTGATATGGAAGGTTGGCGGGTCTTGTTTGCTAATGAAATTTCATAAATAAAAGTAAGAATAACCGCCTTTTCGAACCAATGGGTAAGGCGGTTATTTCTTATGCTTAGGAGTTTGGGTAGCTAGTATTAAATCATCTATTCGACACTTTCCCATTCATGATTATTTTACATTTACAACGGCCGGTATGCTAACTTTACCAGAATATAAAGAGCGGATAGAAGTCTTTGCACCTTACCCCTCGGCTTACATCTTTCTGAATTTCTTTTTTTCTCTTCAGGTTTTTTTCTAAACTTGTACAATATTTTTCCTTCGATCGTAAATTATGAATAAATCAGGCTGTACACAATCGAGAATCAAATATAGAAGACCATCTATCGGAGCCCTACAGTATTCCATTCTCTTGCACAACAAAATCATACACTTTCGGATGTTCTGCTTTTATCATATACTTTTCAAAAAACTCTTGCTCCACATCAAGCAAACTTGCTAGCGACTTCAGCTCAAATTTTAAATAACCCAATACATCCTCCACCGACCGTACGTCCTTCTCAAATATAGCTTCGAACGAACTTCTGATTTTACCGGGTTTCATTATAACAATTTCATCATCAAGAGGTTCCATCAGCTTATAATTCTTCCTGTTCAATGAAGCATTAAAGTATCTGTATTGTTGATAGGTCATCTGATTTAGGGAGTAAGCGTGGTAAGCCATAGCGGCGATTGAAACTTTCCACTTTTTCTTGAGATTGATGTAGGCATCGGGATTAGAAATTTTACTCACTGTTTTTAAATCGCTCTGGAACTCTTCTTTTGGTAAAAGAAAGTGTCTTGCAAACGTACTTGCTTCTTTTTCTATTGTGCTATATTCTTTATTGTTTAAATCCGTGATGTCCATTTTGTAATGTAAGAGCAAATGTCCTAATTCTTGTGCTAAATCGAAGTTTCGTCTTACCGCAGTTTTTTTAATATTGCCAAGGATAATATAAGGAATATCGCCGCTTGACCAGGTGCTGCATGCGTCAACAGTATCCCCGAATGATTTTTCGAAAATAAAGGCTCCACTCTTCTCAATTAAAAATAGAAGATCTTCATTGTGCCGGTTGCTCAACCCTATTGAGTTCCTTGCGTATGAAGCGATATGCTCGATTATTTCATCCATTTCTAAATAACCAGCGTTTTTACTTTTGTAGTTAACGGCATAGTCTTTTATTGCCTTTATTTGATTTGGTGGAAACCTAATAATAGAAGATAAATAATTCGTTACATAATGAAGAAATTCCAAATAAACCGTTTCCGATTTTGTTTTCTGCCTGCTATTACGTAGGCCTGAGCGATATGCGATTTGTTGTTCATTTATTTCATTAGAAAGGTTAATATTTGAATAAAAATACTTTGGCTGGACGTTGAAATATGTCCTCATTTTATTAATGACTTGTAAACTGGGGGAGATATACCCATTTTCATACTGCCAGATGGACTGTTCTGTTAGATCTAACTCTTCAGCTAGTTGTTTTCTCGATAGTCCGCGGAGTAATCGAATGTTGGTTAAGGAATCACCAACAAACATGTTGCATTCCTCCTTGTTATTATGTGCTTTTCTTCTAATGTCGTTAGCAACTATTATTACAAAATTGCATTAGCCCTCAATAGGACAAGTAACCTGATCCACCGTCCTAAACCCTTTCCTTAAAAATATTTTTCAAATCTATTTTCAGCTCAGGAAAAATTCCCACTGTTATGCTCTCCTCGTGCTCATAGATCCCCGCTTGATGAAAGGATGTATCCCGCAGTTCATAAACTTCAACAAACATATTAGCCGGGTCAACAATCCAGTATTCTTTTACTCCCGCCTTCTCATAACTGTTAAATTTGATCCAGCGATCAATACGGGCTGTTGATGGGGATAACACTTCAATTACGAAATCAGGGGCGCCGACAATGTTCGTATCTTTTATTTTCTTTTGATCACATATAACAAATAAATCGGGCTGCACCCAATCAAAAATATTTTCTTTTTTTGTTGTTTCGGTGGCAAATAGGCAAACGTCCATTGGAGCTGAAAAAGCAATGCATTCTTTTCCACGAAGAAACATTTTGAATTCAGCAGTCAATTCAGCAACGACATCTTGATGTTTTGGTGTAGGGGAAGGAGGGGATATTTTGAGAATCTCACCGGCAATAACTTCATAGGTTTCTTCCTTTACTAAAACATAATCAGCGTAGGAATGTTTCTTATTATCCAATGTCATATCCATTATCGCTCCTTAATTTTTTGACGTGGTAAAATAGAAATGAAATTGTTGGTTGGCTTTGCCTACAGTTAATGGCAGTATACCCTGTTTTGTAATGCCTTTCAATAAGTGAAGTTATGAGGTCAGCCACCTGCCACGCTCTCCAAACGTTTATAACACTAAGAACTAAACGAAGGGAAAACAGATCATACACATTCAACGGTTGTATCTCCTAACCTAATATACCCTCATTGCAGGGTATAGGTGGAATGCATTACAATGAATACATAATTAACGATTTGCTTTTAAAACTTCTATCTAAAATACACCACTATCTACGAGTGTTTTTTTCCTGTCATATCTTCTAAAAGGATGTGAAAATATGCAATCGAAAAAGAAAAAAGATGTCATCCGTGAGGAGCCGCTAACCTATGAGGATTATGCAAGCCTCGCAGATGATGGTGTGCAGTATGAATTAGCTGATGGGATACTTCAAGCGATGACGCCAGCGCCTCATCCTATTCATCAATTAGTTAGCCAAGAGTTAGCATATCAATTAAAGCAGGGCTGTAAAAATGAATATATTCTCTTCGTAGCACCAATAGATTTAATTCTCTCCAAGCATGAAGTGAGGCAGCCAGATTTACTTCTGCTACACACAAGTAAATCAGAACTTGTTACCAATCGTGGAATTGAAGGGAGTCCAGACTTAGTTGTTGAGATTTTATCACCTTCATCTATGAAACGCGATAGAAAGGACAAGTTAGATACCTATGCAAAATATAATATCCCCGAATATTGGCTTATTGATCCCGTTCAGAAGTTCTTGGAGCAATATATTTTAAACGAAGCAATCTATGAATTAAATGAAGTTTACATGCATGATGAAACAATAAAATCATGTCATATCAAGTGTGCAGCATTTTCTATGAATACTATTTTTAATGCGATTCCGGAATTTCCCAATCTGTAATTAAACTAACTTATCTGGGGTTGCAGTGTGAGAACGCAGCGATGTAACCTCAATCAGTAAGGAGCGAAAGTCATGAATTTAACAAAAGACGAAAAGCTAGCAATATTAAGAGCGGCGGATGAACTGATCGCGACAGGTGGAAGAAATCTCCTTTCCAAAATCTTAAAGGGATCCCGCGAGAAAAAAGTGCTTGAACTAGAATTGGATAAATCACCTGTCTATGGTTATTTCCAATCCGAAACAATTGCAGCGATAACGGAAAAAGTAGATTGGATGATTGAGCATGATTTTCTTGAAATATTTTATTCAGGAAAGCTACCGATGATTGTATATACGGACCGGGGCTGGCAAATTGAAGCAAATCAGCGAGCAGATGAATTTTTACTAGAATGGGACAAGCTGATTGCAGAAGATGCACCAATACCTGATATGGAATACCTGAAAGATCGCAACCGCCATATGATTTTCTTGTTTCTTGATAAGATTAGGGAAACGGGAGACCCCAAGTATATTCCGTTTCTTGAAGCATGGGAAAAAGTAGACTATAAAAAAGTGCGTGCGAAAATACGTGATGTTATCCAATCGATTACAGAAAATGCTCCAATTGATTTAGATTTGGTCGAGCAAAGAGAAGCCGAAATAGAGGAAGCTCTAAAAGGAGAAGCACCACAGGATTTCCGCTTAAAATGCTGGGATTGCGGGAATCGTTTTATATTCACGGTTGGCGAACAGAACTTTTTTAAACAAAAAGGGTTGCACCTTCCGAAGCGCTGTCCAAAATGCAGAGAGCGGTGGAAATTTGGGTATTTATAAAGGAAACCTTGCAATAAATAGCGGAACGTAGCAACCATAAAATAAGGAGGAGAAATGAATGGATGATCGTGAAGTTTTTGAGGAATTTGATGTGAAAGCCTTTAGTGATGATCTGCAAAGCACGCTTGAAGCATTTTCGAGATATCTGTCTGAGGTACAAGGTTTAAAAGCAGAGACAGTTGATCAGCATGTAAAAAGAATATTTTTTTATGGAGGAAGCTATGTAGAGTATATCGGTGGCATGATTCGAGAATTCGATGCCGATCATATTATTGAATTTTTGGGAGACTACTATATTCGGAAAGTGTTGGATAGCACGGAAAGAGATATTGGACCATACTTGACGACGTTTAAAAGATTCGCAAAGTTTCTATATGATAACGGGGATTTACGAGAAGAGGACCTCACTGAAATTAATATGGTCTGTAAGCAAAAGGAATACTTTCATCATCGGTTTGAGACGTATTTTTCATCGGATGATATAGAAGCATGGTATTTTGATAATGATCTAGATCATTATCTCGAAGAAATGGAAAGAGCTTATCAACTGGAAGAGAGTGATGCCTTGGATGTTGATCCCAATTTCGTCCGCTTGTTGAATGAAAGAAACGTTAAAGCACCAATTGCAGTAAA
The DNA here is from genome assembly GCF_014647195.1 of Oceanobacillus indicireducens. Classification (GTDB taxonomy): domain Bacteria; phylum Bacillota; class Bacilli; order Bacillales; family Amphibacillaceae; genus Oceanobacillus; species Oceanobacillus indicireducens. Next base: position 162,201 of record NZ_BMOS01000003.1, on the reverse strand, counting down.
TGCTTTTACGTCATTCTTAGAAAAGATACAACAAGAGAAATACGCGAAGCTCACGAGTGGGAGACAGAATATTACAAGGAAGTTTTGGCAGGAATTAGATCATGCGCTCGATTTAGGGTTATTTACAAAGCCAACATTAAACCAAGAAGATATCGGTTTATTTCACTTTTTCTATGTAGCAGGGATCCATTTAAGGCTTTATCGTATCAAAGGAAATAGGTTGGAACCAACAGAATTTCTAAATGCTTACCAAAAGTTAACTGATGAAGAGAAGTTTGTTCTATTAATGGATGTGCTCTGGAATCAGCTTTCCTGGAAAAAAGTTCAGCCGTCTAATCGAGGTGGACGGGTTGAATTTACGCAGTCAAAACGGGCGAATATAGCCGAAGTACTTTCCCAATTCCCCGTAGATAAGGAAATTAAATTGAGAGAAGACCGGCTTGGAGTCATGCTAGTTAATCAAACGTTTCAAGGTATCACCGACTATGTCTTTAAGTACATAATGCCGATAATGGAATACTTTGGATTGTTCCAGTTGAAGCTTTGGTATACCGAGGATGATAAACAATATTATATGGGGATTGATTCGATTAGAATAAATTCATTTGGGTTATTTGTTTTCAATCAATTGAAGAAGATGGGAAATCAATTACCCGAACATACTCCGACGGACCCCATGACGGAATTGTTTATGCAGATGACGGAAAGGTCAACCCCGATAATAAAGGAGAATAAAGTTGGCCGTAATGATCCGTGTCCTTGTGGAAGCGGGAAAAAATATAAGCGGTGTTGTATGTAGGTAGCGAAATGATGGAAAGTAAGAATTCAACCTTAGGAGTCTGAAATAGTAGGATAATTAGTAAGACTAGTAATAACCGCCCTTAGAAGTGTAGAGAACAGGGCGGTTATTCTTCGTGGATTTCTTAATTTCCGCTCGCGGTATGGAAATATTCGACTTTCGGTTACATTTTTACGCTGCTCAAAATCTATCAAGCATTCTTCCTCTAAATCACTTGAAATCCCTGCAATTAATCTTCATAATAAAAAGAAAGACCCCAAAAAGAGGTGAAGGCTGATGAAGAATATCGGAAGAAACGATCCATGTCCCTGTGGGAGCGGCAAGAAATATAAAAAATGCCATGGTGCTTCAAATGTGATCGAAATTAGTCCAGAACGGTATAATGCCGAATTGGAACGCCTTCATATAGGTTTATTAGAATTTGCTACGCACAACTATTCCTATTTTATAGAAAAAGAATTAGATGAAATACTAGAAGAGTATAAGGAACTACAAGTAGCGGATGATGAAATAGCAGAATTTTTTTCATCCATTCTTAGGGCTTGGATCATACTCCATGCACCAATACAAAATGGTAAAACGATTTTTGATTTATATTATATGGAACAAAAGTGGAAAATTAGTAATGAAAGAATAAGGAGAACTTTTGCATCTTGGTCAGGAACGGTCCCTTCGATTTATGAGGTACTCTCGAATACAGAAGACGAGATAGAAATTAAAGATCTGCGTTCCCAAGAAACGTACAAACTTATGGGAGCAGGAGATGAAGAAAGAGACTTTTTAGAGGGAAGTTATCTAATGGGCTTCTTGCTTCCTTATATCCAGTTGTATGATTTCTTTATGGCGATACCAGAGTTCACTGATACGACTCCAGAAGCTCTGGAAATGATCCAAACATGGAGTGAAGAGGAAATCATAAATAACTACCCTGATATATTAGCTGCATTCATTGAATTTGAAACAGTTACCGGTGAGTTCGAATGGGATTATCCACCCTATGAAATGGTTGCAGAGCTTTTCACAAGACATATGGAACAAAAGAAAGCACCTCAAATTGTGATTTCAACTGGGATCGTACTCTGGAAGTATTTTACAGAATTGGAACAGCCAATGTTTACAAAGGTAGGATCTTATGCTGGGGCATTAGAGTATGTTATTCAGCGTGAAATTCTTGGGATTGAATTGGATAGTCAAAAGGGATTGGCGGAAGAGTACGGGATAAGTGTTACGACATTATCTAAAAATGCAATGAAATTGAAAGAGCTATTGGAAGAACAGATCGCTGAAGCAGCGGAGAACATAAAAGTGGACTTACCTCATGAGCTAGACGACCTTCTGGATCCAGAAATAATGGAGAGTTTTATGGATGAAGTTGAAAGCCTTCTAGAGGAACAAGAGTTTGAATCAGAAGAAGAAGCGGAGGCCTTTGTCGATCAGTTGCTGGAAAGTGTCGGGTTATTTGATCCTATTTTAGAGTCACCTAGAGACTTAGCTGAAGAAAAACTGGCTGAAGCAATCCAAACAAGCGGAAAGGCCCGGAAGAAACTTATTGACGAAGCGTTAGCAATTGATCCTGATTTTTCAGATGCATATTTAATGAAAGCGGAAGATACAAGCTCAACGAATGAAAAATATCAGCTTTATTCCTATGCGCTCTCCCTTGCAGAAAAAGAGTTAGATAAAGAATATTTTCATGAAGGTAAAGGACATTTCTGGGGAATTACGGAAACTCGTCCCTTTATGAGGGCAAAGGCAGGACTTGCTATTTTCCTTGATGAATACGGCGATAAGACGAAAGCTCGAGCGCATTATGAACAATTACTTGAATTAAATCCGAATGATAATCAGGGAATCAGATATTATCTATTGCGATTATATCTTGAACTTGAAGATTATGAATCTGCTAGGAGACTAGTCACTGAATATAAGGATGATGCATCTATAGAATTTGCTTTCAACAATGTGTTGCTGCATTATTTCCGGGATGGAATCACAGCAAAAACAAAGAAACTATTGAAACAAGCAATGAAGCAGAACCCGTTTGTCAAATATTTTTTAACTGGTCAAACAAAGCTTCGGACGAAGGGAGACAAAGTCGCAAATATCCAAGACATGGAAGCGAATGACTATGTTCTGGATAACATTGCCTTGTGGCAGCAAGCTGGGGAGCTGATTGAAGTGATCAAAAAAATGTAGTCTGCTTCCAGTGAAGAAGATCATGGAACTTAGATAATCCCGCTCACGTTATTTTATACAAGCAGAATAACCATCCTACGAGGATGGTTATTCTGCTTGTATTTTTACTGCTCTACATTCAAGGATAAAATCTGCTATAGATGGTGGAAATCTAGTTGGTATGAACCCCGGCTGTATGGAATGACGACATATAACATCATACCTTAAAGCGTCGGGCAGCCATTGGATTTTTAGCTAAGTGATGTGTGAAATATTGAGTAGCGTGTATATAGGCAAACTTAAACAAAGATACTTTCACATGTTTACCTAGAAGAAGTAAGACGGAGTAAAAGATCAGAGAGTTATAACAAGTAGTTGCAAGACGTATTACAAACTTATAGCTGCTGGCAACTCGTCTCGTCGTTTTTGTTTTGTTGAAGGAATAACATAATTATTCCAAGAGAGTAAGACGTTACAAGCTTGAAGTTGCTGCTCAAAATTACGGATATATACTTTCACTTTTTTATCGTTTTCCTCCCCTGGTATCGTTACAATCGAAGCAACTGCTTCATACCATTTACCCGAAATTTTTATCGAAATTGGATGGTAACCTGTTGTAGGTAATGGGATATCCGGATGGATATTTATGTCCGCAATTTGGTAGTCCAAAAACTTTGAACGGATATTTTCCTGTGAAATGGTTCCTTGTGTTTGGTACAGACAAGCAACTGTTGGATCAGCTTTGTTCATGTCATGGCCTCCTTTTCATGTTTTTACTATATGTGAAGTGTATCACTTAGTATTATTATATAAAAAATTGCTCGTAATTGCAAGGGCTTTCATGAGGGAGAAGATGAAGAGCAATTTGCATTTTATTATAATCCATATTTTTTAATCACAAAAATGGTAACAAGTACTGAAACTCCAGATTATATACAGTTGAGTATATGATTGATAGTTAGTACTGTAGAGATTTTAGGGTCAGCGTACTTGTCCCTGAAAAATGGGATATGAACACTGACCCTCAAATCTTTTTATTTGATGGTGTTTCCGCCGTCAATGACTATGTTTTCGCCTGTGATTAGGTTTGTTGCGTCGCTGGCGAGGAATAAAGCAATTGCTGCGACTTCTTCAGGGTAGCCGAAGCGTCCAAGTGGTATTTCTTTTTTCGCTTTTTCTCCTTTTTCACCAGCCCATGCTTTTTGACCAAGTTCAGTCAAAACTACAGTAGGGGAGATTGCGTTCACATTAATTCCATATTGTGCCCACTCAAGTGCAAGCACTTTCGTCATTCCTATAATTCCTGCTTTACTAGCACCGTAAGCAACATGATTATCGAGAGCAATAATTGCTGCCTGGGAAGCTAAGTTGATCATCTTCCCTCCGTTACCCTGTTCGATCATGACATTGCCGATCTTCTGACACATCTTGAATGAACCCGTTAAATTTAAATCAATCGTTTTTTGCCAATAACGATCAGAAATATTTTCTGCATCGTCTAGTAGTGCTACCCCAGCACAGTTTACGAGAATATCAATCCTACCGAATACCTCTCTTACTTTCGAAACAGACTGATCCATACTTTCATCATTCGTAATATCACATTTTACACCGATTGCATGCTCGTCGCTAATTTCCTTGGCTGCCTCCACAACGTCTTCTTTCAAGTCTAAAATAGCAACTTTGGCCCCTTTTTCTACGTATAAGTCCGCGATGGCTTTGCCGATCCCGCTAGCTCCGCCTGTTATTACTGCAACTCTATCTGTAATATTGAAGTTTTTATCAAATCCTTGAAATTCCATTCCAATCCCTCATTCCTAAATTTATTAATTCATTAAGTAAGCGATTACCAAAAGGGTGAGAAAAATGAACAACAATTACATAACTGTAATGTTGTTATCTTGTAAGCTCTCCAGCATAGTCGCACTAATTTGCTCTTCCGAAATTAATACATCAATTTCATCCGTAGTAGCAAAAACTGAACTTGACGTTTTCCCTATCTTAGAGTAGTCAATAATTGCAACTACCTTTTTTGAACGCTTAACCATTTCTCTCTTTAATTCCACTTCATATAAATTGAAGTCTGTTAATCCATTCTCGACGGTATACCCACTAGCAGAAGTAAACATGATATCAATATTCACATGATCCAAGATGCTTACTCCAAGTTTTCCTTCAATGGAGGTAGAACCGTTTGTAACGACACCACCTACAAGAATAACGGTTATCGCTGGGTTATCCTTTAGTTCGAGAGCGGATTGAATTCCACTCGTTACAACAGTTAATCGCATGGAGCTTTCATTAATTTTGCGAGCTAATGCCAATGCGGTTGAACTTGCATCGAGTAAAATACATTGTTGGTCTTCGATTAACTCAAAAGCTTTTTCAGCTATTTTCATTTTCTCTTGAATGTTTTTCTTTTCACGAACAGAGAAGCTTCGATCGTTTTCAGTGCCATCACTTAAAACCGCCCCACCATGAGTTCTTTTAAGAAGGCCGGCTAATTCCATTTTGGTTAGATCTGTTCTTAATGTAGCTTCTGATACATCCAAATGTGATGCAAGCTCCTTGACGGTTACTCTCCCTTTATCCTGTAAGAGCTGCAAAATTTTATCTCTTCTTTCACTTGCAAACATTTTCATTTCTATAACATCCTTATACTTTATATTATCTCTTATGTTAGACGAAAAAGTGAAATTAATCAACGTGCAAAATTACTTTCTTTTATTATTGAGATAGCGATTTATATGAAGTTAGTGAAAATCCACGAAAATACTCAATAACAATATTGACAAAACGAAAATTAATGATAATATATGAATTGAGATGTAACCGATTCCAATTAAGTCAACGAAAATTGCCTTTTAGTTTTCGGTGATTGAATCACTTTTTACAAAAATATTAATCTATCAAAGGAGAATGGAAATGACGAATACAGTAGAGAAAAGCCAAGTAAAAAATCAAGAGATTCCTGAAATGATGAAGGCTGTCGTGGCATATGCTCCAAAAGATTATCGATATGAAGAAATAGCAACTCCGACTTTAGAAAATGATGAAGAAATTATTATTAAGCTAGAAGCTTGTGGAATTTGTGCTGGTGATGTGAAAGCGTTTGAAGGTGCACCGAGCTTCTGGGGCGACGAAAATCAACCGGCTTATATTAAAGCGCCAATGGTTCCCGGACATGAATTTATTGGAAGAATTGTAGCGAAAGGTGATGCGGTAACTAATTTTGAAATTGGTGACCGAGTAATTTCTGAACAGATTGTTCCTTGCTGGGACTGCCGCTTCTGTAAAAGAGGAGAATATTGGATGTGCCAGAAACATGACCTTTACGGATTCCAAAACAATGTAAACGGTGGCATGGCTGAATATATGAAATTTACAAAAGAAGCGATCAACTATAAAGTTCCGGAAGATCTTCCTTTAGAAAAAGCTATTCTGATTGAACCGTATGCATGTAGTCTTCATGCGGTACAGCGTGCACAAGTACAACTTGGCGATGTTGTTGTGTTGTCAGGTGCAGGTACACTCGGTCTGGGGATGATCGGTGCACTTAAAAAGTCAGGTCCTAGTAAACTTGTTGTACTAGATATGAAAGAAGATCGACTAGAATTAGCGAAAAAGTTTGGTGCTGATGTTGTATTAAACCCAGGTGAAGTTGATGTTGTTAAAGAAATTCAAGATATGACGGAAGGGTATGGCTGTGACGTTTATATTGAAGCAACAGGGCATCCGTCTTCTGTTGAACAAGGACTTCACGCAATTAGAAAACTTGGCCGTTTTGTAGAGTTTAGTGTATTTGCGGAGCCGGTAACAGTGGACTGGAGTATTATTGGTGACCGTAAAGAACTAGACGTTTTAGGTTCCCACTTAGGCCCGTATTGCTATCCGCTTGTCATTGAAGGAATTGCAAATGGTGACTTCCCAACTGAAGGTGTAGTTACACATGAGTTGGGATTAGAAGATTTTGAAGAAGGCTTTGAACTAATGGCAAAAGGCGATAAATCATTAAAAATCATTTTAAAACCTTAAAATTCAAGGGAGAAGGGATGGCATGCAAAGATGACGGATTTAGGGCAAAAAGGAACTTTGCTAGATAGAATGGGAATGCCGGCGCACTTAGCATGGGGGTATTTTGGTGTACTTATCTTCATGATGGGAGATGGGTTAGAACTTGCCTGGCTCAGTCCGTATCTTGTAGAACAAGGGCTTACCGTTCAGCAAACGGCAACACTCACAACGGCTTATGGTGTAACGATTGCTATTGGTGCTTGGCTTTCAGGTGTACTAGTTGAAGCGATTGGACCAAGGAAAACGATGATGTTAGGGGTAGCAGCTTATATTATTGGACATGTATTGTTTGTTGGATTTGCTGTTTCTACCTTAAATTATGGATTAATGATTCCAACATACGCGATAAGAGGATTTGGTTATCCGTTATTTGCTTATGCCTTCCTAGTCTGGATTACATACCGGACACCACCGCATCAGTTAGGACGAGCAGTTGGTTGGTTCTGGTTTGTGTTTACAGGAGGATTAAGTGTACTAGGCGCCTTCTACTCTAGCTGGTCAATTCAAACATTTGGCCATATCACTACATTATGGAGTGCGCTTATCTGGGTATTGATTGGAGCGTTCTTTGCAATTATAGTTAACCGAGATAAATTTGAAATGCCAGAGAAAGAAGAAATAAGTGGAGCAGCATCTAAGGTTAAAGAGCTGCTAAACGGAATTACTATCTTAAAAAGAGAGCCAAAAGTTGCGATTGCAGGTGTGGTTCGCGTTATTAACCAATCATCACAATATGCATTTCCATTATTCTTGCCGTTATATTTAGCGGATCATGGAATCGCAACAACAGTTTGGTTAAATATTTGGGGTACGATATTTATTTCGAATATCGCATTCAACTTAATCTTTGGTTATCTAGGAGATAAGTTAGGCTGGAGAAATACAGTCACATGGTTCGGGGCAGTTGGTTGTGGAGTCTTCACACTCATGCTATTCTATACACCGCAAATTTTTGCCGGTAACGTAACACTTGTAGCGATTGTTGGAATGCTATGGGGTGCATGTATCGCTGGTTTCGTACCACTATCTGCATTAACACCATCATTAGTTGGCGACGGAGACAAAGGTGCCGCCATGTCGATTCTAAACCTTGGAGCAGGTCTATGTGTATTCGTTGGTCCTGCACTTGTAGCATTATTCTTCGACCTGGCCGGTCCTCAAGGATTAGTGTGGATCTTAGCTGGACTATACTTCATCGCAGCTGTCTTAACAAGATTCTTAAAGCTTCCAAACGAAGAAAAGAAAAAAGAAAAGGTAAAAGCAGAGGTACATTCGGCTATATAATAGAATTACCCTCACAGCTGTGGGGGTAACTCTGATTAAGTGAAACTTCATTCAGTGGGGGATCCTTACCTTCCCACTGAATGTTAGTTGAACAGAATCAGGGATTTACGGACTGTTTATCCCCACCCTTCACATATTGGGGTTCCCTTATGTTTAGAGGAGGGGGATTACAGACTGTTAACATGTATTAAAATTGTTGTTTAAAAAGTAAAAACAAAAGAAGATCTATTGAAGACTTGATATATCTATCGGAAAACGCTTTATCGTTTGATATAATGAATAGTTAGTTGATTGAGTAGATAAATAACGAGCAAGGAGTGCATTAATATGAAAAAATTAATGAATGATTCTAGATATGTTGTTGAAGAAATGGTGGAAGGGTATGTCAAGGCGCACCCCGACTTGATCAAACAGTTACCAGAAAATGATAGAGCATTAGTGACTGCGAAGGAAACACGCGAAGGGAAAGTTGGAGTTCTAATCGGTGGTGGTTCTGGACATGAGCCTGGATTCTTAGGTTATGTTGGTGAAGGAATGGCTGATGGTGTAGCGGTTGGTAACATTTTTGCATCGCCTTCCCCAGATCCAATCTTAGAAGTTACGAAAGCAATTGATAAAGGCGCTGGAGTTGTTTATCTATACGGAAACTATGCTGGTGACGTGATGAACTTCGGTATGGCTGCAGAAATGGCGGACTTAGAAGAAGACATTGAAGTTGGTATGGCTTTAGCGACAGATGACGTCGCATCAGCTCCTAAAGAAGAAAAAGAGAAACGCCGCGGAATTGCTGGTGAGTTTTTCATTTTTAAAGCGACAGGGGCAGCTGCTGACTTCGGTTATAACTTGGAAGACGTTGTCCGCGTTGCTAAAAAAGCAAACGAAAATACTCGCTCCATGGGTGTAGGTCTTACTCCTTGTTCGTTACCGCAAACTGGAGAGCCAAGCTTTGAAATTGGCGATGATGAAATGGAAATTGGATTAGGACACCACGGAGAGCCGGGAGTCGAAAAAGGCCCACTTCAATCGGCAGACGAGGTTACAGAACGCTTAGTTAATGATATTTTAGAAGATATTGAAATTAATAGTGGTGACAAAGTTGCGGTTTTAGTAAATGGTCTTGGTTCTACATCGAGAATGGAACTATATACAATGTTCCGCAAAGTTGAACAAATGCTAAGTGAATTAGGTATTGAAATATACCGTTCTTATGTTGGAGATTACATTACATCCCTTGAAATGGGCGGAGCATCTATTACTTTAATGAAATTAGATGATGAATTGATTAAAACAATTGATCATCCAGTAAATTGCCCAATGTTTGTTCAAAAATAAGGAAAAGGAGTTTTCAAAATGCAATTAACAGCTAAAGAATTAAAAGCTTATTATAAAGAGATTGTTAGTATGGTGGAGGAACAGAAAGACTACCTTTGTGAACTTGACCGTAAGATCGGTGATGGAGACCATGGTGTGACAATGTCTATCGGTTGGCAAGCTGTCAATGAGAAACTTGACAATGAGCTTGTTGCTGAAGAAGATTGTGCAAAAGTAAGCATTATGGTAGGGAAAACATTTTTGAGTGCTGTAGGTTCCTCTGTAGGCCCACTATATGCAACAGGATTCATGAGAGGTGCTAAAGCAGTTAAAGGAAAAACAGTCATTGAAGATAAGGACTTGGCGGAGTTCTGGATTGCTTTTGCAAGAGGAATTAAAGAGCGTGGTCAAGCTGAAGTGGGAGATAAAACTATGGTGGATACGCTTGAGCCATTTGCGAATGAACTGGAAGCAAAGTTTGCAGAATCTGGAGAATTTCTACCTGCATTTACGGACGCTGTCGCAGCTGCTAAAGCTGGAATGGAATCAACGAAAGAGCTCGTTTCTAAAAGAGGCCGTTCCAGCCGTCTAGGAGATCGCTCTATCGGCGCCCAAGACCCAGGCGCAACTTCTGCCTATATGATCTTAGCTACTTTTTTAAACTTTGTTCAAGCTAAAACCGAACAAGCTATTTAAAAACAAAGGCGCAGGAGTTATCACAGCATTTTTATTAGTTTCTTTTATTATAAAAATAAAAAATAGAACCAGAGGTGTTATTTCTGGTTCTTTTTTATCGAAAAAACACTAAATACGAAAACAAATGAAAGTAAATAAGTGATAATAAAAATATATAACTTGATAAATGATAAAAAGTATATTAAAATGAAAGTAAGTAAAAGGAAATGCATGAATATGGAGGAATGTAAAATGAAAATTGCAATCGGCAGTGACCACAACGCATTTCAATTAAAAGAAACAATTAAAGAGTTTTTAGCAGATACAAAGCACGAGGTAATCGACTTCGGTTGCTACTCCGAAGATGCAGTAGATTATCCAGACATAGCATTCCAAGTTGCAGAAACAATCAGTGAAGGAAAAGCGGAAAGAGGTATTTTAGTTTGTGGGACTGGTATTGGTGTATGTATTGCAGCAAATAAATATCCAGGAATCCGCGCGGGACTTGCTCACGATGTTTATTCAGCAGAAAGAGCACAGTTAAGTAATAACGCACAAATTCTTACAATGGGATCACAAATTGTTGGACCGGAAGTTGCAAAAAAGGTTGTTGAAGCATATTTGAATGTATCTTGGGAAGAAGGTTCTAAACGCAAAGTGGATAAAATTGTTGAAAAAGAAGCAGAGTTCGTAGGGGAAAACTTTAAAGAAGCGGTAGCTGGAAGTAATTGTGCAGTTAACTAAACATGCGAATCGAGGAGAATAAGCATGCAATCATTATTATTGGACTTTTTAAAAGTAACTGAATCAGCTGCAGTCGCCGCTTTGCCATGGGTTGGTAGTGGCGACAAAATAGCGGCTGACGGAGCTGCAACAAATGCAATGCGGGAAACCTTGAATAAAATGAAAATGCACAGCAAGATTGTAATTGGTGAAGGTGAGATCGACGAAGCCCCGATGCTCTATATCGGTGAAGAGCTTGGAAAAGGTGGCAGTCACGAGGTCGATATTGCGGTAGATCCGATTGAAGGAACAACACCAACTGTTAATGGTCAAGGAAACGCGATTACGGTAATCGCAGCGGCTGAGAAAGGGGCACTGCTTCACGCTCCTGATATGTATATGAAGAAGATGGCTGTCGGACCAAAGGCGAAAGGGCATATTGATTTAGATGCACCAATCGAAGAAAATATTAAAAATGTCGCAAAGGCGCTTGGAAAAGAAGTAACAGAGCTGAATGTTCTGATACAAGACCGACCGAGACATGAGGAATATATTGAACGAATTCGAGAAACAGGTGCTAAAGTACGTTTGTTTCATGATGGTGACGTCATTTATGCGATTGCCACTTGTATTGAAAGTTTGGGTGTCGACATGTTCCTTGGAATTGGAGGTGCCCCTGAAGGAGTGCTGGGGGCAGTTGCCGCGCGTTGTATGGGTGGAGAGATGCAAGCAAAACTCTTACCACGCAATGAGGAAGAAATTGCTAGATGCATAGAAATGGGGATCAACAATTTCGAAAGCGTTTTAACACAGGATGATTTAGTGCGCACAGATGATTGTCTGTTTGCAGCTACTGGAATCACCGATAATATTATCATCGACGGTATTGAAACAAATGATGGGAACTATCACACTTCTTCTATTCTCGTAAATGGCAGAGAAAAACAAGTGAGATATGTGAAAAGTGTTTATCCAGTGAAAGCGATCGTTTAGCACAGTAAAATCTTAGGAGGTTTTTTAAATGGATTTCTATTTAGACACAGCAAATATTGAAGAGATCAAACGAATTAATCGATTGGGATTAGTGGACGGTGTTACAACAAATCCTTCCATTATTGCAAAGGAGAATAGAGATTTTAAAGAAACGATTAAAGAGATTTGTGAGCTTGTGGATGGCCCAGTTAGTGCTGAAGTTATCGGACTTACCGTGGAGGAAATGGTGGCTGAAGCACGTGATATCGCAACATGGGCCTCAAACGTCGTTGTGAAAATCCCGATGACGGAGGCTGGATTAGAAGCGGTTAATATTCTTTCCAAAGAAGGTATTAAGACGAATGTTACGCTCATTTTTTCCGTATCCCAAGGACTGATGGCAGCCAAAGCAGGCGCAACTTATGTTAGCCCATTTGTCGGTAGAATCGATGATATTGGTGAAGATGGACTGGAATTGATTCAGAACTTGAAAACAACGCTTCAGAATTATCATTTCAATACGAAAATCATTACAGCAAGTATCCGGACGATTAATCACTTGGAAAAAGCAGCTATAGCCGGGGCACATATTGCGACGATTCCCGGGTCCCTATTACCGAAATTATGGAAGCATCCATTAACGGATAATGGAATTGAGCAATTCTTAGCTGATTGGGAAAGTGTTCCAAAATAAGCTTACGAGCTATAATTGAAAGGGATGATAACGTATGACTACTTCAACTGTTTCTGTAGAACAACTATCAATCAATACCATCCGCACACTTGCTATTGATGCGATCGAAAAGGCGAACTCTGGACACCCTGGGCTTCCAATGGGGGCGGCTCCGCTTGCTTATACGCTCTGGACAGATTTTATGACGCATAACCCAAAACATTCTAAATGGTTTAATCGGGACCGATTTGTTCTTTCTGCAGGACATGGGTCGATGCTTTTATATAGTTTACTACATTTATCAGGCTATCATGTGACGATGGATGATTTAAAGAACTTCCGTCAGTGGGGTTCGAATACACCTGGTCACCCGGAGGTACGCGACACAGATGGTGTTGAGATGACGACAGGACCGCTTGGACAAGGGATCGCCTCTGCAGTAGGGATGGCGATGGCTGAAGCCCATTTAGCTGCTACGTATAATAAGGAAGATTTCCCTGTAGTTGATCACCATACATTTGCACTTGTTGGAGACGGTGATTTAATGGAAGGAATTTCACATGAAGCAGCCTCCCTTGCAGGACATCTCGGTTTAGGTAAATTAGTCGTTCTATATGACTCGAATGATATTTCTCTCGATGGGGATCTCGACAGGTCATTCTCTGAAAGTGTCGAGGGGCGGTTCCGTTCCTATGGCTGGCAAGTTCTTCGTGTGGAGGACGGTAATGATGTAGGTGAACTTCGTAAAGCGTTGACAGAGGCGAAGGAAAATAAGGACCAGCCAACATTAATTGAAGTGAAGACCGTAATCGGTTACGGTTCACCGAATAAAGGCGGTTCCTCCGATTCTCACGGTGCGCCACTTGGTAAAGAAGAAGTGAAGCTCGTAAAAGAAAATTATAACTGGGAGCATGAGGAATTTTTCGTCCCAGAAGATGTGTATGAAGATTTTAACGAAAAAGTAGTCCGTAAAGGTACGCAGGCTGAGAAAGAGTGGGACGCGTTAATTGAAAAATATAAAACTGTTTATCCAGAACAGGGCAGGCAGTTACAATTAGCAATCAATGATGAACTTCCGGTTGATTGGGATAAAAACCTGCCAATCTATGAAGTCGGCTCATCGCTAGCAACACGTGCTTCCTCAGGAGAAGTTTTGAACGCGATTGCCCAAGCTGTTCCGAACTTTATCGGCGGTAGTGCAGACCTTGCAAGTTCGAATAAAACGATGATTGATGGGGCGGGTGACTTCACAAAAGCGAATTACGCTGGAAGAAATATTTGGTTCGGAGTACGTGAATTTGCGATGGCAGCAGCGCTTAATGGAATGGCACTGCATGGCGGCTTAAAGGTATTTGGTGGAACTTTCTTCGTGTTCAGTGATTATTTACGTCCCGCTGTTCGTTTATCAGCCCTAATGAAAACACCTGTTACGTATGTTTGGACACATGATTCAATTGCTGTAGGAGAAGACGGCCCAACGCATGAGCCTGTTGAGCAGTTAGCATCATTCCGTGCAATGCCAGGCTTATCGGTGATTCGTCCAGCCGACGCGAATGAAACCCAGGCTGCTTGGCGTCTTGCTGTGGAATCAAAGGATGAGCCGACTGCGCTTGTGCTTACACGTCAAAACCTTCCAACATTAGAAGGTACGAAGGAAAAAGCTTATGACGGTGTAAGAATGGGAGCTTATGTTGTAAGTGAAGCGGAAAAGGAAACACCGGATGCTTTAATTCTTGCAACAGGCTCTGAAGTGCAATTAGCAGTTCAGGCGCAGGCCTCTTTAAAAGAGAAGGGGATTGATGTCAGAGTCGTCAGCATGCCGTCTTGGGACCGTTTCGAGGCTCAAGAGCAGGCTTATAAAGACAGTGTGCTGCCTCCTGGTGTTAAACAGCGTCTAGCTATTGAAATGGCTTCTTCGCTTGGCTGGGACCGTTATGTAGGTGATGAGGGGGATATCCTTGCCATCGACACATTTGGTGCCTCAGGTAATGGAGAACGAATCATCGAAGAGTATGGCTTTACTGTAGAAAATGTTGTAAAACGCGTAGAAAGATTAGTGGAACAGTAAAATAAGAAACAAAAAAAGATGCCTTGGACTAGGCATCTTTTTTTGTTATGTTAAAACCAAGCAATAAATCTTCGGTCAACAAGTCGATCTACTGTTTTTTAGAAAATAATATTTACCATCTGCAATCATAGCAATGGTGAATGTTAGATTCTCCTCTACTTTGAGATCTGTCACAGTAACAGATCTCATACATATCATTTCCATATTTGTACGTAATTTCACAAGATAGGTGTAAATCTAGTAATCCGCTTCACAAAAAATAATACATATATAGCCTTAACATGAATCGAGCCGAGTTCAAGGCTATACCCTAATTTAAACGATTATGTCACGTATGAACTTCCTGCCCTTTCTGAAAAAATGTGACCCTATCCTTGACACACAAGGTGTCTCGGCGTTTCCTGTTTTGACAAAAATAATGGGATTTTAAACTTAATTACGAGTAACCTTGAATTATTTATAAAAATTGCCCATAATTAAGAGATAACTAAGCTTTATAGCTTTACTAGAGGTGACAATGAATGAGGAAGATTAGAAGAAACGAACCGTGTCCTTGTGGGAGCGGGAAAAAATATAAGAGATGTCACGGTGCAGCCCGTGTAATGGAGGTTGATCCTACTCGATTTAATAATCAACTAGATGAGCTTCATCGGGGATTGTACCGTTTTGCCATGCAGAACTACCGCGGGGAACTTGGGGACATGATATCGCGACATCCGAAGTATTCACCGATTGAAGACGAAGAACGAATGAATTTATACAAGTTGGGTTTGACTGCCTGGGCCATGATTCATGAACCAATTGAGCATGACCAGACAGTTTTTGACATATATTATGAAGACCAACGAAATAAAACGAAAGACGCGAGAGTGAACCGGGCATTTACAGCTTGGCAGGATGTCACACCATCCATTTATGAAGTTGTTTCTATAACGGATGAAAAATTTCATATACGGGATATCCGAATAAATGAAGAGACGACTGTAAGAGCGTATGAAATGAGCAGCGTAAAGGAAGGCGATTTTGTAATCGGCATGCTGCTTCCGTTTGTACAGAGGCATGAATTCCTATTGGCGATGTTTGAATTGTTCGGTGCGGATGAGGAATTTATTGATAGAATAAAAGCTTTGAATGATGAGGAGTTTACGAAAGAATATCCTGCCATTTTAGCACATGCTTTAACGATGGAAAACACACCATCTGAGCCTGCAATTGAACCGGCAGCCGAAGCATCATCCGAGGAAATGCTTTGGGATAATCCATTATATGGTAAGGTTGCGGAAATATTTGAAGAACATATGTTGAAAAAAGAATTTGATGAAGAACATATAGCACAAGGCCTTGAAATCTGGAAAACATTTACGGAAAAAGAAAATCCAACCTTCAGAAAACCGGAAAGTTATGCAGCTGCCCTTGACTATGTCCTCCAGCAAAGAGTACTCGGACAAGCGAACCAGTCACAAAAAGAACTGGCTCAAATTTATGGTACAAGTCCTACTACCATATCCAATAATCGCAAAAAAATTATCGAAGCAATCGCGTAATTATCGTGCCTGTCATGCCTTAGATTTTGTCAAAAAAGGTGTGGCAGGCATTTTTTTGATTGCATAAGAAATTGCATAAGAAACTATAATTGATGCTGGTCTAGATTGGAATAAAGTAACGCAACTGTTCTGTGAGTGTGGTCGGGTTCTTTTATTCGTCGGAAGGAAAGATGGGATTGATCGGCAATACCAGGTGGTGAAGTGTTAGACATATTAAAAAAGTTTCAATGTCTCGAAATAGGGAATAGTATATATAGGTCCTAATAGAGCCTGAACATTAAAAAAGGAGAGATAGTATGGCAATTGAACATGCACATTCGCATAGACATCCCGAAGAATCGGCAGCAATTACATTAAATCATCTCGTGGCAAATCTCGGAGTATTGTACGTAAAACTTCATCAATATCATTGGCATGTGAAAGGACCGCATTTCTTCACTTTGCATGCTAAATTTGAGGAACTTTACAATGATACAACAGGCTACTTTGACTCGTTTGCAGAACGTTTACTGCAGCTTGGTGAAAGACCTTATTCGACACTCCAAGAGTTTAATGAGCATGCCTTCATCAAGGAAGAGGTTTATCAACAGGAAATTCATGCAGATAAAATGGTGGAAGATCTCGTAAATGATTACCGTGCGATTCGTGACTATACGGTAAAAGGAATTGAACTGGCAGGTAATGAAGGAGACACGGTGACGGAAGATATGCTGATTGAATATAAGAATAATCTCGACTTCCAGTTGTGGAATTTGCAAGCTTATCTTGGTAAAGATGCAACAGAGGGCGAGTAAAACAAAACCCCCTATTTACTTGAACAAACTGGCAGTCTAATGGGTGATTAGAACCTTCTAATCGCCCGAACGAGTTCAACTCAAGCTCATCCGGTCGATTAGAGCACTCCTAATCATGAATGAGTTGTAATCTATCTCATCCGGTTGATTAGAAGGCTTGTAATCGCCCAAACGAGTTCAATCCTACCTCATTCGGTCGATTAGAGCACCTATAATCGCCCAAACGAATTTCAAATTTATCTCCTTCGAGTGATTAAAACTCTTTAATCACCCGAACGAACTCGAATCTGGTTCAAACGGCAGTGAAAAAATAAAAAAAGCAATCATTCCCCACGTTGAAGGGAAGTTGCTTTATGATAAGAAGTGGGACAATAATCAAAACGTCTCGCTTCTTTTTTATTCGGAAAATATTTGTCATGTCAAGCTCTAAGTCTGAACAATTTGTATACTGGAAATAGTTATTATTATAAGTATAATAGACTTAAAGTTGATATTTTTGACAAAAATAGTTCATGTTTATGGGGAGGAGTGTTGGTATGGAAGGGAAAAAGAAAAAACAGGAATGGCGCTTTTCTGTTGCAAATAGGGAGGCGCTTATAGGATGCGGGCTTGCTATATTCAACTTTATCTGGTGGTATGGTTTTGCCTATGGACTTGGTTCGAAGCCACCTGAGGAATATACATATGTTATGGGATTTCCTGCGTGGATTTTTTACAGTTTAATATTTGGA
Organism: Oceanobacillus indicireducens; assembly: GCF_014647195.1. GTDB lineage: Bacteria > Bacillota > Bacilli > Bacillales > Amphibacillaceae > Oceanobacillus > Oceanobacillus indicireducens. The sequence goes on along the minus strand of NZ_BMOS01000003.1, from coordinate 144,378 downwards.
ACGCTAGTGATGTTTGTTGTTGTCATTTTAGTTGTTAAGTTTTTCTTGAAAGACATTTCACTAGAAGATGACGATGAAGATACAAAGGAAGATGAGGTGATGAAAGGATGAACTGGGCGGTAGTTACCCCTTTATTAATTTTTCTTGTCGTAATTTTTATTATCGGTATGTGGTCCAGTAGAAGATTATCGGAAGCGGATGGGTTCCTGAGTGATTATTTTCTAGGCAGCAGAGAATTCGGTGGCTTACTGCTCGCGATGACGATGGTTGCTACATATGGAAGTGCGTCAAGCTTCCTTGGCGGCCCAGGTGCTGCCTATACGATTGGGTTTGGTTGGGTGCTGCTTGCAATGACGCAGCTCGCGACCGGGTATTTCGTGTTGCTTATTCTTGGGAAAAAGTTCGCAATCGTTGCAAGGCGGTATAATGCGGTTACGCTAATTGACTTTTTAAAAGAAAGGTATAAAAGCAAGACGGTTGTGCTGCTTTCTGCATTTAGTATTATTGTTTTTATGTTCGCTGCGATGGCGGCTCAGTGGGTTGGAGGAGCTTATTTAATCCAGTCATTAACTGGAATTAGTTATATTGGCTCTCTATTTATTTTCACGATTTCGGTACTCGTTTATGTTACGGTTGGTGGGTTCCGAGCCGTTGTAGTAACGGATGCGGTCCAGGGGGTTATTATGGTCGTTGGTACATTGGTACTCCTTGCAGCGGTTATTATTGCCGGAGGTGGGTTATCCAATATATTCGCTGATTTAGTCGCAATTAATCCGAATTTAATTACCCCATTCGGTCATGACGGTTCCTTGACGGCTGCTTACGTTTCGTCTTATTGGATCCTTGTTGGAGTAGGAGTTGTAGCACTTCCGCAAATCGCAGTCCGTGCGATGTCCTATCGTAATTCGACAGCGATGCACCGCGCGATCATCATTGGAACAATTGTCACTGGGACGATTATGCTTGGCATGCATCTGATTGGGGTATTTTCCCGTCCAGTATTGCCTGGTGTTGAAGTAGCGGACCAGGTAATTCCGCTCGTTGCTTTAGAAGTGTTGCCTCCATGGCTCGCCGGAGTCATCTTATCTGCACCACTTGCAGCAATCATGTCAACAGTGGATTCGCTTCTATTACTCGTTAGTTCATCCGTTGTAAAAGACGTATATATCAACTATATGAAACCGAAAGCAACAGATCAACAGATTAAAAATGTAAGTATGGGAGTTACTGGAGTAATTGGGATTGTCGCTTTCATTCTTGCAATCAGTCCGCCTGAATTACTTATTTACCTGAACTTATTTGCTTTTGGTGGTTTGGAATCAGCCTTCATGTGGCCGCTCATTATGGGGCTTTACTGGAAATATGCGAACAAGACTGGTGCCATCGCATCGATGATTACAGGGATCGGTTCTTATATCGCTATTCATTATTATAACCAGGCATATGGCGACTTGTTTGGCGTCCATACGGTTACCGTGCCGGTTTTCCTATCCTTGATTGTGTTTGTTGTCTTCAGTTTGATCTTTAAGGAAGAAGCGTACGAGTTTCCAACAAAAAATATTAACAAAGGAGCATAGGTAGGCCATGCCTGTTTTTAAAATCAGGCATGCCTCTTATGAATAGATCGGATCCCCGGAATAGATGGGATTTGCAACATAGAGATAAAGAAAAGGGGAGTGAGGTTTGTGAAAGAATTACTGAGTTGGGAAGAATGGGCAGAACTTGATGCGACAGGTTTAGCCGAGTTGATTCGGGAAAAAGAAGTGACCCCACAGGAAGCCGCGCGTCAAGCAGCAAAAGGGATTGAGGCATTGAATCCTGAAATTAGTGCAGTTATTGAAGTATTTGACGATGTTGTGGAAGATCCACTGCTAGACGGAATGAACCCGGATGGCGTGTTTGCCGGTGTTCCATTTCTGATGAAGGACTTGGGACCGACGATAAAAGGTCGACTTCAGGAGATGGGTTCTTTACTTATGCAAGGAAATCGAGCAGAAAAGGATAGTTTTCTAACGACAAAGATTCGCGATGCAGGTCTGAATATTATGGGAAGAACAACGACTCCCGAACTAGGTCTATGCAGTTCCGCGGAAAATCCGGATCTCTATGTGACGAGGAACCCGTGGAATCTTAATTACACGACTTGCGGTTCTTCGGCAGGCTCGGCTGCTTCTGTTGCGGCTGGCATTGTTCCAATTGCTCATGCGACAGATGGTGGGGGCTCAATTCGAATCCCGGCGGGAGTGAATGGAAATATCGGACTCAAGCCATCCCGAGGAATTTTTTCCTTGGCTCCCAATGGTTCCGATTTAATGAGTGTTGTGTCGAGTCAAGGAGCTCAGACTCGTACAATTCGGGATATGGCCGCTTTTGTCGATCATACGAGAGGCGGGGCACCTGGTGAGTTCATGCCGTTTTGGCACCCGGATGAATCTTATACGGAACTAATTAAAAAGGATCCGGGGAAATTGCGGATTGCGGTATCGCATGAATGGGGCAACTATCAAGCGACACCTGAAATTGTTGCCGAACTGAAAAAAACAGCAAAATTCCTCGAAGAATTAGGACATGACGTCGAATGGACGATTCCGGATATTGATTTCCATGCTGCATATAAGGCACAGACGGAGGCATATATCATGAATTTTTCCCAAACGATTTCTGAAATTTTAGAAGGGAAAGATTTAGAAACACCACCTGCTGAATTAGTGGAACCGATGTGTATCCGGGTGTGGGAGGAAGGAAGACATGCAACATATGGTGAACGGGCAAAAATGCAAGCGCTTTTTAACCAGCTATCCAGGTCAACAGCTGCATACTTTGAAAAATGGGATATCATTCTGACACCGACGATGGCACTTCCGACGCCACTTGTTGGAACGACAGAATACTTGACGATAAGTGATAATCCTTCTGTTTATGACTGGTTCCATAACCTCTGGAGTATTTTCTCCTATACGTCGATTGCAAATATTTGCGGGATCCCGGGAATCTCACTTCCGGTGGCACAACTTCCTAATGGTTTACCGTTTGGAATGCACGCACTCGCCAAGCAAGGAAACGACGGTCTGTTGCTTCAGCTCGGTGCTCAGCTTGAACGAGCGCTCGATGGGAAGTGGAACCATGGAAGGAAGCCGGATATCCATGTTACTAAAATACAATCCATGCAGAAGCAATAAATATAATAGACTTTGTAAAAGAGGATGAAAGAGATGAGAGAATACAAGATTGCGGTATTACCCGGAGATGGGATCGGTCCAGAAGTGACAAGGGAAGCGGTAAAAGTCCTTGAACGAATTGCTGAGATGGATTCTAGCTTCCGTTTTAAAACGAAGAATTTTAATTGGAATAGTGAATATTACTTAGAGCACGGGAAAATGATGCCAGAAGATGGACTTGAGCAGTTAAAAGAATTTGATGCCATTTTATTCGGTGCGATTGGGGATCCTCGAGTGCCAGATCCAGTTTCGATTTGGGAATTAATTTTACCAATACGGAAAAACTTCCAGCAGTTTATTAATTTTCGCCCGGTTAAACTGTTGCAGGGCCTGGAAAGCACATTGAAAAAAGAGGTGCCGATTGATTTCGTTATTGTCAGGGAAAATAGTGAAGGAGAATATACAGAATCAGGTGGAGCGATGTTTCATGGGGAAACCCGAGAAATGGCGTTACAGAACATGGTGATGACACGGCAGGGTGTCGAACAGATTGCTAGATTTGCTTATGACTATGCTCGTGCAAATGGCAGGGAAAAAGTGACGAATGCAACGAAATCGAACGTCATGCTTCATACGATGACGTTTTGGGATCGACTTGTGGAAGAAGTGGCAGCGGAAAATAAAGATATTGATTATGAAAGATATTATATCGACGCACTTGCTGCTTACTTTGTCCAACGTCCCGAAACCTTTGATGTCGTATTAGCTTCGAACCTTTTCGGGGATATTTTATCTGATCTTGGATCAGCAATTGTCGGTGGTCTTGGTCTTGCGCCATCTGGAAATATTAATCCGTTGGGTGAATTTCCTTCGATGTTTGAAGCAGTTCATGGTTCTGCGCCTGATATTGCAGGAAAAGGGATCGCAAATCCAATCGCTCAAATTTGGTCAGCTGCCCTAATGCTCGAACATCTTGGAAGGAAAGATCTCCATGATCTCGTTTTACAGGCGATTGAAGAAGTGTTAGTTGAGAAAAAAGTACTGACGCCAGATATTGGCGGAAATGCGACAACAGCAGATGTTGGCGATGCAATTAGTGACAAACTGGAACGAATTGGAGGACTTTTATGACAATAACAAAAAAAACAGTCATTGTAACAGGTGCTGGCGGCGGTATGGGGCGAGCTACGGTGGAACATTTACTCGAAGCAGGTGCAAACGTTGTCGGGTGCGATTTAAATATTGCAGCTTTAGCTGAACTTGAGGAGAATCCCCGTTTTAAAGCTATGAAAGCAGATTTGCTTAATGAAGCTGCTGTACAGCATATTTTTGCGCAGACAAAGAGTGAATTTGGTTCTATCGATGGACTTGCGAATGTGCATGGGATTGCGCAACATGCGACACCGATAGAAGACTGCAGCCTTGCCGAATATCGAAAAATAATCGATGTGAATATGACTAGTATCTTTTTAACGTGCCGGGAAGCCGCTGCTTATATGAAGGAACAGGGAAGCGGAAAAATTGTCAATATCGGTTCTGTTTCGACGACACGGCCACGACCTGGACTGCAGGCTTATGTTGCTTCGAAAGGCGCCGTAGAGTCCTTTACAAAAGCATTAGCTTTAGAACTTGCGCCATATCAAGTGAACGCGAATGTGCTCCATCCGGGACCAGCTGACACGTCAATGCTTGGTGAGTTTACTGCTGTGGGTAGCAGTGTTGACGATACCAAAAAGGAAGTCTTTGAAAGCAGTGTACCACTTGGCAAATTACTGCAACCGGAAGACATCGCTAAATCGGTGAAATATTTATTGTCTGATGCGGCAGAAATGATAACCGGAGCTGTTTTACATGTTGATGGCGGGAGAAATATATAGTTTCAAAAAAGGGGAGACACTTGGTGAAAACATATGAAATGTATATCAATGGAGAATGGACGAAAAGTGCGAACGAAGCGGTAATTGATGTGCTGAATCCGTCAAGCAGTGAGAAAATCGGTGAGATTCCTCGAGGTACGAAGGAAGATGTGGACCGGGCTGTTCGAGCTGCAGCTGCTGCATTTCGCACGGAGGAATGGCGTTCGTATTCGGCATTTGACCGGGGAGATCTTTTATTTGCAATTGCCGATAAAATGCAGGAAAGTAAGGATGAATTAGCGGAGCTTGAAACAACGGATGTTGGAAAGCCGCTCTCCCAAGCGTATGCTGATGTGGATGCGGCGATCCGCTACTTCCGTTTTTATGGTGGAGCAGCTGATAAAGTAATGGGGGATACGCTTCCAATCCAAGACGGATTGCTTGATTATGTTGTGCGTGAACCGGTTGGGGTGACGGCCCATATCATTCCATGGAATTATCCGCTGCAAATTATTTCTAGAAGTGTTGCGGCAGCAATTGCGACAGGGAATACGGTTGTTGTAAAAAGCGCAGAGGATACACCGCTTACCGCGCTGCGCCTCAGTGAATTTTTTGCTGAGTTAGACTTACCTGCTGGAGTGTTCAACCATGTAACAGGTTACGGGTATGAAGCAGGAGCTGCTTTAGCAGGTCACCCACTTATTAATCAGCTAACATTCACTGGTTCGGTTGCTACAGGAATTTCCGTTGGTCAAGCAGCGATGGCGAATGTCGTGCCAGCCACGTTAGAGCTTGGTGGGAAGTCTCCGAATATCGTGTTTGCCGATTGTGATGTAGAAGCAACCGTTGCCGGCGTTGTCCGTTCGATTATACAAAATGCAGGCCAGACTTGTTCTGCAGGGGCACGGTTGCTCGTTGAGGAATCATTCAAAGATGAATTTTTGAAAAAGGTGATTGAACAGTTCGGTAAACTAACGATCGGTGCAGGTATCGAGGATAAAGATATTGGTCCGATTTTAAATGAAAGGCAATTTGACCGGGTGATGGGGATGATCAATATTGCTCGGGAAGAGGGAGAAATTCTTTTTGGTGGCAATCAAATGACTGTCGAAGGATTTGAAAATGGATTTTATATCGAGCCGACGATTGTCGATGGAGTAAGTCCACACAGTAGAATTGCCCAAGAGGAGGTATTTGGTCCGGTGCTTACCGTGTTTACGTTCAAGGACACGGAAGAAGCGTTAGAACTTGCAAACAGTACGGATTATGGGTTAGTTGCCGGCGTTTGGACGAAAGATATTAACCGCGCTCATTACTTAGCAAGCAGAATTGATTCCGGTCAGGTGTTTATCAACAATTACGGTGCTGGGGGTGGTGTTCAAATGCCATTTGGCGGCTACAAAAAGAGCGGGTTCGGCAGAGAAAAAGGTTGGGCAGCACTGGATAACTACACGACGTTAAAAAACGTGGCAGTAAAGTATAGATAGAATACAGAAGTGAAAACAGACCATTGTTTTCACTTCTTTTTGTGAATTATTTTTAGAAGGGATTGCTAGAACTATGGAAACCAAACTGATCGATGCTCATATCCATCTTGATTTTTACACCACTGAAGAACAAAAGCAAATAATCGAGTCATTGGACAAGCATCAGATAGAAGGCCTTATTACCGTTTCACAAAATCTCAAGTCCGCAAAATCAAATCTCGCTTTATCCAAAACATATTGCACTATCCAACCGGCCTTTGGATATCATCCGGAACAAACTTTGCCTTCAGAAAAAGAAATAGTCCAGTTGACGGAATTTATCTTAACACAGGAACAAGACATGGTTGCAATTGGAGAAGTAGGGCTACCTTATTATTTAAGACAGGAGACAGATCTTAAACTTGAAGAATATATCAACCTGCTCGAGCATTTCATCATGCTTGCCAAGCGAACAAAGAAACCAATTATTCTCCATGCCGTTTATGAAGATGCACCAGTTGTTTGCTCTTTACTTGAGAAACATTCGATCGATAAGGCGCATTTTCATTGGTTTAAAGGAGATGATAAAACAATGCAACGGATGCTTACGAATGGCTACTTTATTTCTGTAACGCCGGATATCGTATATAAGCCTAAAATTCAGCGAATAGCCAAACAATATCCACTTGAACAATTAATGGTGGAAACGGACGGTCCTTGGCCATTTTCCGGTCCTTTCGAAAATAAACGCACTCATCCCAAAATGTTGCATGAGTCGATAAAGGTGATTGCACACTTAAAACAAATCGATAGAACAGCGGTTTATCAGCAAATTTATGAAAACACGAGAAGTTTTTTCACGCTTTAGCTTTGACGACTATTGCCGAAATCGCGTCACGAAAGACATGACTAAAAAAGGTATGTTATAATATTCGAGCGGTGTTTTTCTTCAGGCGGAATGTTTTTTTATAATTTGATACACATTAAAATGTGTGCTTCTTTTTAACCTATATTATCCTACACCAAGAGAAAGGAGTTACATATATGGAGTTTACTCTATGGGATGTTCTGACGGATTTAGGACTATTATCGTTGTTATTGTTAGTAGGAATGGTTTTACGTGCAAGGGTAATATTTCTGCAACGTTCTTTTATGCCGGCAAGCATTATCGCCGGAATTTTGGGCTTGATACTGGGACCGAATGGTTTTCAAATCATCCCGTTTTCTGATTTTATCGGAACATATCCGAGTGTTTTAATTGCTATTGTTTTCGCTTCCATACCGTTGTCATCAGAGAAGTTCGATTGGCGGAAAGTCATGGACAAGGTTGGTGGTTTTTGGTCCTATTCGCAAATCATCATGTTATTGATGTGGGGACTAGGTTTAATGTTTGCACTAATTTTTCTCGTACCTACATTCCATGTCCATGATGGATTTGGTTTATTATTAGCTGCTGGTTTTGTCGGGGGACATGGTACTGCTGCAGCACTTGGCGATGCTTTTCAACAGCAGGGATGGGAAGAAGCGACTTCCCTTGCGATGACTTCCGCAACAATTGGTGCAATTGTCGCTATTGGAGTAGGGTTGCTTTTAATCCGTTCTGCGGCAAATAAAGGTGAAGCGAACTATATTAGCCGGTTTGAAGAACTGCCTACAGAATACCGAACCGGTCTGTTGCCAAAAGAGAAAAGAACTTCGATGGGGAACGATACAGTTTCGAGTATTTCCATCGATCCCCTTGTATTTCACTTGGCGCTCGTGCTGCTTGTAGCAACCGGGGGTTATTTTTTAAGTCAATTTGGTGAGCGGTTATTTCCGCAACTTACGATTCCAGCGTTTTCTTTAGCGTTTTTAGTCGGTTTATTTTTAAATATTATGATTCAAAAAGCAGAAGTGGATCATTATATTGATAAAAATGTTATATCAAAAGTGAGCGGAAGTGCGACAGATATCTTGGTAGCTTTCGGAATCGCATCGATTAACTTAACAGTCGTAGTGGAGAACATTGTGCCATTCTCAATCCTGATTATATTCGGAATCCTCTTCTCTTACTTTTTCTATAAAGTCGTTTCTAAGAATTATTTCCAAGAGAATTGGTTTGAAAAAGGTATCTTTACTTGGGGCTGGATTACTGGTGCAGTGGCAATGGCGATTGCTTTGCTGCGGATAGTTGATCCAAAAATGGAGAGTAAGACGCTTGATGAATATGGCTTGGCCTATATACCAATCGCGCCAGTTGAAATTATGCTCATTACCTTCTCGCCAATGTTCATTCTTCATGGCCGTCCGTGGTTGTTCGTCACGATAACGGTCGGATTGTCCATTCTCATTATCCTATTTTCTATCCGAAGGGGCTGGATTATGATAGGGGAAAGAGAAAACGGATAAACGGGAAAACCATTGATTAGAAACTTAGTCAATGGTTTTTTTATTGGAAATTTCCCCGATTTGTATGATGTTATGCTAGTATGAAAGTAAGTTTCTAAAAAATGTGAGTAATATGTTAACGAGTGTTTTAAAGGGGGAGAAATAATGGATTTAAAATTAAAAGGGCAGTCCGTCATTGTAGCTGCGAGCAGTAAAGGATTGGGTAAAGCAATTGCATTAAAATTTGCTGAAGAAGGGGCGCATTTTCTGATTTCCAGCAGGAGGGAAGAGGAATTGAAACTTACCGCAGCTGAAATCAGGAAGAAAACAGGTAATGAAAAAGTCCGCTATAAAACATGTGATATAACGGATGAATCGCAAATTAAAAAGTTAGTGGGAACAGCTATAGAATGGAACGGGAAGGTAGATGTACTGATCAATAATGCTGGCGGCCCACCTGCTGGAACTTTTGATAAGTTTTCAGACAGCGACTGGCAAGCTGCTTTTGAGTTGAATCTTACGCGGGAAGTATTGCCTTCCATGCGGGAGTCAGGAGCAGGGAGAATTGTTAATATTGCATCCTCATCTATTAAACAGATATTGGATAATCTAATTTTATCCAATACATTTCGTGCCGGAATTGTCGGCCTATCGAAAAGTCTTTCTCAAGAACTGGCAGGAGACAATATTCTTGTTAATACCATTGGTCCGGGCCGGATTGCAACAGACCGAGTGCAGGAATTGGATGAAATACGAGCGGATCATAAAGAAATCAGCTATGAACAACTCCGGAATGAAGTCGAACGATCGATCCCGATTGGGAGATACGGAGAACCCGAAGAATTTGCGAACATGGTCGTTTTCCTTGCGTCCGGTGCTAACTCCTATGTCACTGGTCAGAGTCTCGTTGTTGACGGAGGTCTTGTAAAGGCATTGTAGATGAGAAAACCAGCATTACTTAAGTAATTTATGAACTATGTGATTGTGTACACAAACAACCCGCTTGTCGATATTTCCCGGGAAATAACAACAAAAGCGGGTCTTTTTATTCAGGAAGAAGTGGGTTCTCCTTTAATAAAGTAAAACTTCATTCAGTGGAGAATTCCTTCCCCCCACTGAAAGTTAGTTGAACAGAATCAGGTATTTACGGACTGTATATCCCCCCAGCTCCACATGTTGTGTTTCCCCCTATGTTTGGAAGAGGGGATATTACAGACCGTTAATGCGTGATAAATTCCCACAAGCCATCAAAAACTTTCGCATCATACAAAGAAATAATTAGAACAAGGCTGATTGGTCCAATAATAAGGCCAATTAAACCAAATAGTTGCAGACCTGCAAACAAAGATACGAGAATGGCGAGCGGATTTAACTTCATACTGGATGATAGTACTTTCGGTTCGGCAATTTGTCTGACGGTTACGGTGGAGCCATATAGAATGAGAAGGCCGATCCCCATAAACAAATCCCCGGTAAAAAAACTATATATACTCCAAGGAATCAAGATGAGCCCTGGTCCGAAATATGGCAATAGATCGATGAAACCAAGAATTACAGCGATAGTAAGTGACTGCTCCACCTGCAATATCCATAAACCGATGAAACTGACTAAAGCAGTAAGAATCATTAAGATGATTTGGGATTTTAAAAAGCCGAATGTTTTTCGCTTTAAATCACGTAAGACATTCCAGGTCTTTTTTTGGAAAATGAGCGGCAACTTATTTTTATAAAGGGTGGCATATTTCTTAGAATCTTTGCTGATGAAATAAATTGCAAGAATAGAAAAAATAATAACTGTAAATGTAATGGGAAGGGCACCGATAAAGGTGGAAAGGCCGTTAGCAATACCCTGACCAATCCTGCCGAGTAAGGCGGCGACATTGCTACCGATAATTTGAATCCCTTCCTGCAAGGCTTGGCGCTGCGAAGAATCGAGGTTGTCTATAAAGCCAATGCCTTGATCCCATAATGGTAAAATGACATCATTGAAATATAACTGGATATTTACGGAAACTACTTCAATTTGATTCGGGATATAATCCGACAGGTATAAAAAACCGTCAATGGTCTTTTTGATAAGGATCGTCACAATGCTTCCGATAATTCCAATAAGGAAAAGGATTCCGGTTAATACGGCAAGTGGTCTTGGAAAACGTAAATATCTTTCAACAGTATTAACAATCGGATTGATTAAAAAGGCAAGTAAAGCGGCGATTAGAAAAGGATATGTAAGTCTAAGAAAATGATATAGTAAAAATAAGCCAATTGCGGAAATAAAAGCTAGAAATAGGATGCGGAAAATTATTTGGATCGCTGGGTGTTTCATAAGCGGAGCTCCTTTCAATCGCTTGGAACATAATTTGCTATCTGTTAATAAAAATAGCGAAAATTCATTTGTTTTTATTTTTATCCTATCATAATTTCTTGGCTTTAACTAGAATGAGTCGCGTCTATATAAAGAAAGGACGTCACGTAAGTAACATGAACGTCCTACTTAGTTAGCTATATAATTTTCCGTATAAAAAGGAAGAGAGTCTTTGTTGAAAGCTACCCCGACAACGAGGGTTCGGTAGCTATTATGCAACTTGTTTTCACGGTGACCAGGTGAATTCATTAAACCTTCATGGGCGAAAATACTGCTTTGTTGACCGGCTGCGAGATTTTCCCCAGCCCTTTGGTAGGCAACAGCATCTTCTGTTAAGCGGTCAAATGGGGACTTGCCTTCCAGATTTGTGTGGCTGAAATAATTATTTTCTGCCATATCCTGACTATGGGCGCGGACCGTTTCTAAAGCGGATTCTTCCCAATCGAGAACAGAAAGCCCGTGTTTTACCCGTGCCGCATTGGTGAGATCAAATAACTGATATTCGAATCCCTCTCTTAATTCTTCGCTCGGCATTCCAAAATAGTTTTTCTTCTGTTTTTCCAATTGCTTATCAATAATCAGAATAGCGGTCACTGTATTATTCTGATGAACATCATAAAATATTGTCGTGTAACTTTGGTCAATTTCGAAAGTATGAAACTCCCCGTTATCCTGAATTTCGTAATTCACTAAACCTTTTCGGAGCGTTTGCAGTGGCTTAGGCAATACGGAAAGCACTTCTTCCCGCGTGCTTTCAAATGTAATTCCATTACTGGAAGTAAGCAAATCTTGATTCGTATATAAACCATTGACTCGGTCGTCGTCATCATAAGAAATCATCATGAAATGTTGGTAATTCTGATGATACGTGACCCAGTCCACACCATATTCATTCCGTGTCGTTCTTTCAGGTTCACCAATCTGTGCTTCAACATCCGCCCGCAAATCACCAAGTTCAATGCTATGAATAGAAAATAAGTGATCGGAAGGAGCTGATAACTCGGGTTTCTCTAGTTGAATTGGTGAATCTTGATCTTGAAAGGTTTCAGAAACTTTATCAGAAAGTAACCGAATCTCCTGTCCAATCCAATCGATCGTATTGCTAACAACTGGATGCTCGCCGATTCGATAAATATCTGATTGAATATTTTCAAAAACTCCGCCTACTCCTGATTCTTTAAAACTATCCCCATAAAAATGCCAAAACAACCCGACAATAAGTAACAAAACAATAAATCTCCGTAAAAAAGTCAAACTCCCACTCCCATCTATTGAGACTAGGGTCAGTGCACATGTCCCAGTTCATAGCAATCATTCTAGCCACATTGCTGCCTCACATACTTGCAAAGCATCTTCTTTATTTTATCATAAAAGATATCAAGCTAGTGTGATGTAAACTTACAAAAATATGGAAAAAAACAGGGAATATTTTATCACGTATTAACGGTCTGTAATACGCCCGCCTCTAAACAAGAGGCTGATAGGAAAACAACTGGGGTTTATTTTCCCATTCGTATGTTCATCTTACTTAAATGAGAAAACAACTTGGTTTTATTTTCCTATTCGCATGCTCACCTAACTTTAATAGGAAAATAACTGTGCTTTATTCTCCCATTAGCATATTCACCTAACTTAAATGGGAAAACAACTTGGTTTTATTTTCCAATTCGCATGTTCATCTAACTTAAATGGGAAAACAACTGAGGTTTATTCTCCCATCAGCAATACCCATCTTACTTTAATGGGAAAGCAATAGGGAACTATTTTCCCATTTGCATGATTTTCTCACTTAATTGGGAAGGTATGCGTCTGCCGGGAAACTGAACGGTAATCAGGGCACCAATATAATGACCGAGCAAGATACTTACGGTGAATGAAAGTAAGAGGGATTAAAAAAAGTTTCAAAAACCCCTTGACATCTTCTTGGAATTATCTTAATCTTATTTCTAATAACTTAATTAATCTGCGTTGATGAAGAGTAGTAATTTATTCAGACACTTAAGAGAGCTGGTGGTTGGTGTGAACCAGTGTGGAGCGGATAAATGAATGGACTTCGGAGCTTCCAAACCGAAACGGCAACTGGAGTAGGCTTTGGCGAATACGTCTCATCGTTATCTGAGACAGGTGTTAGGCAATTATTGCCCGACATGTTGAGTGAGCTCTTACAGCTAATAAAGGTGGTACCACGGTCCCTCGTCCTTTTTCGGATGAGGGACCTTTTTGCATTGTTGGAATGTCAAAAAAACTAAAAATAAAAATATAAAAAAATCGTAAAGTAAGAGTAGTAAACAGTCGCTTCAAGCGTTCCAGAGAGCTGGTGATGGTGAGATTCCAGCGCGCTCGTGACTGTTGAATGGACTTATGAGAGGGTTTCTGAAAAAGCAATCGTTGTTTGAGTAGGAAAGCACGGGTTTCCGCCGTTACACGGATAGGATATCGAAGGAACGAAATGTAATCCTTCCGTATCCGAAAAAGATGAAAAGAATATTCTTTTCCAAGTGAGGTGGCACCGCGGTCCCATACGTCCTCTATAAACATGCAAGTTATGTTTATAGAGGACTTTTTTTATTTACACAAAAGGGGTGAAAGACAAATGATCTTATCGTATCAATATGAAAAAATACCGGCAGCTGGAATGTCAGCTTTAAAGATTTTCAAAAACTTGAAATCCCGAAAAAAGATCTTGCTTGAGAGTACGAGTTACCATGAACAAAAAGGAAAATTTACTTATCTCGGAGTTGATCCGTACGAAGAGGTTATTGGCAACCAAGGGAAAACTACGATAATAGATATTCAAACGAATACGACGAGACAACTCGAAGAACATGCACTCGACTATTTGAAAAAGCAGCTACCCGACATGGAAACACATTTACCAATCCCGTTTTTCGGCGGGGCGGTCGGCTATGTCGGATATGATTTCATTTGTAATTTGGAAGATATTGCTCTGCCAAGTATGGATGAGTTACAAATGCCCGACGTTCATTTCATGTTATTTAGAAATATTATCGCTATTGATCATACGAAAGATTGCTTATATCTTATTGCAGTCAATCCGGATCAAGACCCTAACGTATTCCTGGATGAAGAGCTCAAGAAACTAAAAAATTTACTTCAAACTGATATGAAAGACAGCAATATAGCTTTTCCCAATATAGATTTCAAGTCTCAAGAAACAGAAGCAAGTTTTACAGAAAAACTGTTGCGGGCGAAGGAATATATCGAACGGAAAGAAGTGTTACAGGTCGTACTATCACAGCGAATGCAAGCAGACATTAGCGGGAACCCGGATTTCCCATTTGCCTTTTATGAGAATTTACGCGCATCTAATCCGTCGCCATATATGTTTTACATTGATTTTGCAGATTATATTTTGCTAGGCGCGTCACCAGAAAGTTTACTGCAAGTAACTGGTAATGAGGTGGTTACGAATCCAATCGCTGGCACAAGACCAAGAGGTGCGACACAAGCGGAAGATGCGAGGCTAGAGGCTGAACTTCTTGGAGACGAAAAGGAACTTTCTGAACACCGCATGCTCGTTGAACTTAGTAACGAAGATCTTGCGAGAGTTTGTAAGGAACAGACAATCGAACTTACAACCGATATGATCATTGAGAAATACCAGCATGTGATGCATATTGTTTCCGAGTTAAAGGGTGAGTTACGAGAAAATTCTTCAAGCGTCGATGCATTAATATCTTTGTTACCTGCAGGGACTGTTTCCGGAATGCCGAAACAGCGCGCGATGGAGATTGTGAATGAACTGGAGGAAAAGAGGCGCGGCCCTTATGGCGGGGGAGTTGGTTATATCAGTTTCAACCGGGATTTGAACATCGCACTTACGATTCGCACGCTGATTATCAAAGGAAAATCCGCATATCTCCAAGCTGGGGCAGGGATTGTCCGTGACTCGGTAGTGAAGAAAGAATACGAAGAGACATTGCATAAAGCGCGGTCATTAGTAGAAGCCGCATACACGTTCAGTTAACAAAAAATCGTAAAGAAAGGAGAACGAACAAATGAAGACATATCTTCAAAAGTTGATCAACAAGGAAAATTTAAGCCGGGAAGAAATGAAAGCAGCTGCAAGCCATTGTTTTACGAGTGCAGTGACTGAATCGGAAATTGCCGCATTCCTTATTGCACTCCAAGCAAAAGGTGAAACGGCCGATGAGATTACTGGTCTTGCGGAGGTAATCCGAGAAAAGTCATCCTTCCAGACGGAGAACACATTAAATGTCATCGATAATTGCGGTACTGGTGGGGATCGGTCAAATAGTTTCAATATCAGTACAACCGCGGCCTTTGTTATGGCAGGAGCGGGGATTAAAATTGCGAAGCACGGCAACCGGAGTATTTCCAGTAAAACGGGTAGTGCAGATGTACTCGAGCACTTAGGCGTCTCTCTTTCCTTTTCAAAGGAACATATTGAGGAAATGCTTGCGGAGAACAATATTGCATTTTTATTTGCTCCCCATGTTCATGAAGTGCTGAAGCCTTTTTCCATTGTCCGTCAAAATCTTGGCGTACCGACGATATTTAATGTCATTGGCCCACTGACAAATCCAATTCAGCTGGAAACCCAGTTAGTCGGAGTTTACCGGAAAGATTTGCTTGAGAAGGTCGCAGAATCATTGAATAAGCTAGGACGGCGCAGGGCAGTGGTCGTGACCGGGGCAGGTTCACTTGATGAGGCATCCTTAGCTGGTTTGAACAACTTGATTGTTGTAGAAGATGGCAAGCTAACACCGATGA
>NZ_BMOS01000003.1:81056-128401 GCF_014647195.1 Oceanobacillus indicireducens | reverse complement strand
GTTCACTTGATGAGGCATCCTTAGCTGGTTTGAACAACTTGATTGTTGTTTTTTAGAAGAGGTCGACTTACCAGTCTATTCAAATGAAGCGATTCGTGGAGGCGACTCCAAGCGTAATGCAGAAATTCTTTTGTCCGTTCTAAAGGGTGAGCCTGGTGCTTACTTCGACACAGTGCTTCTCAATGCAGGGATTGGCATTTATACAAGTAGAAAAACGGATTCAATCCAAGCTGGGATTGAATTAGCCCGAGAGAGCATTTTATCCGGGTCAGCATTAGAACGACTGGAACGATTAGTTAGCTTTAGTGAAAAAATTCCTGTGTGAGGTGTATTGAAATGACTATTTTAGATAACATTTTAAAGCAGAAAAGGATTGAACTGACAGAACTGATTCACAAGAAATTAATGGAGCCGGTAGGTAAAGCAAACCCGTCTTTTAAAGAGCGTGCTGCTGCCTCGGAAAGTATGAATATTATTGCAGAAATTAAGCGTGCTTCTCCTTCCAAAGGAGCAATTGACCTTGAAGTGGATCCAATCGAGCAAGCGAAAATGTATGAAAAAAATGGTGCGGCGGCTATCTCCGTGCTGACCGATGAGAAATTCTTTAATGGCTCATTAGAAGACTTACGGGCAGTTCGTGAAGCAGTCGACGTCCCTGTTTTATGTAAGGATTTTATGATCGATACGTTACAGATCGATCACGCGAGAGCTGCCGGAGCAACAATCATTCTATTAATTGTTGCAGCTCTCTCGGATGAGGATTTAAAGAAATTATACGATTATGCAACATCCCTTGAATTGGAAGTGCTCGTCGAAGTACATGACGAGGAAGAAATGAAACGGGCATTAAACTTAAAACCTGAAATAATCGGAATAAACAACCGAAACTTGAAAACTTTTAAAGTCGATTTAGCAACAACGGAAAAACTTGCATCCCTTGTTACGGATCGTGACACATTGCTTATTAGCGAAAGTGGTATGCGGGAAAAAGAAGATGTGCAGCGGGTGAGAGACGTTGGGGCGGAAGCAATTTTAGTCGGAGAAACACTTATGCTAGCAGAAGAGTTACAAAGAACATTTACGGATCTACAAGTTCCACTGAAAGAGGGGAAGAGGCTGCATGTTCGTTAAAATTTGTGGTATCACAACGGAGAAAGCGGCACAAGCAGCGGCCGAGGCGGGAGCCGATTTAATCGGATTTGTTTTTACGAAAAGTAAGCGGGAAATCACGCCAGTTGCAGCAGCAGCGATTGCAAGCCGGCTTCCGGCATCTGTCCAAACAGTCGGTGTCTTTGTTAATGAAGAACCGGCTGTGATGGAGCAAATTGCCAGTAAAGTTGGGCTTGATTTCCATCAACTGCACGGGGAAGAACCGCCAGATGTGGCAAAATCTCTTTCTGCAAAGGTTATTAAAGCATTCCCCGCTGAAAAAACAAGGTTAGAAAATGTCCACACGTACCCATGTGATTATTTTCTAATTGATACACCGAGCATCAATCGTGGTGGGAGCGGCAAGACGTTTGACTGGAGCTTGCTGCAAGAATCAGGCATCGACCGGGAAAGGTTGCTTCTCGCAGGGGGTCTTCATCCAGAAAACGTGCGGGAAGCAGTGGAAGCAGTGAATCCATTCGCAGTTGACGTCTCAAGCGGTGTCGAGACGGCAGGAAAGAAGGATCCAGAAAAAATGAAAGCATTTATCGAACAGGCAAAACATAGGGAGGTTTATAAAAAATGAGTGTATATACCGTACCAGATCAAAGTGGAAAGTATGGCAATTTTGGCGGGAGATTCGTCCCGGAATTATTAATGCCGGCAGTTCTTGAACTTGAAAAAGCGTATGAAGCGGCAAAGCAAGATAAGAGCTTCCTTGGGGAATTGAACTACTATTTAAAGCAATATGTTGGAAGAGAGACCCCATTATATTTCGCGGAACGGCTAACAGATAAAGCGGGTGGGGCGAAAATATATTTGAAGCGAGAAGACCTTAATCATACTGGCGCACATAAGATCAACAACACGATTGGGCAGGCTCTGCTTACGGTTAGGATGGGAAAAAGGAAAGTGGTGGCAGAAACCGGTGCTGGTCAGCATGGGGTAGCAACTGCAACAGTTTGTGCACTGCTTGGTCTTGATTGCATCGTCTTCATGGGGGAAGAAGATATTCGTCGCCAAGCACTGAATGTACAACGGATGGAGCTGCTTGGTGCCGAGGTCAGAAGTGTTGAAGGCGGAAGCGGGACACTGAAAGATGCGGTGAATGAAGCACTCCGTTACTGGGTGAACCATGTGGAAGATACCCATTATATTATCGGTTCTGTCGTTGGTCCGCATCCATTTCCGATGCTTGTCAGGGATTTTCAAGCGGTGATCGGTGAGGAAACGAAAAGGCAAATCTTAGAACAAGATGGAAAGCTTCCAGAAAAGATTATTGCCTGTGTCGGTGGTGGCAGTAATGCGATGGGAATGTTTTATCCCTTTGTTGAGGAGGAAGATGTCTCTTTAATCGGGGTCGAAGCTGGTGGAAGTGGTCTAGAAACGAATAAACACGCAGCAACTTTAACAAAGGGGAAAGTCGGGGTATTACACGGGACATTGACTCATCTATTACAGGATGAAAATGGACAAATAGAAGAAGCTTTTTCGATTTCAGCAGGACTAGATTATCCGGGCGTCGGACCGGAACATAGCTATTTACAAAGTATCGACCGGGTAAATTACACATCTGTAACGGATAAAGAGGCACTGGAGGCTTTCGAACTTTTATCGCGGAAAGAAGGGATCATACCGGCTTTAGAGAGTTCGCACGCAGTAGCTCATGCAATGAAGGTTGCCGGAGAAATGTCTAAAGACCAAACAATTGTTGTCTGCCTTTCGGGCCGGGGAGATAAGGACCTTAGACAATAAGGATTTATTGAAGTGAAGGAGGAGAAATAAATGGGCAAAGTAAAATTAGAAAAAGCATTGCAAGAAAGACTTTCTGCAGGAGAAAAAATTTTCTCGCCATTCATTATGGCTGGTGATGGTGGTTTGGATATTTTGCCGGACAGAATAAAATTTTTCGAGGAAAACGATGCGGCTGTTATAGAACTTGGTATTCCATTTTCTGACCCTGTAGCGGATGGTCCGACAATCCAAGCGGCTGGCAGCCGAGCTTTAGCTAACGGGACAACACTTGCCAAAGTTCTAGATATATTAGAGGTGACAAAATTAGAGCGGGCGATACCTGTCGTCATCATGACGTATATCAATCCAATTATCGCATTTGGTGTCGAAATGTTTGCCAAAATGTGTGCAAAAGCTGGGGTTGATGGGGTGATTATTCCCGATTTGCCGATGGAGGAGGAGCGCCTCGTTGCGGAAGCTTTAAGTAGGAGGGACATCGCTTTTGTAAGGCTTGCTGCGATGACGAGTCCGCAAGAACGCTTACAGGAACTTGCCAAGCGCACAGAAGGTTTTCTTTATGCAGTTGCTGTTACCGGTACAACTGGCGCACGGAGAGAGCATGATGCGTATGTATCAACATTTTTACAAGAATTAAAGACATATACGGAAACTCCAGTACTTGCTGGCTTCGGTGTATCTACAGGAGAACAAGCAAGGGCGCTCAGTGAATATGGTGACGGGGTGATCGTTGGCAGTAAGGTCGTTCAGCTTCTTCATGAAGGGAATTTAGCAGAAATCAGCCAGTTAATAGCGGAGAGTCGTTCGCTCAAAGTATGATTATCCATGCTTGTTTTTACAGATTATTCCCTCTATAATCTTTCATAAGATAGGAACAAGGGGGATACATATGCCAAAAGCAGTAATTCTAGACGGATATACATTAAATCCGGGTGATCTCGACTGGGCACCGCTTGAAAGATTAGCAGATTTCAAAATTTATGATCGGACTACATTCAGTGCGGACGAAGCAGCTCTCATCATTGAAAGAGCGAAGGATGCGGAAATTATTTTAACGAATAAAACACCGCTAACGAAGGAGATTCTTACTGAACTTCCGAAGCTTAAATATATTGGAGTTCTTGCGACAGGATTTAATGTCGTGGACGTGGAAGCGGCAAAAGAAAGAAACATCACGGTGACGAATATTCCGGACTATGGAACAGATACGGTTGCCCAAGCAGCCTTTGCACTCTTGCTCGAACTCTGTCACTTTACGGGAGAACATAGTGATGCAGTGAAAAGGGGGGATTGGACAAACCAAGAGGATTTTTGTTTCTGGAATCATCCGATCATGGAACTTTCCGGGAAAACAATGGGCATTATCGGATACGGAAGAATTGGTCAAGTAACGTCCCGGATAGGAGAAGCGTTCGGAATGAAAATCCTTGCCTATAACCGTACAAAAGAGAAAGTGCCCCATACGGACAACATCCGTTATGCGCCCCTTGATGAACTGTATAAGGAAGCAGATGTCATCATGCTGCATAGTCCATTAACGGAAGAGAATAAAGGTCTCATTAATAAAGAAACAATCGGCAAAATGAAAGACAGTGTCCTCATTATTAATACGGCAAGAGGCGGCTTGATTAATGAGCGAGACTTAGCGGACGCTTTAAATAATGGAAAAGTTGGCGGGGCAGGACTTGATGTTGTTTCAAAAGAACCGATTAGTGCTGATAATCCATTACTCGAAGCAAAAAATTGTATTATCACTCCACATATCGCTTGGGCAAGCTTGGAGGCACGAGAACGATTATTGAATATTGCCGCAGATAATCTGGAGAAGTTTTTGGAAGGTAAGGCAATTAATATTGTAAATGATTAGTTGGTGAGGGAGCTAATCAGGAGAGTGTACTGATTAGCTTCTATTATCATAAAGAGTAGTTTATTACGTATTAACGGTCTGTAATCCCGCCCACTGAATGAGTTCCATTTTATCACGTATTAACGGTCTGTAATACCCCCACCTTTAAGCAAGAGGGAAAACCAAAATGTTAAGGTGGGGGATATACAATCCGTAAATACCTGATTCTGCTCAACTAACATTCAGTGGGGGTAAGGAATTCCCCACTGAATGAAGTTTCACTTTATATTCAATAAAACCCAGTTGACAACTAGGGATAAGATGTATAAACTATCGATTAACACATATGATGAATAAGAGAAGGGGGAATTAAGATGACAACTACAAAACGAAGTGACCAGTTGACTACAATTTTTAAGGGAATAGAAGATAATTTTGAGCAGATGAAAAACTGGAGAAGACATATGCACATGAATCCGGAGCTCTCATTTGAAGAAGTACATACAGCAAAATATATTGAAGAACAGCTAAATAATTTCGGTCTGGAAGTAAAGACACAAATCGGTGGGAAAAATGGATTAATCGGGATTTTGCAAGGAGATAAACCTGGGAAGACAATTGCACTCCGAGCGGATTTTGATGCGCTTCCAATTGATGATGAAAAAGAAGTTCCATATAAATCGACGAAGCCAGGTATCATGCATGCTTGCGGTCACGATGGCCATACTTCGGCATTACTAGGAACAGCTGCAGTATTAAGTGAACATCGAGATAAGTTAAACGGTAATGTCATTTTTGTTTTCCAACCGGCAGAGGAACGGCCACCAGGTGGAGCTAAGTTCATGATTGAAGAAGGGATCCTGGATAACGTGGATTATGTATTTGGCGCACACTTGGCTTCAGAAATTCCATTAGGAAAGGTTGGCGTCGGTCCGGGGTTTCAAATGGCAGCTGTTGATAAATTTGAGATTAACATTCAAGGTCTCGGCGGGCATGGTGCAAGACCCCATGAAAGCATCGATTCCCTTGTGATTGGTACAAGTGTCGTTGAGGCGTTGCAGAAAATTGTAAGCCGGAATATCGACCCGCTGAAATCAGCTGTCGTAACAATTGGCGTGTTTCAAGCAGGAAATGCCTTCAACGTTATTCCCGACAGTGCGAGGATTGAAGGAACAGTACGAACCTTTGATGCGGATGTACGCGATAAAGTTCAAGAGAAAATCAATTCCATTGTTGCAGGAATAACGAGTGCTTTCGATGCGACCTATGAAATTGATTACCTTCGCGGCTACCCGGCACTCTATAACCATGAAAAAGAGACAGCTATCGTTCGGGAAATTTTAAGCGAATCATTCAGTGAGGAAAATGTAACGGAACTTGAGCCAACAATGGGAGCAGAAGATTTTTCTTATTTTCTGGAGAAAAAGCCCGGAACTTATTTCCGAGTCGGTTCACGTAATGAAAATGAAGCGACACATTATCCGCACCACCATCCGAAGTTCGATTTTGATGAGCGGGCATTAGTTAATATCAGTAAATCTTTTGTACGGATTGTTTCCCATTATTTGATCGAGGAAACGGCGAATGAATAGTCTTAGGATTTGGGAACGTACTCACGTATTAACGGTCTGTAACACCCCCACCTCTAAACAAGAGGGAAAACCAAAATGTTAAGGTGGGGGATATACAGTCCGTAAATACCTGATTCTGTTCAACTAACATTCAGTGGGGGGAAGGAATTCCCCACTGAATGAGTTTCACTTTATGAATTGGGTTAATCGGAGGAAATTCTGGTTAACCCTTTGTTCGCTCTAGCTGTTTATATAATCGAAAAAGTGGAAGATTACTTAAGTAACAGAACATTCAGGTGTATTATGATATAATATTAATAGAAGAAGATTCTTCAAAATTTCAGATAAAGGGGTGATAAAATGGGGAAATTGACCAAATCCCTTGGAATTGCTGGAGCAGCTCTTGGAGTTGCCTATTTATCGAAAAGCGAAAATAGGGAAAAGGTGAAGAAATTAATCGGGTTGGATAAAGATTCACAGTCCTATGTAAAAAAGCTAGGAAGACCCGGAGCTGTTGGAGCCGCGGATGATGCGAAAATGGTTGATGAAGGAGCTCTAACAAGCGTACAATACTACAATAAACTCCAGGAAGAAGAGGAAGAAGAGGAAGAAGAGGAAGAGAAAAGTGAATAATAAGAAGTAGAAAACACCAACAAACAGAAAATTGCTTGTTGGTGTTTTTTTTGATTTTCTTTATTAAATCAATCTGATATATAAACAAACCTCGTTTCCCTCGTCTTATCTCCATCAATATTCTCCGCTTCAAACGGGACGACATGGAATTTTTCCTGCAGGCTATCCCTTACTTTACATGACAACTTGCCGCACTTCATCAAAATCTGCTTGGTAAGAAACTCCATCAATAATCACATATAGATTATGGTACTAGGTCTGTTCTTGCTTGTATCCGCATATATATGAAGGAACATGTTGCCTGCGTAACTTGATTAAAAAAGGAGGGGGCCGATGAAAAGAAAGATTTGGATGCTTGGGCTTTTGCTTATGGGGTTATTTTTGCTTGGTGCTTGCAGCAATGATGAAGAAGACGGAGAAAAAGACAAGGACACGGGTGAGACAGCGGATATAGGTGGAGATGAGCGAACACTCACAATCGCGGTTGGTTCCGACATGGTTACGTTTGATGTGCATGATCATATCAATACGTCAACGGAAGCGATTCACGTGAATATGTTCAACTATCTCGTGAAGCGTGATAATGAGACGGGAGAAATATTGCCAGACCTTGCGGAGTCTTTCGAGAATATTGATGACCTCACTTGGGAATTCAAACTGAAAGAAGGCGTCACATTCCATAATGGTGATGAATTGACGTCAGCTGATGTGAAGTATTCGTTGGAACGAGTCGCAACTGGGGAAGAACTGAAGGATTATCCGAATTATAACCAGATTAAAGAAGTAGAGATCTTGGATGATTACCGGTTCCGCATCATCACTCATGAACCAGAGCCCGTGCTGCTCAACCGGATTTCACGGATTGCTTCAGCTATATTACCTTCCAACTATATTGAAGAAAATGGTTTTGATCACTTTTTACAAAATCCAATTGGAACAGGCCCCTTTCAATTTGTTGAGTGGGTAAGAGATGATCGGATTGTATTTGAAGTGTACGATGATTATTTTGATGGAAAAAATGAGGAATGGGATCAACTGGTTTTCCGGGTTATCCCTGAGAACTCGACGAGGGTTTCCGAGTTGCTGACAGGTGGAGCTGATATTGCCGTCAATATTCCGCCGGCAGATTGGGACCGGGTGGCAGATCATGAGAATACGTATTTAGCCCAAGAGACGTCAAATCGGACATTGATGATTTTCTTAAGATCAACAGAAGGCTACCCGACTTCAGATCAGCGGGTACGAGAAGCACTGGACCTTGCAATTGACAACCAAGCGATTATTGATAGTTTGCTAGGGGGAGCAGGGGTGCCGACGATTACACGGGTTGCACCTGGTAACTTTGGGTATGCAGAGCATTTATATGATACGTACAACTATGACTTGGAGCGGGCGAAAGAATTGCTCGCTGAAGCAGGGTTTCCGGATGGTTTTGAAATGACGCTCCACTCTCCAAGGGGCCGTTATTTGCAAGACGCGGAAGTTGCGGAAATGGTTGCCGGTATGTGGGCACAGATTGGTGTGACAGCGAATATCGAGTTCATGGAATGGAGTAATTTTGTCGAACTTCGAAATGCCAATGAGAATGAAGATGCCTATTTACTAGGGTTAGGTAACTCGATGTTTGATGCTGCGAACGCCTTAGATTGGTATAGTGCCGACCGGTTTGAAGGGGAAACAGATTACCGGAATGATGAAGTCGAGGAGCTGCTTGCTGCGGCAATGACAAACATGGATCTTGAGGAAAGAAATGAACAGTATATTAAGGCACAGGAACTGCTGGCAGAGGACGCGGCCCATATTGTTTTGCATATGGAATCAATCAATATTGGCGTAAGTGAGGAACTCGATTATACGCCGACAATGGATGAGATGATTTATGTAGATACGATTACAAGAAAATGATTGGCAAGGGATTTCCCGGAAGCAGACTTCATTCATCCCTGCTTTCGGGAGAACTTTCGATTGGAAGGGGGATGACCGGTGAACTACTTTTTAAAAAGAATCTTGGAAATCATTCCCGTATTGTTGATCATTACCTTCATCGTTTTCACACTCGTCTTTATCGCCGGTGACCCGGTGGCATTGCTGTTACCGGAAGATGCTACGACTGAGGACATCGCAGCACTGCAAGCAGCATTAGGACTTGATGACCCCTTCTATGTACAGTACGGGAGATATGTAATGAATATGCTGCAAGGTGATTTCGGAACCTCCTTCCGTTACGGTGAGGACGCCATGCTGCTTGTCTTTGAAAGGCTTCCTGCTACTCTTGAACTTGCCATCGCTTCTATACTCGTTGCGATTATGATTGCTATACCTTTAGGCATCTGGTCTGCAACGAAAAAGAATTCAAGTATTGATTTAGTAGCAACCGGTGCGGCCGTGCTTGGAAAAGCGATGCCGAATTTCTGGTTAGGAATCATGCTTATCCTCATATTTTCCGTAACCTATTCTATTTTCCCCGTGTCCGGGAGAGGGTCATTCGCCCATTTGATTTTGCCTGCGATTACGCTTGGCACAGGGATTGCGGCGGAAATGACGCGACTTATCCGGTCCAGTATGCTTGAAACGTTGGGGCAGGATTATATCCGGACGGCCAAAAGTAAAGGATTGAGAACTGGAATAGTCGTTTATAAACATGCTTTCCGAAATACGCTCGTCCCTGTCGTTACAATCATCGCACTCCAGACATCGACGCTTATCGGCGGTACATTGATTACGGAAACTGTATTTGCTTGGCCGGGAATCGGACAATTGCTTATTCAGGCAGTGAACAATCGAGATATGGCAATCGTTCAGGCATGTGTGATGGTCATTGCGTTTTTCGTCATTGTGATGAATTTGATTGCTGACTTTTTGTACCAGTTATTAGACCCGCGGATCAGGTATAAGTAGGAGGTGAGTGACATGCCGCAACCTAGTATCATGCAGGGACCAGCAAGGAAAAATTCGAAGCTGAAACGTTGGCTGAAGTTATTATTCCGGAGTAAAACGGGAACAGTCGGGCTTGTCATCGTAATTTCGATTGTGATTATTGCAATCTTTGCACCATGGCTTGCACCACATGAACCGAATGTGATCGATCCGGTAAATACCCATAAGCCTCCAGTTTGGATGGAAGGGGGAGATAGGGAAAATCTACTTGGCACGGATAATTTGGGCCGGGATATATTAAGCCGGATTATTTATGGTTCACAAATTTCCTTATTAGTCGGTATTTCTTCCGTTGTCCTGGCAGGAATCATTGGTATTCTTGTTGGACTTTTCACGGGATATTTCGGCGGATTTCTTGATACTTTTTTCATGCGGCTTGCAGATTCCTTTCTAGCCATCCCAAATATTTTATTAGCTTTAGTGATGTTGGGAGTATTTGGTCCTGGTTTATTTACTTTAATCCTTGTCCTTGGCGTGACAAACTGGGTGCAATATGCGCGGATCATCCGTGGTGAGGTTTTATCGATAAAGGAAAGGGATTTTGTTCGGGCGGCAAAGTCAATCGGTGTGAAACATCGCAATATTATTTTTTCTCACCTTTATCCGAATGTCATTTCTTCTTTTATCGTCGTTGCAACATTAAGTGTAGCAAGCACAATCATTTTAGAATCTTCTTTAAGCTTTCTAGGGCTAGGTATTCAGCCGCCGCAAGTATCCTGGGGAACGATTCTTAGTGATGGGAGAGATTATTTGGCGACAAGCTGGTGGTTAGCGACATTCCCTGGGCTTGCTATCACCATCACTGTGTTAGGAATTATATTCCTTGGTGACTGGTTGCGGGATATTCTTGATCCGCGATCGGTGAAGTGAAGGAGGCGATGGAATGGAGCACGCATTATTAACCGTCAATCGTTTAAAAACATATTTTTATACAGAGGCTGGTGTCGTTCCGGCGGTGGATGATGTCTCTTTCTCTATCCAGAAGGGGGAAATTGTTGCCATCGTCGGGGAATCCGGATCAGGGAAAAGTGTAACCTCTTTATCGGTGATGGGCTTAATTGAAGAGCCGGGAAAAATTGTCGGCGGTGAAATTCTTTTTGCAGGTAAGGATTTAGTTGGTATGTCAATGAAGAAAATGCGTGAGCTGCGCGGGAATCAGCTTGCAATGATCTTCCAGGAACCACTTACGTCCTTAAATCCAGTCTTTTCAATCGGGAACCAGCTTGCTGAATCAATCCGACTCCATCAGAAGAAAAATAAAAGAGAAGCACGAAAAATCGGTATCGAGATGCTGAAGAAGGTTGGTATTGCGCGGCCAGATAAAGTATATGACCAACATCCGCATGCATTAAGCGGTGGAATGCGGCAGCGCGTCATGATTGCGATGGCATTGTCCTGTAACCCGCAACTACTTATCGCCGATGAACCGACAACGGCTCTTGATGTAACCATTCAGGCACAAATTCTCCGGTTGATGAAAGATTTGATTGAAGAATCGGGGACATCGATCCTATTCATTACCCATGATCTTGGTGTCGTCGCCGAAATGGCCGATCAAGTGATTGTCATGTATGGTGGCCAAGTTGTGGAGCAAGCCGATGTGTATACGTTATTCAAAGAACCGAAGCATCCCTATACGAAAGGCTTGATCGATAGCACGCCGAAGATAGATGAATGGAAGGAAGAACTTGTCTCCATTCCCGGCACGGTTCCTGGTCCGTTTGAATTCCCGGAAGGATGTAAATTTGCTGATCGCTGTCCATTTGTAATGGATAAATGTAAGGCGGAGCGTCCAACTGTAACAAAGGTTGGAAAGGGACATGAGGTCCGTTGCTGGTTGCACGGTGAAAAGGTGGTGGATTTGAATGAGCGAGCATCCTTTACTTGAAGTGAGGGGACTTCAAAAGTCGTTCGATGTGACGAAAGGTTTTTTTAAAAAAGAGAAGCAATATCTCCGTGCGGTAAATGATGTCAGTTTTACCGTACAGAATGGGGAAGTACTAGGAGTTGTCGGGGAATCAGGTTGTGGCAAGTCTACCCTCGGTAATTTAATCGTTCATCTGCACGAACCGACAGCCGGAAAAATTGTCTTTGAAGGAATTGACATGTCCGCACTTTCCCGAGAGCAATTGCGGAGACAACGGGCGGACATCCAAATGATTTTCCAAGATCCGTTCTCCTCGCTAAACCCGAGAAAACGCGTATTTGACATTATTGCTGAGCCACTAAGAACGCACCGGGATTTAAATAAGGAAGAATTGCAACAAGAAGTATTGGATTTAATGGATTTAGTCGGGCTGAATCGTTCCTTTCTGAATCGGTATCCTCATGAATTCAGTGGGGGACAGCGTCAGCGGATTGGAATTGCGAGAGCGATTGCACTCCGACCGAAACTGATTATATGTGATGAACCGGTATCTGCTTTGGATGTATCCATTCAATCGCAAATTTTAAATCTCCTGAAAAAGTTGCAGAAGGATCTGCAGCTCACCTATATATTCATTGCCCATGGTCTGCCGGCTGTAAAACATGTAAGCGACCGAATTGCCGTTATGTATTTAGGAAAAATTGTTGAATGGACGACAAAAGAAGAACTTTTTACAAACCCGATGCATCCATATACAGAGGGGTTGCTGTCAGCAATTCCGATTCCAGATCCTACCAAGCGGAAAGAACAGCGTCCTCTATTGGAAGGAGATATCCCAAATCCGGTCAACCCGCCACCCGGTTGTAAATTCCACCCCCGTTGTCCGTATAAGACGGAGATTTGTATGCAAGTCGAGCCGGAGTTTACAGACAAGAGAGCTGGCCATTTTGTAGCTTGTCATCATCCACTTGGCGCAGAGAAACAGGCGGAGAAAAAATTATAGAGAAGGAATGTGAAGGAAATTAGTACACGTGATGTACGCCAATACCTAACGTCTAATAAGGAGAAGTTGAAAGCGGAGTTAATAGAGTTGGTGAGGGCTGAGTCTCCAAGTCATGAAAAGTCAGCATTACTCGCTTGTGAACGAACGATCAAGCGGATATTTTCCGGCCATTTTGGAGACCGATTTACAGTTGAAACGTTCCAGATGGAAGAAACCGGCAATCATTTGAAATATGAAATACCGGAACAACCTGGACCACGGATTTTATTTTTATCCCATTATGATACGGTGTGGGGAAAAGGTGAGTTACCGGTTGTTGAAAAGAAAGGCAAGATTTACGGGCCGGGAATTTTTGATATGAAAGCTGGATTGCTCTGTTCGATTTGGGCGGTAAAGGCCTTGCTTGAAACGAAGGGTGAGCTCACTTTTTCTCCGGTCTTTTTATTTACAGCTGATGAAGAGATTGGTAGTCTTACTTCCAAAGAAATTATCGAAACGACGGCTAAGACTTGTGATGCGGTATTTGTGATGGAGCCACCGACGCCAAGGAGTCATGCGCTGAAACTAGAAAGAAAAGGTGTCGGGGAATATACGATTACGGCGACAGGAAAAAGTGCGCATGCCGGAAATCATCATGAAGATGGGGTCAGTGCTATTTTGGAAATGTCTAAGATTATTCAAAAGCTGGAAGGGCTGACAGATTATAAAAAAGGTACAACTATCAATGTTGGGAAAATAAATGGCGGTTCCGTTAGTAATGTGATTCCGGAAAAGGCTAAGATTGAAGTGGATTTCCGGGTGAAGAACAGCGGGGAAGCGAAACGGATAGAGGCCGCCATTGAATCGCTCTCCGTTAGTCATCCTGAAATTGATCTTGTTATAGAGGGCGGATTGAACCGTCCGCCACTAGAAAAAACAACTGGAAATCTGGCGCTATTTGCACTCGCTAAGCAGGCTGGGAAGAAACTCGGAATTAAAGTGAAGGGGGCAAGCGCAGGCGGTGGCAGTGATGGCAACTTCACGTCTGCCCTTGGAATTCCGACCTTGGATGGGCTTGGAATACCAGGTGGTGGGCCGCATGCAAGGAATGAACATATTAAATTTGAACATTTCCCTGGGAAGTGTGCACTTGTTGCAGTGACTTGTGAACTGCTTAGCAAGAAAAAAGGAGAGGTCATATCATAAGAGGTTGATCTATAAATGATTGACCTCTTTATTCTTGTGTTTAAGAAACGTTGAGATTTCGCCTTTGTGTTGTTGACAAATTGTCACCGGTTTGGTAGATTCGACAGAGTTAAGGCTTTTTGGAGAGGTAGGAAATCAAGTGGCTGAGTATCGATTTGAGACGCTACATAGAGTGTTGTATGATTTGATGGAGGAGAAACAATTTTCCATTAGAAGATTAAGTAGAGAATCGGGAGTAGACCATGCAACGATCTCTAAAATATTGAACGGTAAACGAAGAGCGAACATCCATCATCTTCAGAAACTGTCGAAAGGCCTAGGTACCGATGTCTTACCACTCATGCAAGCTGCAGGTTATATTGAAGAAACAGGTGAAGGAGAGCCAAATGAGCTGCAATCTGTTTTTGAAAAAATGCACCATGTATTAGCTGTAATGGATGAACATGAAAGAAAATTTACAGAGAAAGAATTACAGCAAGAAATTATTATTTACGAGGAACATAGTTTAACAGAGGAAGGGAAACAGACAATTTTGGATAACTTCCAAGCAAAGCTAGCCAAAATCGATGGCCGGGGTCCCTATATTAAACAGCTGCAATCGATGTTTTCTAGATTTATCAATAGAAAAGGATCGGTGAAGGAACTTGGTTTAATGGGAGCAGCACTTCTTTATTTTGTTGTTACGAAGGATTTGCTGCCAGACTTTCTTTTCCCGGTAGGGTTTATGGATGATGCCATCGTTGTGCAAGTCGTTATGAAACAGCTAGAAAAATAAAGAATATGGATAGAGAAGGGTTCCTATGTTTGGAAATAAAAAACAATTAGATACTACTATTTTAATAACTTTACTCGGATTATTCTTGTTCAGCATCGTGGCCGTTTATAGTGGTTCTGGCCAATATGTCGCGGATAATCCGTATCATTTTGTAGTGCGGCAGGTTATTTGGTATGCGGTCGGAATCGGCATCATGTTGGCGATTGCCCGTTTTGATTATGATTTACTAAAGCGCATGGCCCTTATTTTTTACTTAGTCTGTGTCGGCCTATTGCTGCTTGTATACTTGTTTGGAACGGAAAAGAAGGGAGCTCAGCGGTGGTTAAACTTAGGATTCATTGAAATTCAGCCGACTGAATTTATGAAAATAGCGCTTATCGTATATCTTGCTTTTATTTTAAGTAAAATTGGTTCGGAAAAATTATCTTTTAAAGCGAGTATTAAGCTTACGTTTAAGGTTGGCTTGATATCTATTATCCCCTTTGTACTGATTATGTTGCAGCCTGATTTAGGTTCTGCCTTAGTTATCGTTGGAATTACCGCATCGATTCTCGTCGTTTCGAGTATATCGCCTAAGATGATCGGGCTAATTTTTAGTTTAGGGACCGCGTTCATGGGTCTATTAGTTTACTTGTTTTATTTTCATCATGAATTATTTACACGTTTTTTTAAATCCCATCAGTTAGAAAGAATATATGGCTGGCTATACCCGGAGCAATATACTTCAGATTACGGGTATCAATTACAGCAGGCCTTACTAGGGATTGGATCTGGTCAGTTAGGCGGAAAGGGATTAAACCAGGGGGTGCAAGTACAGAGTGGGAATATCCCGGAAGCCCATACCGATTTCATTTTTTCGGTAGTCGGTGAAGAATTCGGCTTTATTGGGAGCAGTATTCTAATATTCATTTACTTTTTACTGATCTATCGTCTCGTGCAAATTGCGAATGAAGCAAATGATTTATTCGGTAGCTATATTTGTATGGGCGCAGTTGGTCTTATTTCCTTGCAGGTGTTCCAAAATATCGGCATGACAATAGGAGTCACCCCAATTACTGGTATAGCTCTTCCTTTTGTCAGCTACGGGGGAAGTGCATTATTAACAAATTTCATCGTCATCGGCCTCGTACTTAGTGTACAATTAAGAACGAGAAAATATTTATTTGCTGATGGATGAAAGGATAAATGACTATGGGTAAAATTATATTAAATAGATTGAAACACATGGATTATAGCATCATCGTGGTGGCATGTCTCTTAGCCGGATTCGGGTTGTTGATGATTTATAGCAGTAGTTATGTACTTGGCTATTTGGAATATGGATCCGCGAACCACTTTTTTATTCGACAGTTGCAGTGGTTTGGACTCAGCGTCTTCTTATTTATTTTTGTGGCGTTATTTCCTTATAAAAATTACCGGAAGCTTGCCCCGATGTTAGTCATTTTTTCAATCATACTATTAATTCTTGTGTTGGTTCCGGGAGTGGGGGTTGTCAGGAACTACTCGCAACGCTGGGTAGGGATAGGTCCCTTCACTTTTCAACCAACAGAAATAATTAAATTATTTATGATTATCTACTTTGCATCCTTTTATTCTAAAAGTGAGGAAAAGCTTGCTTCGTTTAAGACGGGTGTGTTGCCTCCATTAATTATATTATCTGTTATGTTTATACTGATATTGAAGCAACCTGATTTAGGCTCTGCTGCATTAATTTTGTTTGCATGTGGGTTCATTATTGTCTGTTCCGGTGTGAAAGGTCGCCATTTGTTGATGTTAGGCAGTGTCGGAATGGCGATTATCGTGTATTTTATATCATCTACCTCCTACCGAATGGAGCGGGTGACTTCGTTTATGGATCCATTCGCAGATCCGGCAGGAACAGGGTATCAGCTGGT
Source organism: Oceanobacillus indicireducens (assembly GCF_014647195.1). Classification (GTDB taxonomy): domain Bacteria; phylum Bacillota; class Bacilli; order Bacillales; family Amphibacillaceae; genus Oceanobacillus; species Oceanobacillus indicireducens. The sequence continues at coordinate 111,788 of NZ_BMOS01000003.1, read as the reverse complement.
GAATGGCTATATTGCAATTGGAACCGGTGGTCTATGGGGGAGCGGTCTTGGAAATAGTGTGCAAAAGCTCGGATTCCTTCCAGAGGCCCATACGGATTTCATTATGGCGGTCATTATTGAAGAATTAGGGATTTTTGGTCTCATTATTTTAATGGGGGCCTATCTATTTCTCATGTTTCGCGGCGTGCAGATCGCAAAAGGGACGACGGATATGTTCGCAAAATTGCTAGCGATAGGGATTACCTTTCAAATGATGACACAGGTCATTATCAACCTCGGTGCCGTATCGGGGCTTATGCCAATTACCGGAGTTCCACTACCATTAATCAGTTACGGCGGATCATCCATGCTCTTCACGATGATCTCCTTAGGCATCCTAACCAACATCTCCATCAAAAACCAAATGTCAGCAGCTTGAAGTGGGACACGGGGTCAGAGCTAGGCCACTGAAAAACCATAATTCAAAATTATCAGACACCACTTAGATATCCAAAACTAAAGAATTTAGGTTGTTATCCCCCACTTTTATATCTAAAAACAGCTAAAAATTGGGAACTGATTTTTTTATTTTTCTTAATCGGCACTTTTTCAGTGGCCTAGGTCAGAGCCCTTGTCCCACTTTTTTGTTGTCTAGGAAATTACACTAACGTTGCATTAAAACCATTTTTGAAAGTCAATCATCTTGATTAGCTATCTGAACTAATTATGGGGATATTTCGTCATTTATTCCTTCTATAAAAAGAACAATGAGGGTTTAAAGGTAGCCCTACATCATTGTCATATTATTTAATTGGATTGCTGGATCATAATGATAGTTTTCAATATTGTAATTTTATTAGAATACATTTATAATTCGAATGGAAATGCTTTTATAAAGATTATAATACGAAGGAGCTAACCAAATGAGTGAAGAATATGTAAACCTGCATGAAACGATGCAAAAAATAGAAAAGGTAATAAATAAAAATCCAGAACCAATAAAAGATCTTCGTTTAATTTACCAATTTGATATTACAGGAACGAAAGAAGAAAGTTACCAGCTATATTTACAAGGTGGAGAGGCGAAGGTTACACAGGAATCTAATAACCAACCAGACTGTACTTTAAAAATGTCAATTAAAAATTTCTATAAATTTTTAACGGGAAATTTGGGCGGAACAATGGCATTCATGACTGGAAAATTAAAAATAGATGGAGACATTACAAAAGCAATGAAATTAGAAAGTTTATTAAAGCAATATAATTTTGAGTAAAATTAAAAGGGGAAAGAGAGGATACAGGTTGACTTGGACAAGCTTTTCACACGTATAATCGACTTATTTTTGTAATGCAATAAATGGAATTCTAAGCTAAAGGAGATCTGCAATTCTATTAGTATTGCTCCCTTACAAGAAAACATAATATTTAGAAATGGAAGGCAATCGTTTTTGATTGTCTTTTTTTATCGTCACAGGTAGTAAGTGTTCGTTTTCCGATTTATTAAAGTAATTTGGCTCTAATCGCGACACCATTCAAAAGAGATTGTACATGAGTTTGCATGAGAGTTTTCAAAAAAAGAAGCTAGAAAAGTCTTTGTTCTTTAGTGGTTTTGAAATAAACGATTTTCATCGAATAAACTGTATCACTAGTTTCAGAGGAATTGTATAATACAAATCATTTTAATCATACTGCAACTCTAGGTATAATGGAATTGTTGTTCATTGAAACATAATAAGAATAAATATGAAACAGAATATAAATTAGATATGGATATAACAGGTCTGGGGCTGGGACAAATGCTCTGACCCTCTGTCCCACTTTTGAAAGGAGTAATTGTTGATGGATTATGTGTTGCCTGATGTTGTGAGTGATCGGTTGGAGGTTGTGCGAAGGAGGGATCCAGGGGAGTTTGCGTATTTGATTCGTCCGGGTGGGTATGTTCCGCCGCATATGGATTTATTAGTGGATGCGATTGTCGCACTCAGTATGGGAAAGAATGTTTTACTGAAAGGACCGACTGGAGCTGGGAAAACGAAATTTGCGGAAACACTATCAAATTTATTCCAGCAGCCGATGTTCAGTGTGAATTGTTCCGTTGATCTCGATGCGGAAAGTTTACTCGGCTTTAAAACACTTTCATATGAAGAAGGTAAGCAAGTGATTGATTTTGTGCCGGGACCGGTTACGAATGCGATGAAAGAAGGAAGCTTTTTATATATAGATGAGGTTAATATGGCAAAGCCTGAGACGTTACCGCTTATTAACGGTGTTCTCGATTACCGCCGCACGATTACGAACCCGTTCACGAATGAAATTGTAACGGCGAAAGATGGATTTGGTGTTATTGCTGCGATCAACGAGGGGTATATTGGGACGGTTCCACTGAATGAAGCACTGAAAAACCGTTTCATTGTAATTGAAGTTCCTTATATTGAAGGTGAACAACTGAAACGACTCATTACAACTACGACGAATTTAACGGATGAAAGATTAGTCGACTTATTTGTCCGGTTATCGGGAGACTTGATCACTGCGGTCTATCAAGGTAAGTTGCCTGAAGAGGCTGCATCGATTCGTGCATTGCTCGATGCCTGCGATTTAAGTACGCTTATTACGCCGAAACGAGCGATCCTCCGAGCAATTACAGATAAGCTTGAGGAAGAAAGAGAACGTGAATTTGTCAATAATATAGCCGAAACCTTATTTTAAAAAGGAGAATACAAGATGTATCGTTTCCATGACTCACGGGTCAGAACGAATTATTATATGCAGCTGCAGGACTTAACGAGCGTGTTATCCGGCTTTGCAGAATTGAAATTTGAATATGGTTTTGGTGCTGGAGTGAATCTTGTTGATGAAAAAGTGACGGGAAGCAGGTTCTGGGAAAAGCTTGATTTGGAAACACAAGTAGCCGGCTTGAAAAGTGATGTCTATCTTCGCGCAATTGGTACGATGCGATATTCTTATATACCCGATATGCAGGAATATCTGCGGAATATTGAGGAATCGCATCTGTCAAAATTTGCAACCCAGCTATTTGCTCTATTTGAAGATATCCGCCTAGAGGAAATAATTAAAAAAGAGCGTCCGGGGACGGTTGCAATTTTCCAGACACGCAGAAAGTATTTCCAGCATTTCTTCACAAGGCAAGTATCTGCTAATGTCACGCGCAGCCGAGGATTGGATGAATTGTTTTGCCTTATTTATTTACTCATTCAGTCTAATCATCCTGATCCGGATTTCGGACGGGCGACAGAACGAGCAGAGGAAAATCTTGAGATATTGAAACCCATGCTTTATTCCATTTATGAAGCGGAAACGACTAGGGATATTACGGAAATCTGTGAAAAAATTGTATTTCGTCTAGGTGAGCTATATGAGGAAGATTCCATCAATGAGTATTTTATTTTTCCAGTGAGTGAGATTCAGCGGTATGAGAAAAATACGTTATTTGATGAACTGACGCGTACCGATCAACTCGCGAATGATGATGTAGAAGACGTGAATAAGGAAGAGAGCGAGTATTTTGATGAAACATTTTCCACTTGGCACAGGGAGAGTGAGAACGAAGACCGCAAGCAGAACTTCTTGCAGTTCGAGCTTGAGCAAGGGGCGAAATCGAGTATGCTCGGTGGAGGGGTAAGAGAAACCGAAGATGCCGATCAGGCGCTAGCAAGTATTCAAGGTGCGGCCGGGGAAAGTAAGCAGAACGATTATTCGAAAATGGAAGCACTAGATGAACAAAGTGCGCAAGATGCAAAACAAGGTAATGAGTCTGTCTATGGGGAAGAAAATACGGATGCTGTAAAGATTGTGAAGGAAGCTGAAGTGCCGAGTCCAGAAGATCAGGAGCTGTACCGGGAATATGTTGCTTCGATTGAAATGTATCAGCGCAGGCTTGCCAATACCATTCGTAAAACAATCGAGCATAAACAGACGAATCCTCGGAAAGATTTACTTATTGGTCGCTTATCGAATAAGCTGCTATCTGTAGTCCTGGAAGATAATCCGCGGATCTTTTATAAGAAAAATGAAGAATCGAATGAGTTTGATGCAGTGTTTACGTTGCTTGTTGATTGCTCAGCTTCGATGCTTGGGAAAATGGAAGAGACGAAGAAGGGAATAATTCTGTTTCATGAAGTATTGAAAGAATTGAAGATTCCTCATTCTATTATTGGTTTCTGGGAAGATGCGAATGAAGTAAGACCGGGATATTTGCCGAACTATTTCCATATAATCCATTCCCATACGGATTCATTGTACGCAAATAATGGGGCGAAAATCCTGCAATTGGAAGCGGAAGAGGATAATCGGGATGGTTTCAGTATTCGCGTGGCAGTAGAGGCGCTTGAAGCCCGGCGCGAGAAAAATAAATTCTTACTCGTATTCTCTGATGGAGAGCCTGCAGCGAGCGGCTATGACCAGAACGGAATTGTCGATACGCATGTAGCTGTATCGGAAGCTAGGAAAAAAGGAATGGATGTCATCGGAATGTTCCTCGCAGAAGGGGAAATCGAGGAAAAAGACGAATTCACGATGCAAAATATTTACGGCAAAGAACGAATCATGGTACCAACCGTCGCAGAACTACCCGAACACTTCAGCACCCTCTTGAAAAAGCTCCTACTTAAAACCATTTGAGCGGGACATTGGGGTCAGAGTAATTGTCCCACATTTTGGGACAATTACTCTGACCCCAATGTCCCGCTATGTTATAATATGTAAAATAGAATGAATATTATAGAAAGAAGCGATACATATTGGCGAAGCAATCAGCTGTTAAGTTACAGACACAGAACAAAACGATGTACTCGATTTTATTTATTATTGGCCTCACTCATCTGTTGAATGATTCTTTGCAGGCTGTTATTCCGGCAATGTTTCCAATTTTAGAACGGTCACTTGGACTGACGTTCACACAGCTCGGGTTTATTACCTTTACGTTAAACATGGTCGCATCTGTCATGCAGCCGGTTGTCGGGATGTACACAGACCGGCGCCCAATGCCTTATGCCCTGCCATTAGGTTTGCTGTCAAGTATGTTCGGGATGCTTGGTCTTGCATTTGCACCGAACCTTCCTACAATTTTAATCAGTGTTGTCTTAATCGGATTAGGTTCAGCAGTCTTTCACCCAGAAGGTTCGCGCGTTGCCTATCTTGCAGCAGGGAATAAGCGGGGACTTGCACAATCAATTTATCAAGTGGGGGGAAACAGTGGACAAGCGCTTGCACCTATTATTACTGCACTTGTTCTTGTACCGATGGGGCAATTCGGTGCGATTTGGTTTGTACTTGTTGCGTTTATCGCTTCCATGTTCCTTGTCTACATATCTAGGTGGTACGCCGGCCAAATAGAAGTCGTGAAGAAAGCAACGAAAAAGGAAAAGAAATCTACAGAGACAAAACAAAAGCAAAAACTGCCGAAAGTTATTCGCAATGCCGTGATTTTACTCGTATTTGTTGTGTTCGTTCGCTCTTTGTATCATAGTGCGATTTCAAATTATTATGCCTTTTACGCGATTCAAAATTACGGTGTCTCTATCGCCGAATCACAAACCTTTATTTTTGTGTTTCTTCTAACTGGAGCGATTGGTACATTTATCGGTGGTCCTCTCGCTGACCGTTTTGGGAAAAAAGCGGTTATTATGGGTTCCTTACTTGCTCCCGTGCCGTTAACCATCATACTCCCATATGTCGGCCCGCTCGTAGCACTTATTTTGATCGGAATAATTGGAACGCTTATCCTGTCAAGTTTCTCAGTTGCCGTAGTATATGGTCAGGAAATGGTACCAGGGAAAGTTGGCACGATGTCAGGTTTAATTGTCGGACTTGCATTTGGAATGGGAGCAGTCGGTTCTGTATTTTTCGGAAGTTTAATTGACTGGATTGGCTTAAATCCTACAATGATTATTGTGTCATTTTTGCCATTACTTGGTTTATTGACAGTAATGCTTCCGTCCGATGAGAAATTAAGAGAAATCAACCGGGAATTGGGGCACGCAGGATATGTTTCCGAGTAACAGATTGAAAAAGCGATATTTGCTGATTCTATTATTCATATTACTCGTCACGATTGTTCTTTTGTTTTTCCGCTATGGCGGGGAGTTGCTTGTAACGGAAGATGATTTGGAAGATGTTGAGCAAACAGTGTTAGTACTGTTGATGGGAAGTGTCGGCGACCGGGCCCTTGGTGCACTTGAACTTTATGAAAACGAAAAAGCGGATCAAATATGGATGGTGCAGTCTCATCTTGAGGGACGTGAATTATTAGAAGAAAAAAATATTACCATTCCAGGGGATGCTGAATTAAGTAAAAGAATTTTAACAGATTCTGGTGTTCCGGAAGAAAAGATAACGATCATCCCTGGCGATGCAGAAAGTACGAAAGATGAAGCGCTGGCAGTGAGAAAATATGTACAGAATCACACGGAAATCGATCATTTGATTTTGACGACATCCAAATTCCATTCCTACCGCGCGAAGTTAATTTTCAATAAAGCTTTGAATGATAAAGGCATTACAATCTACTCATCCCCAACACCGTACGATCCGTATCAGGCACGAGGATGGTACAAGGACCGAGAAGATATCCAACGCGTCACAACGGAATATATGAAACTAGCACATTACTTCCTATTAGAACAATTCCAAATGAAATAAAGTGGGACACGGGGTCAACCTGTCCCACTTTTTTCTGTCTATCCCATGATCTATTAATATTACTTTACATTTTTCAACAAACCTAGGTATAATCAAATGGTGTGCAGCAAGCTATCTAAAAATATTCTATTCAACAAAGTTTCTTAATATTCAATCTTGTTGAATGGATGATGAAATTTATTTTCACCGACTTGTTTAGTTTATCACAAAACAAGAGCATGGGCATACTGAAAACAGCTAAGAAGAAAGGAGAAATAAAATGGCGCAACAACAGAAGAACAAGGAATCCTATGTTGAGGTAATTGGAGATACTGTTTATGGCAAGCATCTTATTGCGACAATTAGTCTCAGTATTTCCTTAAGTTTAATTGGTTTCTTTATTGGAAAACAAATATTTCCCCATATTGCACCTGAACAAATGGTGAAGTCCTATTCTCTACTGCTCGGAATTGCGGGAAGTTTAATCGCACTTCTAATCAATACATTATTATTCAAACCAAAGCGGATACTGAATGAGACTCCAAATACGAGTGCTGAGCTTACCGCAGTGTATCAAAAACTGCAATTCGATATTGAAGAGGAACGGGAAGCGATATTGAATGATCCCGTAACAGCACAAGAAATGAAAGAGCAAGGAATCTATGACATGTTTATGGAAGAAAAGAGGGAAGAGCATTAATGAATGTATTATTACTTGCGATACTACTCGCAATTGTTGCGGGAGTCATATTTACTTTAATAGGTCTTATTTCAGGATCAGACGAAACGGCGGTTATGGTACCGGCAACGTTAATTGTCGTGTTACTTGGTGCGCCACCTGAAGCAGTGTTTGCATTCTTTATGTCGGCAGTACTTGCAAAGCACTTGACGCATGCAATTCCGACCGCATTAATGGGGGTCCCGGGAGACACGACGGCAGCTCCGATGCTTGAGCACGCGAACTTTATGCGCCGCATTGGTTTACCCCATATCGCCCTTAGAAAAATGATTTCGGGTGGAATTATTGGTGCATTCATTGCCCTTCCCATTGCATTATTATTCGCTGTATTCTTAAGTCAATTCGGGACATTTTTCCAGGATAATGCAGGTATTATATTTACTCTAGCTGCCGTATTGATCGGGTATGTTTCAAAAGGACGTTGGGTTAGTATTCTGCTCATTGTTCCCCTAGCTTTAATTATTCAAGGCTTGAATTTAGTCAGTACATCAATATTAGGGAGCGGCTTGTCCATCAGTTTCTTTCTAGGAATTGCGATTGGGCCGATGTTAACGGATATATTACTCGCGACTTCCCGTAGTGCACGCCCCAACATAGAACGGACGAAAAAGAATGAATATAAGCTTGCCCCTGAGCAGAAGTCTTGGTCCGGATATTTCCCAAACCCGTTTAAAGTATTAACGAAAAAACAGACAGCTGTGGTAGGGGGGACGTCTTTCCTTTCATCATTAACGTTTGCACTTAGCCCAGTTGGAATGACATCACTAATGGGAGAAATTGTTGGTTCGAGGGTGAAAGGGCAATATAAAAAATCGACAACTAGTCTTGCTACGATGAACGCAGTAACGGAATCGACTTATGTTGCGGAAACGCTTATCCCGCTTATTGCGTTTGGAATTCCACTTAGCCCGGTTGCGATTGGGCCGGCTCAAGCGTTATTTAACGCACCACCGGTATACACGACAGAACCGGTACATAATCTGCATACGTTGATGGCACCGATGGATTTCTTCATTTATGGTTTAATCGGATTGATTGTTGCATCCATCATTGCTTATCCATTTTCAATGAATTATGCGCGAAAAGCAACGGTGCTCGTGTTGAAACGAATTAATCAGGAAGCAATTATTGCAATGTTTATAGGGATCGTATGTCTGCTTGCATTTTACGAAGGCGGACTAGTTGCGGTATTCGTCACCTTTGCCATGGCCATGGTCGGCGGAATGCTGAACCGTTTTCTCGGAGTAGGCGTCGGAGTCCAGTTCATGGTATTTTACGGATCCAGCTGGATCATCTCAACATTACTAGGATTATAATAGAAAGCGGGACAAGGGGGTCAGAGCAAATGTCCCAGTCAGGTGGGACATTTGCTCTGACCCTCTGTCCCAATTATCTTAAGTTTAAAAGCCCACTGCACATCTAAATTTACCATTTTGTCACAATTTCACGTATAATACAGTGCAAAATCACCGACCTATGTGATATAATGAACATGTAATTAAATGTGAGGCATTGAACAAATGAGTGGCTGATCATTATAGCTTTACTAAACAATAAGTAATGATGAACACCAATCCAGGAGGTTGATGAAAATGGCAACTGAAACAAAAGAAAAACTTCAATTTACCGGTGGAAAATGGGAAACTGAAATCGATGTGCGTGACTTTATTGTGAACAACTTTACACCTTATGTGGAAGATGAAAGTTTCTTGGCAGGACCAACAAAGTCAACAGTTGAGTTATGGGATCATGTGATGGAATTAACAAGTAAAGAGCGAGAAAATGGCGGAGTATACGATATGGATACGAAAGTTGTATCCACGATAACTTCACATGGTCCAGGATATTTGGATCAATCAAAAGAAAAAGTTGTCGGTGTACAAACTGATGCTCCGTTCAAGCGATCCCTTCAGCCTTTTGGAGGAATCCGGATGGCGGTTGATGCTGCCCAAGCTTATGGATTCGAGGTGGATGAGGAAGTAAAGCACATTTTCACAGAGTATCGTAAAACGCATAACCAAGGTGTATTCGATGCATATACTCCTGAAATCCGTGCAGCAAGAAGAGCTGGTATTATTACAGGACTCCCAGATGCTTACGGACGTGGACGGATTATCGGCGACTATCGCCGGGTTGCGTTGTACGGGGTCGATCGTTTAATCGAGGATAAACAAGAACAGCTTCGTTCAGTTGGTGCAAATGGCATGATGAGTGAAGAAGTCATTAGAGACCGTGAAGAAATTAACGAGCAAATACGTGCATTACATGAATTAAAGCAGCTTGCTGAAAGTTATGGATTCGACATTTCTAAGCCGGCAACCAACGCGCAAGAAGCATTTCAATGGCTATATTTCGGTTATCTTGCAGCGATTAAGGAACAAAACGGCGCCGCTATGAGTTTAGGTAGAGTGTCTACATTTCTAGATATTTATATAAATCGTGATTTGGAAAATGGTATTCTGACAGAAGAGGAAGCACAAGAGTTAGTCGACCATTTCGTAATGAAACTGCGAATCGTCAAATTCTCAAGAACGCCGGATTATAATGAACTGTTCAGTGGTGACCCGACATGGGTGACGGAATCCATCGGCGGGATTGCAAATGACGGAAGACCACTTGTTACAAAAAGTTCTTTCCGTTTCTTGCATACGTTAGATAATCTTGGACCGGCACCTGAGCCGAACTTAACTGTCCTTTGGTCCGAGCAATTACCGGAGAACTTTAAAAAATATTGTGCGAAGATGTCCATTAAATCAAGTGCAATCCAATATGAGAATGACGATATTATGCGTCCAATTTATGGCGATGACTATGGAATTGCCTGCTGTGTGTCTGCGATGGCAATCGGGAAACAAATGCAATTCTTCGGTGCCAGGGCTAACTTAGCGAAAGCACTCCTTTACGCGATAAATGGCGGAAAAGATGAGGTATCCGAAGTACAAGTTGCTCCTGCCTATGCCCCAATCAATGCAGAGTACTTGGATTATGATGAAGTCATGGAGAAATATGACGATATGATGGAATGGCTAGCGAAGATTTATGTGAACACATTAAATATCATTCATTTCATGCACGATAAATACAGCTATGAACGAATTGAAATGGCATTACATGATAAAGAAGTTTTACGTACGATGGCTTGTGGGATTGCAGGTCTATCCGTTGCAGCCGACTCCTTAAGTGCGATTAAACATGCAAAAGTAAAAACAATCCGCAATGAAGCAGGGCTTGTCGTCGATTATGAAATCGAAGGAGATTTCCCGAAATACGGAAATAATGACAACCGTGTGGATGATATTGCAGTTTATCTTGTAAAAACATTTATGGAAAAAATCAAGCATTACAAAACATATCGTGATGCAGTGCCAACCCAATCCGTGCTGACAATTACATCCAACGTCGTCTACGGGAAGAAAACTGGTAATACACCAGATGGCAGAAAAGCAGGAGAAGCCTTTGCCCCAGGTGCGAACCCAATGCACGGCAGAGATAAGAATGGTGCTCTAGCGTCATTACTTTCCGTTGCGAAGTTACCTTATGAAGAATCACTGGACGGCATTAGTAATACATTTTCTATCGTACCGAGAGCATTAGGAAAAGATGAAGATACTCGGGTCATGAACCTTGTTGCAATGTTGGACGGATACGCAAATAAGGAAGGTCACCACTTGAATGTAAACGTATTTGACCGGGAAACATTGCTCGATGCAATGGAACATCCAGAGCAATATCCGCAGCTCACCATCCGCGTATCCGGTTATGCCGTTAACTTTATTAAGCTGACAAGAGAACAGCAAATTGAAGTGATTAACCGAACATTCCATGAAAGCAGATAAAAACAAATGAGAAGGCAAGCGAAATTAAAGGGAGGTAGTAATATGCAAGGAAGAATTCATTCAGTCGAAACGTTCGGAACGGTAGATGGACCAGGACTGCGTTATATTATTTTTACACAGGGCTGTCCGCTCCGTTGCCAGTTCTGTCATAATCCCGATACATGGAAAATGAGTGATGGGAAAATGATGACGGTTCAAGAATTGGTGGATGATATTCTCGACTATCTCCCTTTTTTCCAAGCTTCTGGAGGGGGAGTTACAGTAAGCGGCGGTGAACCCTTGTTACAATGCAAATTTTTGATTCACTTATTTAAGGAATTGAAGAAATATGGAATTCATACAACAATCGATACGTCTGGTGGTTTATTCAGTTCTTCTCCACATTATTTAGAAACATTAGATGAATTACTTGAGTTGACAGATCTTGTTTTACTCGATTTGAAACAAATCAATGCAGAGAAGCATAAAACATTGACCGGGTTATCGAATGAACATATTTTAGCCTTTGCCAATCATTTAAAGGAAAAAGATGTCCCTGTCTGGGTGAGACATGTGCTCGTACCAGAACGAAGCGATTTTGATGAAGATTTACATGCACTAAGAAGCTTCATCGATACATTGCCGAATGTGGAAAAAATAGAAGTGCTGCCTTACCATAAACTTGGAGTTTATAAGTATGAAGCGCTTGGCATGGATTATCCATTAGAAGGAATCGAGCCACCGACGGAAGAACGAGTAAGAAATGCGGAAATGATACTAGGTTGTTAGGAAAATGGGTTAATTGAAGCTTAGGCTTTGATTGACCCTTTTTTTGATGTTTATTTTCATTTTGACGAACGGTTCAAAAGCATTTAAGATGAAGGTGTGTGAAAAAATTCAAAAAAGTAGGATGAATAATGAAACGAAAAACTTCTTGGCTTCAAGCAGTGAAAAAACTTTTATTTACTAAACGAGCGATTACATTTACGATTGCGACATTGCTGTTTCTTGCACTACTTTATTTTATCCCCGGCCATGTCGATTGGAACGCTCGTGTTGCGATTTCTGTCATGGCGTATGGACTTTTACTTTGGGCAATGGAACCAATTCCGCTTGGGATGACTTCCGTTCTTACGCTTGTATTACTGCTTTTCTTAAACGGGACAACGATTGATACAGCTTTAAGCGGATTTGCATCATCCGCTGTTTTTTTAATTATTGCTGGAATGATGATCGCAAAGGCGGTCAATGCCACCTCCTTAATGGAGCGGGTTACTTATGCGATTCTTGCAAAATGGGGTAAGTCGCCAAAAGGGATTTTTGCTGGGATGTTTTTACTTATGCAGGTGCAGGCTTTTTTTATTCCGGCAACAGCGGTAAGAGCCCAGCTCATAACGCCGGTGGTTCTTTCTATATTGCGAGTAGTAGGTGCAGGTAGGGAAAGTAATTTCAGTAAGCTGATGCTTATCGGGACGGCTTTTGCAGGGAATATAAGTGGTACAGCGATTTTAACGGCTGCAATTGGAAATATCCTGACGATTGAAATTTTGCAATCCTATCTTGGAACGTCTTTATCCTATCTAGATTGGTTCATCTATGCATTGCCGATCTGGCTGCTTTTGATTATTACTATTCCGATCATCGTCTGGTTTTGCTATCCACCAGAGGACTATTCGTTTAGTGATTTGCAGAAGGAGATGAAAGAGAAGCAGACGGCGTTAGGTAAGTTTTCCAATAAGGAAATTAAATGTCTGCTCATTCTTACGCTTACAGTGATACTGTGGATGACACAGGCCCTTCATGGTTATCATCCGACAATCCCGGCACTCTTAGCGGTTGTACTCCTAGCATTTCCTAGGATTGGAGTTGTCAAATGGAACAAAATAATTGATGTGAATTTCGATATGGTGCTGCTCATCGGTTCAACATTATCTCTTGGATTCGTCTTGATTGAAACAGGAGCAATTGATTTACTAGCGGGATTGTTTACAGCTGATATTGTGCAACAAGCCTTTAGTAACCCATGGCTTGCCTTATGTTTAGTCGTTATTTTATCGCAAATTTATCATCTTGGGGTAACAAATGTGTCGACAGCTGTTGTTACGCTCATGCCCGTCCTAATCGGCTTATCATTGCAAGTAGGCATTGATCCAATCGTCATTGCATTTGCTTCATCGGTTACGATGCTGTTCGGTTATATATTAGTTGTGGAAACAATGCCAAACGTTGTAATTCATGGAACGGGTTTGATTAAACAACGTGATTTTTATTTGCCGGGAATTATTGCAACAGTTGTAACGACGTTTATTACACTGCTCGTCGCGTTTACATGGTGGCGCTGGCTTGGGTTCTGGCCGTAATAATGAGGGGGAAATTTAACCTAAATAACTTCCTTTTTTCAGTTGACTTTGGATATTGGATACAATGTACTTTTACTTAACGAATTATCGAAATACTTGCTTATAAATGATAGTGAAAAATGAATGATTTCCTGAGGTAGAACTACATGCAAAAACGATCACGCTAGAAGAAATCAACGAAGGCTTTGATTTACTAGCCTCAGGAGTCTACTCCAGAATAATTGTGAAGTTTTAATAAAAGAAAGGGAAAAGGTGTCACACTTGTCCCATTCTTTCATTAAATCATGTCTATGAAGGGGCGTTTATATGTCCTCTCACCTCCCAATTGGCAGCATTTGGACTACCTTTACCCCTGAAAAGGTCATCCAAACTACTACCTCTATTCTGCTTCCTAATTTGTTCGAAATCTCTTCACATTTGTTTCCTTCCACACATAAAGGAACTAGTTGCTTTTCGTTTTCATAAACAACCCCTATAATGTGATTAAAAGATAGGTTAAAATGTTAAGTAAATAAACCGAAATGGCAATTTGTTTTTACGGATGAATATATCCGGTCTCAACAAACAGATGGAGGAGTTAAACATGCAACTAACAAAGGATAATGCAAAAGTAAAGCCGATTGACTGCTCACATTACATTAATGGTGAATTTGTGAAATCCCAACGTGGGAAGAACTTTGAACCACCGCCCACTAAGTATCGGGCGTTATAGTCAATGGCAAGGAGCTGTAGCTATGGCTCGGAGCAAATTGTAAATTTGGAGATTTTCCTTAAAGGTAACGCAAATAATTAGTTATCAAAGAGCAAATTTATGTTCTTGAAATATATAATACGAGGGGTGATGTTCATGGTAAGTGTACATAGAAATGATTTTTGTCCGTGTGGAAGTGGGAAAAAATATAAAATTTGTCACGGGGCGCCCAAATCCAAGGTCATTCAAATGGATACTAGTCGTTATGAATTTGAATTGGAACGATTAGAATCAGATCTTCTAAGCTTTGCCTGGTACGAATATGAAGAGGAATTGTCGGAAATGTCTGCTTCGGAAGCCCGCAAATATAATATAGATGATCAAGAAGTAATAGAGATTTTGAAGTACGGTCTTTTAGAATGGGCGATTTTTTATCAATCTTATCGCAAGGGACAATCCCTATTTGATGAATTTTACCGAAGAGAGAGGTATGCAATAAAGTATGAAAATGTTAGAAAAACATTTGAAAGTTGGAAGGAAGCTGTTCCATCCATCTATGAAATTATTGATATTACAGACACCTCTGTCACGTTTAAAGACCGGAGAAGCAAGGAAACATATACGTTGCTGAATAAAGAGCAAGACCTGGAGATGGAAGAAGTATTTATAGGAATATTAGTTCCTTCCATCCAATCTTATGACTATATGCTTATTCTGACTCCAGTTGTGAATTCGGAAATGTTGTGCAACGACAATCATCCAATCTATCAGCTTACGGACGAAGAATTCATTGAAAACTATCCGGAAATTTTAGTGAAATCAAGAGTGAACGAACACTTGGATGATAATTTTGCTATCGAGTGGGCAGATCCGCTATACGGAGAAGTTATTGAAATTGTGACAGAGCAGATGAAAATGAAAGGGGCAGTTTCCGATCATTTTTTCGATATGGCGATTGTAATATGGAAATTATATACGGAAGCGGTACGTCCGACAATCAGAAAACCTGAAGGATTTGCTGCAGCGATTGAATTCATTGTTTATAACGCTAATTATGAAGAAGATATGTCAAAAACAGAACTTGCAAGAAATTATGAAGTTGCTGTTTCAACCGTCACAAATAATATAAATAAAATGATGCCTGTCATCGTAAAAGAACTAACCAAAATACAAGAAGAAATAAATGAAATCATTTAACAACACGGAGTCAGAGGATTTATCTGGGACAAGGGCTCTGACCCCGTGTCCCAGAAGATTCCTCTCTTATCCAGTTTTTTTACGTTTTTCATTCTCGGAAATAATGTAGGCACATGCCGCGTCACCTGTAATGTTAACTGCTGTCCGTAGCATATCAAGTAGCCGGTCGATTCCAATTATTAGAGCAATCCCTTCAACCGGGAGCCCAATTTGCGAAAGGACCATTGCAAGCATGATTAGTCCGACACCTGGTACACCAGCCGTTCCAATACTAGCCAGTGTTGCTGTAAGAATAATCATAATGATTTCCGAGAATCCAAGATCAATCGCATACACTTGAGCGATAAACACAGCAGCTGTTGCTTGCATAATGGCTGTTCCATCCATATTGATTGTGGCGCCAAGGGGTTGAACAAAGCTGCTTATACTCTTGCTCACTCCAAGGTTTTCCTGAGCTGACTTCATTGAAATTGGTAAGGCTGCATTGGAACTTGACGTACTGAAAGCAACTGACATCGCCGGGAAAAATACTTTATAAAATGTCCAAGGATTTGCTTTTCCAAGCAGCCAGATGGCGAGACTATAAACAACAGCAGCATGGACAAATAACCCAAGGATAACAGTTCCCATATATGCTCCCATTGAGCCGATTGCATCAAGTCCTGCTCCGCCAATCGCCGAGGTAATAAGCGCAAATGCACCATATGGGGCTGCTTTCATAACTAGGTTAACAAGAAACATAAGAATGTCGTTGGCTTGCGTGAACAAACGTTGGATACCTTGTGTTTTATCTTGTAGAAAGGCAAGTGCGATACCGATGAAGATGGCAAATGCGATGATTTGCAACATATCACCAGAAGACATGGCAGACACTGGATTCGTAGGAATAATATTAACGATTGTTTCAACAACTGGCGGGGCTTCAGCCGCTTCGTAATCTGCGGCATCTACATCAAAGACACCTTCCGTCCCTGGCTTGATCATAAAGGCAAGCGCAAGGCTAATACATATAGCAATTGCAGTCGTAATAAGGAAAAAGCTAATCGCCTGAATTCCAATCCTACCTAGCTTAGCCGGCTCACCTAGACCAGCGGTACCGAGCACAATCGAGACAAAGACAATGGGAACAACGAGCATCATAATCAAGTTGATGAACACTTGACCAACCGGGGTTAATAAATACATATCAAGTAGTGAGAAAGCGCTTTCAGGAATAAACGTTAAAATAATACCTGCAATGACACCAAGAACGAGGGCGATTAAAATCTTTTTCGTCAGACTCATCATCCGCCTCCTCATCTTCTATTGGTATGGGTTACAATTATATTCCCTATAGTTTATGCTTTTAAAACATAGTTAGAACAGAAATATTAACCCTGAGGCACCACCAGCCATTCAAATGCTATCCAATTTAATACTTGGAAAAAGAACGGGAACTAAATCAGTACGAGAAAAAAGATTTTAGAAGAAGTATGTATTGAATGTAAAAATTTAAGCGGGTTAATCAAGGAAGTCTCCTTGAAAACCCGTTTTTTTACTTCTCTACGAAACAGCAGCTTTCATTCAGCGGAAATGTTTAGCACGTTCTCTTGGCTAGACCTCTAATCGCCGTTCAGTTGCCCGATGGACTGCAGACCTCCAAAGGTAAGTTGCACCCACTTAAGCTGAATGAAAGTAATAAGCAACTCAATAAAAAAATAACATGTATCACTATTAATCATACAAACTATTCGATATTATCTAGCAAAAGGCTTATAATGAAGGATAAGAGTGAAAAGAACGGCAACTTGAGGAATAATAATTGGAAGGGAGAGAGCGTCTATGGTGAATATTACCGATAAATTCGGGAGACCACTTCAGGATTTACGCATTTCTGTTACAGACCGCTGCAATTTCCGGTGCACATACTGTATGCCACGGGAGATATTTGGTCCGGATTATGCTTTTTTACCAAAGGAGCAATTACTAAGTAATGATGAAATCACAAGACTTGCGACTGCTTTCGTTGAGCTTGGCGTGAATAAAATTAGATTAACCGGCGGTGAGCCGCTATTAAGAAGGGATCTCCCACAACTGATTGAACAACTAAACGGAATTGATGGCCTTGAAGATATTGCCTTAACGACGAATGCCTCCCTGCTTCCGGTTAAGGCGGAAACGATTAAAAATGCAGGTCTGAAACGGATTAATGTAAGCTTGGATGCCCTCGATAATGAAACGTTTCAAGCGATCAATGATAGTGGAGTAAGTACTGAACGAGTGCTTAAAGGAATCGATGAAGCGCTGAAAGTCGGCTTGCATGTGAAAGTTAATATGGTCGTTAAGAAAGGCATGAATGAACAGGAAATTATCCCGATGTCGAAATTTTTTAAAGAAAAAGGAGTTACGTTACGATTTATTGAATTCATGGATGTTGGCACGACGAATGGGTGGGACTTCAGTAAAGTCGTAACGAAAAAAGAAATCCTTGACAACATTACGAAGCATTTTGACGTCGAGCCGGTTGACCCGGATTACCTTGGCGAAGTGGCGAAACGTTACCGCTATAAAGGAACAGATACAGAAGTCGGTTTCATTACATCTGTGTCTGAATCATTCTGTTCGACTTGTACCCGCGCCCGCATTGCGGCAGATGGGAAACTTTATACCTGTCTCTTTGCTTCCAGTGGGTATGACTTAAAGGATCTTGTCCGCTCGGAAACAGATGACGGAAAAATTAAAGAAACAATAGCTTCAATTTGGGGCAAGCGAACAGACCGGTATTCAGATGAACGCACAGAACAAACAGCGAAAAATAAGAAAAAAATCGAAATGTCTTATATCGGTGGTTAAAATGGATTGCGAGAAAAGAAAGGAAATGAAGTGATGAATGAACGATATTCGCGACAAGCTTTATTTAAACCGATTGGAGAATCCGGTCAGGAAAAAATCAATCAAAAACATGTTCTCATTGTTGGCTGCGGGGCCCTAGGAACAGCTAATGCCGCGAATCTCGTCCGGTCTGGAATTGGTAAACTGACAATCATTGATCGCGACTATGTGGAACTTAGTAACCTCCAGCGTCAGCAATTATTCACGGAAAAGGATGCGAAAAATCAAATACCTAAAGTGGTGGCAGCAAAAGAAAGGTTGAAAGCGATTAATCCGGAGGTGGAAATTGCAGAACATATTCTTGATGTTACTGGAGAGGACTTTGCACCACTGCTTGAGGGAGCGGATCTTGTAATTGATGCGACTGATAACTTCGACATTCGCTTCATTATGAATGACCTGATTCATAAATACAAGCTCCCATGGATATTCGGTTCTGTCGTCGGTAGTACAGGGATGAGCTATACGATTTTACCTGGTGAAACACCATGCTTAGCTTGCATTTTAGATACAACGACGATGACTGGCGCGACATGCGATTCAGTTGGAATCATTGCTCCGGCAGTACAAATGGTTGTTGCCCACCAATCTGCAGAAGCATTAAAACTGCTCGTAGAAGATGAAGAGGCTTTAAGAACCGAACTTGTCATGTTTGATCTCTGGTCCAATCAATATCAGACGATTAAGGTTGACCGAGCAAAAAAAGCAGATTGTCCAACATGTGGTACAACTCCGGCGTATCCAGCGTTAAGTTATGATGAAAGAACAAAAACAGAAGTCCTCTGCGGCAGAAATACTGTACAAATTAGGGCGAAGCGTGAAGTTATTTTACCAGATCTTGCAAGGAAGCTGGGAAGGCTTGGTCAAGTTAATGTGAATGACTTTTTACTATCCCTTCAATATGATGATTTACGGATTGTTATTTTTAAAGATGGTCGGACTTTCATTCATGGGACCGATTCAGTTGAACAGGCTAGGAAAATTTATTACCAGCTTGTCGGTTAGGAGGTTATTTAATGGTAGAAATACGTACACCTATTGAGGTGGACGATGCAATTCGAAGGGTCATGCAACACGCGGTAAAAGGGGAGAAGACGTCAATTCCTCTTGAAGAGAGCCACGGTTTTTTTCTCGCGGAAGATTTGATAAGTGATCATGCTGTCCCTCCCTTTGATCGAACTCGATATGACGGATTTGCTGTTCGGGCAAACGATACTGGAAATGGTCTTAGTAAACTGGAAGTGGTTGGTGAAATAGGTGCTGGTAGTATATTCGAAGGGACTGTCCGGGAAAATGAAGCCGTCCGTATTATGACAGGAGCAGAGATTCCAGCCGAATGCGATGCGGTTATTATGCTGGAGCATGTAGAGGAAAAGAGGCAGGATGGAAAGACATTTATCGAGTTTACTAGAAAACTAACATCGTTTGAAAATATTACAAAAACAGGTGAAGATACGAAAAAAGGCGAAGTGCTTGTTCAAAAGGGGACATACATAAATCCAGGAATTATGGCGCTGCTCGCGACCTTTGGTTACAGCGAAGTTCCTGTCGTTAAGCAACCGATAGTAGGAATCATTTCTACTGGTAGTGAGCTTCTATCAGTGAATGCAGCACTAGAACCAGGCAAAATAAGGGACAGTAATTCTTACATGTTAATCGGGCAAATTGAGCGGGCTGGTGGCATCCCCGTTTCCCTCGGCCAGTTTGCGGATGAGCTCGAAGTTTGCTATGACCAAGTTGTTGCTGCGCTGGAAAAGATAGATATATTGCTTACAACGGGCGGTGTATCTGTCGGCGATTATGATTATATCCCGGATATTTTAAAGAGATTAAATGCGAATGTATTGTTTAATAAAATTAAAATGCGTCCCGGCTCTGTTACAACGGTAGCAGAGGTTGATGGCAAACTATTTTTCGGTTTATCAGGCAATCCATCCTCCTGTTATGTCGGCTTTGAAATGTACGCAAGGCCTGTAATCCGGCGCTTTTTGCATATGGAGAAGCCCTATTTGAAAAGGCTAAGGGCAGAGCTTGGTGCCGACTTTCCGAACGCTAATCCATTTCATCGATTCGTCCGGGGGAAGCTCGTATATGAAAATGGGAAAGTAATTGCAGTTCCTGTTGGCCTTGATAAACCGAATATCGTTACTTCCTTAGCTGAAGCAAATATACTTATTGTGCTCCCTGGAAATAAAGAAGGCTATGAAAAAGGTGAACAGAAAACAGTGATTTCCCTGGAGGAGCAGTCTGGAGTTACATGGGGAGATTGGTTGAAAGGGGGAGAACTTGTGTGACAGAGAAAATGTATGAAATTGTAAAAGAGCCAATCGATACGGAGGCTGTAATTCAGAAGGTGATACGCAGAGAAGCTGGGGCAATCACTACCTTTCTCGGGATTGCGAGGGAATGGACTCGGGGCAGGAAAACAATTTATCTTAAATACGATGCTTACGTAGCGATGGCCGAGAAGAAGCTTGCTGAAATAGGAGATGAAGTAAAGGGAAAATGGCCAGAAACAGAAGTCGCAGTCACCCATAGAATCGGGCGTCTGGATATATCGGAGACTGCTGTATGTATCGCTGTCTCATCCCCTCATCGCAAGGCCGCTTATGAAGCAAATGAATATGTTATTGAGCGCATTAAGCAGATTGTCCCGATTTGGAAAAAGGAGCATTGGGAAGATGGGGAGACATGGATTGGTAACCAGTTGGAAACACAAGTCTATCCAACTGGCGCACCAGAGGAGAGTGGGAAGCAGTAGTTTCATATGTTTAATCGGTACGTAGAAGGGGAATTCAATTTTGGATCTATTAATATGGAAGGGGATGATGAAACATGACAGAAAATATAAAAGTATTGAATCCAGCTACAGGTGAATTAGTAGAAGAGGTAACGGTCGACACAGAGGAAGATATTCAGGCGAAACTTGAAAAGGTTGCAGATGGGTTCAATAAGTGGAAGAAAGTGAATGCCCATGAACGTGCGCGTCTGCTGCGGAAATGGTCTGAAAAGGTATTAGAGCAGAAGGAAGAAATTGCCCGCGTGATGACTCTTGAGAGTGGGAAGCCGCTTTCTGAGTCTCTTGGAGAAGTTGAATATGCAACAAGCTATATTGATTGGTTTGCAGAAGAAGCAAAACGGATTTACGGGAGAACCGTTCCAGCGAATACCGAGTCTAAGCGTATCCTCGTGACCCGCCAGCCAATAGGAGTGGTTGCAGCAATTACACCTTGGAACTTCCCTGCAGCAATGATGACGAGAAAAGCTGCACCGGCACTTGCTGCGGGCTGTACATTTATCGTAAAACCGGCAAGTGAAACTCCACTTACAACGATTAAGCTGATTGAACTAGCATATGAAGCAGGAATTCCAGAAGATGTGGTCCAATATGTCAATGGTTCAGGGAGAACGGTCGGTGAGATTTTCACAGATAGTCCACTCGTGAGAAAAATTACATTTACCGGTTCAACTCCAGTTGGAAAACAGTTAATTAAACAAAGTGCCGATTCGGTAAAACACGTATCGATGGAACTTGGTGGGCATGCCCCACTCATCATCACGAAAGATGCCGACCTTGACATCGCAGTTCCACAAACTATTGCATCTAAGTTCCGTAACGCAGGCCAAACTTGTATTTGTGCAAACCGAGTCCTCGTTGCAAAAGAAATTGTAGACGAATTCGCTGACAGACTTGTAAGGGAAGTAGCAAAATTAAAAGTTGGAAACGGACTGGAAGAAGATACTCAAATCGGCCCGGTCATCAATGGGGACGGCTTTAGAAAAGTTGTCAGTCAAATCGATGATGCCGTTCAAAAAGGTGCTGAAGTACTTACAGGGAATGAATTCGATAAAGATGATGATAAAGGCTATTACTTCATCTATCCTACCGTTCTTAAACAAGTAACTGGCGAAATGGATATCATGCAGGAGGAAACTTTTGGCCCCGTGCTTCCAATTACTGTGTTTGATACGGTGGAAGAAGCGATTGATATCGCAAATAACACACCATTCGGTTTAGCTGCATACTTCTTTACAAATGATTACCGGACAGGTACGTATTTACATGAACATCTAACCTTTGGTGTCATTGGTTGGAATGATGGTGCCCCGTCTGCTGCACACGCTCCGTTCGGTGGTTTAAAGGAAAGCGGAATCGGAAAAGAAGGCGGACTTGAAGGAATTGAACCATATTTGGAAACAAAATATTTATCCATTGGTGGTTTAGAGTAAAAGGACAGGGAAAGTGCTCCGTTCCTTTCTTCTAATATGCACACGGACAATCAGAATTCCTGTTGCATATTGTAGAAGAGAAGGAGGGATACCATGGTTGAAAAATTAAGCTGGCTGCTTGCTGCAATTGCTTCCGGATTTGCGTTTATCGGTTTAAGCTACCTCATCCCGGAAGAATATTCAACCTTAGGGACAGTCTTTTTCATTATAGGAGCAATTGCAGTGGTAGTCTTTGCAGCAACGATAATTGTTAATACGTTAACTAGTTTAGTGAGAGGACAGGCAGGTAGCTAAAGAGAAAATATATTATTATATCTAAAAATAAGGACGTTCTGAGGATTCTCCTTGACGTCCTTTTTTGTAGTATAATGAATGAGTTAAGATTAGATTATTAGATAAGGAGTGTTTACGTGAATAAAAAGGATATTGCTAGTTTTCGCAGGCAGTTAAAGCCGGAAAATGATTTATTGAAAATAAATGAAGTATTTAACGTATATATTATGAAAGATTCAAGTGAAATCTATCATCAGGAGAGCACACCATTTGAAATGTTAGAGAGAGAGCAACAAGAATTGTTTATGAACAATTTTAAGAAAGTACTTGCAGGCCAACTCGATCGGAAGCTGTTTGAATTAAGATTCGCTCACGAAGCGGAAAACAGTACCCAGTTGCTTCTCCATCAAGGCGTGCTGACTGAACATAGTGAAACATGGAGAGATCGTATGCTGCAGATTGTAGAGAAGATGTTGGAAGTAAAGCAGTATGAGGAAGATATTATCGTTACATTCACAAAGGGTGAATATTTGAAGACGGTAAAACCGAGCAGTGAAGAAACCGAGGAGAATGAACGAGATAAAGTCTATTCCCATTTCTTTATTATGTGTACGATAAATACGACTCAGGAGCCAAGGAAAGAATTGGCGTTTGATTATGTGGAAAAAGAATTCAAATACAATATTGAAGTCAATCCAATTATTGATTTGAATGCCCCTATAGGTGGGTTTTTGTTCCCATGTTTTACGGATGGCGTTTCAGATGTGAATCATGTCCTTTATTCGACTGGTAAATCAAAGGAATTGGATTTTGCTTTTATTGAAGACGTGCTGAACGCGGAAGAGATGATGACCGCTGAGGAAGATAAGATTGTGTTTGAAGAGATTGTTAAAGACGTTGCTGGAGAACAGTTTACAACAGCGACACTTGCAAATGTGTATGATGAGATCCAGCAGGTGATTGAAGAGACGGACCCGGATGATACACCGAAGCTTGATTACCGAGATATGGAAAGTGTTTTAAGCAGCAGCGGTATAGAAAATGTACAACCGGAAGCTGTAGAGGAAGCCTTTAAAAAGGTAATCAACGATGAGAAGTTCGAATTAAAGGCAACGAATGTTGTACCGAAATATGATTCTAAATCAATTAAAATCAAAACGAAAGCTGCTGATTTGAAGGTGAGCCCAAGTGAATTACGGTACATTCGCCAGATGCGACTTGACGGGAAACTTTGTCTTGTCATTGAACTAGAAGAAAATACGGTGATTGAAGGGTTTGAAATCATCGAGGAAGATTTAGGTAAGAGTGAGCCGGGAAAGGACTCAGATGAATCAATTGTGTTATAGTTTAAATAAATAAAAATATTCCAAGGAGGAGAAAAGATGAGTATACACAGGCACCAACATACACATATGACAATTCATGATTTCCAAACGCATATGCATATTGGCTGGGACAAAGATATACCGCCGATTGCTGAAGTCGATTCTGGACAGACGATTACATTTGAAATTAGTGAAGCTTCCGGCGGACAATTTACGAAGCGTTCGACGAAGGAAGATGTTGCTTCCCTGGACTTTTCCAAAGTAAATCCGGTCGCTGGCCCGATTTATATTAAAGATGCGGAACCGGGGGATACGCTTGAAGTTGAAATGATCAATTTCCAGCAACTCGATTGGGGTTGGACAGCGATTATTCCTGGTTTTGGTCTATTAGCGGATGATTTCGAGGAACCCCATATTAAGACATTCGATCTCACAAAACCGAATACGACCGAATTTCTACATGGAATCGATTTGTTTATCAAACCCTTCCCAGGAACAATCGGTGTAGCCCTGCCGGAAGAAGGGAATTTTGGTGTCGTTCCACCTCGGCAAAATGGCGGGAATATCGACATTCGCCATATGACCCGAGGGACCAAATTATACTTACCGGTGTGGGTGGAAGGTGCCTTGTTCTCCATCGGTGATACACATGCTGCGCAAGGGGATGGCGAAGTTTGCGGTACAGCGATTGAAGCCTCGATGGAAGCGACTGTACGGTTTAAACTACATAAGGGTAAGACAATCGCCGAGCCGCGTTATGAAATTCCTGGACCTCCAACTCCTGAGGCGGACAGCCATGGATACTATGTAACGACCGGATTTGGTCCAGATTTAATGGAAGCATCCAGAAAAGCAATAAAATATATGATTGAACATCTCATGGACACATACGGCATGAAAGCTGAAGAAGCATATATGCTATGCAGTCTAGCAGTTGACTTACGTATAAGTGAAATCGTCAATGCACCGAACATGCTTGTTTCCGCTTTCCTCCCAAATGCTATATTCAAATAATGAACATGAAAAATAAGTCGCCGAGAGAATATCTCTCGTTGACTTATTTCATTAAAATAGCAAAAATCCAAGGGCGATCGGAAATAAAAAAGCCAGTTCAATGGATTATCTCCACTGAACCAGCTTTATTTTTCGCTATACTTCCTTTTTCAACGCTTTATACAATGCGAATATCATTAGGATCATGATGAAGGAGAAGGGCAGTGCCGCGATGATGATTGTATTTTGCAAAGCGGTGAGGCCTCCTACATAAAGGAGAATGACTGCAACTGCAGATTGAGCAATTCCCCAAGCAACTTTAACGGTATTAGGCGGTGTTAGCGATCCTCTCGTTGTCTGCATGCCAAGTACAAACGTAGCTGAATCCGCAGATGTTATAAAGAATGAAGCAATTAAAATAATCGCTATAATAGAAAGAATCGTTGACAACGGCAATTGATCGAACATATTAAATAATACGAGCTCTGTTGCGAAATTGGACAAGTCGAATCCAGAGTCCTGGATACTCCCGGCTGTCGTACCGAATGCTGCATACCAGATCGCGATAAAGAGAGTAGGAGCAATCATCACGCCGACAATAAATTCGCGGATAGTGCGTCCACGGGATACTCGAGCAATAAACATTCCGACAAAGGGTGCCCAGGATAACCACCACGCCCAGTAAAATATTGTCCAGCTATCAAGCCAAGCACGGTTGTCGCCCGAAAGAGGTGCAGTTTTAAAGCTCATTCCAATTAGATTTTGAACATATAATCCGAGAGTTTCCGTAAACATATTCATAATGAGAACGGTCGGTCCAATCGCAATAACAATTATTAACAGAATAACTGCTAACACAATATTTGTATTAGATAAATATTTTATTCCTCGGCTTAGTCCTGACCAAGCAGACATAATAAAGAGTCCAGTCACAACGATAACAATTATTGTTTGCGGGACAAATCCTACTTCAATACCGAATAAATGTGATAATCCACCGTTTATTTGAACAGCACCGAAACCAAGAGAAGTTGCGACTCCGAACACTGTTGCAAATACAGACAACACATCAACAAACGTTCCGAATGGCCCATTCATCTTGTCGCCAAAGAGCGGTTTTAATGTTGATGAAATTAAACCAGGCTCGCCCTTTCTGAACTGGAAAAAGGCAAGGGATAAAGCAACGACTCCATACATCGCCCAGATATGGAGTCCCCAATGGAAATAAGAATAGACAAGGGCATCTTTGAAAGCTGCACTTGACCCTACCTCTGCGTTCGGAGCGTCAACAATATAATGAAATAATGGCTCAGCTGCCCCGTAGAAAACAAGACCGATCCCCATTCCGGCAGAGAATAGCATTCCAATCCATGTAACTGTGGAAAAGTCGGGCTTATCGTGATCTTTTCCAAGGCGAATTTTCCCAAATCGGCTGAAAGCAATCATTATTGCTACTATGACCATGGCGGACATGAGCAACATATAATACCACCCAAAAGTGGTGGAAACAAATACTTTAATCCGACTCGTTAAATTTTCAAATTCAGTAGGGAACACTGCTCCCAAAATAACCATAATAACTACAATTGGTAGTGCTATGTAAAACACTTTTGAAACTTTCTTCATAGGTCCTCCCTTAAAACAAGTATAAAACATACGCGTTCTATTATACCCATAATAAAATAAATTGAAACCCGAATTACGTTTTTTTACATCGTTTAGGGAAAAAAAGTAAAATAACAACTTCAATCCAGAAAGGAAAACAGGGTATAATAAGGTGGGGAGATGATGGAGATGAAGATTACAGTAATTGGAATGTGGGGAGGCTATCCTAAAAAGGATGGGCCGTGCTCAGGCTATCTAGTTGAACAAGATGGTTTTTCAATGCTAATTGATTGCGGAAGTGGAGTACTTGTTAAACTGCAGGAATTCATAGATTTAAATGAGATTAATGACGTTCTATTATCCCATTACCACTATGATCATGCAAGTGATGTCGGTGCTTATCTGTTTTCCCGTCTGGTAAATACTCAGCTTGGTAGGGTTGATGAATCCCTTACAATTTATGGACCTCAAGACGAGATGAAAGAACAGGAGTTTACATCGGTTCCCTATACGGAATTCCAAGCAATTGATGAAGAGAGCGAGCTACATATTGGGCCGTTTCAACTAAATTTCTTAAAAACGATTCACCCGGTAGAAACATATGCGATGAAAATATCGAATGGAAAGAAAAGATTCGTATATACTGCGGATACAAGTTTTACGAAGGGACTTGTAGACTTTGCAAAAGGAGCGGATTTATTAATTGCAGAATGCAGTCTGTATGAAGGAATGGATGGGAAAAACTCAGGCCATATGAATGCGAGGGAAGCTGGGATGCTTGCAAAAAAAGCAGGAGCGCACAAGACATTATTAACCCACTTGCCACATTACGGAAATATTCAGAAGCTGGTAGAGAGTGCAGAAAAAACAGGAGCTGCAGCTGTTGAATTAGCGCAGCCCGGTATGGTAATTACCATTTAGAAAAATATGAATAGCTTTGGGAAAAGTATGAAATTCAATTATTTTCTTGAGGAAAAGTAAAAAAGTGGAGATTTTAAATTTTAAATCGGATTATCGACACACTTCGACGAATTCCGCTAAAAAAATTGAGTTATTTGCAAGTGAATCGACCTTTCTCGACATAAAAACAGAAGAAAAATCAAAAATTGCTTTTTGACGGATTAATGAATATTTATTATCTTTGGACTTAAGAGATTGGTTGAGGGACACTTCCCTCCAATATAAAACGCCATGGAGAGGTTCTATTAATTACGAATGCTCCCTTCCCGAAGAAAGCGATAGACCTCCTCCATGACGACTCGCATTAACCCCTCCATATTGGTTTCTTATTCCCTCGACCATTCCTTTTGATTTTGTGGTCTCATATTTACGATAATGATCCCAAGTGCAACCAAGGCAAGCGCGAATAGTATTGCCGGCGTAATATTTTCTCCTGGAATAAAGAGCGTTGATAAAATAGACCCCGAGACTGGGACAATGAATTTGTACATTGTGATTTCTCCAGCAGGGTTATATTTTAATAGGGAGTACCAGAGAGCAAAAGCAACGGAAGAAAGTAAAGCCGAATAAATAAATAATCCCCAGCCAAATGTGGTGAAAACAATCGCGTTTTCTCCAAGCTGTGGTAAGCCGATGATTAATAGCACGATTGCCCCTAAAGTGAACTGCCAGCCTGTAATCGCAAATGGATGGATCCCTTTAGCAAGTTCCTTCGCCATAATCGTTGCAACCGCACTGGTTACACCAGATAGAATCATAAATCCTTCACCAGTGAATGTGAATTGGTAGGAAAAACCTTGTCCCCAGTTCGCGATAATGATTCCTCCAAATCCTGCGAGGAGTCCGATTGCTTTTTGGATTGTCATCTTGTCGTTTACATAAAAATAATGTGCCAACAGGACGGTGAAGAATGTTCCGCTTGAGTTTAGAATTGCTCCTTGCATACCCGTAACATTGGCTAGTCCATTATAAAAGAAGAAATATTGCAATGCGGTCTGGACAATTCCGAGTACGAGCAAGATCATTAATTGTTTTTTAGTAATGAATAACTGTTTGATGTTACTAATCATTAGAAAGCCAAGTACGATAAGCCCAGCGAGCAGAAATCTCAGTCCAGCAAACACAATTTTTGCAATCACATCTTCTGAACCAATTTGGAATTCTTCATAACTTATTTTAAGTAATGGAAAGGCACTTCCCCATAATAATGAACAAAATACAGCAATGGCCACGACGGACCATTTATTCTTTAACAATCTTTGCATCTATAAAACCTCTAATCCGAAAATTAGGGCCAATTAGACAGTATCTAATTGACCCGTTCTTATTAATCTTCAACTTTTACTGGGATGATCAATTCGTTTTGTCTGGAACCGTCTTTGGCACTCTCTTCAAAAAGAACGATCATTCCAGTGTCATTCGTAACTTCATCGAATGAAATTTTAATTTCAAACTCGCCCCATTCTGGAGCCCCTTGGCTTGCCGTAACAGTTCCCTTATCAAGGATGTTATGGCCGTCTTCAAATTCATAGGAAACAGTTGCCTCGAATACGCGGGCTTCTCCGCGGACAGTAATCTCGTTATCGACAACACTGTCGGGTGCAGGTTCGAAAACTTTAAAAGCATCATTTTCTGCGACGATTTCTTCTCCCATTTCCTCAGTCGTGTCCTCTTCGACCGCTTTTTCATCCTCTGCTGACTCGTCATCTGTTGCTTCCTTTTCTGAGACATCTCCCTGTTCCGGTTCGTCTTGCTGTTCTGTATCCGGATCATTCCCATTTGTTCCACAAGCACTCAGGGAAATCAACCCGGAAAGAATGATTGCAAAGAAAATTATTCTGAACTTTTTCATTGCTTCTACCCTCCGAAGATATGACTTGTTGTATCTTGATTATATAACATTAAACAGCAACCTGAAAGCAAGGCACTTGGAAACCGATTCCATTTAGGCGAATTATGGTTTCAAGAACTTGCTGTTTCATGACTTAATATTTATAATGATTGGTATTATATAAAATGAAACTTTATTCAGAGGGGAGATGCGTGGATTGCCAATTAATATACCGAGAGAATTACCAGCAAGAGAAACATTGAAGAAAGAAAAGATTTTTGTAATGGATGAAGACAGGGCCCGTACACAGGATATCCGTCCATTAAATATTTTGATTTTGAATCTAATGCCCGAAAAGGAAAAGACCGAACTGCAATTATTACGTTTATTGGGAAATACACCATTACAAGTGAATATCAATTTCTTACGGACAGCAACGTACCAATCAAAAAATGTCAGCAATTATCATCTTGATACGTTTTATACAACATTTGATATGGTGAAATCCCGTAAGTTCGATGGCCTTATTATTACTGGTGCGCCGATTGAACATCTGGAGTTTGAAGAAGTGAGTTATTGGCGGGAATTACAGGAGGTTATGGATTGGTCGGTAGAGAATGTAACGTCCAATCTATACATATGCTGGGGAGCTCAAGCAGCACTTTATCATCATTATGGAATCAAGAAGAAATCCTTGCCGGAGAAATACTTTGGCGTTTTTAATCATGATATTTCCCTGCCTACTGAGAAACTCGTTCAGGGTTTTAATGATCATTTTTTAGCACCACATTCAAGACATACAACGGTTAGCGCGGAAGCAATTGAAAAGCACCCGGAACTTACGCTGTTATCGAAGACAGATGAAAACTCTCCATTCATCATTCTTTCAAATGATCGGAAAAATATTATGATTACAGGCCATCTTGAATATGATGCTACGACACTTCGTGATGAATACGAACGGGATGTGAAAAAGGGGCTCGACATCGCGGTTCCCGTGAATTATTTCCCTAATGACGATCCGGAGAAGACTCCGCCTAATTCATGGCGCTCCCACACACATTTATTATTTTCGAATTGGCTGAATTACTATGTGTATCAGGAAACACCGTACCATTGGAATTGACTCCTTAGCTTATAAAAAACAAAGGCGCAAGTATTTATCACGTATCAACGGTCTGTAATACCTCCACCTCTAAACAAGAGGGAAAACCAAAATGCTAA